>JAYSYY010000035.1:0-37673 GCA_043727215.1 Chitinophagaceae bacterium | reverse complement strand
CTGTACATGCCGCGCACCAAACTGGTGGTGAATCTCGCCCCGGCAGACATCAAAAAATCCGGTTCTGCTTTTGACCTTCCTATCGCTATCGGTACACTGGGCGCCACAGAACAGTTGGCCAATCCCGAAAGACTGGAACGCTTTGTTATCATGGGTGAACTCAGCCTGGATGGCATAGTGCGGCCTATCAAAGGCGCCTTGCCAATTGCCATACAGGCGCGCAAAGAAGGGTTCGAAGGACTCATAGTGCCGGCCAGTAATGCAAAGGAAGCGGCTATGGTTAATAACCTGAAAGTATATGGCGTTACCCATATCACAGAGGTCATTGAATTTTTTAAAAATGAAGAAAGCCTGCAACAAACGATTGTAAATACGAGGGAGGAATTTGCCTTCGCACAAAGTGGTTTCGATATTGACTTTGCAGATGTAAAAGGTCAGGAGAATATTAAACGGGCGCTGGAAATAGCGGCGGCGGGCGGGCACAACGCTATTCTGATCGGTCCCCCCGGCGCCGGTAAAACGATGCTGGCGAAAAGATTGCCTACCATTCTTCCCCCGCTTACCCTTAATGAAGCCCTGGAAACAACAAAGATCCATAGCGTGGCAGGTAAACTTCCGGAGAATGCAACGCTGGTGAGTAAACGCCCTTTCAGATCCCCCCATCACACGATTTCTGATGTTGCCCTCGTGGGCGGGGGCGGTAATCCGCAGCCCGGTGAAATTTCTCTTGCCCATAACGGCGTATTGTTCCTCGATGAATTACCTGAATTTAAAAGAACAGTGCTGGAAGTAATGCGGCAGCCAATGGAGGAAAGAAAAGTAACGATCAGCCGGGCAAAGATCGCGCTGGACTTTCCTGCAAGTTTTATGCTCATCGCCAGTATGAACCCCTGCCCATGCGGTTACTTCAATCACCCGGAGAAGGAATGCACCTGCGGGCCGGGAATTGTGCAAAGATACCTGGCTAAAATATCCGGTCCCCTGCTGGACAGGATCGACCTGCATGTGGAAGTAACCCCCGTTGCTTTTAGCGAACTGTCGTCCACAAAAACATTTGAGAAGAGTGAACAGATTCGCGAAAGAGTGATCAAAGCAAGGATGATACAGGAAGAGCGGTACAAAGAACTGGAAGGCGTATACGCCAATGCACAAATCAGCAGCAAGACCCTGAAAGAAGTTTGCGTGATAAGCACGGCCGGGCAAAACCTGCTGAAGATCGCGATGGAAAAATTAAATCTTTCTGCCCGTGCGTATGACCGTATTCTCAAGGTGAGCAGAACGATTGCAGATCTTGCAGGTAGCGAGGATATCAAACCAGAATTTTTAGCAGAAGCGATTCAGTATAGGAGCCTGGACAGAGAGGGATGGGGCGGCTGATGGAACAGTAGAAAGGTATTTAACCCGAAACCCCTAAAGATTGACTTTATAAACTTATCAATTCTATAAATCGCTCAGCTACCCCTAATCAATTCCCCCCTTCTCCCAGTTCAGCATCCATGCAATCCCATACTTGTCGATTAGCATACCGAACCTCGCACCCCAGAACTGGTCAGCCAGGGGCATAGTGATGTTGCCTCCCTGGGCCAGCTTTTCAAAAAAGCCTTCGATTTCTTTTTCGCTGCTGCAATTAATATTTAAGTTAACCTGGTTCCCTTTCACAGCCACTTCCTGCAAACCATCGGATGCCATCAGCAGTAAACCGCCGTTGCTAAGTTTCGCCTGCATCACCTGGTCTTTGGGCACCCCGGGCATCCCATCACCAGGCGCTTCGCCAAAAGTTTTTATCTCTAAATCTCCGCCAAAACAATCCTGGTAAAAAGTCATTGCCTCCCGGCAGTTTCCACGAAGGATAAATATGCATTGATCTGTGTCATGCTTTTAAAATTTAGAATGGTTAAGGTAAAAACGGAATGAATATAATTTTAAAAGATTTCCCCATAAAATTTCCAGCCCCCTTTATTCACAAATCGATTATACATTATCCTCCTGCTCCGCTTTTTTCTCTGCCAGTTCTTCTCTCCTCTTAATCCGTCTCATCCAAACCTCGCCCTTATGCCGGGTGGGCACCACATCTCCCAATAATTTACCCCAGGGTTTCATTTCGGGTAGCCGGTCAAATATGATCTTGAGGATTGCAACAAAAGGAATGGACAGGAACATGCCCGCCACGCCCCATAAAGCGCCCCCCAGTAACACGACCACGATGGAAAAAAATGCGTTTATCTTTACCCTCGAGGAAACCAGGAAGGGTACCAGGAAGTTGTTATCAATGAACTGTATAAGCGTATAAGCGCCAATTACACCAAGTTGTGTGGAGAACCCATCTTTTGTTACAGTGGCGATAATCACTGGCAGGGCTATCGCAATAATACCTCCGATATAAGGCAGCATATTCAGGAGGGCACCAATTACACCGATCAAAATTGCATAGTCCACTCCCAGCAACAGCAAAGCAACTGAATTCATCGCTGCAATCACCAGGGCTTCCAGCAACAATCCGACCATGTAACTTTGAATGGCCCCTTTGGTCTCCACCAATACTTCCGATACTTTCTGGGTATTCTCCTCTGCAAAAACCTCGTGAAAAAAATTCAGGATCAGCGTTTTGTAGAATAACAAAAGAAAGACATAAATAGGAACTAAAAATATTAATCCCAGCGTTCCCAAAGCGGTACCCACGGCCCCTCCCATGAAGGACTTGCTGCTTTCCAGCATATCGTCAATGGCTGCCTGTTGTTTCTGGATACTGAACTTAAAAGTGGTCGCTATCCATTGTTGTAATTCCGCAATGTGCTCATTGAATTTTATTTTGAGCTGGGGAAGGTTCTCTCCAAAGTTCATCACCTGTGAGGAGATAAAAAATAAGATCCCGCCCACTACCAGGATACCAAGAATGATGGCCAGGGCGATGGACAATACCTTGTGAAAACCTTTTCGTTGCATCCTGTTCACCAAAGGATTTAATAAGATGGCGATGATGAAGGAAAAAGCCAACGGCGCCAATATTCCTTTCAGGGTAAAAAGAGCATAAATCAGGAGCACCAGGCCAAAAAGAACGACGGTGGCTTTTATATAAAACGGGTAATGCTTAACGGATGGGTTCATATTTAGAATTGATCTTAAATGTTTTTTTAAATAATGCCCGGAAGATAAGATAAGTCTATCACCCGGGATTAAAATGGGCAAAAGTCCTGCTTTTCGGCAAATTTACCGGCGTGCCTGCCTTTACGTCAGCTTTTACAGTGTCGTACAATTGTTGATTCATTGGCATCTTTCGATGTAATTTTACCTGCAATCGAAGTCCCCCCTGTTCCGGATAAAAAATTTATAAATGAAGATATTATTAAAGTACCTGAAGCCATACAAATGGCTGATGATATTTACACTTTTCCTGGCAGCCATCAATATATGTTTTTCTCTTGCTGACCCTATTATTTTGGGTAAATTGGTAAACCTCGCTTCCAACCATAAAACCGGCAACTTTAGTGAAGACCGCTTTTTTGGCTCTTTCAGCTGGACCAATCCGGGTGTGCTCGCCTTGCTGGTGGCATCCATAACAGTTGCGATGATAAGCCGTATTGCAAAAGCTTTCCAGGATTATTTCCTCAATACGATCACGCAGCGTTTTGGTGCAAATGTATTTACGGACGGCTTGCAGCACGCCATGAAATTACCTTACCAGGAGTTTGAAGACCAACGCAGCGGCGAAACACTCAGCATCCTCCAAAAAGTAAGAGTAGACACTGAAAAATTTATTGCGGCTTTCATTAATATTCTCTTTCCCGTCATCGTAGGTATCGTTGTAGTTGCAGTTTATTCTACCAGCATTCACTGGAGCCTGCCCATCATTTATTTTGGCGGCATTATCATGCTGATCATCATTACAAATGCACTTAGCAAAAAAGTAAAGCGAATCCAGAAGAGTATTGTCTCCGAGACAACTTCGCTGGCGGGTGCCACCACAGAATCGCTGAGAAATATTGAAATGGTTAAAAGCCTGGGCCTTACCCACCAGGAAGTCACCCGGTTGAATAAAAATACTTTCAAAATACTCGGGCTTGAACTCACAAAAGTAAAACGCATCCGCACGGTAAGTTTTATACAAGGCACATTTGTAAATACGCTTCGCCAGGTCATTTTATTTATGCTTATGTGGCTAATCTTCAGGCATCGTATGGATGCCGGTCAGTTAGTAACGATGCAGGTTTTTTCCTTTTTTGTTTTTGGGCCCCTTCAGGAGGTTGGAAACATCATCCTGTCCTACCGGGAAGCCGAAGCTTCCCTGAACAACTTTGACGTGTTAATGAAAAAATCACCCGAACCAGTAGCGGCAAATCCAAAGCATATAGGCGATATCGACTCACTTGTTTTTCATCAGGTAAGTTTCAAGCACCAGTCGGCCGGGCAAAAAGCGATTGACGATATCAGTTTTACCGCCAACACGGGTGAGACCATTGCCTTTGTCGGGCCAAGTGGCAGTGGAAAATCCACATTGATGAAATTGCTGGTAGGTTTGTATCGTCCGCAGGAAGGCAAGATTTTATACAATGGCATGGATGAAAACAATATTAGTTTTGAAGACCTTCGGAGCCAGATCGGATTTGTGACGCAGGATACGAACCTCTTCAGTGGCAGCATTAAAGAAAACCTGCTCTTTGTAAATCCTGCCGCCACAGATGAAGACCTGAATGATGCCCTGGACAAAGCTGCCTGTACCAATTTATTGGCAAGGGCAGAGAAAGGGTTAGAAACAATGATTGGTGAAGGCGGTTTGAAACTGAGTGGTGGGGAGAAACAACGTTTGTCCATCGCCCGTGCATTGCTGCGCAAACCAAACCTGCTTATCTTTGATGAAGCCACTTCCGCATTGGATTCACTGACAGAAGAAGAAATAACAAATACCATCCGGGAAATTTCAGCAAACAAAGACCAGATCACTATCCTGATAGCGCATCGGTTGAGCACAATAATGCATGCAGACCGAATCTATGTTTTAGAAAAAGGAGATGTAGTGGAAACCGGCGCCCACCGCAGCCTCTTAGATGAAAAAGGCCTTTACTACGCCATGTGGCGGCAGCAAATCGGGGAAAGAAAAAAGGAACCAGCTTAATATAGACATATGACTATTTTAGAAATTCTTGGATTGTCTGCCGGCACAATTACATCCATCACATTTTTGCCGCAGGTGATCCGGATCTGGAAAACCAAATCGGCCAAAGACCTTTCAGCAGGAATGCTTGGGCTCCTGATCCTGGGGGTTTCTATGTGGCTTATTTATGGGATCGTTGCAAAGGACATCGCTATCATTTATACGAATAGCATGGTTTTACTCATGAGTCTTGTAATGGTATTTTTCAAATTCAGGTTTAACAAATAAGGATAAATAAGAGAAGATGAGTGCAGAAAACAAAAGACCTACTCCTAATTTTTTCTGGAGCCAGCTCACAATGAGATGCCCGCGTTGCAGAAGGGGTCCAATGTTTAAAGACCCGAATGCATATCGCAATTTAGGTCTGAAACATATTTTTGAAATGTATGAACATTGCCCGGAGTGTGGTCAGCGATATGACCTTGAGCCGGGGTTCTGGTATGGCACCGGTTATGTAAGTTATGCCCTTGCTGTGGCTATTTCTGTTGCGAGTTTCGTGGCATGGTGGGTATTGATTGGCATCTCGGTAAATGACAACCGGGTAATCTGGTGGCTGGTTGCCAATGCTGTGTTGCTGGTTGTTTTACAACCATGGCTCATGCGCCTGAGCCGGGTAATTTACATTCGTTTTTTTGTGAGTTATGACCCGGAGTATGAGAAAACGACCCCAACAAAATTTGACATGTAGCCTGCCTATTTTTTATTTATTGCCTGCGGAACATGTACTCTTATTTCAAACGAGATCAACCGGCTGATGGAGGGTGAACCTACAAATTCGATTTGTTCCGTATTAAAAAGGTTAGTAATACTCACGCCGGCACTTACCATTGGACTCACTTTATAACCCGCACTCAAATCAACCGTTGTGAAACCGCCTAAGGGGCCCCAGTCAAAATTCTTTAGGTAATTCCGAGGCCGTCCGGAGCCGGGACTAGTCCCCCCATATACAAGCCCTCGTGATCCTTTACCCGCTGCAGTGCCTATCTGGGTGCCACTGTAAAAGTCGTATTCCTCCAGGATGCGGGCCGAAAGATTCAAATAGACTTTTCCTTTATGCAAGTTTTGAAAACCGAGTATGACCGCCCCCCGGTGTTGCGGGGCATTCAAAGATGTTTCTTCTTTGGAAACAAAACCGTCCTTGTTTGCATCATTTCTCAAATCATTATCCATAATACCGGATGTAAACCACGAATATTTTACAGCCAGGCTAATCAACTTGTTGAACGTATAGGTCAAGCCGGCATCGATGCCGCTAACTCTTACTTCGCCATAATTAAAGAAAGTGGAAAAGTTACCCCCGATGAGGATATCATTCCTTACCGTACCTGCAAGGTTAGGATTATGTGTAACGTCGATATCCCCAACTTTCAGGGCCCGCCCAAATACAGAACGGGGAGGGCTTATAAAGTTTTTACTTTTACCATTGTAATAGTTGACATCCAGGAATAATTTTTTTATGATTGTTCCCTTATAACCAACTTCCCAAGTACCTACCTGTTCAGGCTTTAGGGGATCAGTTATTCTAACCGAGGCGGGATCGCTGAATTTAGCATTTTGTGGTATGTATGTAATCCCTCCTCCATTCCCAAAAAGGCTTCTGCCAATTGCGGAATATTGGTTCAGGATACTCGGCATTGAAAATGCCCTTGCCCAGGTAAGACGGAAATTTCCATCCGCAACGGCTTTAACTATACCAAATTTTGGAGAAAAAAAGTTGCCGAAATTGGTATGGTGGTCGACCCTGGTGGCACTGATCAGCCGAATCCGATAGGGCAAAGATTTTTCCAATTGAATCACAGCACCGTACTGCTCAACCTGTATATTCCGGAAACTGTCAACGAGGTTTATCCCGAACCCATTGGGGCGGTCTTGCTGGAAGCTTAGCCCCGCCACCACAAAAAGCCCTGCCTTTTCAAACTTGTAATTGTATTGCGCATCTGCATTGGTGCGCTGGCTTTCTTCTTTAAACCCCCCCTTGGTAACTTTTTCGGCCTCGTCAGGATACAAATGATCAAGTCCCGTGCTGTGTGTCCGGTTCCAGAAATCCCTGGTATGACTCACCACTGAATAAGTTGTCCCAATTGAACCCCAGGTATTATACAGGTTCACAAAAAACCGCGGATGCACCAACCGGGCCTGCAAAAAACCGTAAGTGACATCCCGCATCTGGTTTCGACCGCCGGTTACCACCTGCGGCCAGGTGCTTTTATTAGTTCCTCCCGAAAAGATTATATCAGTCTTATTTTTTATCGTATAATAAATATGTCCTTCCCCCCGCATATGGCGGAAATAGGGATCCAGCCGCTCGGGGATCGCCACCGGGGGACCCCACTCTGGCTTGTTACCATTTTGGTTGCCTGCATATACGCTGTCCCTGAAATCAAATTCTTTCCCCATCGAATACTCACCGGAAAGCTTATACGCAAATTTATTGTTGATCTTTGCGGCATGGCGGAACCGCCCGCTGAACTGGTAACGGCTGCCTGCTGTCACCGACAATGTTGTGCCCGTATATTTCCTGGGATCTTTTGTAATGGTATTAAAAACAGCGTTGTGGGCATTTGGCCCATACAGCGCAGACTGGGGCCCGACTATTATTTCAAGGCGCTCCATATCATCTTTAATAGTGGAGCCCCGGTTCATTATGGGTAAACTTCCACTCAGTGCCGCCATGCTGTTTCGGCCATCCACTATTTGAAATACTTTGTTGTTAAATGCACTGTGAAACCCCCGCGCATTGAATGTAATCTCCGTTACGCCATTACGGGTGTACTCAACTCCCTGCACTTTGCTCACAAGCTCACCCACATTTGATCCGGCAAACTCTTGCAGGTCTTTGATCCCTATCACCTGTATAGATGCAGGTGCATTCGTGATTTTTTCGGGCCGTTTGGAGGCCGAGATAACGACCTCATCCCCCGGCTTGTCTGACACGCCCATTGCAGCGTCTACGCTCGCCGTTACAGCATCTTTAATATTCACTGGGAGCGTTTGGTCCCGGTAGCCCACATAGGATACCAGCAATACAACTTTCCCAGGCTTTAGCCCTTGTAACAAAAACTGTCCTCCGCTGTTTGTAAGGGTAGAGGCTTGCAGCCCTTTCACCGTTACAGTGGCACCGGCCAGCCCTTCCCCCGATTGTTGGTCTATTACAGTACCAGTTACTCCGCCGGAGTTTTGGGCATACAAAGGGGAAGACAAAAACATCCAGGGCAGAAAAAATAGAAGTTTTCTCATAACAGGTTTTATTTTTCTGGTTTATAAAAGAGGTTACTCAAAATGGCGGTACGGAATTGATCTTCTTTTTTCGCCTTCAGGTAGCCTGTAGTTTTAAGAAACTGTTGCGGTATAGTTTTCCGACCGGCAATTCTTTGTTACCGATCTCAACAGTGTCCGGGGTAAAGGATTCTATCTTGTTAAGTGAAATAATATAAGAACGATGTATCCTCGTAAACATGCTTTCAGACAACATAGCTTCAACCGATGCAATTGTTTGCCTGGTGATAACATAACCATTATCCGTAAACACTTTTACATAATCCTTATCGCTCTCTATATACAATATGTCATCAAGAAAAACTTTTATCATCTTGCGGTCGACCCGTAGGTAAATAAAGGAAAGGGCTCCCTTGTTTTCTTCAGCTACCACTGGCACAAGGGCCAGACCATCATCCCGCCGTTGTGGAAATGCCTTATTTACCGCCCTAAGAAAACGATCAAAACGAATAGGTTTCAATAAATAATCCGTCACATCCAGTTCAAAGCCTTCATGTGCATATTCTTTGTGGGCCGTTGTAAAAATAATTTTCGGCACAGTGCGGAGGCTTCGAACAAAATCAGTCCCGTTTAACTGTGGCATGCGAATATCCAGGAAGATCACGTCGACCGTGTTTTCCTGCAAAAAGATGGTGGCATCAATTGCATTTCCAAATTCGCCGTTTAAGTTAAGCGTGGGGACTTTCTGAATATAACGCCTCACTACATCCCTTGCAAGGGGTTCATCATCCACGATGATACACCTGATCGCTGTATGTGTTCCGTTAGGCATAAACAGGTTCGGGTTTGTGTTCCGGCAGATTATCACCATGTTTGCCGGATTTGATTATAACTAGTTCAACTTTCAGATCCACCACAAAGACCTCGTCATCCTCCCGTATCTGTAAGTCATATTTATCTTTATAAAGTAATTCCAGCCTTTTGCGTACATTGTTGATGCCGATCCCTTTTCCAGGATTTGGATCAGCATTCAAAGGCATTTTTCCGTTCATCAGTTTCATCACCAGTTGTGTGTCTTTCATCTCAACGGTGAGGTTAATCCAGGGATTCTGCAGCATGTTGCTAGCACCATGCTTGAAACAATTTTCAATAAAGGGCAACAGCAGCAGCGGGGCAATGTAGATGTCTTCGGTTTTGCCCGGTATGAGCAGGTGCACGTCCAGTTTATTTCCATACCTGATCTTTTCCAGGTTAATGTATTCCGTGATCATCGTTAGCTCCTGATCCAGCGGTACAAGCCGTTTATTTCCTTCATATAAAATATACCGGAGCATATCAGATAATCCCATGATCATCCGCGATCCCTTGGGAGATTCGGTCTGCGCTTGTGAATAAACATTATTCAAGGTATTAAATAAGAAATGTGGATGCACCTGTGCTGTTAGCAGCTGCATTTGTGCCTCGGTATTCTCTTTTTGTAATTGCAGGTTTCGCTGGTCCTTCAGGTACCAGTATTTTATGAATTTCAGCATTAAAGCCATGGCCGCCATGGCGAAAGCACCCTTGTTGGTGGCTATAACAGCCATATAAAATGAAACAGCTCCAAGCCGCTGTGTTTTAGCAACGTATTGTGCAGGTAAAACAGCAGACAGCCAATCAGGCATCCTGTCTGTAATTAAATAAATATTCATCGCACCAAAAAGTAACCACAACAGGAAGATGGTTAGAAAAGCCGACACATACCTCTGCTTTAATATCAGGTGGGGCAGCACGAAATAAAGCATAATATAAACCATTGGAATTTGCGCTACTGTCACTAAAAAAGCTTCCGTGAACGTGAAGACCGGGTTTTTGAAGTAGGCGACCTCGTCTAAACCCTGAGGATTGGCGGCATGCGTTAGGGCCATAAAAACATACCAGACACCCCAGTATAACAGGTGCCGCCTGATCCGGTACTTTCTTTCGTTAGAAAAGATCAGTTTGTTATCGATGAGCGAAACCATACACTCTAAAATATAATATTAATTCCCTAAAAAGAAGCCCTTAATTAAAAATGAGACAGTAGGCGCTCTTACTGCGACCAAACTTTTTTGTCGCAGATTAAACGAGTCCCACCCGGACAGTATATTGAAAACACGTCGTAAAATAGCCGTCTGTCTCATAACTGCCATAGTTAGCCGCAAATAAAAAATGAGGCTTTTTGCCGGAATTAGTTTTAGATCATAAAAGAATTGTTATGAACCAGTCTAAAACATACTTCTTACTAATGGCGATCATTCTATCTGTAACGGTCAGTTGCAAAAAAGATGAGATGTCGTCGAACCTGCTCGGTCCCCCGCTGCAGTTGCATGCGGGGCATGATACCTCTGTGAATCTTCCCGCGACCGCTCTTACGCTTTATGGAACTGTCATAATGGGCAACGCAACCAAACTTAATTGGCGACAAATTTCGGGGCCATTCTGCCGGATCCAAAACCCTGAGCGGGCTATTTCAGGCTTAACCGTCATGGAAACCGGCGTGTATGTATTTGAATTTACCGCAACTAATTCTGCCCAGGTAAAAGCCTTTGACTCAGTTGAGATCACCGTGAAACCATCCATCGACACCCTGGACTACGTTGCCATTTATCCCTCCTATTATCTCCTGGATTTACCTCAAAACTCAGTAACAGTAACCGCTTTCCCGGGAAACAACAGCGGCACCTCACCTGTTAATGTCGCTTCTATACAGTGGAGGAAAATAGCAGGCCCGGCCTCCTACCACATAGCGTCACCAAATGCCGCCAGCACGAGGATAACCAGCCTGGAGGAAGGCATCTACCAGTTCTCATGCAGTTTCACAAGTACAACAGGATTTGTGAGTACCAGCATTGCCACCATAGCTATTGCGAATCCTTCTGCCCCTACGCACGAAATTATTCTCCCCGACCAGCAATGGATTATCGCGGGCTCGTTTACCCATATCGGCATTGATATCTATAATCATCTGCCGTTGGGTTCAATAATAAAAAAAGTTTTCATCAAGCCGGATTGCTTTTCCCAATGGTATGAACTGACATTAAATGGCTGGGTTGGCTGGGATGAATGGGTCTACGAGATATCTGGGGACGGCACCAAACTGAGAATATACCACGATTACTGCGGCGGGGACACGCCTGATGTAAAAATTGTTTATTGAGCTCAACATCCCACATAGCTATACATATCATTCTTCACCACCAAAATAGAATAACATGAAACTAATCAACAATCACGTGAAGCAGGTTGTAATAGCCTCCTGTCTTCTTATTGGCTTCTTTTCCTGCAAAAAAGGAATCGACCAGCCTGCTGTTTCACCAGAAGAGGAATTTTCAAAAAAGCCGAATGACCCCGGTTTTGCTGCTAACGACATGGTCATGTTCTGGAATGAAAAGACAGCGGTAATTTTTGGAGTAGCTGTGATACAACCCACCCGGGCCCGTCGTTTTGCTATTTCACAAATAGCTGTACATGATGCATTAAACAATATTAAGCCAAAGTATGAACGCTTTGCCCTGAATGAAAGAGAACAGTTTGCCGACCCCGATGCTGCAGTGGCCAGTGCCGCTCATAGAGCAATTACGGGACTTGGCCGGGGCAATGCCCAGGTTGATTACTGGCGGGACAGCTGCTTAGCAGCCATTCCCGATGGAGAAAGTAAAACTTTGGGAATAGCTTTGGGCATCAAATCCGCTAATGCCGTACTCGCCAACAGGGCAAATGACGGTTTCACACAGGTACTGGTAACATCGCCTAACCCGCCCGATGGCGATGAGCCCGGCGAATACCGCTCTACCCTGCGTTTTGTGACCGTAAATGGGGTACCCACACTCGTGCCATTTGCTGTGAAAAATATTCCGAACTGGGGTACCGTGTTAAGACCGTTTGTGGTAGAGAGCAATTTCCAGTTCCGCCCATCCGGCCCATATGCAGTGAACACGGCTGCTTACACTGCCGATTTCGAGGAAGTGAAACAGAAAGGTGCCAACCAGGGCGGCGTAAGAGCAGCCAGTGAAGAAACACTCGCGAGGTTCTGGTCAGAAAACCGGCCATCCATTATCTGGAACAATGTTGCCAGGAATATCATTGCCGGCAAAAAAATGGATGCCTGGAAGACTGCCCGGCTGTTTGCCTTAATGCATACAGCGATGGCAGATGGTATAAACACCGTTATGAACTCGAGTTATTATTTTTATTCCTGGCGCCCCGAAACAGCAGTGCGGCTCGCCGGCACAGATGGAAATGCCAGTACCAGCCCGGATGGCAACTGGTTACCTTTCCTTGCAGAGGGGCCTGGCGTGTTTTATACTCCCCCTGTACCCCAATACCCCTCAAGTTTTGGAATGTACGGTGGCGTAGCATCCAGCATCCTGCAATCATTTTTTGGGTCGGATGATATCTCCATTGAATTGAACAGCTTTGCTTTGCCTGGTACTACCCTCCACTACAGCAGTATTGCGCAAGCAGCAAGAGATAACAGCCTTTCAAAGATCTGGAGTGGCTGGGATTTTAGAAAAGCAGCGATTGATGGCGAAGAAATGGGAAGGCAGATAGGCAATTATGTATTTACTCATCAGTTCCGGGAAAATTAATTCACGATTTTTTCTGTTGGTTCAGCCGCAAAGATTAATTGCCGCCGGGAAGCACAAAGACCTGTAAGGTTGTTAAAACCTTATAGGTTTTTTGCAAAAATCATTGATGTTGCTTTACCCTCCATGCAGTTTCAAAAAACCATTGCGGTACAGTTTTCCAATGGGGAGTTCCTTGTTGCCAATCTCTACTATATCGTTTGTAAAGGACTTAACCTTATCTAATGAAACGATATAAGACCTGTGAATGCGAAAAAATTTATTCTCCGGAAGCATGGCTTCTACAGAACTGATCGTTTGCCTTGAAATGATGGTCGCAGTTGCAGTGAAAACTTTTACGTAGTCTTTATCGCTTTCCATGTAAAGTACATCGTCCAGCAAAATTTTACTCATCTTGCGATCCACCCTTAAATAAATAAAAGGAGAAGCAAATTTATTTTCATAACCTCCAGCAGCAGTACCCGCCTCCGTTTCATGCTGTTGTTGAGGAAAAGCTTTATGAACAGCCCGCAAAAAACGATCAAAACGTACAGGCTTTAATATATAATCAATGACATCCAGGTCAAACCCTTCATGGGCATATTCCTTATAAGCCGTAGTAAAAATAATTTTAGGAACATTCCGCAGGCTTCTTACAAAATCGGTTCCGGATAAATGCGGCATCTGGATATCTAAAAAGATCATATCCACCTGGTGCTGCTGTAGAAAAAGCGTGGCATCAATTGCATTGCCGAATTCACCGGCTATGCACAACGAAGGAAGTTGCTCAATATAACGCCTGATCACATCCCTTGCCATGGGCTCATCATCCACGATCAGGCATTTTACAGGTATGGGGGTTGAGTTAGGCATACGATTGTTCAGGTGTAGTTTGATGAAGAATATCCTTTGTAGCTTCCGTCTTTACCAATTCTATCTGGAGGTCGACTATAAAAACTTCATCCTCATCCCTAGTCTGTAGTTCATACCGGTCCTGGTATAATAACTCCAAACGCTGGCGCACAATGTTTAACCCCTCATTGGCCCCTGGTTCAATACCATCGGCAGTAGTATTTCCATTCAACAGTTTCATAGACAAGGTTGTGTCTTTGATTTCAATAGTTAGATTGATCCAGGGATTTTCAGGTATGTGGTTGACATTATGCCTGAAACAATTTTCAATAAATGGCAAAAGTAATAAAGGAGCAATATACAAATCGTTGGTATGATCAGCAATGAGATAATGCAGGTCAAGTTTATCCCCATAGCGGTTCTTTTCCAGGTGCATATATTCTTTTAGCATCTGAAGCTCCTTATCCAGCGATACCAGTGGCCTTTTTCCATCCAATAAGATATACCGCAGTATATCAGACAATCCCATGATCATTTTTGAGCTCTTTGCGGATTCGTCCTGGGCCTGCGAATAAATATTATTCAGGGTATTGAATAAAAAATGCGGGTGAACCTGGGCGGTTAATAACTGCAACTGGGCTTCGGTATTTTCTTTTTGCAATTGGGCATTTCGTTGTTCTTTCAGGTACCATTGTTTTAAATATTTAAACCCGGCTACAAAAGCTGTTGCGGAAAAGCCGGCCACAAAAACCGCCAACAAGCCCATAAAAAACGTTGCCTCTGCTGTACGCTGGGAATACCTGAGATATTTTGAAGGTAAAACCCATTCCAGGATCTTCGGAAATGCATTTTTCAATAAAAACTGGTAAATAAAATAATAGGCAAGCCAGCAGGCTACAAACCAGGCGATGGCCTTCACTACTTTCTTTTCCCGGAAATACATTGGTAAAAGAAAGTACAGCGTCATATAGGTGATGGGCAACTGCAGTAATAGCAACAAAAAACTCTCGGTAGCCGTAAGGGGCACATTCCTGAAATTAGAAGCTTCCGGCCCCAGCATCGGGGATGCCATATGCATTAACATAAAATAGCCACCCCATACTACCCAAAAGAGAATATGCCGTAAGATACGGTCCCTTCTTTTTTCGGAAAATATAAAGTTTTGAACGTGCATGTTGGGTGCTGTATAGAAAATATTTTTTATTGTTGTTTACCTGCTCAATCCTAAATCTTTTTACTTCCCCTTACCCCAGGTCTGATGCATAACCGTGAACCAATTTTGCGGGTGTTGATGTAGCATTGTCATTTGAGCCGGATATTGGCTGACCTTCAGTTAATGTAAGCCGAAGTTGTATAATAAAAAAGTTCCGTTCATCGGTTATCTCTAATTCATGCTGGTGCGGATAGCGCAGCTCCAGCCTTTTTTTTACATTCACCAGACCAGTACCCGATTTAGGCTCTATGTCCCGTTCATCGGGATCTTTGCCATTCATGAGTTTCATGATGAGCACCTTTTTATTCAGTTCTATTTTAAGGTTGATCCACGGTGCGCTAAGAAATTTACTTGCCCCATGTTTAAAACAATTTTCTACAAAAGGGAGCAGTATCAATGGGGCAATTTGCAGGCTGGCCCGTTCCTGCCCGGGATCCGGGATCTCGCCTGGCATGGATATATGGAGCGCGAGCTTATTGCCATACCTCATTTTTTCCAGGTTGATATAATCATGCAGCATCGCCAATTCTCTGTGTAACGGTACCAATGTTTTACTGCCCTCTGTGAGAATATAGTGAAGCATGGCAGAAAGCTCCATGATCATTTTGGAGCTTTTGGGTGCTTCTCTTTGCGTTTTCGAATAAATATTGTTGAGCGTATTGAACAAAAACTGCGGATGGATCCTGGCGGTGAGCAATTGCAATTTTGATTCCGTATTTTCTTTTTGCAATTGTAAGTTACGCTGTTCCTTCATGTACCATTGCTTCACATATTTTAGCATAACTATAAAGCCGGCACCAGTTAAAACCCCTTTCGTAACAGCCAATAGATCTGCAAAGAAATTCATTTTAGGTGGGGCATCCATGTACCGGTAGAAGTGGACAGGTAACACATGGCTTAAAATAAACGGGTTTATGGTTTTTGCCATCTGTTTGCTAACATAAGCGCTGGCAACCCACACCAGGGTAAGGCTTATAATAGCCAGCAATAATTGCTTTTTCCTGATATAGAGAGGTACAACCAGGTAAAGTATGGTATAAGCAGTAAAAGCCTGGGGTACGAGCTGCAGAAAACTCCTGGCAAGGGCGGAGGGGAGGTTGCCGACATAAGAAGACGCAGGCTTAAGAAAGGGGTTAGCTGCCTGCAGTAGTGCAAAATATACAGCCAATACAAACCAAAAAAGCAAATGCCGTTTGATGCGGTCATTTCTTTTTTCAGATAATATGAATTTGTTGCTTAACATAAACTTAAAACCCTGCTTTTAAAAATAATCATTCTGCTTGTTAATTAAAAAAAGAAACAGCCTAAGAGCGATACTCGTCTAAAATAGCGGGCTGAAATTTTTTCATCGCTGATGAATATCGTTGGGGCAGTTGTTTTTATAAAAAACAAGTCATACGATTTATGCCTTGTAAAGAAAGTTGCCTGTCGTATTCTTATAAAAAGTGAATTTTCAACAGTTAGTTTTAAGGTAATTTTCCATTCTTCATCTTCAAACCAACAGTATGAAAAAGTGTTTCGTATGGATGATCACCTGTACTTCTTTTATGGCAATTTTTGCCGCCTGTAAAAAAGATTTAACCCTGGCTACCGAAAAAAGGGCGGAGCCGCCGGCAGAAGCGTTCAAAAAACCCAACGATCCCGGCTTTGCAGAAAATGACATGGTTTTATACTGGAATGAAAAAGCTGCAATGGTACTCAACCCAGGTTTTACCCAGGTGCCCCGGACCCGTGTTTTTGCAAGGATACAGGTTGCCGTGCACGATGCACTGAACAGCATTAAACCAAAATATGAACGTTATGCATTTAATGAAAGAGAACAGCATGCCGACCCCCGTGCAGCAGTTGCCAGTGCCGCTTATTGGGTGATGAAGCGAACTACCCTCGTTGGAAATCCCCCGCTTGATCAATGGTACAATGAGAGCCTGGCAACTATCCCGGATGGAGAAAGTAAAGAATTGGGTAAAGACCTGGGCAAGCGGTCCGCCGATGCACTTATTGCTAACCGTGCAAATGACGGATTCACGCAAGTTATTGGTATTTCTACTACTCCTCCTAATGGTATTAACCCCGGCGAATATCGCTCCACCGTTACGGCAATAAACTGGGCGCCTACACAAACTTTGTTTCCATTTAGAAATCTGCCCAACTGGGGCACGGTAATGAAACCCTGGGTCATAGAAAGCAATCAGCAGTTCCGGCCAGCCGGGCCATATGCTGTTAATTCAGCCGGCTATACTACAGACTTCAATGAGGTAAAAGCTAAGGGTGCCAGGGTTGGGTCTACACGTACCGCACAGGAAGAAAAGATCGGGCAATTCTGGAGCGAAAACCGGCCGTCCCTCATCTGGAACAATATGGTAAGAAAGGCTATAGAAAATAAAAAACTCGATGCGTGGAAAACGGCAAGACTTTTTGCACTGGTGCACGTGTCTATGGCTGAAAGTATCAGCTCTCAACTGAATAGCGGCTATTATTTTTACTCATGGAGACCTGAGAGTGCCATACGCTTAGCTGCAACTGACGGAAACGATATTACTGGTGGAGATCTTAGCTGGTTGCCATCTCTTTCCGAAATGCCGGGTTTTGTTACGCCCCTTACGCCAGGTTATCCGAACGGTTATGCGGCTTATGGAGGTACAACAGCAGAGATATTGCGATTGTTTTTTGGCTCCGATCAAACCTCGATAGATATCACCACTACAAGTACCAATCCTGCAGTGATCGGGCCGAAACCTTCCTTTCATTTTTCAAGTTATTCACAGGCGGCCAGAGATAATTCACTCAGCATGATTTATAATGGCTGGGATTTCAGGAAATCAGTCCTGAATGGTGAAGAAATGGGAAGGCAAATTGCAGCTTACGTATTTACACATGCTTTCAGGGAAGAATGAGGAAATGATTTAATCCGCTCTTTTATACCGTTTTTTATACAGCAAGTATCTAAAGCAAATTGTTGCCTCCTTGGATGTCACCCTGTAACTTCCACGGAGGCGATAAGATTTAAATGACCGACCAGGACAAACTGTATCAAATAAGTTTATCTATTGAGAGAAAGTTTTTTAACTTGAGTAAAATCGCAGGTGATGCAGAAAGTCTTTACTTTTTTTTTGATGCTGCATTTTTGGTTAATTCCAAACGCGCAACAAACGGTAATTCCACTTTATCAAGGCCCTGCACCCGGTTCTGAAAACTGGGATTGGGAAGAAGGTAAAGCAATGAGTGATAAACCTGCACCGGTTAAATTTCCGATTGCGTATAACATTTCCAAACCTTCGCTTACCCTCTTTTCGCCTGACTCTTTATCCGCAAATGGTACCGCTATCATCATCTGTCCCGGTGGTGCCCTGGGTGTTTTGAATATAGAAACGGAGGGTAAGACTATCGCAGAAAAGCTGGCAAAAAAAGGTATAACAGTATTCCTGTTGAAGCATCGGCTGATGCACAGCAAAACTACCAATCCATGGAATGAAATGATCAGCCGAATGGGAGACACCGCAAAATTCAGGGCTGACAATGGTCATACGGTAAGACTGATGGCCAGAGAGGATGCTGCAACGGCTATGCAACACGTGAGACATAATGCAGTGAAATATAATATTGATCCAAAAAAAATAGGAATCATTGGTTTCTCGAGCGGCGCCAGTTTGGTTATGCACGTGGTAGCCGGCGGACAAAAAGAAACGAAGCCAGACTATGCAGCTTTTATTTATTGCGGCAATTTGAGTACGTCGATTTCAGCAGAAGCCCCCCCTGCCTTTATCGTGGCCGCAACAGATGATTTGCTGGCACGGCCAATCAACAGCATTAATCTCTACAATGCATGGGTAGAAAACAAAAGGCCCGTTGAACTCCACATGTATGCAAAAGGCGGCCATGGATTATGGGGTGCTCCTGCCAACACCTGGATCATACGCTTTGAAGAGTGGCTGGTGGCGCAGGGTTTCCTGGATCAAAAGAAATAAGGTTCCGCACTGATCCTCACAAAACTACTATGTAAAGCAACCCCGGCAGGGTTTGTTGAAAAATACCAGTATAGCCTATAATGTCTTCAACTATCCGTCGCTGCCGGATACCTTTCTGCCTTGGCAATCTGTATGCTCGTCGCATTTGAAATACTAAAAGATTTTTGGAGACTAATTTAGTAGCAAATAAAACGACGTTTTTAACCGTAAAACTTTTCCAATGTATAAGATTCAATCCTTAATATATTTGGCAATATTTGTAACACAATTGACCCTTATAAGTTGTAAGAAAGATCCACTGCTGCCAATTACTCCCTTGCCAACGACAGTGACCCCCTTGCCAACGCCAGTGACGCCCTTGCCAACGCCAGTGTTGCCCTCACCTCCACCTGTAGTTAATGCCGGCCCCCGACATTAAAATTGAAATACCCAGCACCTTTGAGCAATTGGCTTGCTCCGTAACTACTGCAGAAAATAATATCAAAGGATATCTTTGGAAAAAGATTTCAGGGCCTGAATCTTATTTTTTAGAGTGGGACCATCTACCCTCTCCAAAAGTGTTTTGGATGGAAGAAGGGGAATATGGGTTTGAAGTCACCGTGACAGATAACCAACTCCGTGTTCATAGCGATACCATTATGGTTACGGTATTCAGCAATTTAAGAAAACAGGTGATCAATGATTTAAATCGTGCTGCTTCAGGCTTTTCAACAGCAGGAATACCTGCAGAAGTGGCAAATAATATCAAATGGGTTTTTGCAAAATCTGCGGGAATGTATGAACGTGCTACCGCAGGGCCCCTTCCAAATGTTGACTATACCTGGGGCGGATATTATTATAACCTGCTTTCCCGCAATATAATTTCCTTGTATGGCGGAAATTTTAATGACCCCACAATTGATGTCACCATTTACTATTAGAAGATCTTTTGACAGGTGCCCCCCGTCAAAACTCGCAGCTTTTTATTTGTGGGGCTGGTATTTTTTATTCTGCAGTGATTTTCACAAAACTATTTTTATAAAATTTACCAATAGGAAGCTCCTTATTCCCAATTTCCACCTGCTCATTAGTGAAGGATTTTATTTTACTCACTGCAATGATGTAGGAGCGATGAATGCGTACAAATTCAATGCCGCTTAACATTGCTTCAATTGAAGAAATGGTTTGTCGGGTGATATAATTTTTATCTTTAGAAACTACTTTCACATAATCTCTCGCACTTTCAATGTAAAATATGTCGCCCAGGAATATCTTTACCAGTTTCCTGTCTACCCTGAGGTAGATGAAGTCCGCAGTATTTTTTTTCTCCGGAGTTGTGGTTGCAACAGATTTTTCCTCTTCTTCTTTTCTCGGAAATGCCTTATTAATTGCTTTTAAAAATCTTTCGAAACGAATAGGCTTAAGCAGGTAATCCACTACGTCAAGCTCAAAGCCATCCAACGCATATTCTTTATAGGCAGTGGTAAAAATGATCTTGGGCGGGTTTCGGAGGGATTTTACAAATTCGGTCCCCAACAATTCCGGCATACGTATATCCAGGAATATCAGATCTACGGATTTGTCCTGAAGAAATACCAGTGCGTCAATTGCGTTACTACATTCTGCAATAATTTGTAGTCCTGGCACTTTTTCAATGTACCTGCGTATCACATCTCTTGCCATTGGTTCATCGTCCACGACCATGCACTTTGCCAATTTATCCATATTTAGACATACTCTTTTTGTGTGTTTACTGGTTGTGCCGGCGTTTTCGAAGGGTTGAGCTTTACCAGCTCAAGCGTAAGATTCACCACAAATACTTCTTCGTCCTCATCCACCCGGAGAACATACTTGTCGGGATATAGCACGTCCAGCCGCCTCTTAACGTTATCTATACCAGTACCCTTCCTGTTCTCGTGGCTATCCCAGGATAACTTTTTACCGTTCATTAATTTCATAGTTAAATTATCCTGCTGCAGATCAATTTTTAAATTGATCCAGGGGTGATGAAGCATCTTGCTGGCGCCATGTTTAAAACAATTCTCCACAAAGGGCAGCAACAATAACGGGGCGATATAAATATTATCCGTTTTGGAAGGCAGGGAAACATGCAGATCAAGTTTTTCATCATATCGCATCTTCTCCAGGTTGATGTAGTCTGTGATCATTTGTAGCTCCTTTTCAAGCGACACTAATGTGTGTTTTCCTTCATCCAGTACATACCGCATAATATGCGAAAGTTCAATGATCATATTAGCTGTCGCAGGCGATTCATTCTGCGCCCGGGAATAGATGTTATTGAGCGTATTAAATAAAAAGTGGGGATGCACCTGTGCCGTGAGCAACTGAAGTTGTGCCTCTGTATTTTCTTTTACCAACTGCAGGTTGGCTTGCTCTTTCAGATACCAATGCTTTACCAACTTAACCGCAACGGCCATTGCAGCAACAGTAAGGGTGCCTTTCAAACTTAATAAGACGCCCATATAAAAAGTAAGGATTGGCGGGCGGTTTATGTGTTGATAAAACCGTTCGGGCAAAAGGAAAGCAATGATCTTTGGATTGACCTGTTGCGCCATAAATGTACTAAATACCACTCCAATAGCAACAAAAACCAGCGTCCAGAAAAAAGCCCGTAAGTATTTACCTGGAAAAATAAAACGCGGCAATACAAAATAGATGAGTGGGTAGGCCAATGCTGTTTGGGGTATAAGAAACAGCAGGCTTTCTACAATACAAAACGGCAGATTTTTAAAAAAAGCGATCTGCGGGTTGCCAGGACTACTCAGCATAGGATTAATAGCATGCACAAAACCGAAGTACAACCACCAGCAAAACCAGAAGAGTACATGTCGCTGAATGCGGCGAATTGGTTTTTCCGAAAATATGAGGTCCCTGTTAAGCATAAAGTTTTCTCCTGCATTAAAAATAATTTTTTTAAACCATAAATAGTAGAGGGATTAAAAAACCCTGCGACAGTACCATCGGTTTTGCTGACCAACCGTTCCTATCTGCGACAAACGGCTTAGCGGTTCAATTCAAACTGTTATCGGGATACAGGGTTTGTATGCAGGTCCTGCACCCCGGACTGTCGCAATTCAAACAAATTCATTTTCAAGGCCGTTAGATTTATAACCAGCTTAATAACAGTAATTGTTCATCATTAAAATTTATTCACAATGAAAGTTCTCAAATCCTCATTTTTCACTTTCACGATGCTGGCATCGTTGATGCTGTGGAACTCTTCCTGTAAAAAGGAAATCACTGGTGAACCCCGGGCCGATAACAGCAGCTTTGCTGCAGCCCGAAACCCGGATCCCGGATTTGCGGATAATGACATGGTCATGTATTGGAATGAAAAAACCAGTATCGTACTGGGAAGGCCTGGTACCCCTCCTTCACAGATCCGCTATTTTGCCATGGTGCAGATAGCTGTACATGATGCGTTAAACTCCATTAAACCAAAATACCAGCGGTTTGCTTTGCTGAACGAGCGGCAGCAATTTGCTTCAGCCGATGCAGCAGTTGCCAGTGCAGCATATTGGGCTATCAAGGGCATGAATTTGCAGGGCGCTAACCCTATCGATGTTTGGTATAATGAAAGCCTTGGCACAATACCTGATGGTGAAGCTGAAGAATCAGGAAAACTATTGGGCAAAAAGGCAGCAGATGCCATTATTGCCAACCGGGCAGATGATAATTTCGCCCAGGCCAATATTATAGCCGCACTGCCCGACGGAAATGCTCCAGGCGAGTATCGTTCAACGTTACCTTATAGCCTTGCCGGTATGCCCACCATAAAAGCGTTGCACCAGTGGGGCACCCTGATGAAACCTTTTAGCGTAGCGAGTAACAGCCAGTTTAGGCCGGGAGCACCTGATCCGGTGAGTTCTGCACAGTATACTGCAGATTACGATGAAATAAAAACGAAGGGAGGAAAAATGGGGCACAACCGTACCCCTGAAGAAACCGAAATAGGTGTATTTTGGGTTGAAAGGTCATCGATCGGATGGAACAGGTTTACACGGAATCTCATCGCAACAAAAAAAATGGATGCATGGAAAACTGCCCGCCTGTTAGCATTGGTGCATACAGCAATGGCCGATGGTGTCAGCGGATGCTTCGAGGCAAAGTATCATTACTTTTACTGGAGGCCGGAAACCGCTGTCCGGCTTGCAGGCACCGACGGAAACCCAAATACAACGGCTGATGTAAATTGGGTCCCCAGCTATATTGAAGTGCCCAATGTGCTTAATCCCGCACAAAACGTTTATACACCGCCGCTTCCGGATTATCCATCGGCTCATGCAAATTTTGGTGGTGCAGCATCTGAAATACTTAAACTGTTTTTCGCCACCGACAATATTTCTGTTAGTCAAACCAGCTCAACTCTCCCGGGAGTCACTCGTCACTATTCCAGCATCTCCCAGGCGGCCCGGGATAATTCTCTTTCCCGTATTTATGTTGGCTTCCATTTTAGAAAAGCCTGCCTGGCGGGTGAGGAACAGGGAAGGCAAATCGCCAACTTCGTTTTCACCCATAGCTTCAGAGAAAATGACGAGTAAGACTAATTTATCTATAAAAAATAAGTAATGGAAAAGAATTCACATGCTGGGTATGTAATAGCGGTTATACTCATTTTCCTGTGCGCCGGCTGCCAAAAAGAAGACCCGGTAAACGGAAATCCACCTGCAACTGCTGGTACCGGCCCTGTTGTTCCCGGCACTCCTTTTCCGGGTTCCAACCCGCCTCTTACCCCATGGCCCGGCACCAGCAACTCCTTCCTTCGGGCGTATGCGGGTCGCGATTATACAGTGATGTTGCCACCCGATTTCTTTTACTTAAACGGTGGTGCCGATTACCGGGGCTTGACTAACCCGAACCTGCAATGGCATTGGTCTAATATTTCAGGCCCTTCTAATGCGTTCATTGAATTTACAGACAGCAGTTATACTAAAGTTAGAAACCCTTTACCCGGCAGGTACGAGTTTGAACTAACCGTTTCTGTCCTCCCTGGTTATGTCGCCAGGGACACCGTCTCCGTGGAGATCCGAAGGCTTGCACCGGTTTTATCGAATGAGTTCATCCTGAATAGCAGCAACTGGGTCTGTGACTGGGGATTTTGTAATCTTGAATTACCAGGAGTCCTGAATTTAGTGCCTCCGCACACAGCTTTCCTGATTTACTTAAAGAGAGACTTTTTTTCTGACTGGCTCCCCGTTGCAAATT
This sequence comes from Chitinophagaceae bacterium, assembly GCA_043727215.1. GTDB lineage: Bacteria > Bacteroidota > Bacteroidia > Chitinophagales > Chitinophagaceae > Ferruginibacter. Next base: position 13,487 of record JAYSYY010000035.1, on the reverse strand, counting down.
CATACCAGATGGAAAACCATTGGAGTAGCAATGGACGGGAATATTATTATCAACTGGTTGGGAATACCTTAACAAATTCCACGATGGGAAATGACTTTACCGACAACGCAAAGGTCAAATTAGTTTATTAAGATGCTAAATATAAAATCCCCCGTGGTTGGTGGGGGATTTTATATTCTAAAAAAATTTGGCTTAGTGCTGGTGATTGTGTTGCATTGCCATCAGTTCATCAGCGGTTACTTTTTTATCTTTAGGATTTGTTTGAGATGCGGCATAACCGAATAATTTTTCGGTGATCAGCCTGCGGTAAGTAGCATCTACCTGCTTCTCATCCTTCATCATCCGGTCTATGTAACTCTCCAGCCAGCTGGTATCATCACCCATGTTCATTTGCCCGAAATAACGCATCACTTCCGCCTTCATGTTATCTCTTAATTCCTCTTCGCCGACTTCCAGTTTATTTTCAGTTATCAGCCTGTCACTGATCAGTGTCCATTTTAACTGGTTGCTGAAAGTAGGAAATTCTGTTTCCGCTTCTTCAGCGGTTTTTGGTTTTTCACCCCCGGTTTCCAGCCAACGCTTAAGAAAGGTTTCCGGGAACGCCATTTTAGTTTCATCCAGCAGGTAATGGTATAATTGGTCGTGCAGTTGGTTGCGGCTTTGTGCATCCCAGTACTGCGCGATCTCTGTTTCTAATGCAGCACGTAATTCATCTTCCGTTTTTATCCCTTTGCCTGGAAATATTTCGTTGAAAAATTCTTCGTTCAATTCTCTTTTTTCAACCAGCCCGATTTTCACCAGGTCCAGCTTAAAATATTTGCCGGCAGCTTCCTTATCATCTTTTGCAAAGCCGAGGTCCTGCAACATCATGTCCAGTTTATCCCCTTCAAAGATCTGATTGAGCTGGAATACAAAATGATCCCCGGCCTTTTTGCCCAAAAGCTCTTTTTGCATTTTCGGGTTCACGTATTTAAGTAATACGGAGTTTTCTTTGCTGATGCCGCCTTCTACCGGGTTACCCTCTTTATCCGTTTCTGTAAACAGAACATTCAATACGCTCTCTTCGCTATCGATGGTTTCAGGTTCGGTCATTTTTCCCCCTTTGATCTGCATACGGCTGATCTCTTCGTCTACCATTTCTTTCGTAACATTCACCACGTGTTTGGTAAGGGGAGCTTTGGAAAGCGATGGAATCTCGAATGCTGGTTTCAGGCCTATTTCAAAACCAAATTCTACATCCTTTGGATTGTTCATATCCAGGCCACCCAGGTCATTATTCAGGGGCAGTGGCTGCGCGAAGATTGCTGGTTTTTCATTGTTTAACCAGGTAAACAATTCTTTCTCCACCGTTTTCAATACCTCATCAGAAAAGATACCGGCACCATACATTTTTTTAATCATACCTGCAGGTACCATCCCTTTTCTGAATCCCGGGATGTTAGCCGTCTTGCTATATTCCTTCAGCTTTTTTTCGAAGGATGGGAAATAATCTTCCTTACTGATCTTTACAATGATCTTATCATTTAATAAGCCAATGTTCTCTCTAACTACTGTTGCCATTTTAAAAGTTGATAGGTTGATAAAGTAAAAAAGTTGATAAGCAGGAGAAGTGTCAAGCAGGAAAGCTTCCAACTTTTTAACCTCTCAACTTATCAACTGTCGGTGTGCGGATAATAGGGGTCGAACCTACATGCCTTGCGGCGCCAGATCCTAAGTCTGGTGCGTCTGCCAATTTCGCCATATCCGCTAATCCAGTGCGTCTGCTCCCGCAGTTATTGCGGGACCATATCCGCTTATTTCTATTCCGTCTGCTCCCTCCCGGTTGGGGCTACATTTGCAAATGGGACGCAAAAGTAAGGGTTTTATTGAAAAAAAAGGCCAAATAAAAAGAAAAAGACGGGGTGATATGGTAAAAAAAATAGCTGAAACGGTGATCTCTTCCATGTTTTGGACGACCATATCTGAACGAAACAAACCCCTCTATTTCAATTCAGCCATTGGTTGGTAGTGCATCGCTACATCACCAAAAATCCTGTGCCGGTTGCCCTTGTTCAGGTTCGCATACGCATCACAGTAGGGGTGTCCCAATACAGGGGTCTAAAGTTGGTTATCATTTCAGTGGTTGCGGCCGGCCTGTTTTGGTTTTTACTGTTACCGTCTCCGACCGCGCCTGGGCAAAGGACTGTGACACGCACAGCAGAAGAAGGCGGATTACATAAAGAGTTCCAATTACTTTTTTCATTTTCAGTTGTTTTTGGGTGCGATCACCGAATTAAGAAAGATGCAATTTTTTTTGAAAATATTTAAACTGATTTTGAACACATTGGATAATAAAAGGGCTGTTTCCCCGCTATTGAAATTTTTAAAGTAAATTCGTTTAAATGGAGGTAGAAGTTAGTAAAGCGGCTTATAGCCTGAATGAAGAAGATGAAAAGAAAGAAATTCTTCGGCAATACAGGGCATTGTTGAGGGTTTTAAAAACAAAATTAAAACCAGGTGATAAGATATTGCTCAGAACAGCGTTTGAAATGGCTGCAGAAGCGCATAAAACTATGCGCAGAAAAAGTGGTGAGCCCTATATTCTCCATCCTTTAGCCGTCGCAAAAATTTGCGTGGAGGAAATAGGTTTGGGTATCCGGAGTACCATTTGTGCATTGCTGCACGATACAGTAGAAGACACCGATATTTCCCTTGAAGATATTCAACGGGAATTTGGCCCCGAGATCGTAAAGATTGTGGACGGGCTCACCAAGATCTCCAACGTGATGGACGCCAACACGTCCCAGCAAGCTGAAAACTTTAAAAAAATCCTGCTGACCCTGACGGATGATCCCCGGGTGATCTTAATAAAACTGGCTGACCGCTTACACAACATGCGCACGATGGATAGCATGAAGCGGGAAAAACAGCTGAAGATTTCTTCCGAAACCGTTTATGTGTATGCGCCCCTGGCCCACCGCATGGGCTTATATAATATTAAGACGGAAATGGAAGATCTCGCCATGAAATACATGGAGCCGGATACTTACCGTTTCATTGCCCAGAAACTACAGGATACAAAGCGCGAGCGCAGCCGGTATATCAATGATTTTATCCGGCCACTCAAAACCAAACTTGAAAAAACCCTTTTCGACTTTGAAATATATGGCCGCCCGAAAAGCATTCACTCCATCTGGAACAAAATAAAAAAGAAAGGCGTCTCCTTTGAAGAAGTATATGATCTTTTTGCCATCCGGATCATCGTGAATGCGCCCCCGGAAAGAGAAAAAGAGGATTGCTGGAAAGTGTACAGCATCATCACAGATGCCTACAACCCTTCGCCGGAAAGGCTGCGGGACTGGCTGAGCAACCCGAAAAGTAATGGCTATGAGGCCTTGCATACCACGGTAATGGGACCCCAGGGCAAGTGGGTGGAAGTGCAGATCCGGACTAAAAGAATGAATGAAATTGCTGAGAAAGGACTGGCCGCGCATTGGAAATATAAAGAAGGCACTGCAGACGAAAGCCGCTTCGACATCTGGTTTCACCAGATCAGGGAAGCACTCAGCAACCAGGACAGCAGTTCGCTTGACTTCCTGCAGGATTTTAAAATGTCTTTCTTAACGGAAGAAATTTATGTGTACACACCAAAGGGCGATGTAAAGATGTTACCCGTTGGGGCCACCGCGCTCGACTTTGCATTTGGCGTGCATACAGCCGTGGGAAGTAAATGTATTGGCGCTAAGGTAAACCATAAGCTGGTGCCCATCAGCCACAAACTACGCAGCGGGGACCAGATAGAAATTATTACCAGCGCAAAACAAAAGCCTAACAGCGAATGGCTGAGTTTTGTGGTGACCAGCAAGGCCAAAACCAAGATCAAGGATACTTTAAAAGAAGAAAAGCGCCACATTGCCGAAGATGGAAAATATATCCTGCAAAGGAAACTGGAAGGCATACACGCTGTGATGAACCAGGCAAACATGGATGAACTGGCAACTTTTTATAAGCTGAACAGTTCGCTGGACCTCCTGTATGATATTGCCATAAAAAAAATAGATTTAAGGGAACTAAAAGACTTCACCGTTCATGGAGATAAGTTAATTGCACCGAAACCAATAAAAATAGTTGAGGAAAAACACGAGCATGAGATCGCAGCCAGGAGCAAAGCTTCCAAGGATGCAGAACTGATCATATTTGGTGAAAGCAGCGATAAGATCATGTACACCCTGGCCAATTGCTGCAAACCCATTCCCGGCGATGATGTATTCGGATTTATCACCACCGGGGAAGGATTAAAGATTCACCGGACTACCTGCCCCAATGCTACCCGGCTGATGGCCAACTACGGCCACCGGGTGGTAAAAACGAAATGGGCGAAAAATAAAGAGATCTCTTTTCTTACCGGGCTCAAAATCATCGGACTAGACGATGTGGGGGTGATTCACAAGATCACCAACCTGATAAGCGGGGAAATGAAAGTGAATATCTCGGCGATGACCATTGAAGCAAAGGATGGCATCTTTGAGGGAAACGTGAAAGTGTTTGTGCACGATAAGGAAGAATTGGACGACCTTGTGGATGAGTTATTAAAATTACCGGGAATTGAAAGGGTGGATCGGTATGATACCGAATAGGAGGAAGGTGGGAGGTGGACGGTAGACGGTGGACGGTGGAAACGCAAAAAAAGATTTCATTACCAAAAACAAATACAATGCAAGAACTAATAACACGCCTGACACAAAAAGCAGGTATCAGCACAGAGCAGGCTGCCACTGCTATTGAAACCATCAAGGACTTTGTGAAAGAAAAATTTCCGATGATGGCCGGTGCTGTTGACAATTTATTTTCGGGAACCGGAGCAGCAGCATCGTCCGCCGCTACCGCCACAACCGCTGCAGCAACTGCAGCAACTACAGCAGCAACCGCTGCTACTTCAGCAGGTGGCAGTATAATGGATAAGATAAGTGATGTAATTCCCGGCGAAACAGGGCAGAAGGTGGAGGATTTTGCAAAAAAAGCGGCAGACAAAGCAGAAGATCTTTATGACGCTGCAAAAGATAAACTAAGTGGTTTATTTGGCGGGGACAAAAAATAACAACCACCTACATTAAAACAAAAAGGCCATCCTTTCGGGGATGGCTTTCTTACTTATTTACAACATATATTATTTGGCCATACTGCTGTTATCGCAATATTTAAAAATCGCATCTGTTTCTGCGTCTGTTAAGCCAGGAAACGGCAGCATGGGCGCCTGCTTCCATTTCGCAAAAAGATCAGCGGCGTAAGCATCCGTTTGTATCACTGCTGCAGAATTCCTTACAAAATCGTAGAGCAACTTTTTATCCTTCCACCTTGATTCTACGCCGGAAAGTGCATGGCCTACAAAATCAGAGTCCGGGCGGTGGCATTGCGCACATTTAGTTTTAAACAATTGTTCGCCCCGGTCTGCCAACCCTCCGTCGTTGACAGGCTCTTGCGTTTTGTCCGCTCTATTTTCGCCACATGCAGCCATGAAAACGATCATGACCGATAATAAGATCTTCATGCTATTTTAACACTTCCCTGCTGATGACTAGTTTTTGTATTTCACTGGTGCCCTCACCTATTGTGCAGAGTTTGCTGTCCCGGTAAAACTTTTCTACAGGATAATCTTTTGTATACCCGTACCCGCCGAAGATCTGCACAGCATCCGTGCTCACTTCCACAGAAATTTCACTCGCATAATATTTCGCCATCGCTGCTTCCTTGGTCATTGGCAGGCCTTTCATTTTAAGATCACATGCCTGGTTGATGAGCAATTCCGCCGCCTCTATTTTAGTAGCCATGTCTGCAAGCTTGAAACTGATGCCCTGGAAATTGGCAATGGGCTGGTCAAACTGGTGACGTTCTTTGGCATATTGGATGGATGCTTCATAAGCACCCTTGGCAATACCCAGTGCAAGCGCGGCGATAGAAATTCTCCCGCCATCCAGTACTTTCATCGCCTGTTTAAATCCTGCGCCCACTTCCCCAAGCCGGTTAGCATCGGGAATAATACAATTATCAAAGATCATTTCCGACGTTTCACTGGCGCGCATGCCGAGCTTGTTTTCTTTTTTGCCTGCGCTAAAACCTGGTGTTGCTCTTTCAATAACAAAAGCCGTGGAATTATTCTTCGTCCTTGGCTCTCCGGTCCGGCATACCACTACGGCAATATCACCACTTTTACCATGCGTGATCCAGTTCTTGGTACCATTGATCACCCAGTTATCCCCGTCTCTCACTGCAGTTGTTTTCATATTGCCGGCATCACTTCCGGTATTGGCCTCAGTTAATCCCCAGGCACCGATATGCTCCGCTGTAGCCAGTTTCGGCAGATATTTTTTCTTTTGTTCCTCGCTGCCAAATGCTAGAATGTGGCCCGTGCAAAGTGAATTATGCGCCGCTACTGAAAGTCCGATAGAGCCACATACTTTCGCAATTTCCTGGATCACTACACTGTACTCATAATAGCCGAGCCCTGTGCCCCCATATTCTTCCGGCACAAAAACACCCATCATACCGAGTTTCCCCAATTCCTTAAAAATATGCAGGGGAAATTCCTGGCTTTCGTCCCATTCCATTAAATGGGGCTGAATATACTGGCGGGCAAAATTCCTGGCCGACTCGGCGACCTGCGTGGTAATTTCTGAAGATTCAAAATTCATATATAGCGATCAATTGAGGGCGCAAATTAAAGAAAATTCGCCTACTAACAATTGTTAGTATTTCCTGCTGCTCATTCCACTGCCAGGTAAGGTGACAGCCTGGTATAAAGCTCTTCCGTTATAATCATGATTTTTTTGATATCCGTTACTTCCGTGTAATCACCATGCTGTGTTTTGTATTCTACCAGTGCATTGGCAACAGGATGTTTTATATAAGGGTGATTTTTGAGCTCATCCAGCGTGGCCGTGTTGATATTTATTTTTTTTACTTCACCAGCCAGTTGTAAAAGGGGCTTGATTTGTTGAAAAGTTGAGTCTGGCAGCCCAAAGGTTTCTGCTACCTGGTCTATGCTATAAAATCCCCCGAGCTTATCCCGGAACTTTATAATCCGGCTGGATAGTGTGCCGCCAATACCGGGCAGCGCGATCCATGCCGTGCTGTCGGCCTCGTTAACGGACACAGGGTTCAGGCTTTTTACGGGTTGTTTTGTACCGTAAGAGCCCGTTGCCTGGCCATTGCTATAATTTCCGGCAGCTTTTTCTATCTGTACATAAGGCATCAGTTTTTCAGCCTCATCCGGGAACAAACCCCAGATTTTTTTAATGTCGGCTGGTTCGCGGAATCTTCCTCCTTTAGAAAGATAATTTTGGATGGTCCCGATGGTTTTGTCCCGCAAACCCAGTTTTTTCCAGCCGTCCGGAGAAAGGGTATTGGGATCAAAATTAAAGAGGGCGGAGGCGGCTGCTGCCGGCGAATAACTGCCGGGGGAAGCGGGTTCATAAGGCCGGTCGTTGTCCGCTTCAAAGCTGCGGGTACTCCGGTTTTTTTTCGAAACGGCCTGGCTGGTTTTTAAAGCGGCGGCTGTTTCATCCAGTTCGTGGGGCGTGCTCATAATTTTCGGATTAAGAAGTGAAAAGAAAAAAGGGGTTAAGGTTACTAGTACCACAAGGAACAGCAACAACAGCGAACCTCTTCTTTCTTTTCGTGTAAAGTACAGGTAGCTATCATGTGCGCTGCGGGACATGACGTAAAAGTAATTTGCCAAAAAACAGTTTACAAGTTGAAAACGGGTAAGCTCACAGGTGAATTTCCTGCATATCATATGCCAGCAACCTGTGCGTGTTCAGGGTTTCATTCACCTCCTTGTGCCTGCCAAGCTGGTGGCTGATATGGGTAAAATAGGCCTGGGACACTCCGAGTTCATCGGCAAGTTCGAGCGCTTCAGATAGGGTGAAATGAGAGATGTGTTTTTTATTGCGCAGTGCATTTAAAACAAGGATATCGCTGCCTTTTATTTTTTCTTTTTCTTCTTCTTCTATCCGGTTGGCATCCGTGATATAGGTGAATTTTCCAAAACGGAATCCCAGTACCGGCATGTGCAGGTGCCATACCTTAACGGGTTGCACAGGTATATCGCCAACCATAAAAAAAGAGCCGTCTATATCATTTAAAATTATCTCCGGTATGCCAGGATACTTATGCTCGGCAAAAACATAATGGAATTCATTTTTAAGTGCCTTTTGCGTCATTTCGTTCGCATATACATTCACTGCCTTCCGGTTAAAAAAATTAAAAGCACGTATATCATCAAGGCCCGCAATATGATCCTTATGCGGATGAGTGTATAACACAGCGTCCAGTTTTTTTACGCCTGCCCGCAACATCTGGTAACGAAAGTCGGGCGTAGTATCCACCACCAGGGTAGTAGTATAACTTTGCACCAGTATGCTGCTGCGTAAGCGGTTGTCCTTTTTGTCGGGGGACGTACACACTTCACAGTCACAGGCGATCATAGGCACCCCGCTGCTGGTGCCGGTTCCAAGAAAAGTTATGGTTAACGGGGGACAAATCACTTTCCAAAAATAAGGAATAACCGAAGAGTAATTTAAGAAGCCCCCATTTAATGGAGCGGTTTTGGTATATCGTATCTTTATAGCCTGTTTTTTTCAACGAAATTTTAATCCCTTTTTTATTAGTCCAAATTAGTTCAAATGAGTTTTAAAATTCTTTTTATCCCAACCATTATAATTGCAGCCGTCCTTTACGCTTGCACTCCCAAACCGTATAGCGCTACCAATAAGTTATATAAAAAACAGGCGAAGGAACTTGCTAAAAAAATCAGTGCTGTTCCCAGGGACAGCATGCTGGCTGATTCCATGAAATTCCCTGCAGATTGGGTGGGCACTATCAATTTCGGATTGCGCAAACCCAGCTCGGTCATCATTCACCACACGGCACAAAAAAGCTGTGAGCAAACATTAAAAACCTTTACACTGGAAAGAACCCAGGTAAGTTCACACTATGTGATCTGCGAGGATGGTATGCTGCATCATATGCTCAATGATTACCTCCGTGCCTGGCATGCCGGCGCGGGCAAATGGGGTGGTCAGTCAGACATCAATTCTTCCTCAATAGGTATCGAGATCGACAATGACGGTTATGAAGTTTTTACAGAAGCACAGATCAATACTTTACTCGGCTTGCTGGCCACCCTAAAAAAAACACACAATATCCCCACTGCTAACTTTATCGGGCATGCTGATATTGCACCCACGAGGAAAGTGGACCCTAATGTAAATTTTCCCTGGAAGCGGTTGGCAGATAGTGGTTTTGGCCTATGGTACAGTGATACTACGGGCATTGAAGTACCTGTTGACTTCAACAGCACTTATGCGTTGCGGATAGTTGGGTATGATGTTAGCAATATTGCTGCCGCCACGCAGGCTTTCAGGAGGCATTTTATTACAATAGACCAACCAGGAGAATTAACAGAGCCGGAGAAGAAGGTGCTGTTTGTGTTGATGGGGAAGTATTTGTAGGATGTGGTGATTGGAAGATTTGATTTTCGTCCAGGCCGCTGAAGGTAAAAAATAGCGAAGGAGTCGGGACAGCGGCGCTGCAAAGGAGGAAGGTTCACTCTGGGATATGCCAATACCAACAAGGGCAGAAACCTGTCGCTGACAGCTAACCGCCACCAGGGCCAGGATCCGACCGCCAAGAAAATCCCAAAACCACACAAGGCCGTCCCGCTGTTCACAAAATGTACCTGTCAAAATAATGACATCAAAGACAGGTAGTGGAACAGCAAATTCCGAAATCAGTACAGGGTTATCATGGCTACCAGAAACCGGTTGTTATTCAGCAACAGCCCATCTTCCAAAACACCAAAAAAAAGAAACTACCTATTAACAGAAACTCCACTTCAGCAAATGGAAATAATATCTCTTCGTGGTGACTCACCTGCCCTCTTTTCACAGCTCAAAATAAAATGAATCTCGAACTGTAGCTAAAAGAAAACAGAAGCCAGGGTTCTCACCTACAACCGATCGTGTGAACCGAAAATCGGCATCCTTGAATATCATCAAATTTAAAAACCGCTAGCTTATAACGGGCAGGGCTTTGTGCAGGTGGGGAATTACATATCCGTCTGCCCACAACGGCTGCTGATTGAAAAATGACCCTTCCTGAAAAAAGTTGACTGGTTAGCAATATTAATCCTGCCATTGGTTTACCAAGATAATTCATCGTTGTATAGGTTGACTTAGAAAAGTATTTACTGTGTGTTGGGCGAAAGATATTTGGGGAGTTCCACAGTAATAGCAGATGTTTTTTTGCGTTGGTCCATTAGGGATTTGTGACATCCTCCATGGATTTAGTGCGTTTGTAATAATAGTTTTTCCATTGTTTTAATTGTGGTCTTTCAGCAGGTGTACATCGGCCGGTATCTGACAGTTTAAACTTGAATGCCGTAGTTTGTAATTGTAAAAGGTAGGGATCGGGGTCTGTGTTTCGAAGCGGTATCAGCATAGTTGTAATGGTTGCTGATTAAGTCCGTTTTGAGGATGCCGTTTACCCACGGCGGATAAAGATCCAGTGACACAGCTACGTTAACGCCTATACGATCTTGCCGCTTCGGTCAACAAACCACTCGTCTGCCAGAGGCAGATAACCAAAAGCCCCCGCAAACAGTTTTAATGCGGCGGCTTTTTATGGGGGCGTTCGGCTATTGTACCTAATGTTGTACGTTCGTGCTGCTTATCCTACAAGTTGTCAGTTTTCGTGTCTAAGTCCAGAATAGTTTTCTTTGCAGCAGCTAAACGTATTTGCTTATTCTTTTCAACAAGTTTAGAAGTTGCCCATTTTTGTAATTTATGATGTAATGGTACAAGTAATGCTGCAATACAAACTAATGCCATTAACATTAACACAGGCGAATGATGCGTTATTTTTTCTAAAAAAGGATGTAGTAATAAATTGAGAAATTCAAATACAATCAGTAATGCAACTATACCGAAGAACTCAATCAGTTTGGCATTAGTGATAAAACTTCTGCTAAGTAATAAATATAAAATAATGAAGCATATAATGCCAAGTGCAATTAAAATAAATTGAATATTTTGTTGCCTATCTTCTTCCGCTTTTATATTTTCTGCTTCCATTTCCTGCCGGCGCAATTGTTCCCGAAAACTCATGGTCTCAATATTTCTCATTTTTTCCATACTGTAAAGCGAATCCTTTGCGGTCATTGCAAGTCGGAAATATTTATTTACACTGTCCTGTTGTTTGGTTTCTTCAAAACTTTTATAGAGATATTCGTACGACCGCAGGGTTTGTTCCCTGAACCCTAATGGATTTGATAACTGGATTGACTTTAGTGCGTAATAGTTGGCGCTGTCATATTGTTCTAATGCAAGAAAAGCCTGCGCAAAATCATTATTTACCCAGGCAATACCAAAATTATTTGTATTTTCTTTTTGGCTTAGATAGTATGTCATTGATTTTCTCAAAAATAGTATTGCAATATCATATTCATAGGCTGCCATATAGTTTTCGGCTAAGGTGCTCAGGGAAATCGGAAGCATTTCTTAATCATTTATCTCCATATTAATGGAGACAGCTTTTTGAGCATACAGCAATCCGGAATCAGGCATTGATGCAAGTGAGTAAGCTGAACCAACGTCGTTATATATTTGCGACAAACTTTGTTTAGCGTCAATGGTTTCCGCTAGCGGAACAGCTTTTTTTAAATACGCTATAGCTTGTTCATAATTTTTAGCAAACCCAAAAGCATTGCCGATTATATTGTTTGCTTTCATAATCCCATAGTTGTCTTTCCTTTTTTCAAAACGGGATAAGATAGGGAGAGCAAGGTTTAATCCGGCCGAATAATCTCCTCTGAAATCTAAAACATCTGCTAAATATAGTTCTGCATAATCGGCACCAACCTCGTCGTTTTGTTTCTTAAACCAGGAGAACAACTCTAATGTAAGAGCGGTGGCGATACTATCGGCGGTCGAAGCTCTGACCAGATAGGTATTCAGAAATCGTCCTTTTTCTTCATCTTTTTTTGCCGATCGGTATTTTGCCATTACACTGTCGGGCAAAGGCTGGCAGTAGGAAAAAGTTGTGCAACAAAGTACTACTATGTAAATAATTATATTTTTCATACCAACGTATGGAAGCAATTTAGTTGTTGTTAGTACAATTTAGTAAAACCGTCTCGATATGATATTTATTTTTATAATAGTAGAATGTCGGAATAGCATGACACACACGTTCAGGGCTTACTGCCGGTGTGGGATTAGAATTCCGTCTGCCCGGAACCACTGAAAAACGATTTGAAGACCAAATTACTTCCGCCAAGCCACACTTGCGGTAAACCCCTGTTATGCACAGTAGCATTACTTGATCTTGTATCTGGTAGTATTTTGAGTTCCTGATTTTGTTATAAGTTTAAGATCCGACGCCTTTTTTAAATCCCTACTTGCTGAAGCAGGAGAAATATCTTTGAAAATATTCATGTAGTTTTTCTTGTAAATTCACTTTTATTGTGTGATAGAAAATATTCGATCCTATCCAGATCAGACATAATTCGGCTATTATACTGCAATAAGCCTTCTAATGATTCATTAAGTGTTTGTAGCATGAACTCAATGAAAATGGTCGATTGGCCTTCTTTATCACTCTTTGAGAGAGCAGAATAATATTCCGTTTGTTTTTTAGTAATAAGTGTTTCGAAAGGTAAATACTCAAACACTGGAAAGTCCTTCATTAAAATGACAGTTTGCCACATTCTTCCCATCCGACCATTGCCATCGGAAAATGGGTGAATGAATTCTGTCTTGTAGTGAAACACAGAACTTTTAATTAATGCAGGGTCTTCTGAAATCTTTAAATAACTAAAGAGATCCTTCATAAGAAATCTAATATTTTCTGGCGGAGGAGCTAAATGTGTTAATTTATTTCCCTTCATTATTCCAACTCCTGACTTTCGATATTGCCCATTATTAGTTATTAGGCCATCCAGTAGAGTTTTATGTGCGTTTAAAAATGACTTTTCGTTGCTGTGCTCAAAGCCCGATAGCTGGACATAAGCTTAATCGCATTTAAAACTTCGGTTACATCTTTTTTAGGTCCTGATACTCGCTTATTTTCAATAAATGCAGAAACTTGATCTTTGGAAAGTGTATTCCGCTCTATTTGTAAAGAAGAATGAATTGTTTTTACCCTATTGCTTTTTCGAAGTTGCTGGGATTGTTTGTTTAAATAATTTGCATTCACTTCCCCAAGTCTCATTGAAATCACACTAATGAGTTTTAAAATTTTAGAAGTGATCTGGTATGGTGGCTTCATAATAGCATCATTTGATACTATCAAAGAAAAGGAAATGAATGCCAAAAGCTATTGTGCATAACGGCCGGGTATTGCCGGTGCCCAGTATCCGATCAGCTGCTGGTAAGCACGCTGCTTAAAAAGTTCCAGCCCGTTTATTCGCCGCTCTGTCGCTGCATCCGTTTCTCCCTTCTCCCGGAACTCCC
>JAYSYY010000034.1:0-38014 GCA_043727215.1 Chitinophagaceae bacterium | reverse complement strand
TCTGGAGCCTGCCTTACGAAATGAAGATCGGTAAATACCTTAAACCAGGGACCAACACGATCAGCATTGAAGTGTGTAACGGGATGGCAAACAGGATTCGCAACATGGACAGGAACGGGATTAGCTGGCGTAATTACCATGAAATAAATTTTGTGAACATCAATTACAAAAACTTTGATGCTGCTGGCTGGCCGGTACAGCCTTCGGGTTTGGATGGAGATATAAGAGTGATGCCGTTGCGGTAAAAATATTTCACCGGAAAGGCGCTGAGAAAGCAAAGAAGAAAAGAAGGTAGAATTTTCTTTGCTTCTTATCCATCCTTTGCGTCTTTGCGTGGAATCTTAATATTTGATATTATGGGTAAAAAAACTTCAAAACGATTTTTTTTCTTTGTGCTGTTTGCGGTACTACCCTGGCTTGTACAGGCGCAAATAGGCAAACGTTTTCCTTCGGAAAGAAAGGAGATTACTGATGCGGTAACTGGTACCAAACTGCTTTTTTTAACCAGTACGCCTGCCGGTGATTCCAAAATTTATCAAACGCATAACCAATGGACAAGCGATGGCCAGTGGTTGATCTTTCGTTCCAATCGTGCAAGGAATGAGGCGCTGGCGGTGAATGAACAAACCGGAGAGATGGTGCAGGTTACAGAAGGAGGTTATACCGGGATGCTGAATGTAGGAAGAAAATCCATGTTCTTATATTTTATGCGGAGTGCGGTGCCGCGTAAGCCAGGAGATACAGCACGTAGAAGAAACACGGGGCCGTTGCAGATCATTGAAGTAGATCTTGCCCGGGTTTTTGCGGATAGCAAAGCCGGGCAGATGAAATCTCCCGGTGATTACCAGCGGGTATGCGGCACTATTCCGGCGGAGCTGGAGGGCGGAGGTGATATGGCCCTGGATGCGGACGAAGAGTGGGCGTATTTCCGGGTAGGAACAAAAGCCGCACAAAAACATTTGGCTGCTGATGCTAAAATCGAGGGCAATTTTGGGCCACGGAATATGGGCGCCGGGCCTTCCGGTATCGCAGCCATGAATGTAAAAACCGGGGAGGTAAAATACGTTGTTTCCGTTCCCTTCCAGGTAGGGCATATCCAGACCAATCCCTGGGTAAACGGTGAAATTATTTTTTGTTGGGAAACCGGTGGCAAATCCCCGCAACGAACCTGGACCGTGATGGCTGATGGTAGCGGCCTGCGACCGCTTTATCCTGAGGCGGCATATGAATGGGTTACGCATGAAGCGGTGATTTCAAAAGATGAAGTAGCTATTGCCATCATGGGGCATAGGAAGACACCGGGCAGCAACAAAACCGTTGAGCTGGGTACTGGAGTAGGTGGTGCAAATCCCGGGCAGGATCCGGGCTGGGGCCCATCAGGTACAAGAGAAAAACCAACAGGTCTGGGTATTGTAAACCTTCGCACGCGGGAAATGAAAATTGCAGGACAAACCGGAACTGGAAGTGGGTTGTGGCATGTGAGCGGATCGCCTGACGGTAGGTGGGCAGTGGGCGATGATTTTGCACGCAACATTTACCTGATTGATCGGAAGACCGGTGAAATGATGGTTTTATCGGCCGGGCATAAAACCACCGCATCAGATCATCCGCATCCCACGATGAGCCCGGATGGTACTAAGATCCAGGTGCAGTCGGCAATGTTATCTGCTGATGGGAGATCGATGAATATCTGTATTATCCCGGTACCCCAAGCCTGGCTGAAAAGAAAATAAGATCAGTATTTTAATGGTTAAGCCCTTGCCTTACATAGGCCAGCATATTTGCAAAGGGAAGCTTATTTTTATGAAGTTAAGAGTATTCAAAATATATCTCATCATTCTGCTGTGCCAGTTATTGCTGCTTGCTCACCCTAATCATGCAGTTGCGCAAAAGATCCAATATTGCAGGGAAAATGTGTTCATTACTAATCCTGACAATCTACAACTGGTTGCCAATATTGGAGGTAGGCATCACCTGCTGAGTTTTAATAAACATGAAAGACCACAGGTGTTTATCTACAACGATGCACTAGAACTGGCAGCAAAGTTGAGGTTTCCTTTTTCTATTCCAGACAAGTCGGAAGTGAGGATAATTCCTTTTAATGACTTTTACTACCTCTATATCCGAACACGTTTTAACCACGAATATTTTTTATGGAAGATCGATGCGGAGGGAAACTTTACCAATTTTACGTCGGCGTTTCGTAATCTCCTGGTATCACAGTCGAATAATATCAAACTGGGATTCCAGTTAATTGCAAGTGGGGAACGCCTGTGGATGGTTTATCATACTCACCTGGACAACCCTGAAAAAAATACCATCGTCATTGTACAGGCAGATAGCGCGTTGAATGTAGTGTTTTCTCATAAAGTACAATATGCTTTTAAAAGAGACGAGGAGAGGTTGCACCAGGAGATACTGATGTTTGGCAGAAACCTGTTTGTCCTCAAGACTTCCAGGAGCGGAACATCCCTGGAACTGATGAAAGTAAACCTCGCCACCGGCTATACCATCAGCAATACATTTGCCAGTTCGGGATATTTTTATTCCCAGTCATCCTTTCATTACAATCCGGGAGATTCCTGCGTTATAGTATCTTCAATCCTCACGGAACCGAAGATTTCCGAGGGTGCAAAACGGTTCATATTTATAAGCAGGCTTAATAAGATCCTGGCTGAGGTGGAGCCTTTCAGTTTCTTAAAATCGCAATTCATAAAAAATACCGGAACCAATTTTTTATTGGTGGATGGCTATTCAAAATGGATGCGGCTGAGGACCGAATGGGGCAGCAATAGTACCGATGACAACATGGTCACCTTACAGCAGGATTTAACCATGCCGGGCAGCAATTCAGAAAGTATAACGGATAATAACAGGCTGCTTGCAAGGTCCACCTCTTCAAGGTCATCCCATTCTTCAGTTGATCCAAGGCAGGGCGTGCGGTTTTCCTTGCTCGATAGAAAATTTAATTTAGCGGCAGACACGCTTTTTTCTAACATAAAAGATTTCTACACTGTGAAGGCAAATGATTATGTGAGTTTTGAAGCCGGTGATAAAGAATTTCTTATAGTGGCTCAGCAATACGCCAAAAAAAGCCGGGGACTATTGATGATTAATTCAGATGAAACAAAGCAGTTACGTTTTAGGGAAGTAAGGGTACAGGACCGGAACAATTATCTCCTGGCGAAATCGCAGCTCATTTTTCAAAAGGGTATCCTCCTTCCTTACATACGAAAGCAGGAAGCGGGACTGGTAAAAATCACAGTTGAATAGATGCAGGTAAATCTTTTAAAATTCATCATAAAAGATAAAATATAGTATGACCATTGTACTGGTTATGGGATGATCGAACAAATAAATTAGATCAATGAAAAAAATATTTTGTGCCATCTATTTCTTCCTACTTTACACGGTTGCTTTTGCACAGAAAGGAGTTGTGCCGAAGCCATTATTTGATGACCCTGTTTACCACGGAGCGGCTGACCCGGTGATCATTTATAATAAAGCAAAAAAGAAATGGGGGATGTTCTATACCAACCGGCGTGCATCCATTGAAGATTCCACGGTGCAGTGGGTGCATGGCACCAGGATCGGTATTGCGGAGAGTAAAGATGGCGTGAAATGGAAATACGGGGATACAGCCAACATTAATTTTCGTCCTGATACAGGATATACGTATTGGGCCCCCGATGTTATCGAGCATAAAGGAACTTATCACATGTACCTCACTTATGTGCCCGGTACTTTTAAAGACTGGAATCACCCGAGAGTGATCGTGCATCTGACAAGTAAAGATTTGCGCAACTGGGAATATCAATCAACCTTAAAGCTGGTGAACGAGAAGGTCATTGATGCGTCTGTCTTTAAAATAAATGATTCATTATGGAGGATGTGGTATAATAATGAAAACGATGGGAAGAGTATTTATTATGCAGATAGCAGGAACCTCTACAACTGGGAAGATAAAGGGAAAGCCATTGCGGCAAGAGGAGAGGGCCCCAAGGCTTTTTACTGGCAGGGAAAATATTTTATGATCGTGGATGCCTGGAAGGGCATGGAAATTTATTCTTCCGATAATTTGCTCACCTGGAAAAAACAGGCTTCGAGAATATTGGAAGAGCCGGGTAAGGGAAAAGATGACCAGGCTATTGGAGGGCACTGTGATGTGTTGGTGAATAATGGCCGTGCTTATGTATATTATTTTACGCATCCCGGCAGGAGTAAAGCAAATCCGGCACCCAAAGGTTCATTTGATGATAAAAGAAGCGTGATCCAGGTGGCTGAGCTGAAATATGTAAACGGTGAAATTGTTTGCGACCGCGATGAAGCCTTAACTTTCAGGCTGAAATAAAAATAAAAAAATGTCCTACACAGCAAACGAAAATCGCTATCAACAAATGGCGTACCGCCGCTGCGGCAAAAGCGGCATCCGCTTGTCCGCTTTATCACTAGGCTTATGGCACAACTTCGGCGACGTGGATGATGAAGCTATATATCGCAAGACCCTGCACACAGCATTTGATTGTGGTATCACGCATTTCGATCTCGCCAATAACTATGGCCCGCCTCCCGGCAGTGCAGAAATTAATTTCGGCAAAATTTTAAAAGAAGACTTTGCTGCTTACCGGGATGAACTGATCATCTCCACGAAAGCTGGTTATTATATGTGGCCCGGCCCTTACGGCGAATGGGGTTCGAAGAAAAACCTGGTAGCGAGCCTGGACCAGAGTTTAAAAAGAATGCAGCTGGATTATGTTGATATTTTTTATCATCATCGTCCCGATCCGGATACACCGTTGGAGGAAACAATGGCAGCGTTGGATCTGATTGTTCGCCAGGGGAAAGCTTTATACGTTGGTTTATCGAATTATAAAAGTGCCGAGGCCACAAAAGCTTTTGCTATTTTAAAAGAGTTGGGTACAGCCTGTCTGATCCACCAGCCCAAATATTCCATGTTTGAGCGTTGGGTAGAAAGTGATGGATTATTAGCTGTGCTTGAGTCAAACGGGGTGGGTTGTATTCCTTTTTCTCCACTGGCGCAGGGCTTATTAACGAATAAATATCTCGACGGTATTCCCGAAGGTTCGAGAGCAACAAAAGGCGTTTTTCTGAAGAAGGAGCAAATAACCGAAGAAGTGCTAATAAAAGTAGAAGCATTGAATGCGATTGCAATAGAACGCAATCAATCGTTGGCGCAAATGGCGCTGGCCTGGTTGTTAAAAGACGAGCGGGTGACGTCCGTCTTGATTGGTGCCAGCAGTCCGGCACAGTTGCTCGATTCGGTTGCCTGTCTGAAGAACCTGGAATTTACAGGGGATGAATTGGGGGAGATTGAAAATATTTTAAACTGGTGATGAATTATACAGTTAGATCAATATTTTTTTTCTCCTGGCAGCTGGTAGTATTTGTGCAACTGCACAGGAGAAAAGCAATGCCATCTACTCCGGTGTACCCTGGTTTGATGACAAGGGGAACACCGGGAGTGCGCATGGGACAAACAATGGGTTTCAGTTGATAGAATAAGTTTTTGGAGAATGTTTGGCAGCTTATTACATCGATCTCGTAGCCACGGCAAAGAGGAAGGTAAATGGCTGGTACGCCAGGGTTGCCTGGACTCATTAAGCATTTACCGGAAAATTTGTTAAGCTTTGTTTAGGTGCAAACAATGGATAATTTTGGCCATTATGTGCAGTCGGCTTTTTGGAAATGTTGATATCCGGACGAGCTTCAATAATTTCCAATTTTTCCATACTTAGTTTCATTCAAGCTAATTTTTCCATTTGGAAACCTGCTCAAATATTAGGTCAGCTTTTCCATTTCAAATATTACTCTGTATGCACGCTGCATTTCATGTATTTCTTGATCTGTCAGTTTACTAAAGTGTTCACGCCTTCTTATCGGAAATACCCCATTATTTTGGTGAAGGAATAAGATCATAAGATTAATGTCCCTATCAGGCATATCCACTATGTGTTGCAGATCTTTTTTCACTTCATCATACCTTTGAATAAATTGCAGTTCATTGGGCATATCCTCTTTCAGGGTAGCATGAATGGTCTCCACTAAATAAATACATTGGTCAGTTAAATCCGGATACCGGAAATATCCTGCTACATCCTCCTGGTTGGTTACTTCAATCTCACCTAAATCCTTTTGTTTGTACTTGATTCGTTGCATTAATGGTTTCGAATATTTTTCCAGGATGTTATCGTAGTCTTTTATGTTATTCACCATATGAGCAGATACAGGAATAATTAATCCCTGGGGAACAAGTTTGTCATGCACTAATATATCATGAATCAGGAATCTATGTAATCTTCCGTTGCCATCTTCAAATGGATGGATAAATACAAAACCGAAGCCCAGAATTGCGGCCCTTATTTCAGGATAGGTCCCGTCGGTTTTTTCAGCGGCATTTTGCAACCCCTCCATCAAACTCATTAATATTTCCGGTGGCGGACATATATAATGAATCATTTCAAGGTGCCCGGGTAAGGTCTCCCCGATAAAATTTTGAAAATCCCGATATCTTTCCGCGGCAAATCGCTTATCCAGGATCGCATTTTGCAGCTGCACTAAACGCTTCTCCTTTAGCAGCTCATTTGTTTCTACACTTCCCGCTTTCATGAGTAAGCTCACAAATTTTTCCATGCGGCCTGCTGCTGGCTGTTCCTTTTCTATTTCATATGAAGAACGCGTTTCTTTGGTATACAGGTAATTGGTAGCCCTTTTAAATATCTCCGGGGGAAATCCATTTTTCAATTGTTCAATTTTTTCAGTAGTGTTTTGCTTCAGGAGCTCATCCAGGATTGGCGTCCTCCGCACAATGGGACAATAAGAAGAATTGCCTAATAGGTTGTCATTTATTCGCCAACGGGCGCTTTTGATGGCTCTTCCTGTAATGTATTTCTCTCTTTCCAATAAGTCCTCATAATTACCGATTATTGGTTTGATTAGTTCAAGTTTGTTACCAATCAAAAATTCATAAAGGAACCCAATTTTACGGGCATATTTTCCGGATGGAGATGACGATATATATTCGGCTATATCATTTTTATCCAGCTGTTGAAATACCTTCCTCAGAAAATCCAGGTTCAGGTGATCATATTTCAACGAAAATTCAAGGTGAGATAGGGGGTTGTCATTGCCAGGAGCATACTTCGGCCCAAATACTCGTTCGATATTTCCCCTGTTAGTCAGTGAAATAGAGTCATTCTTTCCTATATATGAAGTATGGGATAGCGGGTACGGTTCTATCCCAAGATTTTCCTGTAACCATAGATTTCCTGCTGGTTTTATTGCCATAACGTTAATTTACAGTAAAACATTCTTATCAACTGTAAAATAATTATTTAAATTAATAATTACAGTAAACTATTATCCCAATAAGGCAAAGTCGGTAAAAAGTATATATGGCTGGGTAAAATGGTTATATTTCCATGAAAAGGCTGTAATTTATTACAGGTAAATTACTAAAATCCATGGAAATAGTAAGTAAGTGCGGGGCCCACGGAATGCTGCGGGGATTTCTACAAGAAGTACGCCTTTTTGCCTCATTTCCCGCTAAATTTGCTGCTTTTCTGTATAAATGTTGATTCCAGGTCTCTAACATTTTTTTTCGCCGATCCTGTTTTGGTTACAACTGCAGCCGCAAGTAGAGGTTGTAACACTTTTTTGTTAAGCTGGAAAAAGTGTTACAAAAGCTAAGGGGTTTTCCAGCCTGTTTTCCCGGTATTTGGCCTGTTTTCAGCGGTTTTTACCGGTTTCTACCCCCATTTGGCGGAAAAAATGGTGAATACTTTTGCAAAACAGGTAACAAAATGTGTAGATAGCCGAACCCACTTGACAAAATACTATTATCCGATCAAAGATATTCGGGGTGTTATTCCGGTGTTTTTCACCCACCGTTCCTGAATGTTGACCCACCGGGAAAGGGCAATGGGTGGTTTAAGTGACGGCAAACCACGATCAACAGGTAAAATGTGCTCACCCGGAATAGAAATTAGGTAGAAGGGAATACCGTATGCAGGGTTTTGTCTCAACTCAACTTCAAAAACTATTGCTGAGGGAGGGATCTGTTGCAGTCTTTCCGATGGCAATCGGAACCGCCAACCGCGCAGTGGAGACCTCAACCTTAATAATTTCACCAACGGTTTGAACTGCGGCAGGTTGATAACCAGGATGGAAAAGACACTATCCGCAGGATGCAGCAGGATGCCAGATACCTTCATTAATCTATATTACGAGCTCCTTAATCGTTTGTATGCCGCTAAAATATTTTAAAGTATTGTTGTGCTGTTGCATGCTTTTCAGCTGTAGTATAAGTATGGCGCAAGTGAAAAATCCTGGTTTAAGCGTCACAGGT
The DNA here is from genome assembly GCA_043727215.1 of Chitinophagaceae bacterium. Taxonomy (GTDB): domain Bacteria; phylum Bacteroidota; class Bacteroidia; order Chitinophagales; family Chitinophagaceae; genus Ferruginibacter. The sequence continues at coordinate 29,649 of JAYSYY010000034.1, read as the reverse complement.
GAGTTCGCTTCCAATTCTTTTCCTCTTATTAGCATCAATACAATCCCCGCATTTTATTACGATACCATCGATGCAAAAGTCGTACAGGTAGTTGCAGTGGCTTTTTTGAAGGATCTCCTGCTGGTTTCCGATAGGCAACTGCCATTAAAAACAGGGAAGGTTATCACAGATGATTATGCAGTAATTGCCGGCACCATCGGTCACTCTTCTTTAATAGACGAGCTGATTGCTAATCGAAAGATTTCAGTGGACCAGGTAAAAGGAGGTTGGGAGCAGTTTTCTATCACAGTAGTTAATTCGCCCCACCAAAAAACAAAAAAACTGTTGGTGATTGCAGGCAGCGATCCCCGGGGAACTGCCTTCGGTATTTTTCATTTATCCAGGTTAATGGGTGTATCACCTTTTGTTTGGTGGGCCGATGCAGTGCCACAACAAAAAAAGCAGTTGTTTATTTCCGGTTCATACGTGTCACAGGAACCATCGGTAAAATACCGGGGCGTTTTTTTAAATGATGAAGACTGGGGCCTCCAACCGTGGGCGGCAAAAACATTTGAACCCGAAACAGGAGATATCGGCCCGAAGACCTATGCAAAAATCTTTGAACTGCTGCTGAGGTTAAGGGCTAATCTTATCTGGCCGGCGATGCATCCAAGTACGAAAGCTTTTTTTCACTATCCCGGCAATGCACAGATGGCAGCCGATTATTCGATCGTAATCGGCAGTTCGCATGCAGAACCCATGTTGCGGAATAACGTGGACGAATGGAAGGAGAAAACGATGGGGGAGTTTAATTTCATTACCAATCATGATACGATCTATAAGTATTGGGAAGACAGGGTGATACAAAGCAAAGGATTTAATGCATTTTATACATTGGGTATTCGTGGGGTGCACGATAGCAAAATGCTGGGCGCCAATACACTGCAGGAGCAGAAAGAGGTAATGGATAAAGCAGTGAAAGAACAACGCGGAATGCTGGTGAAGCATATTAACCCTGCTATTGAAAAGGTACCACAGGCATTTATTCCATATAAAGAAGTACAGGATATTTATGATTATGGTTTTGAAGTGCCACAGGATGTAACATTGGTTTGGTGTGATGATAACTATGGGTACATCAGGCATTTTCCAAATGAAAAAGAAAGTGCCCAAAAAGGAGGTAACGGGGTCTACTATCATATTTCCTACTGGGGCCGGCCTCATGATTACCTCTGGCTGGCAAGCAGTCACCCGGCACAGATCTATACACAAATGCGTTTGGCGTATGATAAAGGAGCGAAGGAAATGTGGATTGTGAATGTGGGGGACATTAAACCGGAGGAGTATTTAACCGAACTGTTTTTAGATATGGCATGGAGTATTGATTCCATTGCAAACAACCAAAAAGGATTAGAACAACATTTGTCTGGTTGGCTTGCAAGAGAATTTGGAACATCGAATGCAAAAGAAATTGTTCCGGTGATGAACGAATACTATCGGTTGGCTTACATACGGAAACCTGAATTTATGGGTGCCACCCGAACAGAAGAAACGGATCCGAAATACAAACTAGTGGCAGACCTGCCCTGGAGTGAACCCGAAATGAGGCAACGTTTGAAAGAATATGCGGTGATTGATGCCAAAGTAGTGCAGCTGGCAAAACGAATTTCTTCACCAAAAAAGGATAGCTGGTTCCAGTTGATTGAATACCCTGTAAGAGGGGCAGCAGCTATCAATAAGAAATTGTTGTACGCACAACTGGCAAGACATGGTAAAGCCGGATGGAAATTGAGTGATGCTGCATACGATACGATCGTCCAACTTACAAACAGGTATAACAGTCTTGGTAACGGAAAGTGGAAGTACATGATGGATTTCAAACCAAGAAAACTGGCCGTGTATGATAGGGCAATTAAAAAGCCGGCGGACAAGCCTTTGGCGCAACCCGTAAATCCTTTGTTTGTTATTAATGGAACAGACTATAGAACATATACAGGTCAAAAACCATTGGCACATGGGTTGGGTTACCAGCGTGGAGCAGTAAGTTTGCCCAAAGGAAGTTCTGTTTCCTTTCCGTTTACAGCGAATAATGATTCCCTGCGTATTGTATTGGTATTGGCGCCCAATCATCCTGCTGAAGGAACAAAGATCCGTTACACAATACAGGTGGATGACGGGCCTGCCCAAACCATTGATTATGCCACACAAGGAAGGAGTGAAGAGTGGAAGCAAAATGTACTAACCAACCAGGCCATTCGGGTAACAAACCACATTGTTGCCAAACCCGGGAAACATACGGTAAAAATTACAGCAGTGGATGATGGGGTGGTGGTGGACCAGGTGAAACTGTTTTCGAAATAGTATTAGTCAGAAATAAAACAACCTCTACAAATGTCCAGGAATTACAAATGTTTTTTGTTTGCTGCATGCAGCTTATTACTTGTTACATCGCTGCAGGCTCAGCAAAAACAAATTCAATACCTGTCCGGTACGGATGCAGCGCATACGGTGCAATGGGATTTCTATTGTTCCGCCGGCCGCAACAGCGGCGAATGGAAGAAGATCCAGGTGCCCAGTTGCTGGGAACAACAGGGCTTCGGCAATTATAATTATGGCCGCGATTATAAAACCAATGGAAAAAATGCCAGGTTTTATGATGAGAGGGGCATTTATAAATATAGTTTTAAAGTGCCTGCAGCCTGGAAGGGCAAACAGGTGAATATCGTATTTGATGGCAGCATGACAGACACGGAAGTAAAGATCAATGGCAAGAGTGCCGGGGCCATCCACCAGGGTGCTTTCTACAGGTTTAAGTATGATGTTACCCCTTTATTGAATTACGACAAAAGCAATTTGCTGGAAGTAACAGTGAGTAAGATGAGTGCAGATGCCAGTGTGAACAATGCTGAACGCCTGGCAGATTACTGGGTCTTTGGCGGAATTTTTCGCCCGGTGTTTTTAGAGGCCATACCAAAACAACACATCGACTATGTAGGGATAGATGCAAAAGCAGATGGCAAATTTTCCATGCAGGTATGGCCGAAAGGGCTGGTACAAAATGCAGTAATTGTTACCACCATCACAGATGCCAATAAAAAAGTAGTGGCCACAACAAAAACCAAACTGGCCGGCACCGCTGAAAATATTATTGTATCTGCCCAGGTTCCCAATATAAATACATGGACCTCGGAAATGCCCAACTTATATTCGGCAAACGTGGTATTGCAGGACGCGGCGGGTAAGAAGCTGTATGAGCTAAATGAAAAGTTTGGCTTTCGTACCATTGAAGTAAAACATGGCCAGGGTATTTATATCAATGGCACCCAGGTGAAATTCAAAGGAGTGAACCGGCATTGCTGGTGGCCGGAAACTGCACGGGCTTTAAGTAAAGAACAGGAATTAAAAGATGCACTCCTCCTCAAGGAAATGAACATGAATGCTGTTCGTTGCTCGCATTATCCCCCGGATAAATATTTTTTACAACTTTGCGATAGCCTTGGTATTTATGTATTGAACGAATTGGCGGGCTGGCAGAAATATTATTCTGCAAAAGCAGGCGAACCACTTGTAAAAGAATTGGTGTTGCGTGATCTCAATCATCCTTCCATCATCTTCTGGGATAATGGGAACGAAGGCGGTACTAACAAAGAACTGGATGACGATTTCGTGAAATGGGATTTTCAAAAGCGCCCTGTTATTCACCCGCACCATCGCCCGGGCAATCATTTCAGTGGTATTGATGGCAATCACTACGAAGATTACTACAGCACACAAAAATTACTGAACGATTCACTGATCTATATGCCCACCGAAATGTTGCACGCACAGGACGATGGCGGTGGCGGAGCTGCTATGGAAGATTTTTGGAACCTGCACTGGAAATCGCAGAAGAGTGGCGGTGTATTCATCTGGGCAATGGTGGATGAAGCCGTCGTGCGGACCGATCTCAACAATGTACTGGATGCCAATGGCCTCAACGCCAATGATGGCATCCTTGGGCCGCACCGGGAAAAAGAAGGAAGTTTTTATGCCCTGCGGGAGATCTTCTCACCTGTGCACTTAAAATTGCCGGTTAACTTGCCCGGTTCCTTCAATGGCGAAATTGAAGTAGAGAATCGTTTTCATTTTCTCAACACTAATCAATGTACTTTTTATTGGGCACTGGTAAATTTCAGCAAACCCTTTGACCGTTTTGATGGATACGTGGTCAAACAAAAGGGTACCCTTACTGCACCCAATATTGCTGCTACCCAAAAAGGAATTTTAAAACTTCCATTGCCGGCAGATTATAAAAACTATGATGCCCTGGTTATTGTTGCCAGGGATAATTTTGGAAATGAATTGTACAAATGGACCTCGAAGATCAAATCCAATACATCGCTGCTTGGTGGTTTTGTAACGGTAAAAAATGAAGCAACGACGAGCAGTGAAACAGATACCGTGTATTCCATCACAGGCGGGGAAGTTACGGTCATTCTGGATAAAAAAACCGGCAACCTGGTTACCACGAAAAATACGGCTAATGATTATGTATTGTCTTTTAACAATGGTCCCGTGTTGGTGAAAGGTAATGCTTTGGTTACGGGTTCCAGGAAGTACAAAGAGGGCAATGCTACTGCTGTTGAGTTTACCTACAGTGGCGGGATGAAATATGTAAAATGGACGATCGATGCCAGCGGCTGGACAACGATGGAATATGAATACAGTGTGGAGGGCGACCAGCCTTTTGCAGGGATCAGTTTCAGTTATCCCGAAAATTATGTACTGGCATCAAGGTGGCTGGGTAAGGGACCCGTGCGACAATGGAAAAATCGGGTTGCCGGTACACCAGTGAATGTCTGGCAGAATGTATACAACAATACGCATACAGGTTATTCACCCGTAGTATACCCGGAGTTTAAAGGATATTATGGTGAAGTCAACTGGATGGAGTTAAGCACAGTAGAGGGTAAGTTTTATATTGCATCACCGGACAGCGGATTGTTTGTACGCCTTTTCAATTTTTATGCCTTGAGTGCGGCCGGTAAACCGCACCCGGAAATTCCGGTTGGCAATATTTCGTTCCTCGATTGTATCCCACCGATCGGTACAAAACTGGCCACTGGGCTGACCACCAACACAAGGGTTTTCGGACCCATGAGCGAGCCCAATCATTTGTCTGGTAATAAAAAGCGCACGCTACAGTTTTATTTTGGTTTGCCCAAAACAACAGATAGCAAAGAGCAATACAGCCGGCCGGCGATAGATAATGTTTTTTAATCAATCTCAGCCAAAGAAGCAAAGAAAGATTTCACGCAAAGAAGCAAAGAAGGCAAAAAAGACAAGAAAAGTTCTTTGCATCTTTTGCATTTCTCTTTGCTTCGTTGCGTGAAATTTTTTTTTATAAAACTCAATTGAAATATATCTTGAAGATTCTCTCATTAATTTATTTGTTATTGAAGGGGTTTTGCGCAGTTGCTCAATCAACCGATCCTGTTTACATGTTTGCTTATTTCAAAGGCAGCAGCAAGGATGGTCTGCACCTGGCATACAGTACAGATGGATACAAATGGCTCGCCCTAAAGAATGATTCCTCTTTTTTAAAACCTGCGGTGGCAAAAGATTCCCTGATGCGTGATCCCTGTATAATAAGGGGTAATAATGGTGTATTTCACATGGTGTGGACGGTGAGCTGGAACGACAGGGGTATTGGTTATGCCAATAGCAAAGACCTGGTAAACTGGAGTGAACAAAAATATCTTCCCCTGATGGCCAAAGAAGATTCAGCCAGGAACTGCTGGGCGCCGGAAATAACTTACAACAGGAAAAGAAATCGCTACATGGTCTATTGGGCCACCACCATTGCCGGGAAGTATAAAATGGATACAGTGATTGAAAACGGCTACAACCACCGGATGTATTATAGTTATACCAAAAACTTTGAAAAGTTCACCAAACCAAGGATTCTCTATGATAAAGGCTTTAATGTGATTGATGCAAGTATTGTTCCGGACGGGAAGAAATTCATGATGTTCTTAAAAGACGAAACAAGGTTACCGCCGCAGAAAAATATTAAAATAGCAACCAGTAAAAAATTGCACAAAGGTTATTCGGTGCCTTCTGCGCCTATTACCGGCAATTACTGGGCGGAAGGCCCCACTACTTTAAAAACGGGCAATACATGGGTCGCTTATTTTGATAAATACCGCGACCATGTGTATGGCGCCGTGCAAAGTACAGACTTCGTGAACTGGAAAGAAGTGAGTGATAAAATCGTGCTTCCAAAGGGTATACGGCACGGCAGCATTTTCTCTGTTACAGCCACCGAATTTGAATTGTTGAAATCCTCCCTTTAGCATTCAGGATACCGCAGGACACCCCCACTCCTTTAATGTACTACATTACAAGCTCAACGATTGTTTTGCTATGACATTTAATAATATTTTGCCCCGGTGGCTGCTACTTATTGCGCTGATTTCTATCTCTAAAACTGCCCTTTCCCAGTCGCCCTCTATGGACTGGGTGGCAAAAGTGGGCACCAAATCTTTTCCAAAGTCAGTTAAGATATTTAGCGTGAACAACTACGGCGCTAAAAGTGATACAACTACGATCAACACCAAAGCCATCCAGAAAGCGATTGATGCCTGTGCAAAACAAGGTGGAGGAATTGTTACTTTTAAACCGGGCGTATACGTGAGTGGAAGTATTTTTATTAAAAGTAACGTGGTGCTGCGAATAGACGAGGGCGTATTGTTACTCGGCTCACAAAATTTTAATGATTACCCGGACATTGACACCCGGATCGCAGGATTGGAAATGCGCTGGCCCGCAGCATTGATCAATATGATCGGTGTGTCTAATGCAGCGCTTACCGGCAAAGGGATCGTAAACGCAAGGGGAAAGTTTTGCTGGGATAAATACTGGGCAATGCGTAAGGAATATGACAAAAAAGACCTGCGCTGGATCGTTGACTATGATGTGAAAAGAGTAAGAACAGTGTTGGTACAAAATGCGGAGAACATTACGTTGAAGGACCTTACTTTTAAAAATGCCGGGTTCTGGACCGTACAACTGTTGTACTCCACACAAATTACCGTGGATGGCGTGATCATAAAAAATAACGAGGATGGCAGTGGCCCAAGTACGGATGGTATTGATGTGGATTCCTCCACCTGGGTACTTATAGAAAACTGCGATATTGATTGTAACGATGATAATTTTTGCCTGAAAGCCGGACGTGACTGGGATGGGCTTCGTGTAAATAAACCTACCGCATACGTCGTGATCAGGAAAAGCATCGCCAGGCGGGGTGCAGGCTTGGTCACTTTAGGCAGTGAGACCTCGGGAGGCATCCATCATATTCTTGCCACTGAATTATCCGCCAAACACACCGATAACGGCCTGAGGGTAAAATCTGCGTTTACCCGTGGGGGTGTGGTAGAAGATATCTATTTCCAGGACTGTGTATTGGATTCGGTCAATAACGTTTTCCAGTTTAATTTAAACTGGTATCCAGCATACAGTTATTCTGAGTTGCCAAAAGGATATGTGTATGATTCTATCCCTGCACACTGGAAGTCAATGCTGCAAAAAGTGACGCCGCCGGAAAAGGGCATTCCTTCTGCAAAAAACTTTTACATCAGTAATATAAAAGCCACACACGCAAAAACAGTCTTCATGATCGGCGGCTACCCGCAATCAACACTTAAAAACTTTGTATTCAGCAACAGCTCGGTCTCAGCTGCCGTGTTGGGTTCAATGGAACATACAGAAGACTGGACCTTCAGCAACTTTAAAATCAGTATTGATAAGCCCGCACCGGTGCCTAAACAAACCGGCCAGGAACAGGAGGAACGGTTGAAATAAGATTCGAAAATCCGCAGGTCAGGACAATTGCAATTGGCTACTGCGCCAAATCGGCCGCCATCAAATTGCACCTGTCTGCTGACTTACTGCTGGTCTTCCTTTTAGTCTCCCTGACTCCCGTGGGATAAATATTTTTCATATGTGAATACCATTGCCCCTGATTGGGGAATGAAGACGGGAGCTGTTGATTTTTTTCCGCTTAAAAATGGGTGGTCTTCTCATAAAGAGGGGGATTGCCGTGCGACTCCGGTTTTGACGCGGCTTGCCTGGTGTGGCCATTGGCCGAAATCCGGGCACTCCTGAAGAAAAGCAGACCTATCCGCATCTTTCAGCAATCCGGGCGATAATGCCAATTGAGAAGCAGCATCCCAAGAGCAGGAAGAAAGAAGTGAGAAAAACAGGATAAGAAGGAAGATGAGCAGTGCACAGTCGTTTTGCCGGGTAATCAAATAAGCGCCTACAAAGGTCTTTACTATTATCACACCGGGGGGAAGCGATGGGCTGGCATAGGCACGCCTGCTTAAATAGCAGGTTTTTTTCTCAGAATGTGGATGCATGTTAATTTTGGTCAGCATTTTGTTATCCGGTTAAACAATCGGGGGGATATTATAGCCCGGCTTTTTTTATTTAACCAAAAAACAAATTCATGAAAACGATTATCGTACTCGCATTAGCAGTAGTTTCTATCACTGCTTGCGGAGATCAGAAAAACACGGACACTACCACAGTTACCACAGACACATTGAACAGTTATGCTGACACATCCGCAACAGTGGTAACCGACAACACCACTGTTGTAAATGCATATGTTCCTGCAGAAGGGGATATTTCGTACAGGGGTGGAAAACTTATGGTCTACAGGAACAATGCTTTTGTGGAAGCAGACAGAGATGTTACATTGGACAGCGGCATTGTCGTAAGAAGGAATGGCGAGGTGGTTCGTAGCGGTACCACGGTAAAACTGGAAGACGGAGAAACCGTGACTAAAACAGGCCGTTTTTTCAACAGGGCCGGCGAAGCTATTGATGATGCATGGGACGCGACAAAAAGGGGTGTGAGCAAAGCTGCCAAAGCAGTGGGTAAAGGTGCTAAAAAAGTTGGGGAAGAAGTCAAAGATGCAGTCAACTAGTTTGGGCTGATCCAAAAATTTACGACAAGGGAGCTTTAATGGCTCCCTTGTTGTAAATTAAGTTTAAGGCGCACGATCGGCTATCTTTATAAAACAAAGCCAGCAGAATTCGTATCTTTTTATTTTACCTACTTAGATTTACATATGAGACTTTTTGTTCAGCTTTTAAGTGGTTTGTGTTTGTTGTCCTGCAATGAAATGGGATCAGGTAATGATGAAACGGGCCAGGCTGGCAGTGAAAGACGTTTGCCCTCCAAAATGGTTTATTCATTTGACTGCCTGAAAGCGGATTCAAACAAAGTTTCGGATATCTGGGGCAAAGCGGACGCTATTATCAGCAAAGTAGCAACCTATAATATTGAAGTTTCTGACCAGGAGCAGATGCGGTTCGGGGATACTTTCCTTATGGAATCGCGGAAAGACAAAAACTTTGTGATCGATTCCACCAGCCCGGTCAATAAAAAGCTGAGGACTATCCTGGATGACCTTGTAAGTGAGCGGGTGAAACCAACCGCTATTGAATATGTTATTTATCTTTTGGAGGACACAGCAGTCGTAAATGCGTATACGGTAGGCGGCAAGATTTTTATTACCACGGCCATGCTGAGTAAATGCAAAAATGATGATCAACTCTATGCTATAATCGGTCACGAGATCGGGCACAATGAAAAAGGCCATATCAAATCCACCCTAAAACAACTGAAAGCAAGTAATAAATTTTTCGGTGAATGGGGCGGGGCGTTCCTTTCCATCAAACGGGTGCTTACCGGATCTTTCAACCAGAAAAACGAGCTGGAAGCAGATTATTACGGCCTGGACCTTTCCTGGAAGTTAGGCTACAATATCTGCGCAATCCGAAGTTTTTGGGATGACATGGCTAAATCTGAGACACACGACAAAATGTTCGATTTTTTCCGGACCCACCCTTATTCTGAGACCCGCAGCAGATGCCTTGTAAATCATATTAAAAAAAACTTTCTAGTTGACTGCAATTAGTATCAATATCCTATATATAAAATTTTTTATTCCTTCTTCAGACCTCAAATCTGATATCTCTTTTCAAATTTTTGGATAGGCTTAACAGTTTCAGCTTTTTTCCAAACCCTTTCCGGCCTATATTTGCACCCTGTCTCTATCCTTTGATTTGCTAACAAAATGATTCAGGTATAGTACAACATCTACCCAGTTTTACCGTTTTCTTATCACTTAAATTAAAACAAGTAATAGTATGAAGAGATTCGCACTTAAGGGATTGTTTGTGTCTGCCACCATCGCCTGTTTTGCAATTATACATCTTTCCTTTGCATTGTCTTCCCATAAAAATCTAAAGTCGGAGATAGTTCTCTGCCCGGCAGTTCCGGTGACGGCCAATAATATCTCCGGCGCAAATAATGAAGCGCTTGAATTATTGTATGACAGCCTTCAACTGGAAGATCTTGGATTATCTGCAGATGCTTTCAATTACGCATTGAAAGGATTTGAGAGCCTTAAAAAAAGCGGCAAAATTCACAATCAAAGAGTGTTGTCCATCATTGATTTCACGAAACCATCTTCTCAAAAGAGATTATTTATACTGGACGTAAAAAGTTTCAAGATATTATTTCATACCTATGTTGCACATGGCCGCAATACGGGCGAAGCAATTGCAAGCCGGTTTTCAAACAAGCCTGAGAGTTACCAGAGCAGCCTTGGTTTTTACATCACTGAAGGAACTTACAACGGCAAAAATGGTTACTCCATGCAGCTGGAAGGAATGGAATATGGTATCAATCATAAGGCGGAGGAAAGAGCAATCGTTGTACATGGTGCTCCATATGTAAGTGAAGGGTTTATCCGGAGCAAAGGTTACATCGGCCGCAGCCATGGTTGCCCGGCATTACCGGAAAAATTGAACAAACCTATCATCGAGAAAATAAAAAATGGATCGTGTCTATTCATTTATAGCAACGATAAAGCTTATCTTCAACACTCGAAGTTATTGAATACCTGATTTCAAATTTCTTAAGTAAAGACCGTTCCTCCCACCGACGCAAGTCCTGGGGGGATTTTTTTTATACCAGCGCTTCTGCTTTCCATACAGATTTTAATACCTTCACTTAAATTTTACGCATGAATGCCAGGGAACAATTAAGAGGTACAGGGGTGGCCGTGATAACTCCTTTTACAAATGAGGACCAGGTAGATTATGAAGCCCTGGGTAAATTGCTGGATTTTTTGATCAGCAATGGGGTGGATTATATTGTTACAATGGGAACAACTGGGGAAACCCCGGTGTTGAGTAAGGATGAAAAAAAGGCCATCATTGAATTTACTTATCAGCACATCAACTCACGCGTACCTGTCGTAGTGGGTATCGGCGGTAATTCTACGCAGGATGTGATCGAAGACCTCGCTTATTTCCCCCTCGAAAGGGCAGTGGCTGTATTGAGCGCAAGCCCCTATTATAATAAACCTTCGCAGGAAGGTATTTTCCAGCATTATAAAGCATTGGCAGCTGCTTCACCCAAGCCGATCATCCTGTACAATGTGCCGGGTCGTACCGGTCGCAATATAACGGCAGCAACCACCCTCAGGCTCTCGCGGGTCGAAAATATTTGTGGCATCAAAGAAGCCAGCGGGGATATGATACAGTGCATGGAGATCCTGAAAGAACGAGCCGAAAACTTTTTGGTTGTGAGTGGAGACGATGCCCTGGCATTTCCACAAATGGCCTGTGGAATGGATGGGGTGATTAGTGTGGCCGCCAATTGTTTTCCAAAGGACTTTTCTTCGTTGGTAAATCATTGCATGCACAATGAATACAAAGCGGCAAAGTTGCTGAATGACAAATTGATGCCCGCTTATGAGCTCCTGTTTGTTGAAAACAACCCGGCCGGCGCCAAGGCCTTTTTGCATGAAATGGGCCTCATAGAAAATGTTGTCCGCCTGCCTGTGGTGCCATTGAGCGGGGAACTGCATCAACAGGTAAAAACCTACCTCAACGCGAACGCTTGAAAACACAACTCAGACTACTGAAGCCAATCGTATTGTTCCTGCTGATCCTGTTATGCGGATCACCTTCGGATGCGCAACATACACTTTCAATAAAGTTGGAATCAGTGCCGGTATCCGCTGCAACAGACTCCATCTTTGTGGCCGGAAATTTTAATGGCTGGAATCCTGCGGACAAAAATTACCTTCTAAAAAAAAATGGGAATCAGTGGCAGATAGATATCCCTAACCTGACAGCAGACCAGTACGAATTTAAATTCACCAGGGGTGCGTGGAACAAAGTGGCCAGCTCCCGTACAGGGGCTTCACTTGAAAATAATATTGTGAAGCTTAGAGCAGATACAACGCTTGTATTTAAAGTAGAGGCCTGGCAGGATAACTTTCCCGCAGCTGAAAAGAAACATACTGTTTCGCGAAATGTACAATTGATCGATACCGCATTCAGCATGCCGCAGTTAGGGAGAACGAGGCGTATATGGATCTATCTGCCGCGAAGTTACAAATCGTCAAAAAAAACCTACCCTGTGCTGTATATGCAGGACGGCCAGAATGTGTTTGATGAATATTCTGCAGCCAACGGAGAGTGGCAGATTGATGAAACACTTGATAGCCTTACAGCGCTGGGACAGCCGGAATCCATTGTGGTAGCTATCGAAAATGGTCCGAAACGTTTAAATGAATACAACCCCTACGATAATGAGCGTTTTGGGCCGGGTGAAGGCGCAGCTTATGTGCGGTTTATGGCGAAATCCCTGAAACCTTATATCGACAAAAATTACCGCACCCGCAAGGAGCCCTCTGCCACGATGCTTGCGGGCAGTTCCATGGGCGGCCTTATAGCCTACTATGCAATGCTGGCTTATCCTGATGTTTTTGGTAAAGGAGGCATATTTTCTCCTTCTTTCTGGGTCGCCCCTGCCATAAGCGGTTACACTGATTCGGTATCAGCTAAAGTAAACGGTAAGCTTTTCTTCTACATAGGCGGCCTGGAAGGCAGCCGTGCTGTAGAGGATATGTATAAGGTGATGCAGCATTTGGGAACACATTCTTCTGCACTCGTGTACGCAGTCACAGATCCCGGCGGCCAGCACAATGAGGCGGCTTGGCGTAAATGGTTCCCCGAGTTTTATAAGTTCATCATGGCGGACTGGACTAACTATCCCATCCCATTAAAAAATTAGATCGGGAAACAAACGCCTTCAAGCGCCAGTTCGGTTTGTGGGAATATTCCTGAAGTTTCCCGCAGGAATTCTTCCAGGTCTTCATACTTGGAAGAAAAATGGCCGATGATCAGTTTTTTTGCTCCTGACTTTAAGGCAATATTTGCGGCATGTTCAGTGGTGGAATGAAACCTTGCGATAGCTTTTTCTTCAAAATCTTTAAGGTAAGTTGTCTCATGGTATAACAAGTCAACGCCTTTCACTTTTTCCGCAATCGTTTCATCATATAAGGTATCAGCGCAATATGCGTATGATTTCGGCACAGTACCAGCCACGGTAACTTCTGCATTGGGAATGATCGTCCCTTTTTTGTTTGTGTAATCATGGCCTTTCTGCAATGCATCGTAAAAAGAAGAGGGTATCTCGTAAGACTTTGCTTTCTCCGGGTCGATGTGACGTGGATTTTTTTTCTCCCGGAATAAAAAGCCCCAGCATTCGATCCTGTGTTTCACTTTAAAACATTCCACGGTTATCTTTTTGTCATCTGCTATCAGGAGGTCCTCACCCAGCGGGTGGAAGTGCAGGGGATAGGGGAGGATTATATTGGCAGCTTTTAGCTGAATGTCCAGGATATCTTTAAGAAGGGCAGGGGCGTGGAGGTGAAGGTCGGTTGTGCGATTCAGCAGGCCCATGCTTGTGAGCAAACCTATCAGTCCAAAGTAATGGTCACCATGCAGGTGCGAAATGAAAACATGGGTAATCTTGCTGCGCTTGATCTTGTATTTAGCCAGTTGCATCTGGGTACCTTCCCCACAGTCAATAAGGTAGGCTTCATCCTGGGTCTGCAGCACTTGTGCAGTAGGATTTCGCCCGAATGCCGGCAGGGCAGAGTTGTTTCCAAGTATGGTGAGTGCTAGCAAGTAAAATGATTTAAGTGGTTAATTAAGCGGTTAGACTTCTTTGCATGTCATAATGCTGCTTGAAGTTCACGTTGTTTCTTCATCAAAATCTCCCAACAGTTCCCGCTCGATCTCTTCCATCTGCACAATGTCCCATGCCTCCGACTCTGTAGGCGTAATATTCATGATCTCCAGTAATTCGAGTTTTTCAAACTGGGCTTCAACCGGTTCCTGTAAAGAGCAAACGACGAAGGAGGCATTTTTTTCATAGAATTCCTGCTGGATGTCAGCAATTTTGTTGGCTACAATTTCGTTCATCTCCTGTACAGCTTCCAGGTTTAGCACCAGGTGCGGTACCTCTTTTTTAAGATAAGGCAAAAGGATATTTGCCATTTCTTCTGTCAAATTAGCAGGGATTCGGGGCTCAACCGGTGTTATAACGCTGAATTTTTCTTTGGTATCTATTTTGACATTCATTATTTGATGTTTTACATGGAAGCTGTAAAATAATGCAAATTTTGAATGTGTAATTTTTTAAAAGAATAATTGAAGAAATTCTTTTGATATGAAGCAATTTCACGGCCTGATCCTTCTTCAAATTCAACTTTTCAACATATCAACATTTGTAATTTTTAACAAACTAATACAGGTAAATAATCGTTATTATTGTATCAATTAAAACTTTCAGAATGGACAACAATTTTTCCACACAAGTAAAAGAGATCATATCGTACAGCAGGGAAGAAGCTTTGAGGTTGGGCAATGATTTTATTGGTACTGAACACCTTGTGTTGGGACTGATAAGAGATGGAGAAAATACCGCCATAAAGATCCTGAAATCGCTTAGTGTAGATTTGTATGAGCTCAGAAAAGAAATAGAATTAGCGGTAAAAGATAAGACGGGAAAAAATATTGCAAACATAAACTCTCTTCCATTGACAAAGCAGGCAGAAAAAGTCATTCGTATCACGGTACTGGAAGCTAAAGCTTTAAAAAGCACTACGGTAGAAAGCGAACACCTGATGCTTTCTATCTTAAAGAATAAAGAAAATATCGCTACCCAGATCCTGGAGCAGTACGGACTGGACTACGATGCATTTAAAAATGAACTCGGGTTTGTTACCAGTACTCCTCCTCCACAGGCTGAGTACAATGATGACGACGAATTTGACGAAGAAAGAAAACAATACGGTCAGCAACGCCAGGCAAAACCAGGTGCAGCCAACCAGCCCAAAACAAAAACACCGGTACTTGACAATTTTGGAAGAGATATCACACGCCTGGCCGAAAATGGTTCCCTGGATCCGATCGTAGGAAGGGAAACAGAGATCGAAAGGGTTTCGCAGATATTGTCGCGCCGCAAAAAAAATAACCCCATTCTTATTGGTGAACCAGGTGTGGGTAAAACAGCGATCGTGGAGGGTCTTGCTCTCCGCATTGTACAAAGAAAAGTTTCACGGGTATTATTCGATAAGAGGGTAGTAAGTCTGGACCTTGCCGCATTGGTAGCAGGTACAAAATACCGCGGCCAGTTTGAAGAACGCATGAAAGCCATTATGAACGAACTGGAGAAAAACAGGGATGTGATTTTGTTCATTGATGAGATTCATACAATTGTTGGTGCAGGTGGTGCCAGCGGTTCACTGGATGCATCCAATATCTTTAAGCCGGCATTGGCCCGCGGAGAACTGCAATGTATCGGTGCTTCCACACTGGATGAATACCGGATGCATATAGAAAAAGATGGTGCATTGGACAGGCGTTTCCAGAAGGTATTGGTGGAACAACCTTCTGTTCCGGAAGCCATCGAGATATTGAACAATATCAAAAGTAAATATGAAGATTACCATAATGTAAGCTATAGCCAGGAGGCAGTGGAAGCCTGTGTAAAGCTGAGTGATCGTTACATGACAGACCGCTTATTACCAGACAAGGCTATTGACGTAATGGATGAAGTCGGTGCCAGAAAACATATCAAGAACATCAATGTTCCCGAAACTATAATTGAACTGGAGAAGAAGATCGAAGACATTAAACTGGAAAAGAATAAAGTAGTAAAGAGCCAGAAATTCGAAGAAGCCGCAAGCCTCAGGGATACGGAAAAACGATTGCAGGAAGACCTGGAGAAGGCAAAGAACGACTGGGAAGAAGAGAGCAAGCACAAACGGTACCCTATAGATGAGGAGGATATTGCAGAAGTGGTACATATGATGACAGGTATCCCCGTGAAGCGTATGGTGCAGGCTGAAACCGATAAATTGCGGCGAATGGCCGATGATCTGAAAGGTGCTGTCGTAGGCCAGCAGGATGCCATCAGCAAAGTGGTAAAAGCAATACAGCGCAACAGGGTAGGATTGAAAGATCCAAAGAAGCCGATCGGTACATTTATTTTCCTCGGCCCCACTGGTGTGGGTAAAACCGAGCTTGCACGTTCTATGGCCCGCCAGATGTTTGACAGCGAAGATTCTTTGATCAGGATTGACATGAGTGAATACATGGAAAAATTCACAGTGAGCCGGCTCATAGGAGCCCCTCCGGGTTACGTGGGATATGAAGAAGGTGGTCAGCTCACAGAAAGGGTCAGACGTAAACCGTACAGCGTCATTTTGCTGGACGAGATCGAAAAGGCACACCCGGATATCTATAATATCTTATTGCAGGTGTTAGATGATGGGCAACTGACAGACGGCCTTGGCAGGAAAGTGGATTTTAAAAATACCATGATCATCATGACTTCTAATATCGGCGCACGCCAGTTGAAAGATTTTGGCGACGGCGTCGGCTTTGCAACTGCAAACAGGATGGAAAATTCTGATGAGAATAACAAGGCGATAATAGAAAAAGCATTGAAACGTACTTTCAGCCCTGAGTTCCTGAACAGGATCGATGATATCGTGATCTTCAATTCCCTCACCAAGGAAAATATTTTCGAGATCATTGACATCCTGATGAAAGGTGTTATGGTGAGATTAAGTAACCTCGGTTTTTCACTGGAACTTTCCGGCGAGGCGAAAGATTTTATTGCCGAAAAAGGATATGACAGCCAGTTTGGTGCAAGACCATTGCACCGGGCAATCCAGAAATACCTGGAAGATCCGCTGGCGGAAGAAATCCTGAATATGACCATAAAATCCGGGGATACCATGATAGCTGAACTGGATAAGGAAGAGCAGAAGATAAAATTCCGCCTAAAAGAAGAACCTAAGAAAAAGGAAAAAAAATCTGAAGCCTGACCTCCGCAATAGAATAGTATATAAAGCCGCCTGGTAAAATAGGTGGCTTTTTTATATGGCGCTGAGTAAAAGCTGTAGAGTTGGGGAAATTTATTCCCCAATATTCATTCGCCTGCACCGAATAAATGTATTCAGGGGTAGTTTTTCTTCCCCGGGCATCGCCTGGGATGTAAAACTGCTCACTTTGAATTGGGCCACCACCTAGCTGGTAAAAACTGTGGGAATGAGTAAGGTCAAACAGGCAGTCCAGGCTATGGATGATTTCCCGATAAACAGGCACCAGCCTTCCAATTGAATTTCCAACAGGAAAAGTATATCTCTCTTATATGATAATATAGAATTGCTTAAATTAACCGAATTGATTTTGGGAAAATATTTTAAGGTTAGAAGTAATTCAACCATTAACGGAATTAGCGGGGAATTACAGGAGTTTAATCCTGAGCTGTTGATAATAGACCATTTTTTGGCGAAAATGATTGCGACGAAATTTTAAAGCAGGTCCACACCACTTTTCCTGGATGCAGCAGACCTTTTATATTGTTTTCAGCCTCAAATAATATTGAAGAAAAAGCAGCCGAACTGGGCGCAATTGGTTATATAGAAAAATGTTCCGGCATTGCACCCATCTGCAGCTACAACAAACAGTGCCTGGAGAACGACGAAATGGCCACATGTAGCACTATGAATTAATCCGAACAGTAACCTTCCAAACAAATAAGGTTACCCGGGCGACTAATGTTTTACATTTTCGCACCGGGAGGGTTATCACCTGTCTGCCTAAACTACATTTTGCTATCCTTTTTTTTTAATTCATTTTTGCAGGCTAATGGCAAAAAAAATTATCATTACAATTGATGGGTGGAGCAGCTGTGGTAAAAGTACACTGGCAAAACAACTTGCAAAATCACTTGGCTATGTTTATATAGATAGTGGTGCCATGTACAGGGCGATCACTTTATATTTTTTAAGGAACCACATAGATTGGACGGATGAAAAAGAAGTAGCCGCAGCCCTTGCATCCATACATCTTCATTTTGAATTCAATCTTAATTCTGGCCAGTCAGAAATCTACCTGAACGAAGAAAATGTGGAGTACGTTGTCCGTGACATGGTAGTGGCAGAAAAAGTGAGTGATGTAGCGGCAATCCGCGCAGTGAGAGCGTCTGCAGTGGCCGCCCAGCAAAAGATGGGTGCCACCAAAGGGATTGTAATGGATGGGAGAGACATTGGCACCACGGTGTTCCCGGACGCGGAGCTAAAAATATTTATGACTGCAGATATAGCAATACGGGTGGAACGCCGGTTCAAAGAAATGTTTGAGAAAAATCCAAACATCACCATCGATGAAGTAAAGGCGAATTTGGAAATGAGGGATTATATTGATTCACACCGGGAGGTCAGTCCTTTGCGCCAGGCACATGACGCAGTTTTGCTTGATAATTCAAACATCAGCATGATCGAACAACTGGATATCGCACTCAAGCTGGTAGCCAAAGTTCTTTAAGCTCAGCCAAATTGTTCCTGCAGTTTATCGAGGGCCATCTGCGTGGGAAATAATCCTGCAATTTTTTCAATTATCTTTTCTACTACGGCATCCGGGCAACTGGCGCCGCTCGTCATAAGAATTTTTACCGGATTTTTCCGGGGTAGATAACCTGCAGTTATTTTTTCAGTTCCTGCATGGAGGTCGTAGTGCAGTATATTATCGTTCGATAGAATATTACCGGCATCATTGATAAAATAAGTGGGGAGTTTTTCTTCGCAAAGTTCCACAAGGTGACTGGTATTACTGCTGTTGTATCCGCCCGCCACAATTGCGAGATCAGCCTCCTGGGAAAGCAGGCTGTATACCGCAGATTGATTATCGTTGGTAGCATAACATAAGGTATCCCTCGTGTCAGCAAAACGCTCCTCAAGGCTGTTGCTGCTTAATCGAAAGTGAGTGATCATAACCTGTTTAAGAAAATCGGATATGCCCTGTGTATCGCTTGCGAGCATTGTTGTCTGGTTGACTACTCCAATTTTTTGAAGGTCTTTTTGCGGGTTAAAATTAGGTGAATACCGTCCGGCAAAACGAGTATAAAACTCTTCTGGTGGTTTTTCACCGGTGATGAATTTACTGAGTTCTATTGCTTCTGCCATATCATTGATTACTATAGCCGGCGTATTGGCTGCTGCATGGGAAAAAGTCGCCCTTGTTTCTTCGTGGGTGGGCTTTCCATGTACCACTACTGTATAATTTTTTCGTGCAATTTGCTCACTCCTGTTCCATACTTTTTCAACGAACGGGCAGGTTGTATTGTATTGTTGGGTTGCTATGCCTTTTCCTTTCAATTTGTTTTCTATGTCCAGGGTGGTGCCAAATGCGGGAATGATCACGATATCTTCGGGGGTGAGTGTGTCAAACGATACCAGCTCTTTCCCTTTGGTATCCTGCAGGAATTGGACGCCCCTTTCCATGAGGTCAGCATTTACCTGAGGGTTGTGGATCATCTCGCTTAGCAGGAATATTTTTTTCCCCGGATTTTCATCCACGGTCCGGAATGCGATCTCGATGGCGTTTTCTACGCCGTAACAAAAACCGAAATGACGGGCAAGGTATACCTGCACTGCACCAAAATCCAGCAGGGTGGGACTAAAGTCTTTTTTCATTTTATCGTCTTCCCGGCGTTTGTGCTTTATAGCAGAAATTAGTGGACTTCGATATGTAAAAGGAATAGTAAATTGCTTCATTGTAAAATATAACAAACACAAAGGTACAAGGTTGGTTGCATTCAAACCGGCCCCCTGTTGATTGAATCATCATTTAATATTTATTTGTATTGACAGCTTTTACACAACCTGCATTCCTGGCAGCGTCCAACCTTTATGAAGTAAATCTCCGGCAGTATACACCGGAAGGTACCATCAGGGCATTTATGAAGCACCTGCCACGGCTGAAAAACATGGGGGTAGAGATCCTCTGGATAATGCCTATCCACCCGATCGGGATAAAAAACCGGAAAGGAACGCTGGGTAGTTATTATTCTATTAAAAATTTTAGAGATGTAAACCCCGAGTTTGGAACTAAATCAGACTTTCGCGACCTTGTAACGGAGGCACATCGGCTGGATATGAAGGTGATCCTGGATTGGGTAGCCAACCATGCAGCATGGGACAATGTATGGACCCTCACTAATCCTGAATATTTTGTAAGGGATATAGCCGGTAATTTCAAAGCTCCCTATGACTGGGATGACGTGATCCAGTTTGATCATACCAATCCCGGGGAACAACAGGCAATGATAGAAGCCATGAAATTCTGGGTGGCAGAGTTTGATATTGACGGATTTCGCGCAGACCTTGCACACCTCACCCCGCTTCCGTTCTGGATAAATGCCCGGACACAACTCACCGCAGTAAAAGACGAGCTCGTATGGCTTGCCGAAACGGAAGAGATCGACTACCATAAAGCCTTCGATATTTCTTTCGGATGGAGATGGATGCATGATACTGAAGATTACTGCAAAGGGAAAAAAACATTCGAGGCGCTTGGGGACACACTACATTATTATGATACGGGTTTTCCACACGATGCCCTCCATATGTATTTTACAAGCAACCATGATGAAAACAGCTGGAACGGCACCTCATTTGAAAAATACAACGGGTACGTAAAGGCCCTTTCCGTTTTCAATGCCACCTGGCATGGTATTCCCCTGATCTATAGTGGCGAAGAATTACCCCTTGGTAAACGGCTGGCTTTTTTTGATAAGGATGTCATTGACTGGAATGGCGATGTTGCTTTGCACGATTTTTACAACAGCCTGTTGACGCTGAGAAGGAAGAGTAAGGCGATTACAGCCGGAAAACTAAGCAAGCCGGTATGCATGGGAGGAGCCATCCAGAAAAAGATCCTGGCTTTTTCCAGAAGGATGGATAATAGCGTCTTGATCGTTTTGATCAATATGGACGATAAAGGGGTGGAGTTTCATTTCTCCACCGAACATATCCACGGGCATTATACAAACATATTTTCCGGGGAAAAACAATACCTTGGGGAAGGCGGTATTGTAAGCCTGGAACCGGGCGAATACCTGGTCCTTTCAAATGACCTGTAAATTCTTATGGCAATAAAAAAGTCTCCCGCTATTAAAGGGAGACTTTTTATATACTATCAAAGTATTAATTATTGTCCTCCAGTGTGACAGGGTACTCATATAACCCATCATAACCAGGATAAAAACCACTGATTGTAAACGCCTTGCTGTTGCTGATACTTGCCTTCAGTTCGTCAACGTTCGCAATTGTTTTGTTGTTTATTTTCAGAATAATAAAACCATCTTTCATGCGCGTTTGATCATTCAATGCACCACTGTTGATCTTTTTTACGATCACGCCGCCGTTGATGCCGAGGTCCTTTGCTTTTTTTGCATCAAGCGTTACCAGTTCCGCGCCCAACAGGTCGACTGCAACATCGGCTTTTACCACGTCATAGTTTCCTGCTTTATTTTTTAAAGTGATCATGCTGCTAACAGGTTTTTCATTCCTCAGGTAAGCAAGGGTGATCTTATCGCCTGGTTTGTAGCGGCTCACCTGCTCCTGCATTTCTGCCCCGCTGGAAACGGTCACGCCATTGATCCCTGTTATGATATCACCCTTACGGATACCTGCAGCATAGGCGCCACCATCTGCTGTGGCATTTTGCACATAGATCCCGAAAGCGTTTGCGGGAATACCGCGGGCTTTTTTCTCATCATCGGACATATCACTTGCATTGGCATATTCTATCCCAATGTAAGCCCGTTGCACAGTACCAAATTTGATAATATCATCCACAACCTTCTTTACGATATTTACCGGTATTGCATAGGAATAACCAGAATAATAGCCGGTGGGTGATGCAATGGCAGAATTGATACCTATCAGTTTACCTTCCGTATTTACCAGGGCACCCCCGCTGTTACCGGAGTTTACCGCTGCATCAGTTTGAATATAAGAATCTATTGCATTAGCCGCTTTGCCATCCCGGTCACGGTTCAGGCCGAGGCTCCTGGCTTTCGCGCTGATAATACCTGCTGTTACGGTTGTTTCCAGGTTCAGCGGGTAGCCAATGGCCAATACCCACTGACCTATTTTCACATCATCCGAGTTGCCATAAACCAGGTAGGGCAATGCCGTAGCCTCTATCCTTATAACTGCCAGGTCGTAGGCAGGATCAGAACCCACAACTTTAGCTTTGTAAGTTTTTTTATTGCTTAATGTAACTGTGATCTCATCTGCCTGGGCCACAACGTGGTTGTTGGTAACAATAAAACCATTGTCGCTGATGATCACACCTGAACCCGACGCCCGCTGTTCCGGAATCACACCTGACCGGCCGCCGAAGAACTGGCTCATCATGTCATCATCAAAAAAATCGCTGAAGGGATTTTTTTGCTGGGTACGGGGCAGACTGTTGGTTACCTGCCTTGCGTTGGTTTTTGTCTTGATGTGCACAACAGTTGGTGTAGCTGCGGAAGCGGGCAGGATAAAATCCGGCACAGCGCCCTCTCCGGGTTTATCGCCCTCTAAAAAACCGGAGTATTTATAATTGGCGGGAACAACACCTGCCTGCTGGCCTCCATAAGAGGCAGGACCATTAAAATAATTTGTATAACCCCATATCAACCCAAGGGTGGTAATGGAACTAATCATTGTAGTGAGTAAAATTTGTTTAAATTTCATGGTACTATTTTTTTATTGCTGCTAAATTTAAAATTTAATGTTCAAAACCTGTGCCTTTGCCTACAAAGTAACGATGGTCTGACAAAATGTGATTTCTCAACTGACATCTTTAACATTAAATTAGTAAGACCTTCGTAGATCGTTAAAGGCCCAGTAAAAACTGCATAGTATCCACCCCATCGGCGTAAGAAAAAAGACCAGGATTTTGAGATTCGCCAAAATTGGTTGTTTCCCCTGTAATGATACACTGCACCTCATCATTTTGTTCTAAAGAAGCTGTTATTTTCATCACATCCCCATAATACTCAAAAAATACATGACTGATGGGAGAGAATAAGCCCTCGTTCTCCGTAAGCAGGGTGCTCCCGTTCGTCATGTAATAGACGGAGTTTAGTAGTATAATGGACAACTGGTAATCGTAATTATTTTTGTATTTATTGTGATCGGCAAAATATAAATACTTGTTGAAGGCGTTTAGCAGGGGAACAAAATCATATCCTACCGGCACAAAAAGTTTACTCACGTTGCGGCATCCCAAACCAAAATAAAGATGCACGTCATCGCTTAATTTTTCGAGTTCTTCTGCATTCTCCCCGCCTGAAAGTATTGCTGCGGAGGTCCTGTTTTTCCGGATGATGTGCGGATATTTAGCGAAGTATTGCTCAAAATACCGGGAGGAATTATTACTGCCTGTAGCTATGTACGCATCGCATCCTTTAAGGATTTCAGCAAATGCGATCCACTTTTCCGTTCCCGGTTCTTTTTCTATCATTTTTTTTACCACATGATCCAGTAGCACATCATCTTTGGAAGATAACTTGATCGTTTGCCTGTGCCCGGAAATAAATACAGCCAGGAAGTCGTGAAACCCTACCAGCGGGATATTGCCGGCCATTACGATCCCTACGTGACGGGGCTCCACATTGTCGTCCAGGTGATAGTGCGATACCCATTGTGTAAGCAAGGCCCCGTTTAAGAATTGTGTGGCAATTTTACTGCATGCCACCTCAATAAATTCCGGAATGAACCACCCGTTTTTGTGAGAAGCTCTTTGTTTTATTTCCTGCCATTCGGGGTCTTCACTTTGCAAATAGGCACCCACCCAAACCATTAAATTTATTCTCGCTTGTAAATTCATCCCGATATTATTAAATTGCAACAAAATTACACATAGATGGCTATAAAGATTACAGACGAATGTATAAACTGCGGGGCATGCGAACCTGAATGTCCCAACAACGCAATTTATGAAGGTGGAGTAGAATGGGCAATATCTGATGGAACGACTATCAAGGGTTCATATACCCTTATGGATGGAACTGTGTTAGATTCCGATCAACGCAACCCGCCGGTTGCGACAGATATCTATTACATAGTGCCAAACAAATGTACCGAATGCCAGGGTTTCCATGAAGAACCACAATGTGCTGCGGTGTGCCCTGTGGATTGTTGTGTGCCGGACGAAGAGTACAGGGAAACAGTGGACGAACTGATGGACAAAAAACAACGACTACACATCTAAGTTTTTTGTGGCCGTAAGGCCTAAATAAGCGGGTGATATTTCCCGCACACCAGGCGAGGGTATTCTCTGTAGTACTTTCGCCTTTTTGTATTTAGGGCTTGAAGTATAATTGCTTATCTTGCCCACTTGTAATAAACGATTATGAACAGATGGTTTGGTATAGTTTTTTTGCTTGTGTTCGGGGCCTGTAGTACAAAGAAGCCCCCTGCACACACAACTGTGGATGAAAAGATCGCATTGATTAAGACCGATAAGTCATTTTCGGACATGAGTGTTGCGAACGGGATGAAAGCAGCCTTTGTCGAATATATTGACAGCAATGGTGTCTTGCTAAAACCTAATCATCTCCCTATCGTAGGAGCCAACGCTATCGATTACCTGATAGCACAGGAGGATACCGGTTTTACACTCAACTGGCAGCCGCAGAATGCTTTTGTGTCGGAGTCCGGCGACCTCGGTTACACTTACGGCGTTTATGCACTCCATCCTAAAAATATGGATACCGTTTTATATGGCACATATGTGAGTATCTGGAAAAAGCAAGGGGATGGTTCCTGGAAATTTGTACTGGACACCGGCAACCAGGGGATAGACAGTTCCGAAATAGCTTTCTGACGGTAAAACAAATCTATCCTCCTTATTTTTGTTTCTTTGGATTTAATATTTGAAAAACTATGAAGAAAAACATTGCGCTGGTTACCGGCGGCTACTCCGGGGAGGCCGTGATTTCTTACAAAAGCGCTGATACTATCTACAAAAATATTGATACAGAAAAGTGGAACTGTTTCCTGATAGATATTCATCCCGATGGATGGTTTTATAAAACAGCGACTGGGGAAAGGATCCATGTGGACAAGAATGACTTTACTATAACTGTGAACGGTCAAAAAATAACCTTCGATGCTGTGCTGATCGGATTGCACGGCACCCCCGGAGAAGATGGAAAATTACAGGGCTATTTTGATTGCCTGAAAATACCTTATACTTCCTGCGATGCAGCCACCTCTGCCCTTACTTTCAATAAAAGATATACAGTAGCCGTAGCCTCCTTTGCAGGTTTGCATGTGGCCAAAAGCCTGCATCTTTTCAAAGGCGAAGATCACTCTATTAACGAAATCACAAGGCAGCTTCGGCTGCCCGTTTTTGTAAAACCCAATAACGGGGGTAGCAGTATCGGCATGAGCAAAGTAAATGCTGCCGCGGACCTGGAAGAAGCCCTGCAAAAAGCTTTTGTGGAAGACGAACAGGTGTTAATAGAGGAATTCGTCACTGGCCGGGAATTTACTATTGGTGTTTTTAAAACAAAAGGCAGGATTATTGCCTTGCCGATAACCGAGATCATTACCAGCAACGACTTTTTTGATTTTGAAGCTAAATATGAAGGTGCGAGCGAAGAGATAACGCCTGCAAACGTGGATGAATGTGTGGCCGAAAAGGTAAGGCTGGATGCAAGAAAAGCTTATGCCGTATTTAATTGTAAAGGGGTGGTTCGGATGGATTTTATTTACGATGAAATCGTCGGGGCGCCCTTTCTCCTGGAAATAAATACAGTGCCCGGGCAGAGTGCTGCCAGCCTGGTGCCCCAGCAGGTTGTAGCGATGGGATGGTCGCTCAAGGAATTCTATTCTGCATTAATAGAAGAATGTTTCCAGTAATTTTTATTACTTTTTAAAAATGATCTTTCAAATCAATTTCTTTAGATGTTCAGATACATAACGAAAAAGCCTTTCTGGGTAAACTTGTTAGCAGCCATCGCAATCGCATTGTTGGTGATCTTCTTATTCCTGTGGATGCTGGGAATTATCACCCGCCATGGCAAGTACCTGACCGTTCCGTCTGTTATCGGCAAGAACACAGAAGAATCTGTAAAATTCCTAAGGTCCAAAGGTTTTGACGTAGTGATCCAGGATTCAGTGTACACCGACACCGCTAAAGCCGGTATTGTATTGAAGCAACTGCCGGATCCCAACAGCACCGTGAAAATAAACAGGACAGTTTTCCTGACCGTTAACCGCGTCACACTTCCCCTGGTGGATATGCCTGCCTTGCAGGGGAAAACATTGAACTATGCCCTGGAGATACTGAAGCGAAGCCACCTTACTTTGGGTGATACCAGCTTTAAACCCGACTTTATGATGGGATCTGTGTTGGAGCAACGGTATGCCGGAAACGACATCACTTCAGGTACCAGGCTGCCCTGGGGTAGCAGGGTCGACCTCGTGATCGGGGGAGGCCTCACAGAACAAAGAATAATGGTGCCCGACCTTGTGGATATGTCATTGGGAGAAGCCAAACTGATCCTGGAGCAGAATGGTATCGGGCTGGCCGCCATCATCCCCGTTGGCGCAATCAGGGATACACTAGGAGCATACATCATCAAACAAAGCCCACCGAGATTTACAGAACAAAACCAGGCCGTTTTTATTCAGTCCGGCCAGTTAATGGATCTTTGGATTTCGCAGGAAAGACGAATGGGAGCAGATACGACTAACAATTAATAAATTTATATGACAACCATTACAGCAGAAGAAGTAAAGGCACGAATGGATGCCGGCGAAAAATTAAACCTGGTCGATGTACGGGAGCCAGATGAGCGTGCAGCATTTAATATTGGCGGCGAATTTATTCCTTTGGGGAAAATTCAAACTATGCAGCTGGACGAAATTGATGACCTGAAAGAGGAAGAACTGATATTTTATTGCCGCAGCGGCAACCGTAGCGGACAGGCCTGCCTGGTGCTGGAAACAATGGGTTTTAAAGATGTAAAGAACCTGGTCGGTGGTATGAACGACTGGCAAGAAAAATTTAAGGCCAGCTGATTTTTTCAATACAGGTCTGAATAAAAATGCCTCAGCAGTTTGCTGTGGCATTTTTATTAAAAGAAATTGGGCCGTTACAGCTTGATATTGACACCCAGGACCCAGTTGATCGGGGCCATGGGATAGCGATAATTTTCAGTGGTTTGTTCCCCAGAATAGATATAGCTAAAGGTATAGCCATTCGGCTCATATTTCTTGGAGAACAGGTTGTTTACCTGGAAAAAAAGCAACGCATCCTGCCGCCAGAGGTAACTAAAACGGATATCCTGGACGAAGAAATCATCCAGGCTCCTGCTCTCCTGTGAAGTGTTATCCATGAACTGCCTGCCCACATATTTTCCAAACAGATCGATCTCCGTTTTTTTCAGGGGTTTTAAATTAATTGTGTAATTGCCGGTGGCTGATGGTGAAAAAGCTATACCCGGATTTTTATAAAAATTTGTTTTCTGCCCGCCATTATCATAATCATCTATATACTCTGTAAAGTTTTTTACCTTGTTTTTGCTCAGCGTCAGATTTGCTGATGCTGAAAACCATTTGCTAAAGATCTTACTGCCTTGCAGTTCGATCCCTGCACGATAGCTTTTTGGGATATTGGTCCGTGTGTAGGCGCCCACGTCATTGATTTTGCCCGTGAGCACCAACTGATCTGTATAGTTCATGAAAAATAAATTCACGCCCCAGCTATAGGTTGGTTTTTTGTGTTCCAGGCCGGCTTCAAAGTCATCCAGTTTTTCCGGTTTGGCCTGTTCTATCGCGTTGTTTTCAAAATCGTCCCTGTTGGGCTCCTTTGCAGCCCGGCCATAAGAAAGGTAAGCCTGCAACCCATTGTTGGTGTAAGTGACGCCTGCTTTTGGATTAAAAAATGAATAATTCTCATTAATAGCAAGGTTGGGGTTATATCTAAATCCATCAATGGTATAATCCACATTGCGAACCTGCAGGTCTACGAACGTATGCCAGTTTTTGCCCAGTTGCTCGGTCCATTTCAGGTAGGCCGAATAATCTTTTTTCACCGCGTTATTGTCATAGTACCTGTATGTTGCAGGTACAGCTGGCGCTACCTCGGCCCATATGATCTCGCCGAAATGTTTCCCATCGTATTGATTGACCCCACCTCCAAAAATGATTTGGGTTTTTTGCTTATTGTATTGCAGCGAAAAGATAGAGCCGTAAAAATTATTGTCCAGCCACAACCGGCGGATAAGGTCCGTTTCTGTGATGGTATTTCCCCCGGCTGTATAATCAGGAAGCCCGTAGTCGCCAAGCGATTCCCCAGCTTTATATTGTTCGTAATATCCTTCCCCTGTGGTAAGAAATAGGGCAAGATTTGCCTTCAAGACTGCGTTGAATTTGTGGTTGTAAAAAAGCTGGTAGTGCGTTTGCTGATAGTTGTCGGTTTCATTGGTATAGGGCTCCCCGCTTTTTTCCGTTCCGGCACTGTTAAAAGTGCGGTTGGTTTTAAGGGTTTCTTCGTCTATACCATTCCAGGCCTGGTAAGTTTTTTCTTTGCCTGAAAATATATTCAAGCGGAGAGAGTTGTTAGCGGCGATGTAGGCAGTACTGGTATAAAAAGACTGGAGCCTGCTACTTGCCCTGTCGATGTATCCATCGCTCCTTATATTACTAAGCCTGCCATCGAATGTAAAATGTTTGCCGAGCACACCACTACTGAGCATAATGGTATTTTTAAAAGAATGATAACTACCTGCTGTGCTGTTGAATTCAACTGCTTTTTTAGTATTTACTTCATTCGTGCTTAAATTAATACTCCCGCCAAAAGCGCCAGCCCCGTTGGTGCTGGTACCCACACCTCTCTGTACCTGGATACTGCCGGCCGAGGAGGCAATATCCGGTATGTTTACGAGGAAACTGCCCTGGCTTTCTGCGTCATTATACGGGATTCCGTTCAGCGTGATGTTTACCCTGGTAGCATCGGTTCCACGTATGCGGATGCCTGTGTAGCCGATGCCATTACCTGCGTCCGCATTTACCACCACAGAGGGGGTCTGGTTCAATATAAAGGGCAGGTCCTGGCCGATATTCTGTTTCTGTATCTCTTTCCTGGAGAGGGTTGTTTTGGCAACGGGTGTTTTTTCGGTCGCCCTGATCGCAAGTACCTCTACAGGTTGCAGGTAAGTGGTATCCCGTGGTTCTTCAGCAGTTTGCGCCCCCACCGAAAGTCCAATGGCCAGGCAGTAGCTCAATAACAATGAAAATTTCATAAAAATGATTTGTGCTGAAGATCCGGGGCAATCCACCGGTAAAGAAACATTTCTCCCTTCGCAGGCATTATCCTGTGCAGGTTTTGCGGGTATTATCTCAGCCTCAGTTGGAAGCACCCCGGAAATTCAGTCGGTTTTAAA
>JAYSYY010000033.1:0-1906 GCA_043727215.1 Chitinophagaceae bacterium | reverse complement strand
TAGCGGGGAGGGGAATAAACACTATTAATGACTTTAAACCGGATATTGGCACTTTGCTTACATGGAATGTGTACCTGAAAGAAACCGCCGGGTATCTTGGGTATAAAAAAAAGTAAAAAGACCAGGCGACGGTTTCTACATTAATCCTTGAGTACTTCGGGACTTAGTATTTTATAATAATCTCCGAGTTCATTTTTACCCAGTAAGAAGTACAGTTCGCTGATATTCGAATAATACCTGCCCAGGTCTTTATGTGCCGTGCCCCGCTGCAGGATTTTGTTGGCCAGGGCTTTTTCATAAAAGGACAGGGCAGTAGTATATTCTGTATTAACCTTATAACTGTTCCCGAGACCGGTATAACTTTCAATTATTTCCACACTGTTTTCGCCAAACAATTTTTCCCTCACCGCCATAGACAACCTGTGAAAATAAATGGCGCTGTCTGCCTGGTTTTTCCGGAGGTAAACATTCCCGATATTGCCGTAATTGGTGGCGACGTCTGCATGCCATTGGCCGAGTAGGGCCCGCCGTATACCCAGTGACCTGAAGTGTTGGTGGAGGGAAAGGACATAGTTTTTTTCGGCAGCGTATAACACACCCAGGCTGATGAATATATTGGCGGCAGCCAGGTTTTCCCTCTCCGGCATTTTATCCACTAAATCCCTGGCTGCTTCCAGGTATTGTTTTGCGGGCTCATACTTATCCTGCCGGGTGTAAATAATGCCGAGCTGGTTATACGCATTCACCTGCCGCTCCATTTCCCCTGACTGCTGAAAAAATTCTGCAGCCTTTTGATAATATACAATGGCACTGTCCACCTGTGCATTTTTTCTGAAATTTTCTGCCGTTGTAAAATGATTGTCTCCAGGCAGGCTACTTTGTGCAACTATAAGGGCTGGGCAGAACCCAAAAAATAAAACAAACAAAATAAATCTCATCATAATGGGCCGTTATTTAGATGCTCAAAGTATCGTTTTTAAATCCCGCATTGTTACCAATCATGTAAAATGAAGGTTTACACCTGTGGATTTTTCTATGGTCCGCTTGTTGCATTTCACGCCGTGCCTGCCGCTGCGTTTTCTGGGCGGTGTGGATACATTTTTTTAACCGTTATGCTAAATTAAATTTATGACAACACTTTCGCTGGCCAGCCTGGCTAAATCAATGAGGGAGATGGATATCTGCATGTTTACCACCCTAACACCACGCGGCGGGTTAAATAGCCGGCCGATGAGCAACAACAAGGATGTGACATGGAAGGGTGATTCTTACTTTTTCACTTTTGAAAAATCTAAAAAAATTAAGGAGTTGGAAGCCAACCCGAAAGTGCTATTAAACTTTGAAGGCAAATCAGATCTGTACATGAATGTAGCAGGAAAAGCAACGTTAATAAGGAACAAGCAAGCTTTTGCCGAACATTGGGTGCCAGACCTGGATAAATGGTTCGAGGATGGAATTGATACAAAGGGCCTGGTGCTCATCCATGTGAAAGGAACCAAGATACATTACTGGCAAAAAGAAAGAGAAGGTGAGATAAAAATTGGCAGGAAGGCCAATTGATGTGCTAATAGATATACCGGAACAAGCCGGGATCTTCATCCGTTAGCAACTTATGGTAAAAAGGGTGTGCGATCACATCCTTATAATCCATTGTTTTGCCCTCCACTTTTATTTTTCGGTATACGAGTCTCACGGCATGGCTATAATCTGTATACCAGTTCGCATGGCCGGTGTACAAAGGCTGGATTGGCCTACCATTGGTTTGATGCCATCCATAAATAGCAACTTTTGCTGGCTGCGAAGGCGATGCTATTTTTTGGGAGGTGACTATGTCTTTCTTTATACCTGCAATTAATCCAGTACGCTTTTGGCGTTGCCCTTCGATGATAAGATGATGTTGCCACAT
>JAYSYY010000032.1:0-12721 GCA_043727215.1 Chitinophagaceae bacterium | reverse complement strand
ATCAGCAGCATGCTGCCGGATGCAGCGATCATCACCCCGATAAGGGACATGAAGCTGAGCAGGGAAACAGAAATAGCCTACCTCAAAAAAAACGGGGTAGATATGAATTTTGAAAAATCTGTTTACTCTATCAATAAAGGATTATGGGGCACGAGCGTGGGCGGGAAAGAAACTTTGAAGAGCAATGGCATGCTGCCCGAAGAAGCGTGGCCAACACAACTGGATACTTCATTGAAAGCGCAGAATATTAAATTGTCATTTGCCAAAGGTCAATTGTCTGCTGTGAATGATCAGCAGTTTTCACATCCCACAGAAGCTATACAATCCCTTCAAAAAATTGCCGGGGCTTATGCTATTGGCAGGGACGTGCATGTGGGGGATACGATCATCGGTATTAAAGGAAGGGTTGGTTTTGAAGCCGCGGCACCAATGATCATTTTAAAAGCGCATCATGCACTGGAAAAACATGTGTTGACCAAATGGCAACTGAACCTGAAGGACCAGTTTGCACAATTTTATGGCAACTGGCTGCATGAAGGGCAAATCATGGATCCTGTAATGCGCGACATCGAAGCTTTTTTTGAAAGCACACAGGCGAATGTTACAGGGGATGTATTTGTTGAATT
This sequence comes from Chitinophagaceae bacterium, assembly GCA_043727215.1. Taxonomy (GTDB): domain Bacteria; phylum Bacteroidota; class Bacteroidia; order Chitinophagales; family Chitinophagaceae; genus Ferruginibacter. Next base: position 12,095 of record JAYSYY010000032.1, on the reverse strand, counting down.
GCTCCCGTATCGTTTCGTGGTGACGGGCATAGAGTCTGTTTATGACCTTATGAGCAACCGTTTTGGCAGCTATGGCGAAATGAACAGCGGATGGACCGGGGAGGATGTACGGGGTTTTTCAAAGATCTTTGGCAACCAGACGAGTATTTATCATTTGGTGAAGGAGGAAGCGGAGAGGAGTTGAAAGGTTGAAAGGTTGAAAGGTTGAAAGGTTGAAAGGTTGAAAGGTTGAAAGGTTGAAAGGTTGAAGGGTTGAAGGGTTGAAGGGTTGAAAGGTTGAAGGGTTGAAGGGTTGAAAGGTTGAAAGGTTGAAGGGTTGAAGGGTTGAAGGGTTGAAGGGTTACAAGTGAGAAGTGTTCTTCAACTATGTTCAACAGTCTTCAACGGTCTTCAACAATCTTCAACGATCTTCAACGATCTTCAACAAAACCATAAATATGGAAGCAAACAAAATCAAGATCGGTATCATTGGCGGCGCGGGTTACACCGGGGGCGAATTAATAAGAATCTTATTAAATCACCCGAATGCTGAAATTGTGTTTGTGCAGAGCAAGAGCAATGCAGGTAATCCCTTGAGTAAGGTGCACGAAGATCTTGTAGGGGAAACCGATATTCAATTTTCCGCGGACCATCATTTTGATATAGATGTATTATTCTTTTGTGCCGGGCATGGCGAAGCCAAAAAATTTGTGGCTGAACATGCTATTCCATCATCGGTAAAACTGATCGATATCGGTAATGATTTTCGATTGAAAGAAGATGCACATGCCGGGGAAAGAACATTCGTGTACGGATTACCGGAACTGAACAGGGAACAAATAAAAGCAGCAGACAGTATAGCCAACCCGGGTTGTTTTGCCACTGCTATCCAGTTAGGATTATTGCCATTGGCAAAAGCAGGTCTCTTAAAAGACATTTACACCACAGGTATTACCGGGTCTACCGGTGCCGGACAATCGCTGTCAGCCACATCCCATTTTAGCTGGAGGGCGAATAATATCCAGGCTTATAAAACATTGTCTCACCAACACCTGGGCGAGATAGGGCAGTCGCTCCTGCAAATGCAGGGATCAAATGGAATTGACCTGAGTTTTGTTCCCTGGCGGGGAGATTTTACCCGTGGTATTTTTATCAGTTCGCAATTGAATTGTGACCTGGGAATTGAAGAACTAACTGTTATTTATAATGAGTATTATAAAGACCATCCATTTGTTTCAGTGAGTAAAGAACCTATCAGCCTGAAGCAGGTGGTTAACACCAATAAGGCGGTATTGCAATTGGAGAAACTGGGTAGTAAATTAGTGGTCCATTCTGCCATTGACAATTTACTCAAAGGCGCATCAGGGCAGGCCGTGGAAAATATGAACCTTTTATTTGGCCTGAAGGAGACGACGGGGTTGAAGTTGAAAGCGGGTGGATTCTGAGACGGTGGAAGGTTGAAGGTGGAAGGTGGAAGGTGGGTGGTAGAAGGTGTAACGTCCTGAATCAGGTTCCAGTTGAAAAAACAAAATATCAATTAAAAAACAGGCAAATTATTTTAGCATAACTGGTAAAAGGCCCTTTACCTTTTACCCTCAACCTTCAGCCTTTTATGACATTATTCGACGTATATCCATTAAACGATGTTACCATCGTAAAAGCCCGGGGCTCTTATGTTTGGGACGAGAAGGGAACAAAATACCTGGACCTTTATGGTGGCCATGCGGTGATCAGTATCGGGCATACCAATCCTCATTGGGTGAAACGGATCGAAGATCAATTACACCAAATATCCTTTTATTCCAACTCTATAAAAATTCCCCTGCAGGTGGAGCTTGCGGAAAAACTAGGAAAAGTTTCCGGCAAGGAAGATTACCAGTTATTCCTTTGCAACTCCGGTGCGGAAGCTAACGAGAATGCATTAAAGCTGGCATCCTTTTATAACGGCAGGAGAAAGATCATTGCTTTTAAAAAAGCATTTCATGGCCGCACATCCCTTGCAGTGGCAGCCACTGACAATCCATCAATTGTGGCACCCGTAAATGAAACAGAAAATGTTTTATTCCTACCTTTTAATGATGAGTTTTCGCTGACTGCTGCATTTAATAAGCATGAAATAGCTGCAGTTATAATTGAGGGTATCCAGGGCGTGGGTGGCATCAATGCTGCAAGTGAGTCCTTTCTTCGCACAATCCGGACCTTATGTAACGACCACAATGCTGTGTACATCGCTGATTCGGTACAATGTGGATATGGCCGTACCGGGCAGTTTTACTCCCACGATTATGCCGGCGTAGATGCGGATATGTATACAATGGCGAAGGGGATGGGAAATGGTTTCCCTGTAGCAGGGGTATCGATAGCCCCGAAATTTGCAGCCAAACATTTTATGCTGGGGACCACTTTTGGGGGAAACCACCTGGCCTGTGCTGCTGCCCTTGCAGTGCTGGAAGAAATGGAGAAAGACAACCTGATGGCTAATGCCGCCGCTATTGGCAATTACCTCATGGATGAATTAAAAAAGTTGCCGAATATCATTGAAGTGAGGGGCAGGGGGTTGATGATCGGTATTGAACTGCCACCCGATAAAAAAGACGTAAAGAAAAATTTATTGTACAAACATAAAATCTTTACCGGCGAGGCCAAACCAAATGTGATCAGGTTATTACCCGCATTGAATCTGACGAGGGCCGACGCAGACCTATTCCTGGAAGCTATCAGGTCAGAATTGGTAGCGCAGCCCCTTGAGGAGACTGCGAATGTTTAGTTCGGTCGTGAAATGGTAAAAATTAATTGGGCTTTTCGGAAAGTTGTGTGTGCGATTTACAGGTAAAATAATAGCATTTAGGTGATGGAATTAAAAGGCGAAATCAATTTTATTAAACTTCAACCAAAGTTCCCCCTTAGGGGACAGGGGCTTCCTGTATGACACATTTTATCTCTGTAAACGATGCACCTGACATCAATGCCCTTGTTGCAAAAGCACTGGCATACAAAGCTGATCCTTTTAAAGACACCCTGCTGGGTAACAATAAAAAGGTTGGCTTATTATTTTTGAACCCAAGTCTCCGTACACGAATCAGCACACAGGTAGCAGGCAAAAACCTGGGAATGGAAACGATTGTTTTCAACGTAGACAAAGAAGGCTGGGCCCTTGAGTTTGCCGAAGGGGCAGTGATGACTGGTACAACGGTGGAACATATCAAAGATGCGGCACCTGTACTCGGCAATTATTTTGATATTTTATGCCTCCGCACTTTTCCTTCGCTGAAAAGCCGGGAAGAGGATTATGCGGAAACGATCATCAACCAGTTCATTAAATATGCCGGTGTGCCGGTGGTAAGCCTGGAGAGTGCAACGTTACATCCATTGCAGTCTTTGACAGACGTTATCACAATTAAAGAAGCAATGGGCAATTGGCAACAGGCAATAGGCAAAGGGCAAAGGCCGAAGATCGTATTGACCTGGGCGCCGCATATCAAGCCCCTGCCGCAATGTGTAGCCAATTCATTTGCCCAATGGATCAACGCATGGGGGGAAGCCGATTTTGTAATTAGTCACCCCGTAGGATATGCACTGGATGAACAATTCACGCAGGGGGCAACCATTACACATGACCAGGATGCGGCTTTGAAAGATGCAGATTTTGTGTATGTAAAAAACTGGAGCGCCTATTTCAATTATGGCGCCATGCCAGCGGTGGCAGGAGACTGGATGCTCACGAATGAAAAAATGGCACAGACCAATAACGGAAAAATTATGCATTGCCTGCCGGTGAGGAGAAACCTGGAATTGAGTGATGAATTACTGGATGGCCCTAACAGCCTTGTTACACAGCAGGGCGGCAACAGGGTGTGGGCAGCACAGGCGGTGTTGAGTGAGATATTAAACCCCCTGACCCCCTTCCCGAAATAGTCGGGATGTTCCAGAAGGGGGAACCTTGCCGGGAATGTTTAAATCAATTGTAGCGTACTGTTAAACGAAGGTTTTTTTATGAGTGATGCTTTGAGTAATGTTGAATTTTTGGACCCTGATGCGGGCGACATAAATGAGGGTAAGGCTCCGTTGTGTATCGTGAAGATCGGGGGGAATGTGATAGACGACGAAGCAAAGTTGTTATCGTTCATAAAAGAGTTTGCTGCAATAAAGGGAAATAAGATACTGGTGCATGGCGGCGGTAAGATGGCCACGCGGGTAGCTGAATCTATGGGCATCAGCCAGCAAATGGTAGAAGGCAGGAGGATCACCGATGGGGAGACATTAAAAGTAGTGACGATGGTGTACGCGGGTTATATCAATAAAAATATTACGGCGCAACTACAGGCAGCCGGATGTAATGCTATCGGGCTTAGTGGTGCAGATGGGAATGCAATTAAAACGCATAAAAGGGTTCACCCCGTTACAGATTATGGCTTTGCGGGCGATGTGGATAAGGTGAATGCCGGTTTGATCGGCAACCTGTTGGAGCAAAATATGGCTATCGTCTTTTGCCCCATCACCCATGATGCAAAGGGGTTGCTGCTTAACACAAATGCCGATACCATTGCGCAGGAAGTGGCAAAAGCGATGAGTGCTTTTTATGAAGTTTCCCTCCTTTATTGTTTTGAGAAACCGGGTGTGCTGATGGATGCAGATGACGAAAACAGCGCCATCCAACAAATAGACCTTGAATCATTTGTGGCATTGAAAAATAAAAATATTATCTCTGACGGCATGATCCCCAAACTCCAGAATGCTTTCACGGCATTGGAATCCGGTGTACAACATATTCGCATTGGCCATGCCGATCAGCTACGGCAGTTGGTGAAGGGCCAGTCCGGTACAAACATAGTAAATGAGTGATAAAAATATACATACTCTCACGAAAGATGCGTTCCAACTGCTGATGCAACTCATCGGCATTCCGTCTTTGAGCAAGCAGGAAGACAAAACAGGCGACCTGATCGAATCTTTCCTGCTACAAAGGGGCGTTAAGGTGAACAGGCTCATGAACAATCTCTGGGCCTGCAATAAATATTTTGATCCCAATAAACCCGGCATCCTGCTTAATTCTCATCACGATACGGTAGCTGCCAATTCCAAATATACCAGGGATCCGCACCTGGCAGCCATTGAAGATGGAAAATTATACGGCCTCGGCAGTACGGATGCCGGTGCTTCACTCGTGAGCCTGATGGCAGCATTCCTTTATTTTTACGAAAGTGAAAAGCTTCCTTATAATATTATTTTTGCAGCCAGTGCCGAAGAAGAGATCAGCGGCTGGGATGGTATCGAAAAATTATTTGATGACCCATGTTTTGCTTCCTGTTTTAACCATTCCAGCAGCTTTGCAATTGTGGGCGAACCTACACAACTGGAACTGGCTGTGGCCGAGAAAGGATTGCTGGTACTGGATTGCATAGCACATGGCCGCGCAGGTCATGCTGCAAGGGACGAAGGGGACAACGCTATTTACAAAGCTATAAAAGCCATAGACTGGTTTAGAACTTACCGCTTTGCAAAAATATCACCCGTGCTGGGGGAAGTGAAAATGACGGTGACTTCCATTAACACGGAAAACAAAGCGCATAATGTGGTGCCCCCGCAATGCAGTTTCGTGGTAGATATCCGGGTTACAGAAATGTATGAGCAGGAAGAAGTGATCGCCACTATAAAAGAAAACGTGGAGGTGGAACTTACGCCAAGGAGTACACGATTACGGTCTTCCTGCATTGACATCCATCACCCGGTAGTAAAAGCGGGCATCCAACTGGGGAAAACAACTTACGGCTCACCAACAGCCTCCGACCAGGCATTGATCCCATTGCCTTCGCTTAAATGCGGCCCCGGCTTTAGCGGCCAGAGTCATAGTGCGGATGAGTTTATTGAAGTAAGGTGGATCGGGGAGGCGGTGGCGTTTTATACGGAGCTTTTAAAAGCTGTGTTAAGGACGGAATGATTTGATTTGATGATTTGATAATTTGGTGATTTGATGATGGAGTTAGCATGTAAATAAGCGCTTAAAAGTAATAAATTAAATTAGCAAGGAAATAATCGTTAACAATCTAAAAGAACCTTCTGGTCTTTCATTATTCATTAATGACCTTGACCACTCACAACTCACCACTCACCACTCACAACTTACAACTCACCATTCACCATTCACCATTCACACCATGAAACTCTGGCAAAAAGAAACGGACGTAAACAAAGCGGTAGAAAATTTTACAGTAGGCAGGGATAAGGAATTTGACCTGATGCTGGCGCCATTTGATGTGCTGGGAAATTTGGCTCATGCAAAAATGCTGGCAACAGTAGGGTTGCTCACGCCGGCAGAGGCGGACGAACTTTGCAGGGAATTAAAAATAATATACCAGGATATTGCAGATTCTACATTCCAGATTCAACCTGGAGTGGAGGATGTTCATTCCCAGGTAGAGTTGATGCTCACGGAACAATTGGGAGATACCGGGAAAAAGATTCACTCCGCCCGCAGCCGGAATGACCAGGTGCTGGTAGACGTGAAACTATTTTTGCGGCACGAGATCACCCAGCTGGTGCATTCAGTTGAAGGCTTCTTTCAATTGCTGCAGGAGCGGAGCGAAACTTTTAAAGACCAACTGCTTCCGGGTTACACTCACCTGCAGATCGCCATGCCTTCTTCTTTTGGATTATGGTTTGGCGCTTATGCAGAGAGCCTGGTGGATGATGTGGAAACATTGCGGGCCGCTTACAACGTTGTAAATAAAAATCCGCTTGGTAGTGCCGCGGGTTATGGGTCGTCATTCCCGATCAACAGGAAACTGACCACCCAATTACTGGGTTTTGCAGACCTTAACTATAATGTAGTGTATGCCCAGATGGGCAGGGGAAAGGCAGAGCGCATCACAGCACAGGCATTGGCAAACCTTGCAGATACCCTGGCAAAGATGAGCATGGATGCCTGCCTGTACCTGAACCAGAACTTTGATTTTATCGGCTTCCCTGCAGAACTCACTACCGGCAGCAGCATTATGCCACATAAAAAAAACCCGGATGTATTTGAATTGATCCGCTCGCATGCCAACCGGGTAAAGGCGCTGCCCAATGAGATAACGATGATGACCACCAACCTGCCGAGCGGTTACCACAGGGACCTCCAGTTATTGAAAGAAAACCTGTTTCCTGCGTTTGGAATTTTGCACGCCTGCATAGATATGGCTTCCCTTATGTTCACCCATATCAGGGTAAAAGAAAATATCCTCGCAGACGAAAAGTATAAATTCCTCTTCAGTGTCGAGGAAGTGAATAAACTGGTTTTGCAAGGAGTACCTTTCCGGGATGCTTACAAAAAAATTGGTGCCGACATCGAATCGAACCGGTTTACCTATACTCCACAGGTTAATCACACCCACGAAGGTTCCATCAGCAACTTACAAAACCAGGAAATTGCTCATATGATGCGTACGAACATCAACAGCTTCAATTTTGAGGAGGTGAATGCTGCGTTGAACAGTTTATTACTGTAAATTGCCGCACATATATTAATTATTTCAGATTAAACAGATCGTATGCCGGCAGGGGATCCCAAAAAACGTATTGCAATATTTGGTTCAACAGGTTCGATAGGCACACAGGCTTTAGATGTAGTGCGTTCCCATTCGGAATTCTTTGAAGTTGAGATACTTACAGCGCAAACCAATGACGAGCTACTGGTGAAGCAGGCGTTGGAATTTAATCCAAATGCGGTGGTGATAGGGGACGAAACCAAATATACCAAAGTAAAAGAGGCACTTGCCTCTACCGATATCAAAGTTTTTACCGGCGACAAAGCGCTGGAAGAAGTAGCAGATTTCGACACTTATGATATTATGCTTGCAGGTATCGTAGGCTTCGCCGGTCTCATACCCACCCTGAAAGCAGTAGGTAAAGGAAAAATTGTAGCCCTCGCCAATAAAGAAACACTGGTGGTAGCCGGGGACATTGTGATGAAGATAGCCCTCGAAAACAGGGCACCAATCATACCGGTGGACAGCGAACATTCCGCGATCTTTCAATGCCTGGTGGGAGAAGCCAGGAATCCCATCGAGAAGATCATCCTTACCGCAAGCGGCGGACCTTTCCTGGGTAAAAAGCCCAACTTCCTTGTAAACGTAAAGAGAGACCACGCATTACAGCATCCCAACTGGAGCATGGGCGCCAAGATCAGTATCGATTCTGCCACCCTCATGAATAAGGGGCTGGAAATGATCGAGGCCAAATGGCTGTTCAACCTCAGGCCGGACCAGATCGAAATTGTGATCCACCAGCAAAGCATTATCCATAGTATGGTTCAGTTTGAAGATGGCAGCGTGAAAGCGCAGATGGGACTTCCGGATATGAAGTTGCCAATCCAATACGCCCTTGGTTTTCCTGCAAGGATCAAAAACGATTTTCCCCGCCTGCAGTTTAAAAAATACCCTAACCTCAGTTTTGAAGAACCGGATTATAAAACATTCCGTAACCTTGGCCTGGCCATTGAAGCGTTGAAAACAGGCGGCAATATGCCTTGTGTATTAAATGCCGCCAACGAGATAGCAGTGTGGGCATTTTTAAAAAATCGTATCGGTTTCCTCGACATCACTGCGGTGGTAGAAAAAACAATGGAAAAAATTAACTTTATTAAAGAACCAACGCTGGAGGAATATTTTGACAGCGATGGAGAGGCCCGTAACTTCGCTGCGTCTATTATGAAGTTGTAAAGCCCCCACATCTAAACGGGCTTCCTTTCATTCGGAATAGCATAGATTTTTATACATTACTTAAACAAATACCGCCACAGGCGGACCCGATAAAATGAATTTTACTTTATTAGCGATTGAATGGGGAAGTGTGGGATTAAAAGCAGCTCAGCTATTATTATCACTTTCCATATTGGTAGTATTACATGAATTTGGTCACTATATCACTGCCAAGTGGTTCAAGTGCCGGGTCGAGAAATTTTACCTCTTTTTTGATCCCTGGTTCTCCTTATTTAAAAAGAAAATTGGTGAAACAGAATATGGTGTTGGCTGGTTGCCACTGGGCGGATATGTGAAGATTGCCGGGATGGTGGATGAGAGCATGGACAAAGATGCGCTGAAGCTTCCACCTCAGCCACACGAATTCCGCAGTAAGCCGGCCTGGCAGCGCCTTATCATTATGCTTGGAGGTGTAACGGTCAATATCCTGCTGGCTTTTGTTATTTATGCAGGCATTTTAATGGTATGGGGCGAAAAAAAGGTTCCTGCAGATTCCCTGAAATACGGCGTCGCTTTTTATGACCCGATTTTTGCCGAACTTGGATTTAAGAGTGGTGATAAAATCGTGGCAATCGATGGTGAAAAACTCGAAGACTACAATAAATTCCTGAAAAAATTAATTGTGGTGGATAGCTCCGTGAGTATTCTCCGCGACGGGCAGTCAATGAACCTGCCTATGCCGGTGGACCTGATTGGAAAACTGGTGGAAAAGAAGAAACATGCCGACGGACCGCTGATCAGTCCCCGTGTACCCGTGATCGTGATGGAAGTAGCTGATAGTAGTACCGCCAAAGCTGCAGGCCTGTTAAAAGGAGACCAGATCATTGCAGTTGACAGCACGAACACAGCCTTCTATGATGAGTTTAGTAATTACATGAGTACAAAAAAAGAGAATGATAAAGTAACATTGAAGGTTAAACGAAACGACAGTACCGCGCTTATACCGACCACATTGCTGGCAAACGGAAAAGTGGGTTTTAACACCCCGGCCACATCAGCCCAATATGACAGCATGGGCATCTATAAATTCTCTGTAGAAAAATATGGTTTTTTTGCTGCTTTACCCGCAGGTGTAAGAAAAGCAGGCGAAGAACTGCAAAGTTATATCGACCAGTTTAAAAAGATCCTCTCTCCCAGTACCGGTGCCTACAAAGGTGTGGGTGGTTTTAAAGCAATGGGCTCTGTGTTCAGCGGCGATGAGTGGGATTGGGAACATTTCTGGACCATAACTGCGTTTTTCTCTATTGTACTTGCATTTATGAACCTGTTGCCTATCCCTGCTTTAGATGGCGGCCACGTCTTGTTCACGCTCGGGGAAATGATCACCGGCAGAAAACCAAATGAAAAGTTCCTGGAATATGCCCAGATCTTCGGTATGGTGATTCTCCTGGCACTCATGCTCTATGCAAATGGGAATGACTGGTTTGGTTGGGGAAGGGGGAAGTAGTCTCATAGTTCATAGTTCATAGCCCGAAGTTTGTAGTTTGGGAGTTTTTGTACGGTGGTTTAAAGTTTATGGCTTTTAGTTCAAGGTTCAAAGTTTCGAGACCTGCCTTCCTATCAACGATGAGGTATGAACCATCCACCATGAACCTTAAACACAGCTTAAAGTCCGAGACTTGTCATCCCCGTAACCATGAACCATCAACTAAAAGCCTGAAGTTCAAGGAATGAGACCTTGTTCTCCCATGAACCATGAACCATCAACCATGAACCTTGTGCAAACCCTCAAACAACCACAAACTTTATCAAAACCCATGCGCCTTTTTTCTAAAATCGTTTTCATCTTCAACGCCTGTTTCATAGCGGCGGCTTTGCTTCGTCTGGTGGAAATGGCGAAGCGATCGCAGGGTAACCAGGATGCTGCTATTCCACTGGCCCCGCTGGAAGGATTAGTTGTAATCCTTGGTTACAGCGCCGTATTCCTGAATTTTTTGTTCCTGCTCGTTTACCTGGTTAAAAGGGCTACCAGCAAAATTCACGGGGCTCCCCGCTGGATCGTTTTTTTTAACTTAGTTCTGTTTCCTGTGCAGGTATGGTATTTTTTTCAGTAACTTTTAAGTATGATCAAAGGCATTCTTACAAACAGGGGCACCCGGCTATTCATTATACTGGCCGGCTTTTTTATAACCAATGCGCTTATTGCAGAAGTCATCGGCGTAAAAATATTTTCCCTTGAGGATACCGTAGGTGTAAGCCGCGCAAACATTCCGTTGTTCGGGAGCAACTTTAGTTTTCACCTTACGGCCGGTGTGCTGCTGTGGCCCGTGGTTTTTGTAATGACAGATATCATCAACGAATATTACGGTCCGAAGGGAGTACGGTTTTTATCCTTCCTTGCCATTGGTTTGATCGCATTTTCTTTCATTATCTACAACGCTGCCATCTGGCTGAAACCTTCCGAATATTTTTCTATCGGCAATGGTATCGACAAGCCGGATGATGCTTTCCGGGGAATTTTTGGCCAGGGTTTGTGGATCATTATTGGTTCCATCGTTGCTTTCCTGATTGGGCAGGTGCTGGATGTGTTGGTTTTTCATCGGATTAAACGGATAACCGGGGAAAAAAATATATGGCTCAGGGCAACCGGCTCTACAGTTGTATCGCAACTAATCGACAGTTTTGTTGTTCTATTTATTGCTTTTTACATAGGGAAGAGGATACAAACCGGCCAGGGTGACCCCTGGAGCCTCAACCAGGTATTGGTGACAGGAACGGGGAATTACATTTACAAATTCGTTGTGGCCATTCTAATGACACCTGTCATATATTTGGTACACTTTTTTATAGAAAGATATCTTGGGAAAGCAGACGCTGCAGCTTTAAAAAATGCAGCGATGTCACGGGAAAATGATTGAACTTGCCGGATATTCCCGTTGTTGCTATTTTACCACTTAAACCTAAAATTTCCAGGTAAACAAATTGTCCTGCTTTCCAGATGCCTTCAATTAATAAGATCATACCTTTTCTCTGCTATGCCTGTTTCTTAGGAATTCTCGATGTATCAGCCCAGGATGAAGTGGAGCACAATGATAGTTTTTTCCTGGCCAATAAAAAAGGACTGCTGGGAAGGATCGGCCGCAGCATCGCCACTTCCGGGGAGTATACGGTGCCAACCAAAAATGTGAACCGGTATAAAAAATACCAGGGCAGGTTCATACGCTCTATCTCCACCCAACCCGTAGGATTTAATTTCGACCTGAATGGGAATGAGCCGCTGAAAAAAAGTTTTTTTGTAAGGGTGGCAGACGCACTCCATACCAACACGCTGCCCTCAGTGATAAGGAAGAATTTATTCTTCCGGGAGGGACAACATTTTTTTCCTTTGTTGGTAGCGGATAATGAAAGATTTCTTCGGGAACAAACATTCCTCAGGGA
>JAYSYY010000031.1:0-4724 GCA_043727215.1 Chitinophagaceae bacterium | reverse complement strand
CACTGGTAAAATATGTTTTTATTACCGGGCTCGCGCTGGTTTCCTGGAGCCTTGCCTGTCTTTTGCTCTCCGTAAATCCGACTGCCGGGATGTATGAGATCCTGCGGCAATTGCTGAACCTGATTGTTTTATTCCTGGTGACAGAAATGGTGGGGGGTAAACCGGAAACAACCACGATGATCTGCAAAATTTTCGTTGTTGTCGCTTTATTCCAGAGCTTCGTCGGCATCCTGCAGTATTATGATATCGCCTTCAAAGATTTGCCAGGTGCTAATGAAAAACCATATGGGTTGATGGCCAACCGGAACCTGTTTGGTTCGGCCCAGGCGCTTGTCCTTCCATTTGTAATATTTGTTTTATACAAAGAAGCAGGGAAATGGAGGTATGCTTCTGCCGCCGCTTTGGTAGCATTGATTACTTCCCTCATTCTTTCACAAACGAGGGCAGCCTGGCTTTCCGCAATCGCGATTATCTTAGTGTCCCTGGTGCTGGTGCTCGTATTCTCAGCCGTAAATAGAAAAAAATGGCTGCTGGGTGCGCTTGTTCTCGCCGGGGCAACAATGGGGATTATAGCGCTGCTGCTGGCGACCGATAAAGAGGGCATCCTGGCCCAGGAAGTGAAGGAAAGGACTGCCAGCCTTGTGAATGCAGGTTCTGACAGCGCGCACAGCACAGCAACTGTAAATGACCGGCTGACTATCTGGAAAAAAACGACTGAACTGGTGAAGGACCACCCGATTACCGGCGTTGGCCCGGAAAACTGGAAACTGAATATTCTTTCCTATGGATCGGGAGGGGTGTCGTGGTCCGGAGGCTACTATGTCCCTGACCGCATCCATAATGTTTATCTGCAAATGGCAGCGGAGACAGGCTTTCCGGGCGTGGGTCTATTTGTTGGTTTTTGGCTGTTGGTCACCATCGCGGGATTCCGGGTAATTATGAAGCCAATTTCGGAAACACAACGCGTACTCATGATCCTTATGGTTTCCGGTTTAGCAGCATTTGCAACAGACTGTATGTTTAGTTTCCCTACCGAGCGAATTGAACACATGCTGTATGTGATGCTAATGGGGGGCATTATACTTGGTAATTACATATCCAATACACAAAATATCACCCGCACGTCGGTACTGACCAAATGGATACCAGTTGTTTTCATCATCGTCTCCTTACTCAATGGAATAATGGGATTTAAAAGATATTCCTTTGAGAAAAGCCTGAAATATGCAATTGCTTACGATATGGAAGGCCGTTACGCTGAAGTGCAGTCGTATGTGAACGCTGGAAAAAACAAATGGATTAATGTGGACCAGTTGGGGCAATCATTGGAAGCGCGTAATGGCATCGCTTACAGGGGGCAAAAAAATTACCCGATGGCTTTGCAGCAAATGCAAGTCGCTATGAAATATAACCCCAACAGTGCTATGGTCTATAATAACCTCGGTACGATCTATACCGAAATGCAGGATTTTAAAACCGCTATCACTTACTACGAGAGGGCTTTGCTCCTCACACCTGATTTCGATATCGTTAAAAAAAATCTTGCCTACAATTATTACAGTGTGGGCAATTTCAAAGCTGCGATCAAAACCCTCGAAAAAGTTAACATTGAGGGGGATGAATTTTTAGTAAATATGCTGGCAGACGCTAAAAATAAAGCTGCCACTCAACCCTGATGGGTCTCCGAAATTGAATAAAAGAAAAAGCGGGTGATTGCAGTATGCAAAAACCCGCTTTTGTATTATGGAAGGCTTTTTTTCAGTACTATGATCCGCAACTTACACAGCCATCCTGCATTGTGCAAGTCGCACCATCTGCCATAGTTGGCTCCACATCCACGGATGGAGTGGCATCCACAGCTATTTGTACACCCGGCTCAATATCGTTCGCCGCCTGTTTTTCCACGGTAAATTGCACAGCCTGTGACGCGGCTTGTGATCTCAGGTAGTACATACCTGTCTTAAGGCCTTTTTTCCAGGCGTAAAAATGCATGGAAGTAAGTTTGGAAGCCGATGGATTATCTACAAAAAGATTCAGTGACTGGCTTTGGCAAATAAATGCGCCCCGGTCTGCGGCCATATCAATGAGGTTCCTTTGTTTTATTTCCCACACCGTTTTATACAATTCTTTTATGGTGGCCGGAATTTCTTCAATGTGTTGCACGGAACCATTGGCGGCAACGATCTTATTTTTCATTATATTGTTCCACAAACCCAGGCTCACCAGGTCTTTCAGCAGGTGTTTGTTTACAATGATAAACTCTCCGCTCAATACTCTCCTGGTGTAAATATTGGAAGTGTAGGGCTCAAAGCACTCATTATTACTGAAGATCTGTGAAGTGGAAGCAGTCGGCATCGGCGCCACTAACAGCGAATTTCTCACTCCATATTTTTTTACTTCTGCTTTCAGGGAGGCCCAGTCCCACCTGTCAGTCGGGGTGACAGCCCACATATCAAACTGGAAGATCCCTTTGCTCACCGGGGAGTCTTTGTAGCTTTCGTAAGCTCCCTGTGTTTTGGCAAGATCTTTACTTGCTGTCATTGCCGCGAAATAGATCGTCTCAAAAATATTTTTATTCAGCATTTTCGCGAGGTCACTTTCAAACGGCAGGCGAAGCAATATAAAGGTGTCTGCCAGCCCCTGCACGCCCAGGCCGATCGGCCGGTGCCGAATATTGGAATTTTTAGCCTCTTCCACCGGGTAGTAATTGTTATCAATGATACGGTTGAGGTTTTTTGTAGCCTCGTAAGTCACATCATATAATTTCTGGTGGTCAAACTGGTTGTTGATCACAAATTTTGGAAGCGCTATACTGGCGAGGTTACAAACAGCCACTTCATCCGGACTGGTGAATTCCATGATCTCCGTGCAAAGGTTGCTGCTTTTTATAGTACCCAGGTTCTGTTGATTGCTTTTACTGTTAGCTGCATCTTTATACAACATGTAAGGCGTACCAGTTTCAATTTGCGACTCCACAATGGCAAACCAGAGATCCTGCGCCTTGATCGTTTTCCGGGCACGGCCTTCGGTTTCATATTGGGTGTACAAAGTTTCAAATTCTACCCCCCAGCAATCACTAAGTCCCGGTGCTTCGTTCGGGCAAAACAGGCTCCATTCCCCGTTGGCTTCCACGCGTTTCATAAACAGGTCACAGATCCAAAGCGCATAGAACAGGTCCCTTGCACGCATTTCTTCCTTGCCATGATTTTTTCTCAGCTCCAGGAATTCAAAAACATCTGCGTGCCACGGCTCAAGGTAAATAGCAAACGCACCTTTACGTTTTCCGCCGCCCTGGTCTACGTAGCGTGCGGTGTCGTTAAATACTTTTAACATCGGAATGATCCCGTTACTTGTACCATTGGTACCACCAATATAACTTCCTGTAGCACGGATATTGTGAATAGCCAATCCAATGCCTCCTGCACTTTGAGAAATCCTGGCTGTTTGTTTCAGCGTATCATAAATTCCTTCGATGCTGTCATCTTTCATCGTTAATAAAAAGCAGGAACTCATTTGTGGTTTCGGTGTACCGGCATTAAAAAGGGTAGGGGTGGCGTGCGTAAACCATTTTTCACTCATCAGGTGATAAGTTTTAATGGCAGCTTCAATATCCGTTTTGTGAATACCTACCGCAACCCGCATATACATATGCTGCGGTCGTTCTGCCACATTACCATTCACGCGTAACAGGTATGATTTTTCCAATGTTTTAAAACCGAAATAATCAAACCCAAAATCCCTGTCATAGATCAGTGTGCTATCCAGCAACTCTGCATGCTCTTCGATGATCCCCATCACATCATCTGCTATCAGGGGCGCAGCTTTCCCGGTTTTAGGATTCACATAGCTATGCAGGGTACGCATTGTCGCCGAGAAAGATTTCGTCGTGTTTTTATGCAGGTTGCTCACCGCGATCCGGGAAGCAAGTATGGCATAATCAGGGTGGGTGATCGTGAGGGAAGCGGCAGTTTCTGCTGCCAGGTTATCCAGTTCCGTAGTAGGCACGCCTTCATAAATTCCTTCAATGGTCTTTTTGGCCACGTCTATTATATTTACAATGGGGCTTAAACTATAAGATAGCTTTTCAAGCCTTGCTGTTACCTTATCAAATTTTACGGATTCTTTTTTACCGTTTCTTTTTACTACGAACATATGTGGGGTTGTTTTAGTATTGGTTGTGAGTTGTGAGTGGTCAATAGTGAAGGTGAGCAGGGTCGTTCGGGAAATAGAAAGTTAATAAGCGGCGAAAAGTTCTAAGATGTCGCCATTCACTTATTCACACATTCACCCATTCACCTCCTATGCTCTTCTCTCACTTAAAAATCCTCCTCCAAAGAAAATGACTGCGATTCCTTGCTGCCCAATACCCCGGCTTTCTGATAATCGCCCACGCGTTTCTCAAAGAAATTTGTTTTTCCCTGCAGTGAGATCATCTCCATGAAATCAAACGGATTGGTGGCGTTGTAAAATTTGCTGTAGCCCAGTTCATCCAGCCAGCGATCTGCCACAAATTCGATGTATTGCTGCATCAACGTAGCATTCATCCCGATCAGGGCAACCGGCAAAGCTTCTGTAATAAATTCTTTTTCTATCTGCACTGCATCCTGGATGATCTCGTATACTTCTCCCTGCGATAATTTGTTGCTCAGCATGCTGTATAAGAGGCAGGCAAACTCGCAATGCATGCCCTCGTCACGGCTGATCAGCTCATTGCTGAAAGTAAG
>JAYSYY010000030.1:0-1945 GCA_043727215.1 Chitinophagaceae bacterium | reverse complement strand
GAATGGCTGATTCTCTTTTTACAGGGCAATTAGTTGATACCCTATTTACCTCCCGTTAATTCAATTGATACATGTCTCTTGTTTTGAAATCCCGAAATCGAAATCTTGAAAGACTCTGCCTGTTTTTTATAACAATAATTATGGCACTGTTATTCTGGAAGATCTACACTGTACTACAGCGGGATTTTGTTGATGTGAACAGCCGTTTAGCCAACGGAACCATGATAAACCTCAATGACGACAGAGGTAAAGAACGTATGCGCATCTTGCTTACGCGCGGACTGTATTATGAAGATCCTAAGGATATTGAACTTATAGCAACAGTATTTGGCAGAGCGAAGGATTCTACAGCCAACATGGATAATTCGGGAGAACTCAACAAGAAGAATTTCTTTGTAAACACCGATGAAGCCTATGTAAAAGGTGGCAAATCATTTAGAAGGCGTGTAGAATTATCACGCAACCTTTTGGGTTTCTCTGAATCTGACTCTTTATTCTTCGATGGTGAAAGATCCCGTCCGCTGGCGGTTGCGGCTGAAACAAATGCCGGCTTAGGTACTTCAACAATCAGTGTAACAATAAAAAAAAATGATGGCAGTGCGGTCGCGGGCGTTTTGGCAAGATTGCAAATGCTTGCGGCGCAAGACAGCAATTATACGTCTGAAGAATCAGAAGATGTTGAAGAAATAATTCAATATAAAGATGGCGTTAGAAAGACTTTTGTAAAAGATTCCGCCAAGGCATTACGCCTTGTTTCGTTTAGTGCGTACGCAAGGTCTGACGCTTCGGGTATATTATCATTCAAAGGTTTGCCGGAAGGGAAAACATATGAAGTACTTCCCTTGCAACCCGGATACCAGTTTGGCCGCTCACAAGGAATAGAGAAACTGGACGAAAAAGCTGACTTCTCTTTTACACAGTCACCCCATGCATTTAAATTATTTTCAACAAAAGATTTTAATACACTTAAAAAGGAAAAAGCTTTTATCATTCGGTTTCCGGAAGTTGTGACCCAATGGTTCTGGATCATTGCTGCCGTATTTTTTTCGTCTTTCATCTTATTGCATATCATCTTATCTGTACGCTATCCCGCAGCCGATCAGTTGATATTGCCTGTACTTATGATCCTGACCGGTCTGTCATTTATTACACTCTTTAGCCTGCAGGATCCACTGCGCGATCGCTTTCTTGCGAAGAGTACGCTAACTTATTTTGGTGCGGGCATGGCCGGTATCCTACTTCTTTTATTTATCAACTTTAGAAAGTTTACAACTGATTCAAACTTTTATCGGCTGCTCGTTTTCAAAAATCTAAGGAAGGCCGCCAATGGTTGGCCCTGGGCTTTGGTCGCTATCGGACTATTGATCCTCACCATCATTTTTGGAACCGGACCTGAAGGTAGCGGCGTGAAGGTGAACCTTTTCGGATTTCAACCAAGTGAGCTCGTTAAGTACATGATCATACTTTTTCTTGCCGGCTTTTTTGCAACCAATGAAAAATTTATTTCAGAATATCCATCATGGAATAAGCGACTGAAATTTTTTGTATTTGCCGTCATAGCCATAGTCACAACGATCCTATTATTTTTGATCTTAGGTGATCTTGGGCCTGCTATGGTTTGCTGTTTTACTTTCATTATTCTTTTCTCATTTTCACGCGGCGATTTTATGCCAATGGTTGGTGCGTTGGTTATATATGCCATCTCAATCTGGATCTTTAAGAATGTTTGGATTGGCACCGGTGTAGCAATTGCTGCACTTGTTGTGTACATGTTTGTAGCTAAAAAACAATTAAGTGAATCTGCGTCCATGGCACTTGTTGTTGTATCTGGATTTTTATTGCTTGATAAGATTCCGGCGCTTGCCAAAATAATTCCAGGGCCTATGGAACGGCTTGTAGACAGAAAAGCCATCTGGCAAAATGCCTGGGACAACCAGGTGTTTGG
>JAYSYY010000029.1:0-39525 GCA_043727215.1 Chitinophagaceae bacterium | reverse complement strand
TTTTCGAAGGCCGCTTGTGCTTTGCAATTGTTGGAATTTATGGTAAAGAACGCAATATGCCAAGTCCAACAACGGCAGAAAATGGATGCACACGATAGGAGCAATCATCGGGACAGGCACCATGACAGGGCAGGTTATAGCGTTTTTAGACCTATATGTTACAGGAATGATCCAGGACGAGCTCTGCGGACTATGGCATCCACTTCACGCAGTCTACACCCTGCTTGTGATTTCCGCTTATTTCATAACCTTTCTATTTCCACCGCTGTATCTCAGGCGCCCGGGTTTTTAATAATTGGTGGAAGGAAGAAAAGAGCCGGATTATTAATGATGCTTTAAAGCCTGAAGGGCTGAAATTATTATAGTAAGTTTTGTGATTCTACGATCGAAACCCCGAAGGGGTGGCATATGTCACCCCTTCGGGGTTCTGATTACAAAGCCGATTCCTTTTTCTATAATAATTTCAGCCCTTCGGGCTTTTAGAAACCTTTGTTTTAATGTGTAGAACCCAACTGAAATGCATACGGGCGGGTTGCGAAAAGCGGGACCGGGAGGATATTTTTTTCACTTTTTTTTTCTGCAAAGCCAGGTTTATCCGGTTTATTTTTTAACAGGCTGCACCCCTTCGCTGGTCATGATCACCCTTTTGAGGGTTTTGTCCCTATTGTAATACAAATAATCTATGCATACAGACCGGTGAAAGCTGGCATAATCCGGCACAAGGGCGCCATTATGGTAAATAAAATAGTCCTTTCCTTTAAATTCAATGATGGACTGGTGGTTGGTGTTGCAATTGCCCGCAATCTCGTTGAGAATACCCTTGTAGGTCCATGGGCCCTCAATACTACGGCTCATGGCGTAAGCGATCTTTTCCGGGAACTCGTATGCATAGGATAAATAATACCAGCCTTTCTTTTTATGGATGTAGGGCGCTTCGGTAAACTTAGGCAGCGAGATGGTTTGCATCGGGCCGTCCATTTCAATCATATTGTCTTTGAGCTTTACCCAGTTCAAAATGGTATTTCCCCAAAATAAATACGCCTGTTTATTGTCATCAATAAAAACAGTAGGGTCAATATCATCCCAGCTGATCTTTGTAACAGTGGTCATATCGTTTGTGATCAGCGCCTTGCCAATGGCATCCTTAAAAGGGCCAGTTGGGCTATCGCTAACGGCCACGCCTATGGCTTTTCCGCGGTGTGTACTATCATGGGTAATGGATACAAACCAATAGAATTTGCCATCTTTTTCTATCACCTGGCTGGCCCATGCATCATCCTTTACCCATTTAAATGCTTTTACATTTAATGGCGAGGGATGTTCTGTAAATGTTTTCATATCGGTTGTGGAGAAACAGAGCCATTCATGTATTTCGTAGCCATGGCGTTTTTCCGGTGCCACATCATGGCCGGTGTAGATGTACACTTTATCCTTGTATACCAATGCTGCGGGGTCGGCTGTGAATTTATGTTTGATGATAGGGTTACCCGAAGCGGTGAATGTGGTATCCTTTTTCATTTGTGCCTGCAGGGTGGGAATGCACATACACAGGAGCAGGGAAGTAATTAAAGTCAGTTTCATAAAATTCTTTTTCTCTTTTTTGATTAAATGCAGTAAGGCATTTTAGTACGATTTAAAGGGGCTTAAGCCCTTCGTGATCAGTTTTTTTTGCAAATTCTCTTTTCTTTATCAAATTAGTTGTGCTTAGTAAGTTGGGCTAAAGCCCATAGAGGTTCATTTATCATTTTTTTACCCGCCACCCTGAAGGGTGGGGCAACTTAAAATGCACTGTTTATAGATTGAACTCCTATCCTTTAGCACTCATAAAGGTAGGGTTATCCAAAGCCCGCTCTCTGACAGGGTCTTCAGATGTTTTAATTTCCTGCCTGTTGCCCCACCCTTCAGGGTGGGACCATTAAGGACCCAAATCTCGCAGGACTTTAGTCCTTTATAATAATGTTTACCCAGCCAGGATCTTTCATTATTTTAAAAATTTATCAACTCCATTCATTTTGTTTTCACAAACGACAAATCATCCACATAACAGAAAGAATTAGCTGCACCCTCTGCTAAAAACCCTATCTCGACCTTGCCAGCTCTGACCTTAATTCGCTTTATGCTGATTGTTTTCCATGAAACATTCGCTCCTTTAACAGCATACCTGCGGGTTTTGCCATTACATACTGTGTACATATTCAACCGGGAAAAACCGTTGCTGTTCTTCACTCTCGCAGTCATCCTATAATATCCATCCTTCAACTTTACAAAAGGGGAAGATGTTATCTCCTGTGATACTTTTCTTTTGAAGTTAATTTTATCACTGATGTTTAAACTTTTTTCACCAATTACTACCTTTCTCTCGCTTTCACTATTGTGATGATTTAACAGGGGGGATTTAAATGTGTCAAGACTGATCGCAGTTCCTTCAATAATAGTAGTCACCCACCCGGTTAAAGCTGTTTGAATGGGTTTGAAATTGCTTGGGAGTGTTTTGCGGTCTGCTTCAAAGCTGCCGTTCTTTACAAAATTATTATCTGCAGCTGCTTCCCATTCCCCGGTTGTTGCATCCAGGTTCCATGAGCCGAGTGAATTGAACCAGGGCGTTTTACCTTGAAATGAAAGGGGGAACCATTGATTGTAACCTAAACCGTTACCGGCAAAATTGGCCCAACGATCCCCACAGTATATTACAGTTTCCTGTTTGCTGCCTTTTACATTGATGAAAAAACCGGTTTGCGTCACGTGCGCATAGTCATCGGCGCTTCCCTTCATGACCAGCATCTCGTTTTTGGGTAAATAGGGTCCCCTGATATTATCAGCCACGAGATAATAGGCATAAGAGGCATCCCAGCCATAAATGTTGGAGGCACACATGTAATAACTTCCATTGTATTTAAACATACCATTGCCTTCCCGGCTTTCCCCTTCAAAAACTTTCGTGCAATCCAACAGGTTCACCTTACCATCTTTTACCCCGATCTCTGACACATATATTTTATTTCTCCCGCTTCCATAGGAATAAATGAGGAATGATTTCCCGGTAGCTTCGTCTAAAAACACTGTTTGATCGCCAGTGTTGGTTGTACCGATCATATCCTTCATACTGATCTTCTGGTGCCACTTAAATTGCCCGGTTGGTTTTTCAGCAAGCGCAATCAGCACCTCTCCGCCATGTTGAACAAACATGGCGTATTTATCAAGTTCTTTGATGAAGGCTACACCTAACCGCCCTACCCAGGTACCCTTCCCATCTTTAAAAACTTCGGATTTGGTAAGCACATCTGCTTCAAAGGTCCAGTTTGTTAAATCACTGGAGCTATAACAGGTCACAGATTTAAAACTAGATTTCGGTAAAGTCACCCAGGGATTATTACGATAGGTATCTGCCTCGTCATAGTAAACACCATACCAATAATATTTTTCTACTCCTGTTACCGGATCGGCGAACCGGAATATACCCCCTCCCTGGCTGTTGATCGGGCGTTTGTCTTTGGTGTACCAGAACACATCATTTTTTATATTGAGCTGTTGTGCGCAAGAAAGCTCCGGCAAAACCATGCAGAAAGCCATTATAATTAAAACCTTTTTCATGATTATATATTCGGGATGATCACCAATCCAGTTTCAGCAGGCTCACCGCTTGCTGAGGCAAAGAAATTTTTACATTCAAAACTCCTTTGTTTACTTTCAGTTTCCTGGAGACTCCCATTGTTTTTAATTGCCCGGATTTCTCCAGTACTGTTATTTGTTGTTTGGTGGGGTTTTGCGGCGAGCCCATCTTCTTCCACACTTCATAAGAGTTGCTGTGTTCATCATCAATGCGATATTCTGTCAAGGTGACGGTGGATGCCCGTAAACCGTTGATGGTTACTTCAACCGGAAGCGCGTCCTGTTTTACATCATCATCATGGTAATTCCATAACATCACAGTAGCCGACCTTTTATCTTTTGCAGCAAGGCCTCCAACATCACTATATGCTCTTCTCACACTGGAATCCACCATTGTTTTCAGGTCATACATCTGGCTGCCTTTCACTTCTACCCTGCTCCCCTTCATGAAACCAAACATTCTAAAAACATTCACCACCGGTTTGTTCACTCCATTTGTTGCCAGGTCCCGGAAACCAAAAAACCAGGGCTGGTCCTCAAATTCAAATGCCCAGGACACTGCCCCTAAAAAATTTACTTTAAATGAATCTGCCAATGCATATTTCCTTGCAAAAGAAGCCGCGGTATAACTGGAATACATGGTACCGTTCCGATATGCATTTTCAGGGTTGGTATGCATGCCGCAGGCAGCACAACCTTCCGGATCGGACTCACCGATGATGATGGGGATATTTTTTAATTGAGAATAGGATGCTGCCAGTTTGAATCCTGTAGCAATGTCTTTAAGTTGCCGGCCCATATTCATCTGCACATAACCGTTGCCGGCTGTATCACCAGGGCGAGCTTTCACCAATTTCGGTGAACCCTTTGCATGAAATAAAAATACATCCAGTGGCGCACCGATCTTTCCTGTTACATAATTGGTATCCGAGAAACAATGTTTTACAAATGCGTGCAACCATTCCTGTGCATTTTTGCTTGCTGTGCCGGCGATATTAATACCGCCAATTTTTGCTGTAGGCAAAGCTCTCTTCACTGCATCCGCCGTATAATCGTATAATTTGAAAAACTCTGCCTGCGTGCCTTTCCAGTAACCATTGGGTTCGTTCCATAATTCCCAGTACCAGCTTTCCACTTCTTTTTGGCCGTAACGGGCTATACTGTGTTTTACCCACTGAAAAATCAACTCCGTCCACTTTTTATAATCTTTGGGCGGGTAAGCCCAGCCGGTGATTATTTTAAAGTATGGGTCGCCGGGCTTCCAGTCGTGTTTGTATGG
Organism: Chitinophagaceae bacterium; assembly: GCA_043727215.1. Lineage (GTDB taxonomy): Bacteria > Bacteroidota > Bacteroidia > Chitinophagales > Chitinophagaceae > Ferruginibacter. The sequence continues at coordinate 34,637 of JAYSYY010000029.1, read as the reverse complement.
TGTTGGATTAGTTGACAAAGCCTCGGGCATAAAACCAACCTGCACTAAGGGTTTCATGCCACGCTGCACATAGGTATCAAAAATACTGTCGATGATTGTCCAGCTGTAAATTGGGTTGCCACTGGCGTCCTCTGTATACGCATTGGTGCTTCCCCATTTTAAGGCAGGTACAGCATCGCCGGTTACGAGTAAACTATGCGTGCGAATGTACACCGGCACGGGACTTATCGCGGCGATCTCTGATAGCAATTTTTTTCCGTCCTTCATATAAGTATAGTTGGGTTCGTCGTACCCAAACCATGCCCATACAGGTTTCATTTCACCAGTCTCTTTTTTTAGATCAACATGTATGTTTGCAGTTTGTGCTGCCGCAACACTGGTAAAAGAAAGTCCAATAACGAGTAAGCTGTATGATAATATTTTTTTCATATGATTAATTACCATCCGGCTTTTCCGTTGCTAATAAAATACTTTGAGGCCAGTACCAGTTTTCCGGCTGGCCAGGTTTGGCCGGATCAAAGGTTGTGATATTTTTCTTTAGATATTTGGCTATCGGCAGGTTATTGTCTTTTATACCCTGCACAATACAGCGTGCAATTTCATATGCCCCGAATGTATTGAAGTGGGTGTTGTCTTCCAGCTTTGAGGGCTGGTTAGGAAAAGTATTGGCCGGATAATGTACGAAAGCTTTGATCGATTTTTCCGGGCCCCATGCTTCATACATAATTTTACTCATGGCATTCAGATCGATCATGGCTACCCTCTCTTCTTTGGCAGACTGCCGTACTGCTTCGGGATATTCCAGCAGGGTATTCGTGATATGCCCGTTCGCATCAAAACTCCTGCGGTTCATAGAAGTTATCAAAACAGGAATGCCCCCTTTTTTCCGGGCCTCGCTGATAAAATATTTTAGCTCAGCTTTATAAGAAGTAAACGGGCCAACTCCTTCGCCTTTTTGTTTCTGGTCATTGTGCCCGAATTCTATGAAAAGGTAATCACCCGGTTTCATAAGACTCAATAATTTTTGAAGTCGTTTTGCAGCCTTAAAGGAGCGGAGTGTTTCCCCACTCTCTGCATAGTTCGCGATAGATATATTTTTCGCTTCAAAAAAAGAAGGGATCATCTGCCCCCAGGATGCCCATGGTTCTTTATCCTGGTCTACGACTGTAGAGTTGCCGGATAAAAACAGCGTGGTAGCTCTTGTGTTGGGCCTGATTTCAATAGCGCAAACTTTAGCGGCGCTATCATTGAATTCTAATGTGACCTGGTTATCCCAGTGCCGGTAATAAATTTCCCTATCCTTCAGCTTTACCTTGTCAACCCGTTGGCCGTTTTTATCCCTGATAAAGCTATCCTTTACATGGACAGTAAAACTTTGGGTTTTGATCTCCCCTTGTCTGGTTTGAATATTATGTAAAAACAACCGCCTGTTTTCCGCCCGCACTGTTGTGGACGAAGTTCCTTTTTTATCACCAACAATGACCTTTACATCATAGTTGCCTTCCGGGAGTTTTACAGAAAAAAAGAAAGGCTTGCCTGCTGTGATAAAATTGGATGAGACTTTTTTCTTTTTGCTCCTGGTAACATCCCTTACCTGGGAATTATTAATGAAGCCATAACCGGTGGCATCTGTGTAGACTGTACTGGATGACACAGGAATGTAACCGGCGCGAGATTCTGTTGTACCGAAATCGAATTTAAAATTTTGCTGCTGGGCTTCTACCGTTAAACCAGCCAGGAGAAAACCTATGGCTAAAAGTTGCACGACACTCTTCATTTGGTTATTTTTTTATTCTATTGTTTATAATTCAATTCATATTTTTTTCCCGCCACTGTTGCAAAAGAATGCAAATACTGATCCCTTGAAAAAAACTTTACCGATTTTGTTTTTTCAAATGCTCTTTTTATACTAACCGGGTTGTTAGTTCTCAGGTTACAAATGCCTCCATTTTTTGAAATAATAAATGCTTTGGTAAGGACGCCATCCTTCCACCACATTTCGATTTCGAAATTCCCTCTTGCTACCAGCCCTTTTACATGCCCCTCTTTCCAGGCGGCGGGCAATGCCGGCAACAATTGTATTTCCGATAAATGGCTTTGCAAAAGCATTTCCGCGACACCGGAGGTTCCCCCAAAATTCCCATCTATCTGGAACGGCGGATGGGTGTCAAATAAATTATTGAGGGTAGATTTTTTTAATAGCTCCTGCAGCATTTTGTAGGCATGGTCGCCATCTAACAACCTTGCCCAGAAGTTTATTTTCCAGGCCATGCTCCAGCCGGTGCCCCCATCCCCACGGGTGAGCAAAGTGTGGATTGCAGCATTGGCGTAAGCCGTATCCAGTAAGGGCGATATCTGCCGGCCAGGATGCAATCCAAACAACTGGGACACATGCCTGTGTTGTGGTTCTTCATCTTCCCAATCATCATACCATTCTACGAGGTTGCCTTTCTTACCGATTTTTAGTGGGTTTAGTTTAGCGCGTTTTTCTTTTAAGAGCGCAGCAAATGATTCATCCGTTTGCAGTATACCCGCTGCTTCAATAATATTTGTAAAAAGGTCATGGATGATTTCCATATCCATGGCAGAAGCGATGGTGACGGTACCCTTAAATCCATTGGGATGGATATAAACATTTTCCGGTGAGGTGGAAGGAGCCGTAAGCAGTTTGCCCTCTTTTTCCACGAGCCAATCCATACAAAACTCAGCGGCAGAACGCATGAGCGGGTAAGCAACTTCCTCCAGGTATTTTTTATCCTTCGTAAACCTGTAACGTTCATACAAATGCTGGCTGAGCCATGGGCTTCCTAAACTCCAGTTGGCCCATTTAGGATCACCATTCCCCTCGCCTACGGGATTGGTTTGCGCCCATATATCGCTATTATGGTGCACAGACCACCCTTTCATCTGGTAATAATTCTGTGCTGTGGCTGTGCCGTTGAGCGCCAGCCTTTTTATGTGATCGATTAACGGCTGGTTCATTTCAGAGAGGTTACACATTTCTGCCAGCCAGTAATTCATCTGCAGGTTGATATTGGTGGTGTAGTTACTTCTCCAGGAGGGACGGATATTGTTGTTCCAGATGCCCTGGAGGTTTGCAGGCATCCCACCGGGCCTGGAAGAACAGATCAGTAAATACCGGCCATATTGAAAATACATTTCTTCCAGTGAAAGATCTTTTATCCCGGATTTGTAATCAGCTAACCTTTTATCGGCAGGTAAAAGAGAAGCAGCTCCGTCGGTCAAAAAAAGACCTACACGGTTAAAATATTTTTGATAATCTTTTATGTGATTGGCCTTTAATTGCTGGTAACTTTTTTTTAATGCATTATTCAAATAAGTAAGAGCCAGCGCATTTTCATCTTTACCCTCGTTATCCGGGCATTTGTCGTAACCATTAAAACTGGTGGCGGCCGATACATACAAGAGCACTTCGGAGGCATTGGCTATTACAAGCGAAGAATCGGTCGCGGATAGTGTTCCGCCTTTTAGTACAGGTTTAATCCTGAATTGAAAACGCATGCCTTTGCAATGACTATCTTCTTCATAGACCAATGGTTTGGGATTCCGCCGTTCATCATCAGCGATTCTTGCCTTACCAGCTAGCAACAATTGTTTATCCCCTGTAACCACTTTTGTATATCTTAATTCATGTTTTACATCCACTGTAAAATTCAGCGAGCCTGGTTTATTTGCCGACAATTTAATCAGCATAACCTGGTCAGCTGCCGAGGAAAATATTTCCCTGGAATACTTTATCCCGTTTACGGTATATTCATTTAATACTGTGGCATCGCTGATGTTCAGGCTTCGATAATATCTTTTGCTGTCTAATTGATCGTTTGCAAATTTGTGCTTGATTATGATATCGCCGAGAGGCTGATACATCTGCGTATTAGGTCCCTGCATTTTTTTCAGCAGGCGAACGGCCTCTTGTATGCTGTCTTTGAAAAGGGCATCCCGCACGGGTTGTAAAAATGCCGGGGCAGTGGGATTGGGGTTCAGGTTTGCCGGCCCACCCGTCCACAGGGTTTGTTCGTTTAACTGGATTAGTTCTTCTCCTGCCCGGCCGAATATCATGGCCCCTAACCTGCCATTGCCGATTGGCAATGCTTCGTTCCAGTCTTTTGCGGGCTGATTATACCAGAGTACATAATCTTTTTGCTGGGCAGAGAGAAATACTGCATCAAGTAAAAACACCGTTATTAAAAATATTTTCTTGTATCCCATCAGCAGTTTATTTCCAATATTTTTTGCAATGAAAGCTTGAGAATGGCTTTTGTTTGAGGCAGATATTCATCCATTTGGATTTAGTTCTAACATTGTTTCACCCCTTCGGGGTTCCTTTTCTGATTTGGGTCTCTCCCTATAATAATTCCATCCCTTCGGGATTTTTTCAGTGATTTAGGTTTAGCCCTATATAATGGCACCCCTGCCCGTCCGGCCAAGCAGTTCTTCGGGGTTGCCCCATAATATTCGTCGAACCAGGACTAAAATTGTTTCCCAGTTTACAACAATCCCGAAGGCATTTTTATAGACCAGTAACCCCAATGGGACAAAAACCCCGAAGGGGTGGAATTAAATCCCTTTAGCCTCCCATTTATGATCACGCATATTAATATGCGAATCTGCGGCAAGATTGTATTTAATAGTTGTATCTCCGTTTAAAACAATCCCGAAGGGATGGCATTTTTATAGACCAGGTAACCCCAATGGGACAAAAACCCCGAAGGGGTGGAATTAAATCCCTTTAAACTTCCCATTGATAACGCATATTAATCTGCGAATCTGCGGCAAGATTTAATTTAATAAATCCACGCTATTCGTAATACTGTAAAGAACTGTCATTTACCTTAAACTTATTTTTTTCCATCAGCTTGTACATTTCAGCGCCGGCCAATATAGCCGGGCCGTAACCATGCGCTGCGAAAACATTTACCGGGCGGTGGTAGTAAAACGCCGGATCGAAAGCCATGCCCGTACCTACACAAACATCTTCAACCTGGCCCTTGTCATTAATTTTTGTTGCCACCGCATTCCAGGCCAGCATGGCCATCGGCGCATAGGTCACCGGGTTGATCCATCCTTTGTTGCACGCGTGCGCAATGGCATACGCATAAATAGCTGTTGCGGATGTTTCCAGGTAAGAATCATTCCTGTCAAGCAGTTGGTGCCAGAACCCTTTATCACTTTGGTAGGCGGCCAATCCTTTGATATGCGCCTTTAACTGCTGCAACACAAAAGCTCTGCCGGGATGGTTCTCTGGCAAAACATCAAGAAGGTCTACTTTTGTAAGAAGTGCCCATCCATTGGCACGAGCCCACCTGAATTCAGGATGCGTTTCCATTCCCTCTACCCAGCCGTGCATGTAGACGCCTTTTTCTTTGTTAAACATTCGTTCGCTGAATTGTTTTACCTGGTTCACGGCATCATCAAAATATTTTTTATCGCCTGTTAGTTTTCCCATTTCTGCCAGGGCAGGGACGCCCATATAAAGATCGTCTAACCATAACGTATTTTTTTGAGGGCGCATCCTTGCCAATGTACCATCTGCTAAACGGTATTCTTTATTGGCCACCCAATCTATGTAGTGATTTATCTGTGGCCGCAGGTTATTGGTAACCCCTGCTCTTGTTGCCCTTATCATCGCTGCACAAACAGCACCCGCATCATCCAATGCTTTTGGCTCGGTGGCCTGACGCAGCGGATAACCCAGCCCTTTAAAAATGCCTGCTGTCTTTAATTTTTTTACCGCCGGCAGCCATTGGGCAAGAAAAGTAAATCTATCCTTTACATAGTTCCGGTATTTTTCATCCCCCGTTGTTTCTGCTGCCCGCAACATAGCGGAATAAGTGACCCCCCACTCATAACTTGTGAGCCGGAAATCGCCGGGCTTCACTGTGGTGCTGGTATCCAGCGCCGTAACATCCGTTATAGGTTCGCCTGTTGTTTTGTTGACCATCATTGCGGGTGTTACAGCATCCAGGTAAAAAAAGATCCTGTCTATGGTCTTTTTTATGTCAACTTGTTGCATAGGCTCATATGCTGTCGGGTACACTACTTTTAATGCATGCAGTGGAGCATTCACATCGTTACCGGTTTTAACCTGGGCCTCCGCAGCGGTATGAAATGCAGCGGAAATAACCAATATTGTCAGTATTTTTTTCATCTGTTTGTTATTAAGAGTGCAAAAGCCTGTGTGCATAAAAAGCTACGGGTATGTTGCATTCCTATTGAAGCAATTTACCCGGAAAAGTTAGTCGACGGACTACAATTTTTTCGGGTAGGTAAAACTGGTAAAAAATAAAGGACGCCCAACCTCCATTGCCCGTCCTTTATTCATGCCTATTTGATAAAAATATTAATAGCCTGGGTTTTGGTAGGCTGAAATATCTGCCGGCGACATTGGCTGACCATTTACCTGCTGTGCGATCATCTGCAGGTAGGGTATGGGACGCAACTTATGAAACTGTGAAAACGAAAGGCTGATATCTGCGTTAAATAATTTTGTGCGGTCAAAAAAAGTTTCAGTTCGTACGAGGTCTTCCCAGCGGTAAAACTCCCCGCAGAGTTCGCGGGTTCGCTCATTCAAAATAAAATGAATAAATCTTGCATTGGCAGAACCTGCGGTGGGAGGATAATTCTCACTGGGCGCATTTGTTGTAAACAACGACTCTGTGGCCAGGTTGGTTGTCTCGGTATTAGCTAAAGTGCTGGGGCCTCCCATATACAACCAAATCTGTGGGCTCCTGCTTTCACCCACTTTGTAAGCTGCTCTTCTTCTTAAAATGTTCACGTTGGTTATCGCAGTGGCATAGTCTCCTTTACGGCCATAAGCTTCTGCCAGCATCAGGTAGGCGTCTGCCAACCTGATCAGTGTCCCGTTACGAATTCCGCGGGCTTCATTATTGGTAGTAGTTAATCGTATCGGGTCAGCAAATTTTACCAGCGTTAAATATTTGTTACCGGAGAAATCAGTAGATACCGCCCCGCCGGCGGTTGTTTGTTTATACCGTGCAAAAACCGCATAGTATCGCATAGCCGAAATAGCAGAAGTTAACAGCGGCATGCTGGATGGGTTTACAATATATATCGCGGCTGTATCCCCGATACCAACTTTTGGTTTACCTACCAGGCTTGGATTGGGTGCATTAGCAGCTGTAAATGTTGCAAGACCAGCATTAGATGCCACATTGCGATAGTGAACGGTTTGAAAAGATTTAAAAAACCTGGAATCATTTATCTTATCAAAAACATCGATGGTATAATCTGTAGGTCGCAGTCTTCTAAAGGGCCTGCCATTAAAAAAGTCCCTCGTCATACCCGGGATACCTGCATCGTAAGCAGAAGGATAAAACAGGTGGGTTTGATTATTTAAACCTGCCAAGGCCAGGTTTGCACTAAACTGGGCGGCGAACACTATTTCGTTACTTGCATTATTGGCATCAATTTTTGCCTTGCTGCTAAGAGGAGCACTCCCATTTTCCCCCACCGGTGGAATGGCCCCATCCGGGTAGGCTGCATTAAATAAATTTCCATAATCGGCCTCCAGTGCATGGCCGCTAAAACGGATAACGGAATCGGCAAATACAATAACACTATCCATATCCGTACTTTTTTGACCACGCACATCGTTCACCGCACTACCTCTTGTCAAATAAGCCTTTGCTAAAAAATGATAAGCCATTGCTCTTGTTGCTCTTCCCCTGTCGGAACCGGTATAACGCCATGGTAAACTAGGTCCTGCACTTTTAAAGTCGGACATTATTTGATTATATACTTCTGCAACTGATGATCGGGGGTATTCATACTGGGGTGTTGCAGGAACGGTAGTCACTAATGGTACACCGCCAAATTGCTGCAGCATCTGAAAATAATAATATCCCCTTAATGCTTTTAATTCCGCGATACGGAGGTTTTTCTGTGCAAGAGCACCCAGGGATTTAGATGCCGTATTATCATAGGCGCCGATCATCTCGATTCCCTGGTTGCAGCGCCTTATACCAGCGTAATTATTTATCCATAATCCGTTCACAAAACCATCATTGGCATTTAAGTTAGGGTCATAATCATTATAACGCACATTATTGAACTGGTCGCCTTCCCTGAATTCATCGGTACCAAAATTATACATGGCATAGGACTGTTCCCCGGTAAACTTCCATTGTAAGGGTGCATAGGCAGACTTAACCAGGTCCTCCAAACCCGCATCGGTTTTGTAATAATCTTCTGTGAGCGTGGTAACTAATTCTTCTTTGATAAATTTCTTGCAGGATAAAACCGTCAATAGAAAAAACAATGCCGTAATCCCGATTATATTTTTGAAACTTTTTTTCATATTATTCCATTTATTACAATTAGCAATTTTGTTATTACAGATCCATTCTTACACCAAATACATAACTCTTGAAACTGTAGGAGGTCGGCCCCACCTGGTTGGTAGTCGTTCCGGGAAATTCCCTGTATGGTACTGTTTCGGGGTCATAATCGGAACTACTGTGAAAAAGGATTGGGTTAACTGCATTAACATACAATGAGAAATTTGTCATATGAAGTTTGTCTGTAAATTGCTTAGGCACCCTGTAAGTCAATGAAATATTTTTCACCCTGGCAAAATCTGCTTTCCTGTAGGTCAGTGCCTCCCAGTTGATAGGAATATCACTTGTTTGTGTAGGTTGCTGGTATTCATTGCTGGGATTAGATGGTGTCCAGTAATTTACCTTGTTGCTCTGGTACCGGCCCACCAAACCTGGCCGTGGCACCCTGTATAAACCGCCCACCCGGAAGTACACTAAAAAATTTAACTCGAAATTTTTGTAAGTAAATGTATTGCCAACGCTGGCAATATATTTTGGGTTGTGAGAGCCCAGGATAATCCGGTCTGCAGGGCTGTAAGCTGTATCGCCATTCGCATCCTTAATACGGATACGGCCGGGCTGATAAATCGGGTTGGTCCTGTTTCCTGGTTTTAGCCAGTAATAATCAGCCAGAATACCTCCCTTGGCAGTATCTGAATATTGAAAAATACCTTCCTTTTGAAAGCTGTAGTACACTTGCAGTGGCTGGTTCAATATCCATAAATTAGCCAGGTTATTATTCCCGCTGCCATCGATATTTACAATTTTTTCTTTGTTGGCGGAAAGCATAAAATCACTGCTCCACCTGAAATCCTTCTTACTTAAATTTTCGGTGTGCAGGCTGATCTCCACGCCTTTATTGGATACTTCCCCGAGGTTAAAGTACACATTCGTTACGCCATTGGCAGCGGGAATCGTCCTGTTCTGCAACTGGTCAACTGTATTTGATTTATACAGATCGATTGTACCCGAGATCCTGTTTTTTAACATACTAAATTCCAGTCCTATATTGGAAGTGGTAGTTTTTTCCCAGCCAAGGTCAGGCGTTGGATAAGTGGATGGCGCCGAGCCGATGGCTGCTACACCATTTCCCCAGTTATAATTGGTGAAAGCAAGCGGTCCACCTGTTTGATAAGGGTCTATCGAGGCATTTCCCACTTTACCAATGCCCATTCTTAACTTAGCGCTGGTGAAAATATTTTGTGCGTTGAAAAAGTTTTCTTTATCAATCTGCCAGGCCACTGAGGCAGCTGGGAACCAGGCTCCTTTATTGGATTCAGACAACACAGAAGAATTATCATAACGGTTGCTGAGGGTGAGCAGGTACTTACTTTTAAAGCCATACTCCACCCGACCCATGTAGGATTGGTACTGCGATGCGGAAAATGTGCCTGAGCCTGTCACCTGTGCATCCGTATTCCTGTTCAGTGAAAACCATTTTTGTTCTTCAAAGATCAGATTTTGGGCAGACATTGTCAGGGATGTTGCACGGTTTAAACTTTGCATTTCATGCAGCAGCGTCACATTAACCGAGTGGTCATTTTTGATCCTGGTATTGTAAGTTAGAATATTATCGAATACCCATGAAGACGCATTGTTGGTTGTTTGTGATGCGTTTGCCGCGCTACCTAAACGGATAGAAGACTGCGCACCATTGAATGTACCCCTGCTTGAGTTACGGGTATCCAGTCCAAACATACTTTTATATTTCAGCCCCTTGAGCAGGGTTAATTCGCCATAAATATTTCCAAAAACCCGGTTTGCTTTTGTTTCATCGAACACAGTAAACCTGTCATTCACCGCATTGATGATCTGGGCATCCCTGTTGGGGTTCTGGATCCAGTTGCCTGCAGAATCATAAGCCTGCGTCAATGGGATCATACCCGAAGCGTTGCCGTAAGAACTTGTACTGGTATTGGTAATGCTATGGATAAAATTGATGCTTGTACCAAAGTTCAAAAATTTGGTGGGTTTAAAATCCACTGAATTACCAACCGAAAACCTAGTATAATCCTGGGCATATTCAATACCTGTTTGTTTAAAATACCCGGCGTTGAAGGAAGCTTTAATCTTATCGCTACCGCCTGTTATCGAAATACTGTGGTTATCTGTTGTTCCATTACGCAGGCCTACTTCATTCTGCCAATCGAAACTTCTTATTTTAGAGGGATCATACATATCCACGCTGTCTAACTGGGTGGTAATACCCAGGTTTTGCATCAGGGTTCTTTCTTCAGCAGTAGTCGCTCTTTTCCGCGCAATAAATGTTCCTGTGCCTGTACCTGTTGGTGCGTATACATCCCAGGTGTAGGCATCTTTTATGGAATTCCATTGGTCAGCACTGCCAAACCTTGTCCAGAATAAGGAGATATCATTTAAAGCCTTTGGATAATAATACAAAGGATTTGTAGAAGAAGCGGTGCCCCGGTTTACTGTGTATTGTCTATCCGCAAAAAAAGCCTGGCGCCATGAGTCGGCCAACTCTACGGAATTAAAAATTGGCAACTGCCGGATAATTGTTTCCACAGACTTACTACCCATATAACTAACAGATAGTTTACCTGCCTTTCCTTTCCGGGTTGTAATTTGTATCACACCATTTGCACCGCGTACGCCGTAGATAGCAGTCGCAGCAGCATCCTTCAGTACATCCACTGACTCGATATCAGCAGGATTCATATCATCAATGGTATAACTTACCGGGAATCCATCCACCACAAACAATGGTTCGTTGGAAGCACTCAATGAGCGGTTACCTCTCACACGTATAGAACTACCTGCTCCCGGCCGAAACGTATTCGGCGTTGCAACCACACCTGGGATCCTTCCCTGCAAAGCCTGCGTAATATTTGTGCTGGGAACGGAGCGAAGGTTATCACCGGAAATAGAAGCAACTGCACCTGTCACTTCTGTCTTCTTCCTGGTGCCATAACCAACAACCACCACATCTCCCAGTACATCTGAGGAAGCTTTTAATATTGTGGTGATATCGCTTTGGTTATTGACGGATACTTCCTGCAATTCCTGGCCGGTGTAACTTACGATCAGTACTGCCCTTGGCGATGAAACCGCCAATTGATAAATTCCCTGGGCATTTGATACTGTTGAATTGTTTTTGCCTTTTTCTATAATTGTTGCGCCTTCAAGCGGGGTGCCGGCCATATCGGTCACCTTTCCTTTCACCGAAAAGTTTTGGGCAGATACCGAAAAAGAAAAAAGAAGGCATAAAGCAAGTAATAAAAACCTGTATTCAGTCTGGATTTTGTTCATATAGCGCTATTAAGAGTTGTGCAAACGAAAATTCAAATTATTACTAATAAAAAGAACTTTCATCCTGCTCCGTCCTGCACAGTTATATTTCAATTCTAATATGCTACTCTGAAACAGTCTGCTATTAATTGCCCGACTTAAAAAATATGGATGCAGAAAAATAAAAGTTTCTCTTTTAAAGAGATTACAGAACGGTACAACCACTCAATATTTTTTCAGGAACTACCTTCCGGCTTTTTATCCGGAATTTTTTAAACGGTAGAATTGGGATATGGTGGAAATAAAAAGTGCATGTTGTTGTAAACATGCACTTTAAAAAAAATTATGGAATAACCTATTTCATCTTAAAAGGAAGGAACCAATCGCGGGCCAGGAGTTTAGCCCTTGCGGCGCTTGCGGCGCCTGCAGAAACGCCAGATTTTCTTAATTTATCATACACTTTATCCGCGATAAATGCAGGATTGTTCTGGCGCATAGCAACTCTTAAAAGATCGGACCAGCGCTGACCTTCAAACGCCAGTTCGAGTGCTGATTCCTCAACGATCATGTTTTCAACATTCGTCACGCTGTCTGTTGCAGGTAATACAACGGGCTTCAGTGCAGCACGTCCGCGAATGCCCATATTCCTGTACCAGGTAGCGCGAAATGCCGGGCCGTCTCCTTCTCTCCCATCAAAATCATAAGGCCATGGAAGAAACGTTTGCTGGATGTTCGTAACATTACCAATCCGGTTCCCTCCCGGCAATGGATCGTAATGGTAGTTGATACCTTTGTTTACGAGGGCATAGGCAAGTTTATGGTACCCGGCCCGGTTGGCTGCTTCCGCATAATGCAGGTGTAAAGTAGCCGCTCTTGTAAGAAACCATTTTCCTGGTTTGCTGAATGGATTGATCGGCAGGTTATCGGCATTGAGGTAATTGTACAGGTACTTCATCACCACCGGCTTCCCGTTGATCACCCTGTACGAAAAAACACCCCTGGAATCCAACGGAAAATTATCCCTTAGTACCTCCGGTGCAGTGGCTGTATTGGCAGCAAATGTGTACACCTGTGTCTGGCTGTTCCACATATCAATGACCTGCTGTGCCGGCTGCAAGAGATAACTTCCACCGTTTGGAGAGAACAAATCTATAAAAGGATTTTCCGGTGCAAAATTCCTGTCAAAGGGAAGGCTCCAGATCATTTCCCAGTTAAATTCATTATCCGCCGGTGGTCTTTCAAAAAGGTATCTCCAACCCGGTGTATAAGTAAGTGAAGAAAAATCCTGGATCCTGGCATAACCGATGCTTGAATTCGCGAAGCTGGAAATACGGTATTGGTTAAAGAACTGTTCATTGTTCCCTGTAGGTCCTAATACTTCCATCACTCTTTTAAAACGGTCGGCAGCTTTATCATACTGGCCCTGCCACAAGTAAAGGTCGCCCAGGAGCACATTTTTGTTAACGAAGAATTTTTGTGTACTGTAACCGTCAACAGTTGTAAGCAATGTTGTGCCGGCAGGATAATCCTCTGTGTGAGGGAGCGCCTCCATAACTTTTGTAAGCGAATCCACCAACACAGGCAGCGGAAGCATCGGGAAATTATTCCCGTTCTTCAACTCGTCAACATTGGAAAGCGGGCTGGTAACATAAGGAATGGTACCGTAATGAATGCCTAATTGCAGGTATACCCAGGTCCTTATCGCAGCTACATCTGAATACCGGTGGTTGAACTCCGCTTCTTTCAGTCTACTTTCCGCATACATCTTTTTGAAATTCGCAAGCACGTCATTGCAGTTGATGATCACCTCGTAAAAGGGCTGCGGATCGATTAGCGGATTCTCCGTTGTTGCGGTATGTTCGCTTAACTGCCGCATGTACACGTCTGCGTTAGTAGTGGCATCCATCAGGTCTGCCCTTAGCTCATTCATGAGGATGTATGGCTTTGCCAGGTTCATGAATTTACCGTAGATACCGATCACTGCTGCATCCGCATCAAAAACATTCCGGTACATATTGGCGGCTCCTACCGTGGTAAGGGGTTCCGTGTCCAATAATTTCTTACAGGAATTAATTGCCAGCAGGGCGCCTAAAACACACGTGGCCAATCCTATTTTTTTCATCGATCTCAGTTTCATTGCTATAATATTTTTTCTAAAGTATTTTTTTAGAGACCTAACCGGAACCCGATCTGCACTGACCTAAGCTGTGGTTCCAATGTGTTATCAACTCCCTGGCCGAAAACGCTTTCTGTCGCGCTGAACTCAGGATCAAAACCTTTATAATCGGTAAGGGTGACCAGGTTATTCCCTGTTGCATAAACAGTGGCATATTTGAAGAAGCCATTTTTAAAGGGCATATCATACGACAATGTCACAGTTCTCAGCCTTAGGTAAGAACCGTCCTCGATCCACCTGCTGCTGAACCGGCTGTTCCCCATAGGGTCACCCCATACCGCTTTTGGCGTGTTGGTAACCTGGCCATTTGCCTTCCACCTGTTTAAAACATTTTCGGTTTGATTATAGGCATTGTTCATGCCTTCCAGTTGTGCCCGGGTATAATTAAATACTTCGTTCCCACTGGAAAATGTTAAAACAGTATTCATAGAAAAACGCCTGTAGGAAAAACGACTGAAAAAGGATCCATGCCAATCAGGATTAGCACTTCCCAGTGCCTGCCTGTCGTTATCATCGATCACCTTATCGCCATTCAGATCTGTGAACCTCACATCACCGCCAGTGAAAGCAACAAGGCTTCCGTCTGCCTTTCTTATACTGAGCCCATCCGATGAAGCGGCTGCATCAGAACTGTACACTCCATTTTCCACGTGGCCATAAAATTCATTAGGTGCCACACCAACCTGGGTTATATAGGTGGCACCCAATGCAGTAGTAATGATTTTGTCTGCCGGCAATTTGGTAACAGAAGATTTGTATTTGCCAACATTAAAACCGGCATCCCAATTGAAGATTTCACCGTTCACTACTCTTACGGTTGTTGATAGCTCAATACCTGTGTTTTTCAGGCCACCACTATTTGTCACCATGTAATCGTAACCAGAGGCGGAATTCGTTGGTTCATACACTATCAATTTGTCTGTCTTGTTGCTAAAAACATCCAGGCTGAACTGCAGCCTTTCTTTGAACAATGCTACATCTGCACCCACATTTAACCTGGTCACCTGCTCCCACTGTAACTGGTTGTTGGCAAGGCCGTTTCTTACCAGCCCCTGCATACCCAGCAGGTTTTGAGAAATATAGGTTGGCCGTGCAGTATAGTTACCAATATCATCATTGCCTGATAAACCAACAGAGGCTCTTAATTTCAAAAGATCAATTTTGGCAGACGACAAAAACTTTTCTGAAGACACTACCCAGGCAGCTGCCAAGGAAGGAAAAACAGAAAAAACTTTTTCTCCCAATTTAACTCCGCCGGTTGCCTCATCGCCGAACCGGCTGGAACCATCCATTGCAAGGTTTGCAGAAAGGAAGTATTTATCTGCGATAGAATAATCTGCATTTAAGTAAGTACTCAACCACCTGGACTCGCCAATATCGCCACCTATCTGCCTAAGCCCGTTCGCACCGTTGCCAACACTAACCAGCTCATCGATCGCTGAGTTAAAGCCCAAACCGAAGTCCTGCTCGGTCCTGTCTTTCATGTAGCGGAAACCAGCCATCGCTCTGAGTGTATGCAGCTTCTTAAAATTGGTTGAATAAGTAAGACGCGTATCATTATAAAGGGAGAAAAGAGATGTTACCTGTGTACCGAGCCTGCTGTAGGCAATCCCGGTTGGCAGTGAATCCGGTGTTACCCCTTTACGGGGTATGAAAAAATTCTCCCTCACTTTATCATAGATAATTCCAACCGTTGTAGATAGCATCAATTTTTTAGTAAGCTCATAATTCAGACCGATCGAGCCGAAGAAGCGGTAGTTCTTGTTCAGCCCTAAGCCAATGTCTGTAAGCGCAAGCGGGTTGCTGATATTAAGGGTGTCCTTATCTGCTAAAGTCGGCGATTCTACACCTGCGGCAGAAACATCATTCGTGCGCAGGAAGGGTGCCTTCACCAGGGATAAGAACAAGGGATTTGTTTTTGGTGAATTCCCCTGGTCACGAACATTTTGTTCTGAAAAAGTAAAGGCCAGGTTGGTTGTGGCTGTCATCTTACTGCTGAGGTTAAGATCGCCGTTGAACCGCATATTGTATTTGGAGAGATCCGTGTTTTTCGTAAGACCGTCATTATTCAGAAAACCCAGTGATATCGCATACCGGGCAATGTTATCACCACCCGTAACTTTTAGGTAAATATTTTTTGTATAGGAGGGTTTCATCACCAGGTCCTGCCAGTCGGTTTCGTTATGATAGGCGTAATAACCCGGCGCTGAAACGTCGTCATTCATGTAAGGCTGGCTTTGTATTTCAGCATCGGATAATCCTTTTGTTTTAAGAATTTCCGCCAGGTAGGTCCTGTAGTCCGCTGATTTCAGCACGGGTAAACTTTTGGGCACTGCATTGTAGCCACCGTACACTGCAAAATCGATTTTCGTTCCTAATTCTTTTGCACGGATCGTGGTGATGATAATGGCCCCGTTTCCCCCTTTACTTCCGTATAATGAGGAAGCATCTTTTAGCACGGTAATTTCGTCCACATCCCTGATATCAATGGTGGATAAAGGATTCGTATAATTATTAGAAATAATTGAACCGCCGACATTGCTGTTGTTGAAAATAATTCCGTCTACGACGATCAGGGGTTGATTGGTGGCATACAGGGAATTGATACCCCTTAGGAACAAAGCCGCTCCCACATTTTGTGTTCCACTCCTGCGGATCACGTTAAGACCAGCAACTTTCCCCTGCAGGTAAGAGTCCGGGGTTTCACTGTACCTGTTCCATGCATCACTTGCATACACTCCTGCGACAGCATAAGGTGATTGTGTTCCCGACACACGTCCTTGTGGCAGGTCCAGCTGGTTGGCCGAAGAAGTGAAACCTGTGGGATAAAGGGCAATATTCAGTAATTCCGCACCTTTCACAGCTACATCTTTACCCTGGTATCCCTCACCGGAAACAGATAAGATCACCTGTTTGCCGGGGAGTTTGATGGCAAAAAAACCGGTGGAATCTGATATGGAAGCTGCAATATTTTTATAGCTCACCCGCATTCCGGAAACAGGTTTACCTGTGGCTGCATTCAGCACCATACCGGCAATCTTGTACTCATTTGCCGTGAACGATTTTGCTGCGTCCTGCGCACGCAGGCTAAAAAAAGCAGCGGTTGCGAGGATTAACGTTGGTAGTTTTTTATACATATGCATGATAATAGAATAATAGCTTTGGTAAAGAAATTTATGGCAGGGGTACCAGGCGTAAATAATCCAGGGTCATCGGCCCTGTTGTGATGGAAGTAAGCCGCCAGTCAACCGTTCCGTATTTGGAAATTGTAATGGTTCCCAGGTTCTTTTCGTCATACGCTCCGGCGGCGGTGAACAGCGGCACTGCATGTGTGAGCACACCCTGCTGGGCAGCTAACTCGTCATGCCATGCGTTGATTGTCTGGCTGAATGCCCCGGCCTGGAAATCATTGGTAGCCTTGGCATATACCTGGTATTTGATAGAGGGTGTTTCGCTTACCCGGTAATAAGCATAAAACAAGCTCACCCCATGGCCCGAGATCATGATATCAGAAAAATTGTCTGAGGTTACCGGGTTTTTGCGCACACGGTAATTAATGAAAGCCCTCCTGTCATTCTGGCGAAAACCTCTCGGACTCTCTCCTTCCAGCAATATGGGTAAGAATTTATTTGCCGTAGGCACCTCCATTTTACTCATGATATATACATACCCATTGCTCATTCTTTTTACTTCTACCACATTCAGGGAGTTGAAGGGAACCTGTACGCCAAATTTTGAAACAAGGGTTGCAGGAATGGCAGCCGCTGTTGCATACGCAGTGTCGTACACCAGGTCTTTCACAACATTCCACCGGGTGAGACTATCGGTTGTTGCCGTGCCCGCGGTAGCGTAATAGGGTTTTAAGGAATCGGCTTCCAATACAAAATTGGCATCCTGCATTATGAAATAAGTGTATTGCATATCTTCTCTCTTCAGGTCAGATGTTCTTTCGTTTAAAGTATTCCTCTGCACGACGCCCGTGCCCGGGCGGTAAACCGGTAAACCAGTCAACACACTGATGCTATCAATGATTGCAGTGGCAGGATTAAAACCAGTAAAGTTTAAGGAAAGCACGTAGGCGTTTTGCGCATACTGTGTGCTGGTGGCATTAATAAATTCCCAGATATTTTGCAGCGGTGCCACTATTGCATCAATGCTGTGTAGCACGCCATTGCTGTAATATTTATCAGGGCTCACCAAAGTGGCCATATCAAATTTAGTGGCAGCAAAAATATTGTACTTGCCGTTCAGCATCCGGATACGCTGCGGCACCGCAACATCCTTAGTAAAATATAACTGGTTACTGATATGATTTAAAAGGAATGCCCGGAGCTTGGCCTTGTCTGCTACCACTGCAGGATCCATCGCCTGCAATGCAGTATTGGTAGGTGCCCACACGGTAAAAGCCTGGGATGACTGTAATAGCGTATCTAATCCTGCAAGTACAATGTATTCCCTGAATTTACTGAGTTCTGATTGTCCCGCAAGTGCCTGCAAAAGGTTTTGATTCAGGTTCTGCTCCAGCACTTTGTTATGGTCGTCCCATTTATTACAGCCTGCAAACACAAGCGAAAAAAATAGTAGAACACCTGTAATACTTTTCTTGTTGATCATCACTAATTATTTTGTACTATTTATTTTTAGAAATACTGCAGCGTTCCGTCAACATTAAATCTTGGCAAATACTGGTTCTCGTTAATGGGAATAAAGTGAACCATATCCAGGAAATTAGCAGTCTGGCCGGTGCCTGATGCAGGTAAAGCACGTAGCTTAAATTTGTGCCGGTCCGTTGTAGTTACATCGATGATCCCCAAAAATTTACCGGTCATAAACTGCGTGCTGCTTGGTGAATATTTTTTCCAGCCCAGTGCCTCCAGTTCTCCATCCGATAAATTAGGACGTTGCTCAGTAAAATTAAATTGCCTTGACAGGTCTACACCGTCAAAGGAAGCCTGCACCGGCATGTTAGAACCGCCCGGTAATCCTACCGTACCTGACTGTTTGGCCGCCCGGTAGCATACCCATACTTTATATCTTCCCTTGATAATAATAGGGGTGGTAAATTCTATCCAGTTATGCCTTGAAGTAGTTCCCATAGGGATGGATAAGTAATCCCGCCAGAATACATTGATGGAACTGGAAGTAGTATAAGCGTAAGTCAGGGTGTTGGTAGGTCTGTCCCAGGTAATATCTTTAATAGCACCATAATCGAAATTAAAATTTGCTCTCCTGAAAATTGCTGGGAGTCTCCTTACTTCAGGAAAATCAGCCACATCCCAATATACAGGTGATGGGAAACGAACCTTCGGTGCAAAATGCCCCAGCGCAGCATGGAGTACCCCTGTAGTAGCAGAAACGTCGCTGGTATTACGATCCAGTTCAATCCCTTTTTCCAATATTCCATTAAAGGTAAGTTCATTAATTAGTACTTTTAAGTCCACCAGGCTGGAAGCCAATACCTCCAACGGGGCGAGTGTTGTGTGAGAACTTGCAGATGCAATATCAGCGAGGTATTTGGCTTCCGGGATGATATGGTATTTCACGTAAATGTTCAGGCTGTCCAGCGGGTTCATCGGGTTACCGGTATTGGAGTACCTGGCCTTCAGCGCTGCAAAACTTGCAAAGCCCGAATCCATCAGGGCCTGGTCAGTTTCTGCTAAAACAGTATAAAACTTTCTTAACGAAGGGTTGGTACTGTTAATAGTATTAATAGTATCATAATAACCTGTTGCCTGCAATGCCTGTTTGAAAATGCTGAACCGGGGATCTGCACTGATCAATTCCGCAATACTTTTAGAAGCCGGCCTCAGCACCCTGTTAATTTCGTGGATAAGACCATTACCGGTTTTGATATTTGCATTTGTGATTGTACCCTGCCTGTTTACCAGCACACGGGCTGTTCCGCCGTCGTTTCCAATACTGGTTACCAGGAATTGACCATACATGGTAATGGTTGGCAGTTTACCATCCCTAAAGGTGGAAGTGGCCAGGGTATCCTCCAGCAAATGAAACTTCACAATATCCTGAGCCTCGGCTTCCGTTAAGCCCGCCAGTGTTTTGTTTACCTCGGTGAGGTAAATATTTACAGCACTGTCTGTGGGAACAAACATAGTGTAAGAGCCATATGCGTTTAAGAAACCGGCGTATCCTGATTTATCTACGATCGCTGTCATAGCAGAATATTTAGCGGGATTCGCTTTAAGGTACCCGTAAATATTAAGGTCAGTCGTCGTCCCCTCTACATATTCAATTTTTTTACATCCCGGGGCGTAAAAAATCATGACCAACGCAACTGCGGCAGTAACCAGGATGCTTAAATATTTTTTCATATGACTCGTTTTATTGTGTAAACTTTCTATTGATAAAAAGGATTTTGAACCAGTGCCTTGTTAGTAGTAAGTTCGTAGGAGAGGATGGGCAGGTAATGCGCATTTTTGTCCCGGAACTTTGCAATGGCTGACTGCTGTCGGTTAGCAGGAACGGTAGTGGCCACCACATCCAATAGGATGTCGAGGCGCTGGTAATTATCCCTGCGTGCAATTCTCAGGAGGTCAAACCACCTTTTGCCCTCAAAGGCAAACTCCCTTGCTCTTTCCTTTAAAATATAATCCGCAATGGCAACTTTATCTGTTGGGGCGGGATTAGCCGCGGTAGATAGCAGTGCCCTGGCCCTTTCCCGGATAACATTAATGATGTCCAACGCATCCTGCCCGTTACCAAGTTGATTCTGAGCTTCCGCTTTCATCAGCAAAACGTCTGCGTAACGGTAAATGATCCAATGAGCATAGGACTCATTCTGGACACGTGTTGCACTCCCATCCCCGGAATTATTCAGGCCAATATATTTCCAGATCACCTGGTCAGTTGAGCGAACAGCCGCGCCGTCTGCACGAATATCAAAGTTCAATGGGTTAGTAAAGTCAACGGTGTATATTTCATCCATCACGATACTGCTGGCGAGGAACCTGCGGTTACCGGTATTGAATATCGGGTAGAAGGGGTTCAAACGCTGTTGATCAAACTGGAGTTCAAAGAGACTTTCATTGCTATTACCATTTACATAAAGTGTCTGGAACCAGATGTTGGCATCTGCGCCACTGATCAGGCCAAAAGCGTTCGTGCTGATAATTTTATTACAGGCAGCAACACACTCATCGTATTTTTCCATCCACAGGTAAACATCTGCCTGGATGGCATTGATGGTGGCCCTTGTAATGCGGCCTTTGTTGGAAGCACGGTCGCCGTAATCCACCACGGCAAAAGTTTCTGCTTGCGCCAGATCTTTCAATACCTGCGTTAAAACCACTTCCTGCGAACTTTTTGGAATGTCTACGATTTCCCTGTCGCTTGTTGTAGCTCTCAATTTTAACGGCACCTGGTCAAATGTGCGCACAAGGTAGAAATACATTAATGCCCTTATGGCTTTTACCTCTGCAGTGGCTTTATCTAAAGCAGCCTGCGAGAAAGTGGGATCCTGTGTGAGCACGCCTGGTGCAAGGTCTATAACCGTATTACAATAATTGATGGTTTCATAAATGCCGCGCCAGCTGGCAATCGAATTCGTTGGCAGGATATTCACATTGATCACGTCTATTTGCTCCGCGGTTGTAGCCAGGGTGCTGGTAACCATATCTGCTCTTAATTCTCCCCAGAGGAAAAAAGATTCTGCAGCAGGCCGCGAGTTGGTGCCTGAACCAGTGAGGGACGCATAAACGCCAATCACAGCCGCCTGCACCTGTTCTTTTGTTTTCCAATATTCCGCCCCGGTTAACCCATCCAGCGGCTGCAAGTCCAGGTACTTTTTACAGGAGAAAAAAGGAAGAAGTAAAACCAGCATTAAAATTCTATAGATCGTTTTTGTAAACATTGTTATTCTGTTTTAATAATGTTAGAAACTTGCAGTTACACCCAGTGTAAATGTTTTTACCGGTGGTGTATAGGAATAATCGACTGCCACGCGGAATGGATCACTTCCCCGTACAGTAGCCTCGGGATCCTGGCCGGTATAGTTTGTCCAGGTGAATAAATTTTCAACAGTCACATATCCACTCAGGTTTTTGATATTCAGTTTCTGTGCAACTTTTTTTGGTGCGGTGTATCGCAGTGTTGCTGTTCTAAAACGCAGGAAGGATGCATCCTCCACGTAACGGTCACTACCCAGCCAGTTGTATCCTGTGCGGTACAATGCCCTTGGAATATCTGTGAAATCCCCTTCCTTCCTCCATCTTCTTAAAGTTGCTGTGCTCTGGTTATCGAAGCCGTACATATTGGTGGTAGTGATCTTTGTACCATTCACCAGGTCGACCTTGTACCTGTAGTTAAAGAAAGCGGTAAACTTCCACTTTCCTTTGTAACCCACAGAACTACCAAAACCTCCGGTGAATTTAGGGTTACTGTTGCCCAGGTAAACGATATCCTGGTAGTTGATGTTTCCATCATGGTTGATATCTTCATACATCGCATCACCCGGCTGGAAAGTGTAACCAATACTTGGATAATTAAATTTCATGTAAATGGTCTGGCCAGTGGGGCCCAGGATGTTTTTGCCGCCCGCATCAGTAGCAATGGTAGAGGCCAGATCGCTGTACACCCCTTTGTAACGGAAACCGTAGAACGAACCGAAAGGATTATTTACCTGCAGAAAAGTTTTATACTGCCCGTTTGCGGTGATATCTCCTTTATCCCTGGGATAGAGGTCAGATATTTCGCGGATCATGTTGATGTTCCTGGCAATGTTGAAATTGAAATCCACCTGCCATGTTTTTGTTTTGTAGGGCGTTGCACTAAGGCCCAGTTCAAAACCCTGGTTGTCCATTTTGCCTACATTCATATCCACATTGCTAAAGCCGTTGATTGAAGATATCTGCAAGCCGGGGAAATACATATTCTGTGTGCTGTTCACATAAAACTCTACGTCCATGGTGAACCTGCGTTTAAACATACTCAGGTTGATACCAAGGTTTTTGCCGATGATGGTTTCCCATTTCAGATCAGACAGCTCCATATTTGCAGGATACACACCCGCCTCGCCAAGATAACTCCAGCTGAAAGTGTTGTAAGTATTAATATAACTGTAATCTCTCCGTGGAGCATTTCCCGCTTCACCATAGCTGGCGCGGAAACTCAGGTCATCAATACTTTTTTCAAAACGTTTCATGAATTTCTCATCAGAGATCCTCCAGCGGAAGGATGCAGAAGGAAACAAGCCATACCTGTTCTCCGGCCCGAACCTTGAGTTACCATCTCCACGAAGACCGGCATTGAACATGTATTTATCCTTGTAACTATATTGACTACTTACGAGTAAACCAACACTTCTTGTCTGGCCCGTGTAGGTGGTCAACCTTGTTTCTGCATTCAGCGTGCGGGAAGGTGAGGAAGGATCCTGCAACGCAGAAGAAGCCGTATTGGAACGCAATACCTCCTGCGATACATATTTATTATCGTAGGTGTTTAAAGAAATAAAGGATATTAATTTATGTTTTTCATTCTTCAGGGAAGGCGTGTAAACCAGGTTGGTTTTTGTCTGCACATTAAATACATCAATATCGCCATCGTATGCCCTGTTTACATTTGGTTCTGTCCATGGCCTGCCTGTAGCGGTCTGGGGCAAAAAGTTATTATTCTTATTGTTGTTGATATCAAACTGCACATCAAAAGTAGCCATCAGTTCCTTTCTCAGGATCTCGTATTGCAGATTAAAATGCGGTGTGATCCTTTGACTAATGATGTTATTTTTAGCTTCATTGGCCAGGGCAACGGGGTTGATCGTTCCACCCACATTACCACTTGAAGATATACCGCCATACTGACCCTGGATATTAAATGCGGGTGAAAAATAATTCCCGGAAGGATTGCCAAATTCATCATATTCGTAGATACTCATGTTCGGCATTTTACGGTACGCAATATCCCTCAGGTTTAATGCGAAATTCCTGTTGTTATCTGTATAAGAATAAGACAGATCAGACTTAAAGCGGATCCGCTCAGAAACAATATAATCCAGGTTGATTCGGGTGCTGATACGTTTCAGGTACGTCCCGATGGTCGTACCTTTTTGATCCAGGTAACCCAATGACGCGTAATACCGCGCCTTTTCGCCGCCACCGGTCATGGACATATTGTGGTCCTGCGTGATACCTAATTGAGTAATGGCATCTATCCAGTTCGTGTTCTTGCTGTAATTATTATACCAGTAAGGATCATTAGGATCATACTGGAATTCCTTTACGTTTTGGGTGTTCAATGGTGCGCCTGTTGCATTCATAAATGATTCGGGAATGAGTGTAGAGTACTGATCGCCACTCAACATCGGTATAGCTTCCGGTTGTTTACTTACAGATGTTTTGTTTGTGTAGGTAAAAGAAGGTTTACCCACCGCCCCTCTTTTGGTAGTGATAACAACGACACCATTTGCAGCCCTGGAACCCCAGACTGCTGTGGCAGCCGCATCCTTTAATATGGTGATATCTTTTATATCGATGGGAGCGATATTGAGCAAGCTGGCATAACCGAGTTCATCGGCCGACCCGAAGTTAAAGTCAGACGGGACCGCGGTTTCATAGGGCATACCATCCACAACAATAAGCGGGTCATTCGTGGAATTGATCGATGAAGTTCCCCTGATACGGATCTGCATTCCTGCACCCGGGTCACCTGAATTGGCGGTGATATCTACCCCTGCCATCCTTCCCTGCAAGGCCTGGTCAATTGAAGTTGCCTGCATCTCTTCCAGTTCCTTGGCATTTATGTGGGATTGTGCTGTAGTGAGTTCTCGCTCCGGGATAGCAATATTTCCGTTATCAATCTTTTTATAGGAAACTACCACAACATCCGTCATGTCCTTGTTGTTACTTTCCAGCCCCACGTTAAAAGTTGTCCTTGTATTTATTGAAAGTAACTGTGACCGAAAACTGATATGGCTGAAGGATAATTTATGAGTTGTACTGGTTACATTGATCACAAAGTTCCCCTCCACATCCGTTTTCACAGCACGAATTGTTCTTCCGTCTGCGTCTACTTCTGCCACGGTGACATCTGGAACAGGCCTTTTATTGGCCCCTGTTACTTTTCCCTGCACGCTTGTTCTCTGGGCTATTACGCCCTGGGAAAGCACGATCGCAAAGAACAAGAAACTGATTTTTGTAATTAATGATCTCATTAGAAATAACTTTTGTAGTTAGTATGCTTGTTACTGGCGCTTTGGTATTAGTACTTCAGGTAATTATCTATAAGGTGGATCACCGTTCTGTTGGATAGGTTATTGCTGAGTGCAGTGACCAGTCTTGCTTTACGGTTATACCCGTCGGCTATCTCCATCACCCCTGCATTATAGAGTATAGAGAAAGTTACCGGGTCACCCGCCGCATTCCGTAACAGGGATGGGAAAGAACCGATATCCAACCCATTGGCGATCACGGTACGTTTATCAAGAATATGGTATTGAATAAACTTTTCCACTTTCAGTTTATCAGCTGTAGCTGTCGGAGAAAAATTTGGTACGCCAGCCGTTCCCGGGAGCAGGCCATCATTGATAGCCTGAACCATGGCAGCCTTTCTAGGTATAAAGAAAGTGTAGAAGGATCCGGCCGTGAGTCCAACAATTTCACTGGTAGAGGCGATATATAAAGTAGAATTTTTCAGGTAGTTCCAGAAATAATTGAATTCCGAAGCGGCAGGTGCTCCCAGCGTTTCTACGGTCTTTGCGACCTGGTTGTATGGAAAGAACATCAGGTCATTCAGGTAGACCACCTGGCCATTCAATACCTGTTTCACACTGTCGATCCGCAGGGTGATATTTCGCTCCATCGTTCCGGCGGTGATCACCTGGTTGCCATCATATTTAATATATTCTCCCCCATAGGTACCAATAATGCCCCTTACTCCCGTGGAACCAATGTTAGCCAACTCATTATTCGGTGTCTCTACAAGGCTCATATTTAACATACGCAACAGGTTCAGCCTGTTACTGTCATTGGTAGACACCGCACCACCTACAGGATTGGTGAAGGTCCATGAGTTAGATCCGGAGTTATAACTATACCCCCGGGCTGCCATTGCCGCATCCGACATCATGAACAATGTAAATTTCACATTGGGGTTGGTAATGTTTCCTTTCACTTCCTGGTCCAGCAGGCGAGTCATTAAACTATACCGCGGATCCAGGTAGGGTTTGCCATAAACTGTTGCAAATACATTCGGCTCATTTACTTTTTTGGTACCGTAAAAGAACCCATTGCTTAATACTTTCTTTTCCAGGATATCCGTTGCAGGGTTCATTTTAGCTGGCTCGCCCAAAAAATTATAGCTACTGTTGAATTTTGTGGGCCACACGGCGGCCTGCCACATGTGCGCATTCAGCAGATCTGCGATGATAGACAAAGGCAATGAATTCAGGTCCGGGTATTGCTGCAATACTACGGTGTTGATGTATTTGCTCAAAGAGTCATTGGTCGGTGCAAACATGGTCCAGCCATCGCGCTGGCTGTCATTATCCTGCAACTTGAAATAATTTTCGTTGTTGGGAGAAAAAGCAAGCAGGTTCGAATACACTTTAATAGATACGTCCTGGCTTCCGCCGTTCAGTACCTGGTATTTGCGGGTTGCATCCACATTTTTGATAAACAATACCATGAACCTTTCGATAATACTCCGGAAAAGGCTGTATTCAGGTTTATTTCGCAGGTACTGGTCGATGCTTTTCGCCGGTGTCACTACTTTGTCCAGCACATGGATCACGCCGTTTTCGGCGGCAAGGTCTTTCTGGATCACTTTTGCGTGGCCTACGTTAAACCCTGAAAAGGTCGAACCCGGGAAAAAATAATTGTAGTCAGCGGCCGATAAACCCTGGGTAGCAAAATAATCGTTGGTGAAAAAACTGATATACTTGTTGCCATTGTCTGCAGGCACAAAATAACTTGTTCCGGCACCACTGTTGTTCCTGTTGGAAGCTAATACCTTGTAAGGCTGCCCCAGGTAGTTGGTGTCGTTATAAAAACCGGTGTAATAGGCGGTTCTTCTTTTAAAAGCGGTATTGGGCACCCAGCCCAGCGGCGCTTGATAATCATCGATCCTGTCCTGTTCAAAGCCATTATATACAAGCAGGTATTGCACCAACATTTGTGCCGTGGTGGAATCTACATCAGCGATGCGGGTAAAGCCACGCTCGCGTATAAACGCTGCAAATTCTGTGTCCCCGTTGAATGCAGAATCTGTAGGAGCGAAAATCGTCCAGTATCCTGCAGAACTAAGGGTGGGTTTGTACCCTGCCTTATCTATTAAGGATACAAAGCTGCTGAACCTGCCGCTCTCTGCAAGTTGCTGGTAGATGGGGGCCGCGAGGCTGGCCGGCCTTTCATAATACGCATCGAAGCTTTTTTTGCAGGAGGAAAGTAACGCCGTAAAAATGACTGCAAGAGCAAGTTGGTAAATTTTTTTATACATATAAGTTCATGCTTTGAAACAAATGATTTTACTATTTATCATAAAGCGCCATATAAAATATTACTTACACAATTACAGACACATCCAGGTTGAAGTTGGAATCGCAAAAAAGGAGTACAGGTTTTGCGTGCGAGTAAGAAAAGTCATTTTTATCATATAGCGGCTCAATCGAAAAATCTACGATTAGTATGGTTATTATACTTTTGACTGAAAAAACCCAGGAAAAGGTTTTTGGGCAATCGGCTTTTAAGTTCTGGTGTACAAATTCAGCCTTTATTGTGTTTTAACTATCCTGTGGCATCCTGCCGAAACAAAGGTCTGAAGGGCTTCCGGCCAGGGGGCGACGGGCAAAAAGTTCCTTAGATTTACTTGATTATTGGTTTCAACAACATCTCATTTTAATTTAATATAATTAATTTAGACTTGCCCCTTTACATTAACAGTGTTCGTCAAATAAAAACTACATTTGTTTCCTACTATCATATGATTCCACGCAATGTTGTCCCCTTTTAGTAAGCTTATATATATAGATCCTTTTTCAGCAACTCCTAAGTACCAGCAGTTGGCCAACTGCATTATCAAAGCGGTCGAAACTAAAAAATTACAGCTAGACGACCTGCTACCTTCCATTAATGAATTAAGTTTTGAGTTTGAGATATCCAGGGATACGGCAGAAAAAGGATATCGCCATTTGAAAAAGATAGGGATCATCGGTTCTGTGCCAGGCAAAGGCTGCTATATTAAGAACGTGGACGTCGGACAAAAGATCAGGATCTTTTTAATGTTTAACAAACTCAGCGCCCACAAAAAAATTATCTACGACGCCTTTGTAAGAACCTTAGGTGATAAAGCTACCATTGATTTTTATGTTTACAACAATAATTTTTCTCTTTTCAAAAGTCTATTGCTCAACAGCCGGGAGGACTATCACCATTACGTGATCATACCCCATTTTATGGACAGCAGCGAAAATGCATGTAAAATTTTAAACGATATTCCCAGGGGAAAACTGCTGCTGCTGGATAAACTTGTGCCGGGTGTTACGGGTACTTATCCGGCCGTATATGAAAACTTTCACAAAGACATTTACAATGCGCTGGAAAAAGCGCTGCCCCAACTCAGGAAATACCATACCCTCAATATTATCTTACCCGAAAATACCTATCACCCTGAGGAAATCACCGACGGCTTCACAGAATTTTGCCAGCAGTATGCTTATGGTTATAAAGTCATCCATGATATCAGCAAGGAAGACATTGAAACCGGGGAAGTGTACATCAACCTGATGGAGGATGACCTGGTAATCCTTATTGAAAAAATCCTTGATAAAAAACTGCAGGTAGGCTTAGACGTTGGTGTGATATCTTACAACGAAACCGCCCTTAAAAAAATCATACTCAACGGTATCACCACCATCTCCACCGATTTTGAAATGATGGGCCAGAAAGCTGCGGAACTGATTCTTGAAAAATCTTCGGAACACATAGAGGCGGATTTTCATCTCACGATCCGGAATTCCTTATAACGATCGGATGATTTAATCACCTGCCGGCCGGCAGGTTTGGTAATTTGGTGATGGATAACGGCCTCATAGTTTGCACGAACGATCCTTCCCTTCACAGCAACCCAATCGCCACAAGCCACGATTACCAGTAAGGACATGACCTGATCTCCCCAAAAATCCCGCCGCATTACAAACCGACTCACAACTCATCGTAGTTTTTCGATGCGACGAAGGAGTATCTGAAATAACAACCTGTTCCATAAGCTTTGCGAAACGGGAGATCCCGATTTTTCGGAACAACTCACACTTCGCAACAACACACCCCCATCACCTCCATCTTCATTTTTTCTTTTGGCGAACGCAAAGTGTCGGTGCCGCAACCAAGGCATTTGCCGGACCGCGCGCGGTTCACACAGGTTGTTGCTCCCCGGGTGTAGCGGGTTGTGCTTTTCCTCACGGGTGTAAGCACCGTTCCGCACTCCGAACACTCACTGTCCTTTTTCCCCGCCACATGCGGGTGCCGGGTACAGGAATAATCGCCCATTATTTCCATCTTCATTTTTTCCTTGGAAGTACGATTCAACAAAGTGCCGCATTCCGGGCACCGGCCAGGTTTATTGGTAACATGGTGCGGGTGATCGGGGCAGGTATAAGCCTTCATCTGCTGCAGCTTCATTTTTTCTTTTTGAGACAGCATCAGGTCGGAGCCAACTACATGGTTATGCCTTTCTTTTTTGATGGTATTTACTTTACTACCCGGGCTGGAAATAGCGGGCGCCTTTTTGTCCACGCTGTCACGGATGTCCGTTCCGCCGGTGTGTTGACCAAAAGCAGGCACCACAAAAAAGAAGGCAGCAATCGCAAGCATCGTTATGAACCTTTTCATCTGATCCCATTAATATCAAGTATCGAAAAACAAGGGATTGTTG
The DNA here is from genome assembly GCA_043727215.1 of Chitinophagaceae bacterium. GTDB lineage: Bacteria > Bacteroidota > Bacteroidia > Chitinophagales > Chitinophagaceae > Ferruginibacter. The sequence continues at coordinate 4,979 of JAYSYY010000029.1, read as the reverse complement.
ATCCCTCCACGGGCTATTTCAACCGGCACCGCAAAAATACAAAATGCGATCCGGACCCGTGCTTTAATGCACCCTCAAAAACAGCCGCTTTTGAAAAAAAACGGAACTATTTCCGTTAGATTTTCATTTAAATCTTAATATGTTCCCCGAAATCAGCAACATTTTTTATCAGGGCCGCCCGGCCATCGAACGCAGGATGCCCAGTTCTAAACCTCGCAATTCGGCCAGCCCCCGCAAACGGCCAATTGCCGAATACCCGGGGTTGGTAATTTTGTGCAGGTCATCCAGCATCTGGTGTCCATGGTCCGGGCGAAAAGGAAGGGAGATCTTCCGCTCCTGCTGAAGAGCCAGTATCTCTTTTACCACTGCGTACATATCTGCATCCCCATCCAAATGGTCGGCCTCAAAAAAATTTCCCTGGTCATCTTTTTTTACGTTGCGCAGGTGAACAAAATGTATGCGGTCGGCCAACGCTCTCGCCATTGCTGGCAGGTCATCGTTGGCCGATGCACTCAGCGACCCTGTACAAAAACAAACGCCGTTGGCAGGGTTGTTCACCTTCTGTAAAAAATATTGAAAGTCATCCAGCGAACTTACGATGCGGGGTAAACCAAGTATTGGAAAGGGAGGATCATCGGGGTGTATGGCTAGTCCCACTCCACACTCTCCTGCCACCGGGCTGATCTCCTGCAGAAAATAACAGAGATTTTCCTGTAGCGCCTGCCGGTCGATATCGGCATAGGTTTCCAGTTTCTTAAGCATGTCGGTCGTGGACATTTTTTTTTCACCAGGTATGCCAAACATAACCACCCCCGCCAGGTCTTCCAGTTGTTTGTGGGAATAACCTTTAAAGCGATGCGCAGCCTCCTCTATCACAGCCGCTTTATAGGATGCGGCTGCATTTTTTCTTTTTAAAATATGAATATCAAAAACAGCGAGGTCGGTCCAGTTAAAATACAATGCTAGCGAGCCATCCGCCATCGGGTGGTTGAGGGAGGTCCTCGTCCAATCATTCACCGGCATAAAATTGTAGGTGATCACCGGGATGCCACAAGCCGCCACATTCCTGATAGAAGTTTTATATTTTTCAATGTAATCGCGGTAATGGCCGGTTCTTGTTTTTATGCTTTCATGCACGGTAATACTTTCTACCACTGACCAGCGAAGGCCCGTTTTTTCCACTTCGGCTTTTCGTTTATTGAGTTCGTCCAGGGTCCATACTTCGCCATGCGGTATGTGGTGCAAGGCCGTGACAACCCCAGTCGCGCCGGTTTGTTTTACATCCTGCAAACTCACGGGATCTCCCGGGCCAAACCATCGCCAGGTCTGTTCCATTTTGTACATGTATTGTTATTTAGTTGTTCAGAGCAGTCTTTCCTTCGCAGGACTCCCGCTTCGTTTTTGTTGCCCTTAAAAAGATAAATTTAATGAATGTTTTGTAGGATTGTTTGCAGCAGGCGAAAGGGTGAACTATACTTCTATTAAATAAGAGAAAAAGAAAGTAGCTGGCCGTATCACGTTAAACTTTGACTCCGCTATCTGTAAATGCTGCCGGCGTATGCTTTTTGTTGCCAGAAAAACAAGCTCACAGCCGTGAGCACTTTTCATGATTAGCAGGGCTATGTTACTCTGTGGGTGGATGAGTCCTGGGAAAATATGGATCTGACTTTTTCGGAAGCGGGTCTTCAATAGTTATTAACCAGGGCTAAAGTCCTTGAGAAATCTTGTGTTATTTTGGGTCCAAAAGCAAAAGTTATTTTTCCCGGCCTTGATTGGCTTACCTGTAATATTTAATGCTCCGGCCTTCCCCATTTTAAAAGCAAAATTCTTTCCCCGGCCCTCATTGGTTCACAAGCAAAATTTATTGCCCGGCTTTAGGCCGGGGATCACACGCCCTGAATCACACCGGATTTTAGTCCTTTAAAAATCTAAACCAACGCATGCCTGTAATCCAGCACCAATTAAGTTTTTTAAAAGAAGTGTGACCTTGCTCACAAAAAAGCCGGAAGTAATGGGTCAAAAAACACTAAGAGGAGGTAACAATTTGGTCACATCAGTGTTTGGCCATCATTACCCTTTCCTGCGGAAATGCCTGCCAATGTTGACCCTTGACAAAACATTGTGAGGTTCGGCATGGGAAAATGTACAAATAGTTGATTAAAATGACGAACAGAACTGTTGTAAGTTTGGTTTACGAAAGAGGCAGAAATTTGGCAAGCAATCGAAAAGAAGTTAGAAGCAATCAGAAAAGGCCATTTACATTGGGAAGACAAGATAGCGGTTTTCCACCTCAAAAAAAATAATTTAAGCGTTTTTACATATGGCAAGCAATCGAAAAGGCCGCTCCGTTTCTACGGAGGGGCTATTTTTTTGCCCGGGGAAAAATGAGCATTTTTTCCGGTGATGTGAGTTTAGAGTTATGACTTTAGAATTATCCCGATATCGTAAACGTCATCGGGATCTTTTTTTTCTAAAACTCCTTCGTTCCCGAAAAATCGGGACAGGCGCTTTGAAAAACTACGATGAGTTGGGTAGTGGTGAGTTGTTATCATAAAAAGCCCCCCGAAGATATCGAGGGGCTATAGGATGCTTACAATTCAAGCTTGCGCATTTCAAGCGCAACGATGTAGGCGGTGTTTACCACCAGTTCCTGCTCGATGCAGTTGATCTCGCAATCTTTCTCCAGTAAAGCAAAAATGCCATACTGGTTCTGACGTGTCACCAGGTTGAACTTTTTATAATTGAGCCTCGTGAGCCTTATCTCGAGGAGTTTCTTCCCCGGCCCTTCGGGCAAATTGGCAATGATAGGTTCTATTGATGCGATCTCCGCGGTTACCGCCGCAAGTTCCGCACCTACCCCTACTGTTCCGTTGCTGATATTATTGTATTGCCTTTCCTGTTGTTTTTTTTGGAATTCGATCTCATCGCGTTCTATTTGGGCTGATTCAATCAAACCGTTGCAGTTTATAACGTTTGTGATCAGTGTTAATTAGTATACCATTTTTTTTGATTTTTAATTGTTATGAAATAGTGGTTTTCACAGGACGGATCTTATGTTGCCGCATGTAATTCCTAAGCGCAGTCAGTTCTGCTGCACACAACATGATATGTACCTGTTGTGCTGCCTGTTCTGTCTCATCGCATCGGTTCGCTATTCTTTCCATTTTAATGGTTTGAGTGTTTACCCATGCCTTGGTGGGCTTTTCACTGCCTGCATTTGCCTGGTTCAAAAGGGAACGCAGCCGAGAGCACTTATCATATCGATTTTGCATGGAAACCAGTTTCCGTTTCAAGGTTGACAGCCGGAAGAGGCATTCTACTTCAAGCTCCCTGCCGTAACTGATTGTTTCTATAGTACAGCTTTTTTTTGGGGTAAGCCTTTCACCTTCCATGTGTTTTTGTAATGCTGTCAATTTCAGCAATGCCGGCGTATTTAGCATGTCACTTCCTTTTTCCATACTGAGTATGCTGAATCTGTTCACACCAATTAGCGTGGCCAGGTCTTCCTGGCTTAATCCAAATTCTTTCCTGATTTGTTTGCTTGTATGCATGATTTATTTTTTAAGTATTAGCGGGATCGTTCACAATAATACGATGCCGGAAATGCCATTTCCAACTGGGGTGGCCGATTTGGCCGCATTTGGCCGGGAATGGCTGTATAGATGTTACTTCAATGCTCCGCGAAGAGGTTATTAAAGCTGTATACACTACAAAAAATTTGATACCGTTATTGTCCGGAAATACATGGGGCAGGTTGTACACTTTTTTTCTGCTTGAAAAAAAATGTGACAGGATATAAACTTTTTTTTTGCTTGAAAAGAAAAATGTACAGGAGTGTGCACTCTTTTTCGCTTGAAAAAAAATGTGACAGGGCAGCATTCTAAACAATTGAACCCAGGTATTCCTGCAACTTATTTTTTTCTGAATTCAGGAAGGCAATCAACCTTTGATGATCATACTTTTTAATTTTCTTCTCGGCAACCAATGCTTCTTTCTTGCTGTCGAAAATGAGAAGGCCAACTATTTTCCAGGGAATCTTTTTAGAGGAATAATTCATTTCACCAGCATTATGCTGTGCAAGCCTTTTTGACGGATTCTCAGTGAACCCTTTGTAAAAAGTTGAATCGGTCTCGCTTTGTATGATATAAACGTAGAATGGCATAAAACAAAAAAAGCCTTGATTTCTCAAAGCTTTTCAATGCGGGCTGGACGGGACTGCATAACCCGTTTGAAATCCAAGCCCACAAAAGCTTTTGGAGGGAGCCCGTTTTTGACTCACCGAATTGCTCACTTTTTATTTGTTTAAATCTATGCACATTTGATGGGTGCCTATGTAAAAGGTCTGGTCCGCACAAAATGATAAAAAATAAGGGATGATTTATGTATTTAATCTCTTGCCGGTGCCAAGTCAAAAGTAAAGCGTAAATCCCATGTAAGGGCCACCATTACTGGCGATTCTTATCTGTCTGTATGCGTTTTTGAAAATCCGTCGGTGTCATGCCGAACTGTTTAAAAAAACTTCTGCTAAAATTGGTTGTAGAGCCAAAACCTACCATGTCACAAACTTCATAAATCTTATAATAACCTTGGGCGAGTAATTCGGCTGCTTTTTTTAATCGACTAAGATTGACTAGTTCATGGGGTGTAAGGTCACTCATGGACTTTGTTTTACGAAAAAAATTGGTGCGACTCATGTTCATGTGGCGTGCCATATTATCAATACTAAACTCCGGTTCCTCCAGATGATCTTGGATGATCCTATTAAGTTTATCCAAAAACTCCACATCAGGCCGGGACTGTGCAATGGTCAGCAATTGAACCAGGGGAGAGTGTGCAAAGTGCTCCTTAATTCTGTTGCGGTTAGAAAATAAGTTCGCTATTTGCACTTGAAGGTGTTCGGCATCAAACGGTTTTTCAATATAGGCATCAGCACCCACTTCAAGCCCTTCTATCCGTGACTGAAGTGTGTTTTTGGCCGT
>JAYSYY010000028.1:0-13149 GCA_043727215.1 Chitinophagaceae bacterium | reverse complement strand
CTTATCCATGTTTAGTGGCCAGGTAACTTTCATGGGAAGGTCGTAGAGGCCATCATCACTTTTTACACGTACCAATTCCGTTTTGGCAAGTTGGTAATGTTCAAATTCGATCCCCTTCGCATTGCCCAGTTCTTTAATGATTTTGCCGGCATTGCTCACAAGCGCCGAGCGGGGCGGTGTGGCAATATTGCTGTACGTGGTAACGAAATAAGTTCCATCAGGTGATATAAAGGTTATACCGTGGGTGTAGTCACCAAAAGTAAGCCGTTGCAGTTTTTTACCATCCATGTTTACGCGGTAAAAATCCGTGTGCGCAGTATTCTCCCTGCTGCGCGCAGTAAAGTACACGATATTATTTTTTTCATCCACTTTGCTGATGTTGGTTACCGTGTACCTGCCCGACGTAATGGCATTCATCAGTTTCCCCTGCATGTTATAATAATAAATGTGGTTCCAACCGCTGGCATCTGATTGTAATAAAAAGCCCTTCCCATTTTCCAGGAACTGTATCCTGTCATTGTCGTCCAGGTTGATCCATGTTTTTTGTTCTTCATTGTAAAATGATTTTTTATTTCCCGTTACAGGGTTAACCTCCCAGATCTTTAACTCATTTTGTTTGCGGTTCATCCATTGCACCAGTAAACTGCTACCATCGGGTTTCCAATAAGGCATCCCAAAATACTGATCGTCTTTTTCATTGAAATCGCTCCACACAAGGTTGCCACCATCAGGTTTTGCGATCCCAACTTTTACTTCCGGGTTTTTATCACCCACTTTTGGATAACGGAGTCTCTCTACATACCCATGCAAGCTGGGTGCATCTGTAATGGTAAATTCCGGCACTTGCGTATCATTGCTACGGAAAAATGCAATGTTTTTACTGTCGGGGCTCCACCAGAAGGCTTTGTACTGTGACTGGCGCCCTAGTATCTCTTCCATATATACCCAACTGGCAAATCCGTTTAAAATAAGGTCGCTACCATCATTGGTAAGTCTGGTCTCTTTTTGTGTCAACAGGCTAACTGTATAGAGATCATTGTTTTTTGTGTAGGCTACGTAATTTCCATTCGGGCTCACTACAGGGTTTACTTCTAAAGCATCATCATTCGTCAGTTGCAGCTCCTGCTCCCCGGATTTAATATATAGATTTTTATTTTTGATGTAAGGTGTGGGTTTCATAGCCACCTTAGGAACTGTTTTATCTGCATCTGTGGCTTCCCTTTCCATGCCTGTTTTGGCATCCAATATCCAAAATTTTCCCTCCTTCATCATCAGGAGGTGGGTAGGGTCTGACCAGCGGGTAGCCGATGGCATTGGCTGGATGATCCCTTTAAAATTGGATTTGAAATATTGGTCATCGGTGAGTGGTTTTAGTTGGGCGGTTGTACGCGTGGCCACTCCCATGAGCAAAACAGTAAAGAGAGGTAATTTTGCAAATTGTATCATGCTTAATTGGGTTTTTAAAAAAGAGTGTACAATATAGTTTTTTTGAACATTGCTTATTCCCGATTTTGATGAGCGGGTAAAAGAACCACCTGAATACCCTTCAATAAATTTCACCCCTTCTGATTTGTGCATTAAATATCAAAAAATAATTTACTATCTTTCTACCCCTGCTTACCGAAGGGCCGGGCAATCATTAGCTTCACATTAAACAGCCTTTGTTATGATCGTAATTGCACTGTATAACCTAAAGGGGGGTGTTGGAAAAACAGCCTCCTGTGTAAATTTTGCCTATCTGGCTGCCGCAGATGGTTTTAAGACCCTGTTGTGGGATATCGACCCACAAGGGTCATCCTCCTTTTATTACAAAGTGAAACCCAAAGTACATCATGGCATAAAAAAACTTATAACTAAAGACGCTCACCTGGAAAACGCGATTATGTCTACGGACTTCGAATTGCTGGATGTGATCCCTGCAGACAATTCCACCAAGAGTTTTGATATAATGCTGGATGAAATGAAGGGAAATAAAAACCGGCTGAAAAGTGTGGTCAAACAGCTGGACCAGGAATATGATTTTGTGTTTATCGATTGCCACCCCGGGTTTTCCGTCCTGTCCGAAAATATTTTTAATGCTGCGGATATCGTGCTCATGCCTGTCATCCCAACTACCTTATCCATCCGTACATACGGCATGGTAAAGGATTATTTTAAGGAAAAAGATCTTGACCTGAATAAGATGATGTGTTTTTTCACGATGGTGGATGGGCGAAAAAATATGCACAACGAGATAATGGAGGAATTGTACAAGGATAAACGATTCTTCCAGAATTATATTCCTTACCTGAGTGATGTAGAAAAAATGGGCATTCATAAAGCGCCTATTATGGAGTTCGCCAATAGCAGCTACGCGGCACGGTGCTACCGGGAACTCTGGACGGAAATCAAGGAGGGCGTAGTAGGATAGGAAAAGACATTACTGATTTTTGAAATTTTCCACTGAAATAAGAACCTCATCTTGTTCTTATTTTTTTGCCAAATGATAAAATAAGTTTTAGTGTAAAAGGATGAAATTTGCAACTTATCATTCCTTATGCATAAAAACAAACAAGCAGCGATTGGTTTCATTTTCATTACTCTTATGATCGATATTACCGGGCTTGGACTCATCATCCCGGTAATGCCAAAACTAATTGAAGAACTTACGGGTGGTAATATCAGCCAGGCATCTGAGTACGGGGGATGGCTAACATTCACCTTTGCTATCATGCAGTTCCTTTTTTCGCCCGTGTTGGGTGGGCTCAGCGACCAGTATGGCCGCAGGCCTATATTATTGTTTGCATTGTTTGGTTTTGCACTGGATTACCTTTTTCTGTCTTTTGCCCCTACCATTGCGTGGTTGTTCGTGGGCCGTGCACTGGCAGGGATAACCGGCGCGAGTATCACAACCGCAACTGCCTATATAGCTGATATCAGCACGGATGAGAACAGGGCAAAAAATTTCGGGATGATCGGTGCAGCTTTCGGCCTGGGTTTTATCATCGGGCCGGTGATAGGCGGATTACTGGGAGCCTATGGAGCAAGGGTCCCTTTTATGGTGGCTGCTGCGCTCACTTTTTTAAATTTTTTATACGGTTATTTTATTTTGCCCGAATCATTAGATAGGGAACACCGGCGAACTTTTAAGTGGAAGAGGGCTAACCCCTTGGGTTCCCTTCTGCAGCTAAAAAAGTATCCTGCCTTGAGCGGCCTGGTGGTTTCTTTTGTGTTGATCTACCTGGCTTCCCATGCTGTGCAAAGCAACTGGAGTTTTTTTACAATTGAAAAATTTAAATGGAGCGAAAGCCTCATCGGTATTTCCCTGGGAGTCGTAGGGGTGCTGGTAGCCGTGGTGCAGGGTGGGCTGATCCGTTACATCAACCCAAAACTAGGTAACGAAAAAAGTGTCTACACAGGGTTGTTATTATATAGCCTTGGCCTTGTATTATTTGCCTTTGCGTCACAAAGCTGGATGATGTTTTTATTCCTGATCCCTTATTGTCTCGGTGGCATTGCAGGTCCGGCCATACAATCTATACTCAGCAGCAGTGTGCCCGCCAATGCACAGGGAGAATTGCAGGGTGCACTTACCGGCCTTATCAGTCTGACCTCTATTGCCGGTCCACCGATGATGACAGGGCTGTTTGCCTATTTTACTAAACCCTCGGCACCTGTTCATTTTTCGGGCGCTGCATTTTTGCTCGGCGCTATACTCATGTTCACAAGTGCTCTTATTGCTTACAGGAGCCTTCATCCAAAACGTAAACTTACGATGGGTAAATCGTAAAATAGCGTTTACACGTAATCGTGACCATACCATTCTTTTAATATAGATAAAAAATATATCTGTAAAAACAGCATAAGTTGTACAATAAAAATGTGGATAATTCGCTTATATGAAACACAAGCAACTCCCCTATCGGTTGCAATTTGAAAAACCAACAAACCAAGAAGATAACAAGAAACCGGCCACCAGCCTTGCTTACCCAGCCTAATTGTATTTTCCATTTTTGATGGTTATCCAACAAATATTTAACCCTTTTTAAAAGAACCGGGCGAATTTTCTCGCCCGGGGATAATATCATTTTTTTGTTAGGCACTACAGGACAACGAAGAGCCCCGGTATTGGACGGGGCTTCTTCATTTTTATCAGAGAATGATGTATGCGGCAATTACCTGGCATAATATACCTAGGAAAAGCCCACTATAAATATCCTTAGGAGAATGATCGCTTACTAAAAGCCTTGCCGTGCATACCAGCCCGGTGATAAGTATAGCCAGGCTTAATGGCCAGGTCATTAGCATACTAAATGTGCTTGCAATAACGAGAAATACTCCCAGCATTCCGCCCAGGCCGATCGCATGCATACTTATTTTAAAATAAATATTCGCGATCAAAGCTGCGCTTGATGCTAAAAAAACGCCGAGCATAAATGCAGGTACAATACGGGGAAACTCAGGGTTTTCTTTAAACACAGTGAAGGTCCAGAAGAAAAATATGCCGCAGGCAATATATGGTATGATCCTGTCTTTTTGGTCCCGCAGGAAAATGGATTGGATAAAGCCCACTCCCTTTAATAGTAGTACACAAAACAGCGGGTAAAAAACTGCGTTCTGCAACAGGATAAAGATGGTGCGGATTTTGGTGTTTTCCGAAAATCCGGAAAAATAGGAGGGGTGTAGGTACACGATAAACAGCAGTACATACACCGGGATAAAGATGGGGTGGAAGACATACGATAACAACAGCGCCGGCCATTTGAGGACCGGCGATATTTTTGATGAAGATGCCTGATTGCTTGTATGGTCAGCAGTGATGGTCATTATATGGCTGTGCGTTTAAAGGATTTTTCTGAGTCTTGCCACAGGTATATTTAATTGTTCCCTGTACTTGGCTACCGTTCTGCGTGCAATATTATATCCTTTTTCCTGTAGCATCTCCGTTAATTTTTCATCGCTGTAGGGGTGCTTTTTACTTTCTTCTCCAATGAGATCAGTCAGGATCTTTTTTACTTCCCGGGTACTGACTTCTTCACCACTGTCGGTCTGCAGGCTCTCACTGAAGAAGAATTTGAGCCGGTAGGTTCCAAACTCAGTTTGAACAAATTTACTGTTCGCTACCCGGCTCACGGTTGAGATGTCCAGGTTGGTCATCTCAGCGATGTCTTTCAAAATCATGGGGCGAAGATCTGTATCATCACCTGTTATAAAAAACTGGTGCTGGTAATTCATGATCGCCTCCATGCTATTCAACAGCGTATTTTGTCGCTGTATGATAGCATCGATAAACCATTTGGCAGAATCTATTTTTTGTTTGATGAATAAAACAGCTTCTTTCTGGCGTTTGTCTTTTTTACTTCCCTTATCATAATCTTTCAGCATTTCGCGGTAACCCTGGCTAATACGCAGGTCGGGCGCATTTTTGCTGTTCAGTGAAAGTTCCAGTTTACCATTATTGTTTACAATAAAGAAGTCTGGTATCACATAGTTGTTATTTTTGTTTTCATCACCCGCATTACCACCTGGTTTCGGATTCAGTTTAATGATCTGCTGAATGATCTCGCGTAGCTGGTCGTCCGTGATGTCCAGCCCCCTTTGAATTTTCTCGTAATGTTTTTTCGTAAACTCGTTGAAGTATTTCTCCAGCACTTTCAAAGCAAGTTCTACCGGCTGGCCCTGGTCTAATTTCCTTTCCAATTGCAGGATAAGGCATTCCTGCAGGTTGCGGGCACCAACCCCTGGCGGGTCAAACTGCTGTATCTGTAGCAAAAGATCGCTGATCTCTTCCTGGTCGGTCTCAACATTTTGGCGGAAGGCAAGGTCATCGATAATGGAGCTGATCTCCCTGCGCAGGTAGCCATCATCATCCAGGCTGCCCACAATTTGCTCAGCCACCTTTTGCTGGTGTTCAGAGAGGTTCAACATGCCCAGTTGCTGCAGCATCATCTCTATAAAACTCGTTTCCACCCTGTGAGGGATCACCCTGCTGTCATCTATTTCGGGGTAATTATCATCTTTGAGTCGGTAATCGCCGATGTCATCATCCCCGTCTTGTACGTACTCACTTATGTCGATATTTTCATATTCTTCCGCACTGCCGTCTTTTTCATATTCGTCTTCCCCATCGGTGGTTTCAAACTCATCTTTCTCAAATTCGTCTTCATGGCCTTCCTCTCCCTGCTCCAAGGCGGGGTTTTCTTCCATCTCTTCTTTAATTCTTTCATCAAGGATCGCAGTGGGTACCTGCAATAATTTCATTAACTGAATTTGCTGGGGAGATAGTTTTTGTAGCAGTTTTTGCTGTAAACTCTGATGAAGTGCCATACCTATTTGCCGGGTTTAACTAAGATTGAGTAATAATATTCTTCTGGTTTTTAATTGGCAACAGCAAATCGAACTGCTGAATTAAGGCGTAAATTTACAGATAAGGTTTTTTAAAAATGAAGAAAAACACTAAATTTTTTATTTTTTGCATGATTTTTGTTGTAGGATCAACATCTGCGCAGCAAATTCAGCTACAAGTCCCTCTGGTAAAGGATATTAGGTTTTCCTCTTTTCCCCGTTCAGTCCCGGTAAATCTGCAGGATGTAGAAAAAATCTTCCTGGACCCCAGGTTTTACGTAAATAATTTAGGTTTTTTTTGCAGGCAGGAATTAAAGTTCCAGGCCCGCACGAGTCTACCGCTGGTTTTCAGACTCGGTTCGGTGCAGTATTGTGACAGGATGGAGGGAAAAAAAAGTGCCGGCATTTTGCCGGCTTATTGAAAATTATTTCATTTTCGGTAAAAAGGCAGGTTCCCGGAAATAGTTTAACCGCAGGCTATCATTCCAGCCATTCGGATTTCGTTCAAAAGTTTTACTGCTAAAAAAGATCATGCCATGCATATTAGGCGTGTTACGCAGTTTCTGGATCTGCCTGGGCAACTGGGTTTTATCTCTCCAGGCAGCGTTACTACCCGCCCGGTAGATGCCAAGGCCGATATAACAATTTTTTCCATAGGTATTGTTGCTCCACCAATCAATCAAAGTATTGTAATCTGCAAGGTTATGCCCGATCTCCCAATAAAGCTGGGGTGCTACATAATCGATCCAACCTTTTTTTAGCCATAATAAGATGTCAGCATAAAGGTCATCATAGTTGGTCTGGCCGGCTTTGGTATTACTCCCATTGGGGTCCTGGCTTGCATTCCGCCATACACCAAAAGGACTGATTCCAAACTGGCAGTTTTTGTTTTCTTCCTTGATCACGCGGCTAAGCATAACAATGATGGAGTCCGTGTTACTTCTGCGCCAGTCATCTCTGTTCATACCTGAACCGTAGGTCCGGTAAGAATTTTCATCCGGGAATTCTTTTCCCGGGAGCCGGTAGGGATAAAAGTAGTCGTCAAAATGAATGGCATCTACGGCATAACGGTTTACCACATCTTTTACAACTGCCGTCACGTGTTTTTGCACATCCTTATTACCGGGGTCAAAATATTTTTTGTCACCATAGGTAAGGAACCACTCCGGGTGTATCCTGGTAATATGGGTAGCGGCGATGGAGGAATTCCCTATGTTGAAAACTGCCCTGTAAGGGTTCATCCAGGCATGTAACTCCATGTTACGCTTATGGGTTTCCTCTATCATAAATTGAAGCGGGTCATAATAAGGCACAGGAGGTTGCCCCTGCACGCCTGTGAGCCACTGGCTCCAGGGTTCAAGTGGCGAAGGATAAAGTGCATCTGTAGCGGGCCGGATCTGCACTACCACCGCATTCATCCCATTCTGCTGGTGCATGTTAAGCAAATGAATAAACTCTGCTTTCTGCACATCACTGCTGATGGTTGGCTTACTTGGAAAATCAATGTTGCTTACAGTGGCTACCCACACCGCCCGTAGTTCAGCTCTTGGGCCCTGTGCGAAAAGAGAAAGGGAGAGGCAAAAAAAGCCTGCGACTAAAAAAAGGTTTTTCATGGTTCGATGATTATTTACCAGCCCGCAATTTATCCATTAATTTATTAAATGCCTTCGCATCGGCTTCAGTAAGATTATCAAATATGCCATCCATCTCCGTATCATAAGCATCCATTTTTTCTAGCAGTTTTTTACCTTTCTCGGTTATACTTACATCCACCAGCCGTTTGTCATTGGGACAGGTATTTTTTATGACGAGGTTTTTGGCGAGCAGGCGATCTACAATCCGGCTAGTATCACTCATCTTATCAAGCATTCGTTGCCTTATCTGCAATGTAGAAATGGGTTTGCCGGCACCCCTCAATATCCGGAGGATATTAAATTGCTGTGGCGTCACGTCCTCCCGGTCAAAGATCACCTTCATTTTTTCGTTTACCCAGTTGAACGTAAAAACGAAGTTGATCCCGGCTTTCTGGTATTCGTTCCGGAAATTTTGTTGATTGATATCTTGTTCGATCCCCATTTGAAATTAAATGTACAATATTTAAAAAAAGTCTGCCAACAAATGCGGGCAGACTTTTAAAAAAAAGACAATAATTTTTTAATTATTATAGTAAAACTTTTCTTCCACGATCTGCCCGTCCTTCCAGCGCTGCACCGATAATTGTTTATAGTTCCTCACACCGTAATCTTTATGCGTATAATCCATCCACCATTCTACTGCCACCATGTCGTCACTAATAACGGTATTCAACACTTTTGCCCCGCGGAATTCGCTCAAACCATTTACAAAAGCCTCTTCGTATAGACGGTTCTCATCTTTACCTACTCTAAGCGGGTAGTTGTTGTCCTGCATAACAACATCCTGCGCATAAAATTTTTCAAAAGCATCCAGGATCTTGCCGCCCAGGATAAGTTCATTTAATTCTTCTACATTTGATTTCAAATCTTTCATATGCTGTTTTTAATGTTTGAACATCAAAGTTAATGTTTAGACATTAAAAAAAGAGTATTCTTTTGTTAAATCATGAAACGCTAGTGTGATCTGGGTGGGTGGATGGCTCATCAACGGGGTGTATCGCAAACTCGTTAAAGTATATTTTCACAAGTATCAGGAAGTAGCTCACCAGCAGGGGGCCAAAAATAAAACCCATAAAGCCGAAGAGATTTAACCCTACTATAACCCCCAATACCGTGATCATCGGGTGTACGTCGCCGATCTTTTTCAGCAGTCCCATTCGTGTGATATAGTCCACGTTCCCGGTTACAATAAGGCTGTAAATGCCGAGGCCGAAACCGTTCCAGTTATGCCCCGTGGCCAGCAGGTACAACATCATCGGCACCCATACAACCATAGTACCCACCAACGGGAAAAAAGCAAAAACGCCTGTAAGGAAACCCCATAGCCCCCAATCTTCTACCTTAAACAACCAATAACCCAAAGCGGCAAAAAGACCCTGCACAACGCAGATGATAGGAATACCAACCGCATTCGCACGTATCATTCTTTTGGTTTCACTCGCCAATTCCTCCACGTTGTGCCTTTTTAATGGGATCACCCTGCTTAGGTATTGTTCAATCTCTTTGCCATTCACCAGCAGGAAATACAAGAGAAAGAACATCATTACAATATTTGCCAGCAGGTTCATGGAAGTGTTCAGGATCTTCGGGAGAAAAGCGGTAAGCTTCTGGGTAATGGTCCGGGTGTTTTCATCACTGAGTATCTGTATCCCAATGTAGTTGGACACTTTGGTAGAAAAGACTTTTATGCCCTGGATGATCCTATCCTGGTTGTTTACGAGGTCATTTATTTTCGGGGAGACTAATGTTACCGTTACATAGATCGGGATAGAAATGATCACGAGCGAAACGAGGATAAACAGCAGGGCGGTCCAGCCTTTACTCCATTTCTTTTTATAAATGAGGCGGAAATATAAACCCCGGCCGAGGATGTAAACAGTGATTCCTCCCATCAACCCGGGTAGAAAAACATATAATTCTGAGATGAGTAACCAGCCCAATAAAACTATCAGCGCAAGTAAAAGAAGTTGCCGTAACCGGTCATTAAAAGAGGTTGGAGTAGTCATTTATTGTAAGGGTTTAAACAATAAAAGGGAAAGTACAATAAAGTATTATTGCCACACAGATACACCCTCGCTACAGTTGGCGCAAATGTCAATGTTTTTTCTGCCCTGCATTAACTCCCCCCTGAATTGTTTGTAATTATCGTTGTGCCAGATTTTTTTAAAGGATTCATTTTTCAGGTTGCCCAGTTGATGCGTAGCATCTTTATCAAAACAACAAGGCACTACTAATCCATCCCAGGTAATTACATTCGCATGCCATAATTTCCAACAGCGGTTGGCGAGTTTGTTCTTTGGGGTGTAAGTGCCATCGTTGTTTTTCCGGTAGCGACTGTATTTATCAATCGTAGGGATCAGTTGGTTAGGGTCATTGGCATAATCATACACCTGGGCGGACTTAAAACGGAC
The DNA here is from genome assembly GCA_043727215.1 of Chitinophagaceae bacterium. GTDB lineage: Bacteria > Bacteroidota > Bacteroidia > Chitinophagales > Chitinophagaceae > Ferruginibacter. Next base: position 2,780 of record JAYSYY010000028.1, on the reverse strand, counting down.
TTCATCCACGCCTATCTCTTTGGCGAGTTGTTTAATCTCTTCCACCTGGTGTTCGTTATGTTTAACCACCAGGAACTGGAAGAACACAAACGGTGTTTTACTTTTCAGTTCTTTTTTCCATTTCACGATGTTTTTAGCGCCTTCAATCACTTTATCCAGGTTGCCGCCTACCCGGTATTGTTTGTAGGTTTCCTGTGTAGTGCCATCAATGGAGATGATGAGCCGATCCAGGCCGCTTTCCACCGTTTTTCGTGCGGCCTCATCTGTTAAGTAGTGCGCATTGGTAGAGGTTGCCGTATAAATGCCTTTGTCTGAGGCGTACTTCACCATATCCAAAAAAGAGGTATTCAGGTAGGGTTCGCCCTGGAAATAAAAGATGAGGTACAGCAACTCCTTATGAATATCATCAATGGTTTGGGTGAAAAAATCTTTCTTCAACATACCGGTGGGACGGGTAAAAGCCCTTAGGCCACTCGGACATTCGGGGCAGCGCAGGTTGCAACTTGTGGTAGGTTCAAAAGAGATGGAAACCGGTAATCCCCACTGCACGGGTGTTTTAGTGAGGAAACTAATATAATAGCTGCTCAAAACTTTTAGCCCGTTCCATACCCTTGCAGGCGTGAGTTTACTCACAAGGTTCACAGTATCATTAAAATTAAACTCCGGCATCCCCGCAAAGTTACGGCTTACATTTTGATCCCTGCAATGTCGGATAATTTAACGAATCCGGTCCAGCGGGAGTCCAGGGAATTATGCCGGTTGTCACCCATTACAAAGCAACACCCCGGAGGTACGGGCAGAGGTCCAAAATCGTCAGCTGTCCATTCGATTTGCTTATTACACCACCTAAACAAGCTGCTATCAGCACCATCTGATCCCATGTTATATCTTTTGAGTTTTATATTGGTCAAGTTCGCCACTTGCTGATCGGTCAGATTCACCAGGTATTCTCCCGTGGTCATCGGTATCACTGTTGCATATTTATCTGGGTTTATCGGCAATTTTTCTACATCCATAGCTGCCACCTGGTAATAGCTCATCAGATTTTTATTAAGGTCCGTATTTTTTCCGTTCACATAAAAAACCCCACCTTTCATCTGGATAACATCATTTTCGATAGCACAGAGCCGCTGAAAATATACATGGCCAAAAGTACCAGCATGAACGTCCAGGTTTATCGAATCTGCTTTCGGATGCCTGTACACGACCAGGTCATCCTTCTTTGGTTTGCGAAGGTTGGTTGTAAAAATTTTTTGCCCCATCATTACAGCGGGTTCAGAGGAGGGTGTGGGGATGTTGTAATATTGGAATGCCCCGGTTAGCCGTGCTGCAATAACGAGGAGGCCGATCCCACACAACAATGCGATCGTGAATTTTTTCCAGGATTTCATTCCAATGTATTTTGCCGAAGGTAGGGAAGCGCCGGTTAATCAACTGCGAGATCTGCCTCTATCTTTTCTTCCCGTGTCAGGGTCTTAAAACAGAGCGTATTTGTTCTGAATTTTTCGTAATTCTTAAAGATTACATTAAGTGCAATAAAATTCATGACGTAGGCCCGGGTTTCGGAAGGTACCTGTTTTTTTATGTCCCAGAAGGTTGGATTTTTTTTGCCGCTGCGCTGCATCGCGTTCCACACATTTCCTACACCCCAGTTGTAACTGGCAGCGATGAGCAGCCAGTCATTGTCCAGGTTGCGCATCCTGTCTTTCAGGTAGCGGGCAGCGGTATAGGTAGATTTTGAGAAATTTTTCCTTTCGTCTATTATGACCGGCTTTTTTGCTCCTGCCACATTTTTCGATCCAGGTTTTGGCTTTGTAGCCGGCGTGACTTTTTTTGTATTGTTTGCAATTTTAAGCCCGTATTCCCTGGCTACATTATCCATGATCTGCCAGTAACCTACCGCACCTGCACCCGACACGGCATTTCCATTAAACGCACTTTCCAGGGCAAGCAGGACTGCAAACTCGGTGGGAACATCGTATTTTTTCAGTATCAGCTGCGCTTTCGGGAAATATTTTTTGCTACGTAGGTAGGTCCGTTGTAAATAGGCCCGCCTTGTTTCAGAAAATTTGGCTACATAATCGATCGAATGTTTTGCATGTTCTTCTAATATTTCCGGGTATACTACGTTGGCTTCCCTGATAATTACCGTACGCATGGCAGGGTCGCTGCCGGGGCTGTTTGTAACTTTTTTACTGGTATCAGCAAAGTAAGGTGCGGGGGCCGCATGGGACTTCAAAGCCAAAAACTGGCAGATGAGCAACCCAAGGGCAGCTTTTACAAGTAGTGATTTCAAAATTTTATTATTAGAGGTAACGAAATATTGACCGCCTGACAGCGTTTTTGTAAAATGTATAGTCTTTAACGAGGGACCGGGTATCTTATTGCCTTCATATGGCGGAAATGACTGATATTGCCGGGGCTTAACACGTATGAATACCCCTTTATGAAATTATTTTTTCTTTTTTTTAGCTTATACTCCATAAGTGCCTTTGGGCAGGCTTATAGCACAAAAGATATTGCAGCCATGGAATTGGCTTCCCACCAACGGATTATGCAGACGGAGGGTTCCTCGCTGGCTTCCAATAATTTCGATGTAAAGTACTACCGCTGCCAGTGGGAAGTAGACCCCGCGGTACGATATATCCAAGGTGCAGTAACCGTGTACTTTACTGTGAACAGTCCCTCCATTTCCATTACATTAGACCTGGTGAGTACGTTGATCACGGACAGTGTTAAACAACGCGGTGCCCCTCTTTCATTTTCACAGGCAGATAATG
>JAYSYY010000027.1:0-39922 GCA_043727215.1 Chitinophagaceae bacterium | reverse complement strand
TATCATTTGACTTTGACGGAAAAGAATAATTTGAAATTTTTATATAAAAAAGCGCCTCCTTTACGGAGGCGCTTTTTTTATACGACAGATTTGCAGACCTTTACCGAAATAGATATATGCAGTATAGAATTGGTTCCGGCGTAGATTTTCATCAATTGGAAGAAGGCAGGAAATTTTGGCTTGGTGGCGTGCAGGTACCTCACCATAAAGGCGCAACAGGACATAGTGATGCAGATGTGTTGTTGCACGCAATCTGCGACGCCTTGTTAGGCGCTCTTTGTTTGGGCGACATTGGTAAACACTTTCCAAATACCGATGCTCAATACAAAGGAATAGACAGCAAAATACTTTTGCAAAAAACCTTTAGCCTTGTTCAGGCAAAAGGGTACGGAGTTGTAAACATTGATAGTACGGTATGCCTGGAAAGTCCTAAGATCATGCAATACGTCCCACAGATGCAAAAGGAAATAGCTCAAATCCTGGGAATCAGCATAGAGGATATTTCAATAAAAGCGACCACCACAGAAAGGATGGGTTTTGCGGGAAGGGAGGAAGGGTTAGTGGCATATGCAACTGTGTTGTTGACTAAATAAAAATCAGAAAGAAGTTAGAATTATGAGTGACTTAATAGTAAGAATTATTAACACATCTGCCAATGTGCTTCCCCACTATGCTACCGAAGGTTCATCTGGTATGGATATACGCGCCGCCCTGGATGCAGAATTAGTATTACAACCCCTGGAAAGAAGTTTGATTCCTACAGGTATATTCATGGAAATTCCGGCGGGTTTTGAAGCGCAGGTGCGTCCCAGAAGCGGGCTGGCGGTGAATAAGGGTATCACCTGTTTGAATACACCCGGAACCATTGACAGTGATTACAGGGGAGAGGTTAAAGTATTACTGGTGAACCTGAGTGCAGAACCACAGGTCATCGCGCCTTCCGACCGCATCGCTCAAATCGTTTTCGTTAAAATTGAACATGCCCGTATTACTTTGGCGGATGAATTAAATCATACTGAAAGAGCATCTGGTGGTTTTGGCCATACCGGGATTAAATAATTTATTAAGATATTTCATGAAAATTTTATTTCTACCCGTATTGACGGCATGTGTTTTTTTGTTCAGTTGTCATTCCTCAAAGAAATTGATCAATAAGGTAATTGCACCCAAGGACTCTGTTATTGTAGTACCCGGAAATGTTTCCAAAGACTCCTTGCTGCTGGTGGAGACCACTACAAATAACCTGCAAGCCAACTATATTAATTTTAAAAGTTTTTCTGCAAAGATTAAAGTTGAGATCGAGGACGCAAAAGGAAAGCAACCAGACCTTACAGCTACCTTACGAATGATTAAAGACAGTGCTATCTGGCTTTCACTCACGGGAAGTTTTCTTGGGGTGGAAGTTTACCGCGTACATATCACCCCGGACAGTGTAATATTGATGAACAAACTGGATAAGGAGGTGCAATATCGTTCTTTGGATTACCTGCAGGATGTAACCCAGATCCCTTTTGACTTCAGGAGCATCCAGGATATGTTTATCGGGAACCCTGTTTTTTTCAACCCCGCTGATGTAATTTTCAAAAAAAGAGATGAGCTGGTGCTGGCATCCTCCATAGGTGACCAGTTCAAAAATTTGCTCACCCTGGCTGCAGGTAGTAACCTGGTTTTGCATACAAAGCTGGATGATGTAGACGTATACAGAAATAGGACAGCAAGTGTGAGTTATGATGATTACCAGAATATTGAGGGTAAAAATTTTTCCACCCGTAGGCAGATCACCATTTCTGAAAAAAACAAACTGGATATCCGCCTTAATTTCAAACAAATAGAGTTTAACAAAGAATTATCTGTTGGTTTCGTGGTGCCAAAAAATTATAAGAAAAAATAATCGTTCTTTAAATTTGCGGGATGTGGTGAAAAATAATCTTCCGACATCTCAGAGAAATTATTGTAACACCCATTAAAAGTTGTTCATGATCAAATACATTTTTTCTGCTGTATTACTTTGCTCAATATCCGTTTCATCTTTTGCTCAAACAAGAGAAGAACTGGAAAAACAACGCCAGCAACTCCGGAAGGAAATTGAGGAAACAGAAAAACAATTAAGCAGCAATAAAGCAAAGACCAGGGAAAGTCTGCTGCAATGGAAACTTATAAATAATAAAGTGGAGTTACAGGATAGAGTTATAACCAACATTAATAAAGACCTCCGCATACTTGATAATAATATTTATACCATACAAAAAGATGTGAAGCGGTATGATAGGTTGCTTGACACACTCAAACAGGAATACGCCAAGAGCATGGTGTACGCTTACAAGAACCGCAGCAACTATGAGTTCTTAAATTTTATTTTTTCTGCCTCAAACTTTAATGACGCTATTAAACGGATCACCTACCTGAAGAGTTACAGGAACTACCAGGAAATACAGGGAGAAAATATTCTGCGTACACAGGAACTCCGCAAAAACAGGATAGCAGATCTAAGTGGATCAAAAAAGCAAAAAAGTGTAACCCTGCAGGGCAAGAGTAAGGAACTGGCTGTACTTGCAGCCCAGCAAAAAGAAAAGGATCGCATTTTAGCTGAGTTAAAGAAGCAGGGAAAAACCCTGAACAATCAGATCAGCGCAAAGAAAAAACAAATGCAGAAGGTAAGCAATGCTATAGCCGCTGCCATTAAAAAAGCACAGGCAGAAGCCAGGAAAGAAGCAATAGCAAAAGCCGGGGCGGAAGACCGCAGGAGGAAAGAGGCTGAGAAAGCAACCGCAAAAACAACAACCAAAGACAACCCTGCTTCTCCCTCAGCGCCCACAAGGTCAGTAGCTCCGGCTAAGGTAACGGCCACTGTGAAAAAGGCAGAAAGTGTTTTGTTGAACGCGGAAAATGCTGCATTGAATACAAGCTTTGAAAAAAATCGCGGAAGCCTGCCATGGCCGGTAGACCGTGGTTATGTACTCATGCATTACGGCCCAAACAAACTGCCCAGTGAAAGTGACATCATATTGAGCAATGTCACGATTTCCTCAGAAATCGGTAGCGCAGTTAAAGTCGTTTTTGATGGGACGGTCACAGCAGTTCAGTCTATTGACGATATGCAGGTTGTTATCATTCAGCATGGAAAATATTTTACAACGTATAGTAATTTGAGTGGCGCAGCCGTTCAGCGGGGCCAGGATGTGAGGACCGGCCAGGTTATCGGCCGGGTAGCAGCAAATTTTGACGGAGTAGGGGCAATAGATTTTTACCTAAGCAATGAAAGTAGTAACCTGGATCCGGAAAAATGGCTAAGGCGTAAATGATTGTCTATTAAAGCAGGCGTTCGTATAATTTTTCGTAGATAGGGACTATATTATTGATATCGAATTTTTTCGCTTGTGCCAGGGCGTTAGCTTTGAAAAAATTATGTGTTTCTGCGTCTTTTAAAATGGCTATAGCATTCCTGCTCATGTCTTCCACGTCACCTACATTACTCATATAACCGCAATAGCCGTCAATATTGATCTCGGGCAAACCTCCCGCATTGGTAGATATCACGGGCACTTCTGCTGCCATAGCTTCCAGTGCGGCTAGTCCAAAACTTTCATATTCACTTGGTAATAAAAAAAGGTCTGCTATTGGGAGGATATCTTCCATTTGTTCCTGCTTGCCTAAAAATTTGACCTCGTGACCATAATCACAATCCCTGGTCAGTTGCTCGATACGTCCTCTTTCCGGTCCGTCTCCGATCAGCAGCAACTTGGAGGGAATTGTTTTATTCAGCAATAAAAATGTTTGTAAAACATCATCCACTCTTTTTACCTTCCTGAAATTGGAGGCGTGAACTATTATTTTCTCACCATGTGGTGCAATGAGTTTTTTAAAAGCATCCACCGGCTTTTTATTGAAGCGGGCCACATCCACGAAATTGTAAATAACCTCAATCGGTTTACTGATCGTAAAATTTTTGTAGGTCGCCTCTTTAAGGTTATTTGATACAGCAGTCAGCACATCACTTTCCTCCATAGAAAAGGTGACAACAGGACTATAGGTTTTATCTTTTCCAACCAGCGTGATATCTGTACCATGTAATGTGGTGATCACAGGGATATTCTTATTTTGTTTTGCCAGGATCCTTTTAGCCATGTAAGCCGCCGCGGCATGCGGAATGGCATAGTGCACATGTAGGATATCTATCGAATGGTTATTTACCACATCCACCATCGTACTTGCAAGCGCCGTTTCATATGGAGGATAATCAAATAACGGGTAGGTGGGTACCCTTACCTCGTGGTAAAAAATATTGGCATGAAAGCCTGCCAGCCTTACAGGCTGCTGGTAAGTGATAAAATGAATGTTGTGGCCGGTATCTGCAAGTGCTTTTCCTAATTCCGTGGCTAATACTCCGCTTCCTCCAAATGTCGGGTAGCAAACGATGGCTATATTCATGTGTTACTTCGTTTTAAATAAGTTGCCCGGATTGTGCCGGTTTCGCAAAATTAGCGTTCGCAATTTACCAAATATCAGCATAGATAATTTTAATTAATGTGATTGAGGGTAAATCCTTAAGTTTGTTTCATAACAATAAACATGACCAAAAAGTTTTTATTCCTTCTTGCCGGGATCTGTATCCAACTGGCAGCTGTTTCCCAGGATGCTGATACAAAAATGTTCAAAAGGATCGCAGACCAAGTGATGACGGCCAGTTCCGCCTACGAGAACCTACGTTTCCTTTCTAAAAAAATTGGGCCCAGGCTAAGCGGCTCCGCTAACGCGCAAAAGGCCGTGGAAGCCACAGCAAAAATGCTGCGGGAGGCAGGTGCAGATACCGTTTACCTACAGCCTTGCATGGTGCCTCATTGGGTAAGGGGCGAAAAAGAAACCGGCTACGCTATACAGCCCAATGGGGACAGGTATTCTTTTCGCCTGGCGGCCCTTGGTAACTCGGTAGGAAGTGGCAGCAAGGGAGTAAAAGCTGCTGTAATTGAAGTGCGCAGCCTGGAAGAACTGAAGCAACTGGGGGAAAAAGCTGTTAGGGGTAAAATTGTATTTATCAATATACCAATGGACCCCACCCTTATCAGGACCTTTAGTGCATACGGAAAAGCCGGGATAGGGCGTCGCTCCGGACCATCACAGGCAGCAAAATACGGAGCCGTAGGGGTAATGATCCGATCGCTCGCCAGTAACGTAGACGAATACCCGCACACAGGTGCAACCCAATACAATGATTCTTTTCCGAAGATTCCGGCAGTAGCATTAAGCACCAGGGATGCTGAATGGTTGAGCACACAACTAAAGAAAAAAACGCAGGTGCGTGTTTATTTCAGGACCAATTGCCGGATGTTGGAAGATGTACCATCCTTTAACGTTATCGGGGAAATGAAAGGGGCTGAAAAGCCAGAAGAAATAATCACCGTTGGTGGGCACCTGGATAGCTGGGACCTGGGCGAGGGGGCACAGGATGATGGTGCAGGTTGTGTACAAAGTATTGAAGTTTTAAGGACTTTTAAGCAATTGGGTATACAGCCCAGGCGAACCATACGGGCAGTGATGTTTATGAATGAGGAAAATGGTAGCCGGGGTGCAGAAGCCTACCTGCAGGGAGCTAAAGATAAAAAAGAGAAACACATTTTTGCGCTTGAGAGCGATGCCGGCGGTTTTACACCGAGAGGTTTTGGCCTGGATATGCCAGAGGAAAAGCGGAAGAAAATAATGGAATGGAAAAACCTGTTTCACGAATATGGTGTTTATGAATTTTCCACTGGCGGAGGCGGTGCAGACATCGGCCCGCTCAAAGAGATCGGCACTGCATTGGCAGGTTTATCACCGGACAGCCAGCGATATTTTGACCTCCACCATGCTGCCACAGATACCTTTGAAGCAGTGAGCAAAAGAGAGCTTGACCTGGGTATTGTAAATATGTCAGGACTTATCTGGCTGGTAAGTGAATACGGGTTATAATGTTTGATTACTTTTACTAAAAGCAACTAATATATGGAACAATACTCTACTACCGGCACAGCAGTGCCACAGAAGAAAAGCGGTTTTAAAAAATTTATGACCTTTTTTTTATTGCTGCTGTTGCTTGTTGCTGCAATATTAATTTGGTGGAATTACTATTATGTATTCGGAGAGGGTGTCAAATCGGGTGAGCTGAACTACGTAGTTAAGAAAGGGAATGTGTTTAAAACTTATGAAGGTAAACTGATCCAGTCAGGATTGCGATCAAAAGCGGTGGGTACTGTGCAGTCGTATGAATTTGAATTTTCTGTTGTGGATGACAGTATTGCCAATACACTCATGCAGAATAGCGGGAATTATTTCGATCTTCATTATAAGGAATACAAAGGAACCTTGCCGTGGAGAGGGTTCAGTCCTTACGTGGTAGATAAGATCATCAAAATGGAAAAGGTGGGCAGATAGAAAAATTATTTACCCGCGTACAATAAAAAAATAGCCGGCTGCTTGTGCAATGCCGGTTTTTTATTTCTCCACTCTGTAATTGTGGCCGTTTGAATAGTCTCGTCAGGCGCAGTGATATTAACGGCTACACAAAGTGCAGTCTGGTTATTGCAGTTTTTCAAAAGGGCTTCCATTAACTGGTCATTCCGGTAAGGGGTTTCAATAAAAATTTTGGTGCTATTGTTTTTCTGCGACGCCGCTTCAAGTTCCTTTATTTTTTTTACCCTGGCCGTGTTGTCTATCGGTAGGTAACCACAGAATTCAAACTGTTGCCCGTTCATCCCGCTGGCCATAAGTGCCAGCAATATTGAACTGGGACCCACCAGTGGTTTTACAATACAATTTAATTTCTGCGCGGCTGCAACGAGTACCTGGCCAGGATCTGCAATACCAGGGCATCCCGCCTCGCTGATAATAGCTATATTTTTCTGTTCTTTAATTTTTTGCCGGAATTGAACCAGTTGTTCGTCTTCCACTTTATGGATCCCAAACCATTCGAATTCCTCTATGACAATGGATTTATCCATGCTTTTCAAAAACCTCCGGGCAGTTCTTTCATTTTCGGCAAAGATCACCTGGCTATCTTTTAGGGCATCCATTACATAGCCGGGTATAGTTTGATTGGCATCGTCAGCAAGGGTACAGGGGATCAGGTAAATGGTGGGCTTCATCTAAGTAACAATTACGTGGGTTTTTCTTGCGGTTAATAAACTGATGGTTGCGGCAATGACTGCATAGCTTGGTGCAAACAACCAGCCTGCCACAGGGATCAGGTGCATCAGGTAAAATACCAGTCCATTTCCTATAGCCAGTCCCTTGTGACGCCCAATGAAATCGATGCTCTGTGCTGCGCTTAGTTTATTTCGCTCACTGCTGTAGTCGAGCATCGAAAATCCGAAATAATAACATTCCACCAGTAATGCCACCAACGGGGCGACCCAACCAAAAAGAGGAATGAAGGAGAGTATAAGGATGCTTAACACATACACAGTTTGCCAAAGCAAATTTCGCAAGGCAATCCTTATCGCCCGCCAGATATCCTTGATCAGCTGGCGCCAGCTGAACGGAAAATCTCTGCCTTCCATAATGCTTTCTGTTTTTTCACTCAGGTAGGCAAAGACCGGGGAGCCTATAATAAGGAACAAAAATTTAAAAAGGGAGAAATAAAACAGTAGTAATACCAGCCTGAAAATAATCTGCCCAACAATGAAAAGAAAACTCACCCAGCTATCCTGCATCCTGTCCAACCAGCCCTTTACACCTGTTTGCTGCAGGATAAATTCAATCGCACTGTTACTACTGATCCAGAACAGGTAGATGCCCGCTACGAAAAGGATACCATAGATCAATCCCGGAATCAATATCCATTTCCAAAGCTTGTGTTTGATAATAAACTGGTGGGCATGCATGTAAGATTGAATGGATATAATGATTTCTTTTAGCATTGCTCAGATAAGTCATTAAATAAAAGGTCAAAAAAATCTCCGGCAGGTAATTGCCTTAAAGATATTAAAACATTCATTACTTATCTTGCTTAAAAAAAATAGGAAGCCCTGCCCATATTTTGAAAACACTTTGTATAAATGACAGCGATGAAAAAATTGCCGCATAAATTTTATGACAGAACGGATGTGGTGCAGGTAGCTAAAGAACTTTTAGGTAAAGTAGTGGTCACATTTCTGGATGGAAGAAAAACCAGCGGCAGAATTGTGGAGACGGAAGCTTATGTTGCATTTACCGATAAGGCATCCCATGCATTTGATGGAAGGCGCACTTCAAAAAATGAACATATGTATGCCCGGCCAGGCACTGCTTATGTCTATATCTGTTATGGGATGCACCAGATGCTGAACGTTGTCACCAACAAGAAAAACATTCCGGATGCTGTGCTCATCAGGGCAATTGAGCCCCTGGAAGGAATCAGTATTATGCTGGAAAGAACAGGCAAGCAAAAATTGGATTTCACCTTGACCAGGGGACCGGGGAATGTTGGGAAGGCATTGGGCATTCATAAAATGCATTCCGGAAAACACCTGAGGGGTGAGGAGATCGTTATCATGGATGAGAAAAATTTTTCAATAAACCCTGAAGATATTGGCGCAAGCAAAAGGATTGGTATTGATTCTGCCGGCGCCGATGCATTATTACCTTATCGTTTTTATATTAAGGGAAACAGGTTTGTAAGTGGGAAGCCAGGTAAGTAATCTCACCTGTCACTTGATTCTTTTATATTGTTCCGGCCTTGAGCCCGGGGCGATAGGAAAAATAAAAAGGAGCTTTGGCCCCAATCAATATTATTTCAGCAGACCGTATTAAAATCTTGGACAAGGAATTCCTTTTGTCTCTGCAGGTCGCCTGATATAAATAATAGAAATTTCAGATCCACCACGGTTACCTGTAGCTGCTTTCAGGCTACTGATGTTTACATCGTAGGTAGCACCGATCCGTAAACCGGCAAACTCGAGTCCTATATAAGGAATGATAGCATCATTTATACGCATCCACGATCCCAGGTACACATTGGTTGGATTTTCGTTATCGCTGTTTGCATTAAGGCCGAAGGCGCCACCCAGCGTGGTTTCACTTGCTTTATTCTGTATCTGATGGATGACCGAGGTGCTCAAACTCACCACATCACTTAGGAAAAAGGTACCGCCTGCATGCACTGTCACGCGTCCGCTCATGAACCAGTTTTTATCTTTAAAGCTAACTTTGGGACGGTTGATATGATACATGGAAGCGCCGATGTAATAATTGTTTTCTCCATTCGTAGAACCCGAAAATAACAAGCCCGCATTCACATCAAAATAACTTTGGTTATTACCATTTGTCAGCACGTCGGAGGTGGTACCTGTAAAACCATTTTGGGTAAGCATATCCTCGAAGTTAAGTTTGCTTACGTCCAGCATCATGCTGCTGTAGGTTCCCTGGAAGCCGGCACCGATAGTGTTATATCCATCTTCATCCAAAGCTTTATGATAGGAAAGGGAAACAGAACCATAATTAAGTTTGAGCTGGCTGTTAGCACTTGCATCTGAAACACCCGACAGTCCAATGCCAAAAATATCTCCTTCCGGTATCCTGCTTTTCAAGATCGGAAAATCAAAAGAAGCACTTGTAGTTACGTAAGCTTTTGGAATGGATGGCCATTGGTCCCGGTGGTTGGCAGCCAGTCTCCAGGTACCATCGAATTTACCAGTAAATGCCGGGTTTAATGTAAGAGGAGAAGCAAAAAACTGGGAAAAATGGGGATCCTGCGCCTGAACTGAACCTCCAATTACCGCACAAAAGATAAACAATAGGTATTTTCTCATTATCAGCTATTCTAGAGACTAAAGATAAGCAAATGAAGTAAATTGCTGCACCGTGTTTCATCTTTTAGGAAATGTTTGCGGGAAACACCCAGTCATTAATTTTGCATCTTATTGCCAAATGCCAGGTCACCGGCATCGCCCAATCCCGGGACGATATATCCCTTTGCGGTCAACTCATCGTCGATATCGCCACACCAGATGGTGGCTTTTGGTTCTGCACGTAAAACGTACTCGATTCCTACGGTACAAGCAATAGCGCAAACAATATGTATTTTTTTCATAGTGCCTTCTTCCTTCAGGTGCTGAATGGTTTTTACCAGCGAAGCACCGGTTGCCAGCATGGGGTCGCTGATAATAACCACCCGGCCTTCCAGTTCAGGGCAACTCATATATTCCATACTTATGTCAAATGTACCATCGGGATTATGTTTACGGTAGGCACTCAGGAAGGCATTATCAGCATGGTCAAAATAACTTAGCAATCCTGTATGCATACCTAAACCGGCACGTAATATCGTGGCTAGTACAGGCTGTTCTTTTAATACCTTACAGGTCGCAATCCCCATGGGCGTGGTGATCTCCTGGTCCACAGATTCCATTTCTTTGCTGATCTCATACCCAATCACCTCGGCAATACGCTCCAGGTTTCTCCTGAATCTCAAACGGTCGTTCTGAACATTTACATTTCTCAGTTCGCTTACCCAGTTGCTCACCAAAGAATGTTGTTTGCTGAAATTGTGTACCATGGTGCTGATCTTTTTGCTGTGGGAATAAACTTTATGATAATTCGTTAATATTTAACCAATAGGCACACAAATCTATAATAAATTAAAGCAGCTTCCCTTATTTTTGAAAATCTCTTTAAACAAAACAACCTCCGGGTTCATATCATGAAGAAACAACTGCCATTGATTTTTTGCGTCTGCTTCCTTTTTTTGTCCTGCGCCAGCAGGGAAGAAAAAACTGAAGCCCGGAGAGAGAAATATGAAGACAGTAAATTATCCCTGGAAGAAATCGAGAAAAAAACGCCCACGGATTTTTTAACGGTGGCTGGCACTGATAAAAAAAATGTGATTGGCCAGACAGTGGTGAGGGGCAAAATTCATAATAAGGCCAGGATCGTTGCCTTCAAGGATGTTGATATTAAATTAAAGTTTTACAGCAAGACCGGCACTTTATTGCAGGAAGACCAGGAAATGATCTACGAAACAATTGCCCCGGGTAATACCGTATCGTTTAAGTCAAAATATTTTTCTCCCAAGGGAACCGATAGTATTGCCCTCACAGTTTTATCTGCCAAGTATTAGTAGTCGATGCACCATGGGCCATCAATGGTCACTACCCTACGAAAGAAAAACTATCCCCGTCAAAAAGGCCGCGGTCACTTAATTTAAGGTGGGGTATTACCAATAGCGCCATAAACGAGAGTGTCATAAAAGGGGCAGCAAGACCACTTCCCAATTCTTCTTTTACAAAACGATCAATGGCAGTGTAATCTGCCGCCACTTTGTAACCATCTCCTGCGCTCATGAGACCGGCTACCGGCAGCGGGAGAATTTTTTCCTGTCCGCCTGGTCCTGTGACTGCGCTTACACCTCCTTGTTGTTTTATCACCAGGTTCACTGCCCTGCAGATGGCATCATCCTCCACACCAACCGCCACTATATTATGACTATCATGTGCCACAGAAGAAGCCAATGCGCCTTTTTTAATACCTATATTTTTAATAAAGGCTTTAGCGACGGGGCTGTTGGTATAACGATTGACCACAACTATTTTCAAAATGTCATTACCGGTATCACTAACCAGGCAGCCTGCCCTTACAAGGGGTTCCCACAATAGTTTGTTCGTGATCAACTGACCTTCCAGTGCTTCGATAACTGCAATTTTTTGACCATGCTCAGGGGCAGGGATTGTGAAAGCCCCGGGTTGTTTTTCAGTACAGTTAAATTGATTGATAATTCCTGGTGGTACTGTGTGAATCAGTGACCGACCGTTTTCCGCAACCATTTCCCCATTGATAAAAGTCTGTTGTACTTCAAATTGCTCCAGGTTTTTTACCAGGATAAAATCTGCGGCGTCCCCAGGCCTTAATATCCCGACGTCCATCTTATAATGCAATACGGCATTAATACATGCTGCCTGCAAAACTTTAAAAACATCAATCCCCTTCGCCACTGCCCTTGCACATAACAGGTTGATATGACCCTCCACCAGGCTATCGGGATGTTTATCGTCACTGCAAAACATCATATTTTCATAGTGGTCATGCATAAGCTCAATCAGTGCTTCAAAATTTTTTGCAGCACTTCCTTCCCTCACCAGGATCTTCATGCCATGTGAAAGTTTGTCAATGGCTTCTTCGGCAGTAAAACATTCATGGTCGGTACTAATACCTGCATCAAAATATTTTTTTGCAGTGTCTCCTCTTAACCCGGGTGCATGGCCGTCTACAGGTTTGCCATACTTTTTTGCAGCAGCTATTTTTTTCATCACTTCCTCATCCCCGTTAAGCACCCCCGGGAAATTCATCATTTCACTTAGGTATTTTATTTCTTTTTTAGCAAGCAAGAGATCTACATCGGTGGAATCAAGTGCGGCACCGGCAGTTTCGAACATGGTTGCCGGTACACAACTTGGCGCACCAAAATGAAACTTGAAGGGAACTGTATTGCCGTTTTCTATCATATATTCCACCCCCGCCATTCCGCATACGTTAGCTATTTCATGGGGATCACTGATAGTACCTGTAGTGCCATGAACAACCGCTAATTTAGCAAACTCTGCTGGCACGAGCATGCTGCTTTCAATGTGCACGTGACTATCGATAAATCCGGGAAGGATAAATAAGGCGCTAATATTACTGGTATCACTCAATTGAGTGATGGAAGTTATTTTACCCTCGCTGAATGAGACTTCGCCAAAAAAAATTCTCTTCCCGGGGATATCTGTTATGTTTCCCCTGATATTAAATGCTTCTGCCATTCGTATTTTTTATTATTTTTATGAGTGTACTACAGGCACGTTAAAATGTATTCAAAAAAATATGCTGTAAATTTTTATTATTATATTGCGTGCCTACAACACAATAAAAATAAACCAAATAAAACAATGAAAACACTTAAAACGTTATTCCTGGCAACCACTGCTTTTATAGCTTCTGCAGGGATGGCACAAACTGCCGATGAGATTATCAACAAAAATATTAGTGCCATGGGCGGTGCAGCCAAAATTGCAACCCTTAGCACCGTAAAAATGGAAGGCAATATGAACACCCAGGGAATTGATGTACCCCTCACGATCACAAAAAAACACCTTGCCGGTTTACGCCTGGACCTGGAGATCATGGGGACTTCCAACTTCCAGCTTGCTAACACAACCAAGGGGTGGGTGTTTATGCCAATTATGCAACAAACAGAACCGCGGGAGATGAATGCTGAGCAACACAAAAGTGTGCAATCACAGTTTGATGTGCAGGGTTCATTGTTTAATTACAAAGAAAAAGGGTACACAGTAGAATATGCCGGAACAGAAAAAGTAGACGGCAAAGACGCACATAAATTAAAAGTGGTTAAAAGCGGCAACACGGTTTATTATTTTATTGATCCTACTTCCAATTTCATAATTAAAACCGCTTCCAAGGTCAGCGCAGAAGGGCAGGAGATGGATGTGGAGACCAGGTTTGCAGACTATAAACAAAATGCAGAAGGTTACTGGTTCCCCTACACAAACGTGACAACCCAGGGCACCATTACGTTCGATAAAATTTCGGCCAATGTACCGGTAGAGGATAAGATTTTCACAAACTAGTCGACTCTTCCTAAATTTGAAAAAAGAAAAGTTCCTTCAAACAGCTTTTCTTTTTTTTTTAGATATCATTGTCATTTAAAAGGTCGGGCCGCCTGTTTCTTGTGTGTAGCAGTGCCTGATCGTGCCTCCATTCGTCTATGAGCTTGTGATTGCCACTCATTAGGATATCGGGGACTTTCCAGCCGCGGAAAATTTCAGGACGGGTATACACAGGTGGCGCCAGTAAATTGTCCTGAAATGAATCGCTTAGGGCCGAAGTTTCATCATTTAACACACCGGGGATCAACCGCCCGATCGCATCTGTTAATACCGCTGCTGCAAGTTCACCCCCGCTGAGAACATAATCACCGATCGAAATTTCTTTGGTTACAAAATGATCTCTTACCCTTTGGTCTATGCCTTTATAATGCCCGCAGATGATCAATAAATTTTTTTGCAGGGAAAGTTTATTCGCCATCTGCTGGTTAAGCGTTTCCCCATCTGGCGTAAGAAAAATGATCTCGTCGTAGTTTGTTTCCTTTTGCAGGCTTTCAATAGCGTTGGTGAGCGGTTCCACCATCATCACCATACCCGCTCCTCCTCCAAAAGGATAATCATCTACCTGGGCCCTAGCATAAGTAGTATAATCCCTCAGGTTGATCACATTCACTTTCAGCAGGCTTTTCTCCTGCGCACGTTTCATGATGGAGTGGGCAAAAGGAGAAGAGAGAAGATCCGGAACGACTGAGATGATGTCTATTTGCATGGTGTGTTGTGAATAGTTGATGGGTAAATAGGTCAATAGGTGAATGAGTCAATTGGACCCATAAAATGCGGCAGTATATTAAGCCGGGTCCAGCAAGCATTGACCATTCACTCGTTACAATTTTTCATTCACCAGGATTTGTAAAAGTATCCAGGTCCCGCTGTTGCTTTTTTGTAGGCCTGCCTACCTTACTCAATCTTTTACCAGTATGAAAAGCGGCTGCCTGGAATTGCAGCCGGTCTACTTCTTCCTCCGGTGTGATATCCACGTAATATTTGATGGCTTCCGCATATTGCTGCCTGTTGTAGAGCAATCCTGTAACTTTTATCACCCATTTCTTTGCTTCTGTTTTTACTTCGTATTCATCTCCCACTGCAATTGTTTTAGAAGCCTTTGCAGGATTCCCATTGTACTTTACTTTATTTTTGTCACAGGCCTCAGCAGCAAGGGTCCGTGTTTTAAAAAGCCTGATAGACCATAGGTATTTATCCAGGCGAAGTTTTTCTGGTTGCATTTTTCTGAATGTTATGCAAAAATAATTGCTATTTATGTAAATGGCGGGTTCTTTTACGCTTTCACCAACCTACGCTATTTATATTTCTGTATTTTTAGCGAATAAAATAATGTTATGATGATCAGATTAAAGCTTTTAATTATTATTTCATTTTTCGTCACACAATGCTGTTTTTCGCAGACCAAGGGTATAAACTGGACCGCCGATGGATTGGCTTTTCTGAGAGTGAAGGATGAGGCAATTGTAAAAGTGGACCCTAAGACGGAAGCAGAAACAACGGTGTTTTCCAAAGCCCAGCTTACACCGGTTGGTGCCGGTACCTCTTTGCGGCCACAGTCCTTTGAATACAGTAACGACAGGAGTAAAGTCCTCCTGTTTGCCAACACCGCCAAAGTATGGAGGTATAACACAAGGGGCGACTATTGGGTCATGAATATAGCCGCTAACCAGCTGAAAAAACTTGGGCAAAATCTTCCATCCCAATCACTGATGTTTGCAAAATTTTCTCCGGATGGCCGTTTTGTCGCTTATGTGAGCGGTAATAATATCTACGCAGAAGATGTGGGCACGGGGCAGATCCGTAAACTCACGACCGACGGCACTCGTAAATTAATTAATGGCACATTTGACTGGGTATATGAAGAGGAGTTTGGGTGCAGGGATGGCTTCCGGTGGAGCCCTGATGGCAGGCAGATCGCATTCTGGCAGGTAGATGCCACCAAAATAAGGGATTATTATATGTTGAATACAACGGATTCCATTTATTCTAAAGTAATTCCTGTGGAGTATCCCAAGGTAGGAGAAGCGCCTTCCCCGGTTCGGATAGGCGTGGTAACACTTGCTGGCGGCCTTATCCGCTGGATGAACATTGAAGGAGATCCCCGGCAGCATTACATACCAAGGATGGAATGGAGTGGGTCCAATGAACTGATCATCCAACAACTCGATCGCAAACAGCAGGAAAGCAAGCTAATGTATGCTAAGGCTTCCGACGGCAATACATTCACCTTCTGGGCAGAAAATGATGACGCCTGGGTTGACCTGAACACTGATAACCCTGTGGGCTGGAACTGGGTAAATAAAGGGCAGGAGTTTTTATGGGTCAGCGAAAAAGATGGCTGGAGGCATATCTACAAAATTTCCAGGGATGGTAAAACGGTTACACTGCTCACCAGGGGAAATTATGACATCGGTAAAATAGTGGCGGTAGATGAGCCGGGCAATAATATCTATTTCACAGCTTCTCCCGTCAATGCAACACAATTATACCTTTACAAAGTTAAAATCAACAGCCCCAAAGATGAGCCGGAGATGGTAAGCCCACAAGGGTTAAAAGGTACCCATCAATACGTTGTGTCTCCCACCGGGAAAATTGCAAGACATTCATTCAGTAATTATAACAGCCCTCCTTTAACAGAATGGATCAGCCTGCCAGACAGCAAACCGCTGAACAATAGCAAAAGTATTGGTGCTAATATGAAAACGGATCCGTTGGTAAATGTGGAGTACCTGCAGCTAACTACGGAAGACAATATTCTGCTGGATGCATGGATACGTAAGCCAGCCAATTTTGATGCGGCAAAAAAATACCCTGTGGTTTTTTATGTGTATGGAGAACCCGCAGGTGCAACCATTGATGATAGTTATGGTACCCACAATAATTTCCTTTATGACGGGGATATGGCCGCTGATGGTTATATCCAGGTGGGACTAGATAACCGGGGCACTCCCGTACTGAAGGGTGCAGCCTGGCGAAAATCCATTTACCGTAAGATCGGCGAAATAAATATCCGGGATATGGCCATGGGGGCAAAAAAAATACTGGAACGGCCATATATGGATAAAAGCAGGGTGGCTGTATGGGGCTGGAGCGGGGGAGGTTCTTCCACGCTTAACCTTTTGTTCCGCTATCCTGAAGTATTTCAGACAGGTATAGCCATCGCTGCTGTATCCAACCAGTTATTTTATGACAACATCTACCAGGAGCGATATATGGGTTTGCCACAGGAGAACCGGGAAGATTTTATTAAAGGATCACCTATAAACCATGTGCAGGGGCTGAAAGGCAATTTGCTGTATATACATGGCACCGGTGACGACAATGTACATTACAGCAATGCAGAAGTGCTGATAAATGAGTTGGTCAAATACAACAAACAGTTTCAGCTGATGGCCTATCCGAACAGGACGCACAATATCAGCGAAGGGGAAGGAACATTTAAACACCTTACTACACTTTACACCCAATATTTGAGGGCCCATTGTGCGCCCGGAGCGAGGTAATTAATAAGCAAAAAAACAGCTGTAAAAAAGCTGCTTTTTTTTGCTTCGCGTCAACTTATTTCAGTCAAATTCCTTGTCCACTGAAAATTTACCCGGGAATTTCGGATGGATTGTTTTGTAAAATGCCATGATGGTTCTCAAGTCTTTTTCAAAATCAGACGGGTAAAGGGGATTGGAGACGCCCGTGGTTTTTGTTTTGTAATCAACGTATCCCATGAGGATCGGTACATGGGCGGCCCTGGCTACATGGTAAAAGCCGGTCTTCCATTTTTCTCTTTTACTGCGGGTACCCTCCGGTGTTATCAAAATGATCAGCTCTTCCCGCTCATTGAATAGTTCTGTCATTGCTTCCACAAAGCTTTGCCTTTCATTGCCAAAGCCCCTTGGGGTTCTGTCTATAGCAATACCTCCCAATGGTTTCATTAATAACGAAAACGGAAATCGCATCCATTCTTTTTTCACGGTAAACCTAATGCGGAGGCGGTAAATGGCGAAGGTTGCCATGGAATACCAGAAATCCCAGTTGCTGGTATGAGGTGCAGCAATAATAATACACTTTTTTAATTGTGGCGGAAGATTACCATCCGTCTTCCAACCGTTCAGCTTGAATGCCCAACTACAAAAACGACTGATCATACCGTAAAAGTTAGTACAATTTTGCAGGAGAAACTATTCGACCCATAAAATTTTCGGTAGAAGGCAAGGATGGACGCCGGAAAATCTGTGCAGGAAAAGAATAATTATTTATGCTTTTCTTTGCGGATTATTATGGTGGCACCAACATCCTTTATAAGTGTAATTATCAGTACCTACAACCGGCAGGCTTATATCATCAAATGCCTGGAATGCCTTGCCGGGCAAACGTTGTCGAAAGAACGATACGAAGTCGTGGTAGTGGATAATAATTGCACAGATGATACCGCTTCTTTGGTTCAGTCATTTCTTGCTCTTCATCCTTCACTTCCTTTTCGTTATGTATTTGAAGCGCAGAAAGGTGTCTCCTTTGGCAGGGACAGGGGCATACATGAGGCCAGTGGAGATATACTCGTTTACCTGGATGATGACGCCGAGGCAGAGCCCGACCTGCTGGAAAACTACCTGCAGTTTTTCTCTGACCACCCTGACGCGGCCGGCGCCGGCGGAAGGATACTGCCTAAATATAGCGAAAAACCTAAGCCCAAATGGATGAGCCGCTGGCTGGATGGGTTTGTTGCACACGTAGATTTGGGTGGCCCAACAAGACTATTCAGCGGAAGAATGAAGTATCCTATCGGTTGCAATATGGCTTACGTTAAAAAATACCTGCAACAGATAGGAGGTTTTAATACGTTGCTCACCTTCAGGGGGGATGATAAATATATTTACCTGGTGATAAAAAATATTAATCACCGTATCTATTACGTGCCGGATGCCCTGGTATTTCATAATATCCCTGGCAGGCGGTTACAGTTTAGCTACCTCCGTACGCTTTACCTTAAAACCGGTAACGAAGAAAAACTGCGTGTACGCCTTAAAGATGGTTACCCAGCTGTGGCAGTGAAGTTTTTTGAATTCCTTTTTAAAGCCGGGGTTTCTGTTGCTATCTGGATATGGTATGCGGTTACAGGAAGAGAGTTGCAGGGCCGCTACGTGTTCTATTCCCAATGGTTCACTTTCAAAGGGTTTTTAATGAAAGATGTTTTTGTGCGTTAATAAAAGATGTGCCCGCCGGGCACATCTTTTATTATTCGTGTATGTGGGTATGTTATTGTTTCGTGCTGTCGGCTTTATTTTCTGGAACTTTTAGCTGATCTTCTTTTTTCGTGGCAGCGGCATTTTTTAAATCATTTTTCCGTTTTTGTTCCGCTTGTTTACGCAGTGTTTCCTGCTTTTTTGCTTCTGCTTTTTTCTTTTTATTAAAGTAGCCTCTCAATAATATATTTTTTTGGGCTGCCTGCATATTTTCACTCAGGCCTTTGGTACCTGTTTTCAGGTTCACCATCGTAGAATCTAAGGTATTTGCAAACTCTTCGTCATTCATCAATTTGGAGAGTGCTCCTTTGCCATCGTTCATTTTAGTGGTAAACTGTGCAAATTCACCGGAGCTTCGTTGAAGATTAAGCAGAGTGCTTCGCAGGCTGTTAGAAAAAGTTTCATCTGTCATCAATTTAGACAGAGCACCATTTTCGTTGTTCATCTTTTGTGTAAACTGGGCAAGCTGGGCAGTGATAATACCGGCATTGTCTACACTTGTTTTTACACTGCTCATCACATCCTCCATCTCGATAGCCTTCCTGGAGAGGATGAAATCCCCGTCCTTTACCGGATTTTTGGCAGAAGTGCCCGGGGAAATTGTCAATACTTTATCTCCCATGAGTCCGTCAGACCCGATGGCTGCGGTAGCATCAGCCTTAATAAATTTTTGTACGTCCTTTTTCAGAACAAGTGTTACGAGGACAGAAGTATCTGTTATCAATTCGATTTCATCTACCGTGCCTACATTGATGCCTGAGAAACGCACATTGTTGCCTACTTTCAGCCCGCTCACTGATTTAAATTGTGTTTTCAATTCAAAAGTAGAGCCGAACAGGTTTTTTTGTTTGCCCACAAAGTAGATCGTAAGAACAAACAGCGCCAGGCCTATCACCACGAACATCCCCAGTTTGTAAGACGTACCCGATTCCTTATTCATTTTTATTTGTTTTTTAATTTTATATAAAGAAGGACCGAACCCATTCGTCGTCACTTTTTTCCAGTTCCTCGTAAGTGCCTTCTGCGTCCACCACGCCGTCTTTCAGGATCACCAACCTGTCGCCGGTTAACTTTGCACAAGCCATATCATGCGTAATGATTATGGACGTGGATTTATTTTTTTTCTGTATAGACAATATCAGCTCACTTATTTCCCTGGAAGTGATCGTGTCCAGGCCTGTAGTAGGTTCGTCATAAAGGATAATTTCCGGTTTTAAAATCAGCGTGCGGGCAAGTCCTATCCTTTTCCTCATACCGCCTGATAATTCCGAAGGCATTTTGTCGATCGCGTCCACCAAACCCACACTTTCCAATGCCTCCAGCGTGGCATTCTCCACTTCCTTTTGACCCAAATTTTTTGAATGTCTTTTAAGCGGGAAGGCAAGATTTTCTCTCACAGACATTGAATCATACAAGGCGGCGTTCTGAAAAAGAAAGCCGATTTTTATCCTCACTTCATTCAGTTGCTCGTAGTTCAAATTATGGATATCGGTGCCGAAAACTTTTATTTCTCCCTGGTCTGCTGTTACTAAACCCACGAGGCATTTAATGGTCACTGATTTGCCTGAACCGGATTTTCCAAGCACCACCAGGTTTTCCCCTTTTTTCACATCGATATTTACGCCCTTTAAAATGTCATTGGTACCGAATGATTTATGCAATCCCCTGATGTTGATCACCGGGTTTCCGTTACCTGAATGAGAGGCTATCTCCGATGTTTGTATGTTTTCTGCATTCATTGTATTCTTAATAAAAAAGATCTGTGATTTGCACTGCCAGCATATCTATGATGAAAATGGTTAATGAAGCAGCTACCACCGCCGAATTTGCAGCCTTACCCACACTTTCCGTACCATTGGCTGCAGTATAACCTTTGTAGCAGCCGATCAAGCCGATAAAAAATCCGAAGAAGAAAGTCTTTACAGTAGCAGGTATAATATCTAGAAACTCCAGCGATGCCAATACCTGGGTCATGTACCGAAAAAAGCTTACATCTGCATGAATGTTGATACCAATATAACCTCCCAGAATTCCAACGCCATCTGCAAAAACTACCAACAGCGGGATCATGAGCGTTGTGGCCAGCACGCGGGTTACAACCAGGTAGTTGTAGGGGTTGATACCAGATACTTCCATAGCGTCAATTTGTTCTGTAACTTTCATGGATCCGAGTTCGGCACCGATCCCCGATGAAACTTTGCCCGCACATATCAGGGCTGTTATTACCGGCGCAATTTCCCTTACAAGAGATAACGCGACCATACCCGGCAACCAGGATTCTGCGCCAAATTCCGCAAGGGTTGGCCTTGACTGTAAGGTTAACACCAAACCCATAATAAAACCGGTGATAGCTACCAAGGGCAGAGATTTATAACCAATCACAAAACATTGCCTTACAAATTCTTTCCCTTCAAACGGCGGTTTTAGAACCTCGCTGAAGAATCTTGCTGTAAAAAGGGTAACATTCCCGGCATCCGTAAAAATGTTCTTAAGATATAATACCAAAATATATAGACTTTTAGAGAGCTCAGGAGGGATTATTCTAAAACCCTGCCACATTAATGCACCTGGTAATAGTCCTGCAAAAAGGAAGGCGATGTTATCCTCATATGATAAAATCAACATGCTGGACTATCTCTTATTAATTATAATGTTTTTGTAATGTTAAATGCGAAATGCCCGGGAAGCCGGGCATTCGTCATTCTTATCAAAAATGGGGAATATTTTCTACAATATTAATTAGCCGAAACCAATTCCTTTTTTACAATTACGCGCCCCGGGTATTCCTTCAACGCTTTCTCAAGGCAATCCATAGCCTGGTGGATAGCCTCAACGTTCAATACATACGCCAGCCGCACTTCATTTTTTCCGAGACCTGGCGTACTGTAAAATCCTGTAGCGGGCGCAAGCATTACCGTTTTTCCTTCGTGGGCAAAGGACTCCAGTAACCATTGGCAGAACTGGTCGCTGTCGTCAATAGGTAAACGAGCCATCGCATAAAATGCTCCACCGGGGTTTGGGCAAAAAACTCCCGGCATATCGTTCAGCCTTTTAACGATCGTGTCCCTGCGTAATTTATAGGCGGCTTTAGTGGTATCGAAATAATTTTCCGGAAGGTCGATGGCTGCCTCTCCCAATACCTGTGCATAAAATGGAGGGCTTAACCTTGCCTGGGCAAATTTCATCGCTGCATCCAGCACCGGTTTATTTTTAGTGATAAATGCCCCGATTCGTCCACCACATGCGCTGTATCGTTTACTGATGGTGTCCATCAATACAACATGTTGTTCGGCACCTTTTAGATGCATAGCGCTGGTGTGGGATCCTTCGTAACAAAACTCGCGGTAAGCCTCATCGGCAAAAAGGTAGAGGTTGTGTTTGAGAACAATCTGCTTCAGCGTTTCCATTTCTGCTGCGCTGTACAAATAGCCCGTGGGATTATTGGGATTGCAAACAACGATCGCTTTTGTTTTTGGCGTGATTGCTTTTTCAAAATCTTCTATCGGTGGAAGAGCAAACCCGGTTTCTATACTGCTGCTGATTGGTTTTACAACCACATCTGCCTGGATGGCAAAACCGTTGTAATTGGCATAAAAAGGTTCCGGGATAATCACTTCATCCCCGGCATCCATACACGCCATAAAACCAAAAAGGATCGCTTCGCTGCCGCCAGTGGTGATAATGATATCGTTTGCAGTGATATCTATCTTATTGTGGGCATAATAACTTACAAGTTTTTTGCGGTAACTTTCGTTGCCTGCGCTATGGCTGTACTCCAGCACTTTCAGGTCACAGTTTTTCACCGCATCCAGGCAAAGTTTGGGCGTTTCTATGTCCGGCTGGCCGATATTGAGGTGAAACACTTTTACTCCTTTTTTCTTGGCAGCTTCTGCAAATGGAACGAGTTTGCGGATGGGAGAAGCGGGCATTTCGTGCCCGCGGTTACTAATCTTTAGCATACCGCAAAGATAATTATGTCTACCGAATGTAGGGGTTGAAACTGACTTAGTTTTCCAGGTTTATGCAAGGCGGCATTCCCGGGTTCTTATTCTTCATAGTACTTCACCTGATGCTCGTTTAAAAATGCTTTGATAGCATTTACGTGGATACATTGCCCAAGGTGGATAAAGGAATAATCTGACACTTTTTTAAGGTTGTTGTGCACCATGATCTCCATATCTACCAGGTCGAAGCCCAAATGCAGGTGTTTTGTGCTGAATTGCATACCATACACCCGCCCCTGCGAATCAAACAGTGGTCCGCCACTCTGGCCCCGCAGGCCTGGGGTGCTCATTTCAATCCCGTACAAACCGTTTTGCTGGTCTGCCAGAAACCGGGTGACCATGCCTTCGATAGGAAAGCGCGGCGAAACATTTACCCCGGTATTGGTCCATTCAATATCATCCGTGCTGGAATTAAAGCTATAGTTGCTGAACTCCGGGAAAGGAAAACCCAGCCGGCAAAGGAACTTTCCTTGTTTTAACTGCGAATCGTCTTTTACAAATTTGGCGCAGTCGCGGTAATGAAGGCTATTATAACCATTGAATTTTATAAAGGCCAGGTCCAGTGTGGGATGCATCTGCACCGTGAAATTGGTCATGGCGTCTACACAATCCACGAAGTTATTTTTCAACTGGAGGAGTGTATCGGGTTTATATTGGTATTTCAGCTCCAGGCCCTTCAGCAACTGCTGGTGTTTTGGTTGTTGTGCAAGGTGGTGTCGCTCATTTTTAAAAAGCTGGAAGTGGGCGTTTATTTTGTCTGCAGAAAGCAGCATCTCTGCAATGTGTTTGCAGGTGAGGGCGACACCTTCTTCATTAATAAAAAACAACGTGCCGGCCCCGGCTGTCACTTTTTTACCTCCATAAGTCCTTGATATCGTGTGGACGGGCCGTGTATAGTTTCCTACTTTTTCGATTGCTTCAATAAACATGCAGATGTATTTAATGGCATAGAAAAATGTTGATACTAACAAAAAACTCCGGAGGTAATCCCCGGAGTTCTATATAATACTGTAAAACTGATTAACTCTTTTTTACAACCTTCGTTTTTTTAGCAACCGTTGTGTTAGTAGTGCTAACAGCAGCCGTTTTTTTAGGTGCTGGTGTAGGCGCTAATTTGGAAAAATCTTCAGCGCTTAAAACTTCTCCCTTTATGGTGATGGTCTTCATTTCGTCTACTCCTGCAAATTTTACAGTGAGTTGCTTAGTGAAAGGGCCTACAGCAGCTGCATTATAAGTAGCTTTTACTTCTCCTTTTTTCCCAGGTGCAATAGGTGGTTTCGTGTAATCACCGATGGTGCATCCGCAGGTGGCATTGGCTGTTTCAATAATGAGCGCTTCTTTACCAATATTGGTTACCGAGAAGACTGCTGTGGAGGGGTTGCCTACTTTTAATTTTCCCAGGTCTATCACATCCGCCTTGAATTGTGCCACATCAGTCACTTTTTTTTGTGCGATGCTCACTGAAGAAACTGTGAATGCCAATAGGGTAATGAGTACTTTTTTCATAACGTATATTTATGCTGTTTTTAATTTTTAAGGTCGTTGGCAGCGCCATTAGCGGGGGCACTTGCTGCCGGTGTTTTCCAAACCTCGCCTTTAATGTTCATTTGTTTGGACTGGGTACCATTGTATGTAATGGTAATGGTCTTATTAAACGGACCTTCAGCAGCTGCATTATAACCTACTGTGATCTTTGAACTTGCGCCTGGCTCGATAGCTTTATCTTTTTCCCACTCAGGTGTGGTACAACCACAACTGGCCTGCACATTTTCAATCTTCAAAGCTGTTTTACCAGAATTTGTTACTGTAAACACGGTTGTAACGGGCTTACCTTGTGGTATTTTCCCGAAATCATGTTCTGTTTCTTTCAATAGAAGCGTTTCTTCGGCTGGCTTTGCAACTACAGGAGTCGATTTTGCGGCATCGGCAGTAACCGCTGCAGCGTGGTTATGCCCTTCATGTTGAGCATACATGACCAATGATAAACAGCTGAAACAAGATAAGAATAGTATTTTTTTCATTTTTGTGATTTTTTATAATGGAGAATCAAAGATAATAAAACGTTTTAATGCCGGGTAAATTGTTGCCGCTTTTATCATTTTTTAACAAAGAAGGTCAAATTCAATATTTTTGCTTTAATTTATTGCTATATGGAATCAATTAATATTTCAGACGCTGCTTTGGAGCAACAATTAAGCTTTGATACATTCCGCAGGGAAGTGTTGAGAGATTACAAAATTGGCTGCCAAAGCAGGGAGGCCAGCCTGATGGGCAGAAAAGAAGTGCTGACAGGGAAAGCCAAATTCGGGATTTTTGGCGATGGGAAAGAGGTAGCCCAGCTTGCCATGGCAAAGTTTTTTAAACCGGGTGATTTCCGTTCTGGTTATTACCGCGACCAGACTTTTATGTTCGCTGCCGGCCTTGCCACCGTGGAGCAATTTTTCTCCCAGTTGTATTCCGACCCGGATGTGAACAATGAACCTTTTAGCGCGGGAAGGCAAATGAACGCCCATTTTGCAACTAAAATGGTGGATGAGGCTGGTAACTGGCTGCCATTAGCCCAACTAAAAAATATCTCAAGCGACATCGCACCCACAGCGGGCCAAATGCCAAGGGCGCTGGGGCTGGCATTTGCATCCCGCGTTTTCCGGAACGTGCCTGGGTTAAGCGGGTTGACATCCCTGAGTGACCGGGGCAACGAGATCTGTTTTAGTACCATTGGCGATGCCTCTACCAGCGAAGGCCATTTCTGGGAAACTATCAATGCTGCAGGGGTGCTCCAGGTACCGCTGGCCGCCTTTGTATGGGATGATGGTTACGGCATCTCGGTGCCAAAAAAATACCAGACTACCAAGGCGTCCATATCAGATGCCCTTTCCGGTATGCAACAGGAGGGGGACAGCAATGGGATTGATATCTACAAATTGAAAGGTTGGGATTATGCCGGTATGTGCGAGGTGTTGGAATATGCCATTCAAAAAATAAGGGACACCCATATCCCGGCTTTGTTTCATATTGAAGAGATCACCCAGCCCCAGGGACATTCTACTTCCGGTAGCCATGAACGCTACAAAAATGCGGGTCGCCTTACCTGGGAGCGGGAGTGGGACTGCCTGCGTCAAATGAGGGAATGGATCCTGGAAAATGCATTGGCAGAGGAAGAAGAATTAAAAGAGATAGAGATCAAGGCAGGGCAACATGTAAAAGAAAGCAAACAAAAGGCCTGGGACAAGTATATTGCGCCCATAAAAGCCATGGTGACGGACGCCGTTGCTGTCCTGCAACCAGCCCTGGCTGTGCATCCGCAGGTGAAGGGCCTGCTGGGTGATTTACAGACCAACAGGGAGCCCCTGCGCAGGGATGTGCTCAAAACAATGTTTGCGTGCCTGCAACTGCTGCCTAAAGGAAGCCCTGAAGCTGTTTCCCTGAAAAGTGAATACCATAAGCTGCAGGCAGAAATGGCGCAGCTATACGATTCGAATTTATATAATGAAGGACCGAAGTCTGCCTTGAAGGTTCCCCTGCGACCCGTTGAGTATGATGACTATTCCGCACTGGTAAATGGTTTTGAAGTATTAAACAGGTATTTTGACAAGCTTTTTGAAAGCAATCCAAAAGTGGTGGCCTTTGGAGAAGACCTGGGTTATATTGGTGATGTGAACCAGGGATTCAGTGGGTTACAGGAAAAACACGGCGCAGAAAGGATTTTTGACACCGGCATCCGGGAACTTACGATCATGGGCCAGGGGATAGGGTTGGCCTTGCGGGGGCTTCGCCCCATCGCGGAAATTCAGTACCTGGATTATTTACTATACGGCCTCCAACCCCTGAGTGATGATGTGGCTACCACCCATTTTAGAACAGCGGGGCAGCAGAGTGTTCCATTAATTGTAAGGACCAGGGGGCACAGGCTGGAGGGTATCTGGCACAGTGGATCGCCAATGGGAATGATCATTCATTCGCTGAGGGGAATGTGGGTTTGTGTGCCCAGGAATATGACCCAGGCAGTCGGTATGTACAATACCTTGCTACAGGCCAATGACCCTGCAATAATGATCGAATGCCTGAACGGTTACCGGCTTAAAGAAAAACTACCCGCCAATTTATTAGACTATACGGTGCCACTCGGTATTCCTGAAATAATTAAAGAAGGGGCTGATCTTACCATCGTGAGCTATGGATCCACACTGCGGATCGTGATGGACGCTGCAGCTATCCTGGAGAAAAACGATATTCATTGCGAAGTGATAGACGTACAGACCCTACTGCCGTTTGATATTCATCATGGCATTGTGCAATCCCTGAAAAAAACAAGCAGGATTTTATTTGTGGACGAGGACGTGCCCGGTGGCGCTGTAGGTTTCATGTATAACCATGTGATGGAAGAACAAAAAGGATATCAATACCTCGATGTATCGCCAAGGACACTCACCGCCAAAGCACACAGGCCCGGGTATGGCAGCGACGGGGATTATTTTGCAAAACCGAATATGGAAGACGTGATTAGGGTAGTGGAGGAGATGATGGCTGAGTAGGAAATCGGCAATGCGCAATGAGCAATAAGCAAAGGGCAATAAGCAATGGGCAAGATTGTACTCTTTTTAAATGTACCGCTATGGGAGTCGTCAACTTCAAACTGACAAAAGTGTATAAGCTTGCGTTTGAGCAGGCCATGGACATTTTTGAAGTTACAAAAGCCTTCCCCAGGGAAGAAAAATATTCCCTCATTGACCAAATAAGGCGATCCTCCCGGAGCGTTAATTCCAACCTTGGAGAAGCATATCGCAAGAAAAAATATCCGGCACATTTTATCCTAAAGATCACTGATTGTGATGCAGAAAATACTGAAACCGGTATATGGTTAGATTTTGATCTTCCATGCAACTATCTTGCCACGGAACAGCATTTATCGCTGTTCTCGCGAAATGAAGAAATTGGAAAGTTACTGAGTCATATGATAAATAATCCTGAAAAATAGTAGAGACCTGCAACAAAAAAATGCTAAGAATGCCCTTGTCTTTTTTTCGAAAATAATAGAAACCGCCTAAACTTCTGCATATTGACAGTTAACCCTTGCAGTTGTTTATTGCCAATTGTCCATTGCCTATTTCTAAAATCTTATTTGTACCTTAAAACTGCAAATAGTTTTTTCACACAGTAAATTTATCACCATGCCAATTGTAAAAGTCATTGAAGTAATTTCTTCGTCTACAACAAGTATCGAAGATGCTGTTCAAAATGCAGTAACAGAAGCTTCTAAAACAGTAAGAAATATTGATTCTGTTTACGTGAAAGATATTAAAGCCCATGTAAAAGACGGGCAGGTGACTACCTACGGGGTTGTATGCAAAATATCGTTCCGGCTGGAGTAAGGTCGTCGTAAAAAGAAATATCACCCGCTTTCAGCGGGTTTTTTTATGCGGTATTAGTTGCCTCATCGCATTTATCGCCAAAAAGTGCAGGGAAGAATTTAATTATTTTCCACCTTCGGTGACCATTTAAGGCCCCCGCCGGTAACTAGATTGGGCTTGCATTTGGTGGAAATTATGCAGATATTGGATTTTTGCTACCTGTAAAACGCCCTTTTACCAGTAGCAAACCTGATCTCTTTCTTCTGTGAACCTGATAAAGCAACCATACCCGCCTGATCTTTGT
Organism: Chitinophagaceae bacterium; assembly: GCA_043727215.1. GTDB lineage: Bacteria > Bacteroidota > Bacteroidia > Chitinophagales > Chitinophagaceae > Ferruginibacter. The sequence continues at coordinate 11,422 of JAYSYY010000027.1, read as the reverse complement.
TGCAGTTCCTGTCTTCCAGGAACAGTTGAATCCGAAAACACACCTTCCACGGTTAGTCAAGTAATTTCAATAGGTTTCAACAGGGGGACAGTTCTCCGGGCCATATCCATATTCCTCCTTTTTGTTTACAGTTACCCTTCTGCTTTTTCGCAGGGTGCACAAAAACAATTTGTCAGCTACAGCAAGAGCGATGGATTGACGGATAACTGGATCACGGCGTTGAAGCAAGATCGCTTTGGTTATTTATGGATTGCCACCAACCAGGGTTTAAACAGGTTCGATGGGTTGAATTTTAAAACCATCCAAAGTAACCATGCTGCAGCCTCTCTTCCATCGGACGAGATAAAGGATCTTAAATGGATTGATTCTAACAGGCTGGCGGTTATTACAAAATCCGGGTTGAACATCCTTAATGTTCAATCGATGAAGCAACAAAGCATCATCATACCACCGGGTCCGTTAAAATATTATTACAAAGTAAATTCACTGCGGGAGTTTTTATCCGATGCCTCCGGCAACTGTTTCGTAGCCAGCAGATCAGGTTTTTATCATTACAGCCCGGAACATAAACTTGTGTTCCGTTACGACGATTACACAGATGCAGAGGCAGAAACTGCAATGGGTTTTGGCACTTTCATGGCCTGGCTCGATGACAATAATATCATCGTTGCCGGGCAAAAAGGGATACACAGCTACAACATCCTCACCCATCAATTTTCTACCCTAAAAAAAGGGGATAAGCGGTTTAAGATTTTTGATGTGATCCTGGGCCCGGGGAAACGAAATTTCACTCACCTTCAGCCATGGCCCGGCTGTTTCCTCCTCCTTATCAATGACAGTGATACTGCCATTTTTATCAATGAACGGCGGAAACTCCTCACCTATTCGCGGTTGCCCCTGTATCCCTTAAAATCGGAGATCAACTGGCAAAGTAGCTTGTATGTGCATCCGGACTCCACCCTTTTCCTATCCGGGAAAAAGGCTGGCCTGTTTAAATTAAGGGTTAGCACCGCCACAGGTACAGTTAGTATGGATACCGCTAAATATTTTGCAGATAAACGCTGTAATCGTTTTTTTGTGGACATGCAAAACCGAACCTGGATCGGCAGTAGCAACGGCCTTATAACGGAAAACAGGAGCCCCGGTAACCTGCGGATTGCCAGTATTCCTGAACAGGTTATACAAACAAGTCCAGGCGCTAATATCCTCCAGCTGGCAGTAACTGGTGACCATATTTTTGCTGCAAATTTATCGGGCAACGGGATGTATGTTTTTAATAAAGGAGACCTGTCATTTAAGAAAACCATTCGGTTTAAATTCGCTGATGAAGGCAACAACAGTACCTACACAATTACCAGAAGAGGCCGGGATACGATTCTATGCGGCGCAAATATGCACCTGTTCTGGTATGATGCAATAAGCAATAGAACCGGCGTGGTAAACCTGCCTCGTTGGGATAGCAGGTTCAATTGGATAGCTGATATGTTTACAGACAGGCAAGGGAACACCTGGATAACCTGCAATAAACCCGGTGGGGTTTACCTGTATAAAAAAAATGCATCACATCCGATATTACTGGAATTTGATCAGCCGCTGGTAAAAGAAATGGGGGAAATATTTCACATTTCCGAAGATGAGCAAGGCAATACCTGGATGGCCGGAGAAGGGGCAGGCCGGTACAATACCAGGAAGAAGCAATTTGATATTTACCTCGATTCTTTTCCGGCAATACGCTGGGCCAAACGAAATATAGGCAGCATTGCCTGTGATCAACAGGGAGGGGTTTGGATGGCGAATGCAACTAATGGACTTATACTTTATGAACCGGCTACGAAAAAATTCCGCTCTTTTACCCGGGCAGAAGGGCTGCCTGATAACCAGGTGCTCGCCTTAAAAGTGATCAACAGCAATTTGTGGATTGCCTGCTTAAATGGTATTGCAAAGATGGACCTAAGGACCAGGAAATTAGTGCAGGTAGCCAACAGCAAAGAGATGCAGAGCAGGAGTATAAGCAGTAATAATTTTTGCACGGACGATGACCAACAGCTGTTATATGCAGGACTGGGCAACGCAATCATGCAGTTTGACGCAGCCGGACCGGCTTCAAAAAATGGCCACCCGACATTGTTCGTTGAAAATATTCTATTGGGAAATGCGGATTTGCAATGGAACCCGGCTGAAAAAATCAACAGCACCTGGCGCCAAAATGATATCCGGGTTTCGTTCAATGCCATTAATTATGAAGATGCCCAGGATCAGTACTACGCGTATCGCATAAGTAATGGAAAAGATACAGGTTGGGTGCCCCTGGAAGGCCAGCGCACAGTCGTTTTTAATAATCTTGCTGCAGGCAAACATTTAATAGAAGGAAAAGTTTTTTCTCCCAATAACAGGTGGCCGCAACAATTTACCCGCTTCACTATTCTTATCAGTCCCCCGTACTGGAAAACCTGGTGGTTCTACCTGCTGGCGATATTGTTGTTGTCTGGTATCATTTATGCCGTTTTTCGCTACCGGATCGGCGAACTTAAAAAGATATTTCTGATAAGAACTAAAATATCCCATGACCTGCACGATGAGGTGGGCGCCACGCTGAGTGGAATTGCCATGTATAGCCATTTAAGCCGGGAACAAATTAAGAAGGGACAAACGACTGAGGTGGAAAGTTCGCTTTCGGTGATTCAAAAATCTGCAGGGGACATGATAAACAAGCTGAGCGATATTGTTTGGGTAGTAAATCCGCAACATGACTCCTTGCAGAAGCTCATACAAAAACTGGAAGAATATGCTACAGAAATGGCGATTACAAAGGATATCAAAATGATCGTGCGCCCGGAGGTGGAGCTCGAAACCCTTGCACTCTCTATGGAGAGCCGGCATAACGTGTACCTTATCTGTAAAGAGGCAATTAATAATGCTGTAAAATATAGCCAGGCAACAGAGATCGGCCTCGGGGTGAAAGGCATTGATCATTGCGTGGAAATTAACGTAAAGGACAATGGCCGCGGCTTTGATGTCGCCAAAGTTAAAAAAGGAAATGGCCTGGAAAATATGCAGAGAAGGGCGGAAGAAATTGGTGCTACCCTTAAAGTACAGTCAATACTGAATGAAGGTACGGAGGTTTGGGTCCGGTGCAAAACCCAATAAGTTCCGGGTGTTTCGGTGGGCATCCGTTTCTAGGCAAGTCTGGCAGAGAATTAAAAATACCCCAGCGAGGTATTGCAATGCTTCAGAATGCAAATTACTTTTGAACTTGCGGAGGATTGCGGGCATCGAAATACCCTGCCCGGGGAGAAACTCACTTTAATTTTTGGCCGGTAGCTTTTAAAAAAAAGGTTTTCAGTGATCAGGTTCCATCCGGCATTTTACATGGATAAAACAAAATTAAACGATGGGCATTGCGATACGTGTGGCAATTTTTGAAGACAACAAGCTGGTAAGGGATGCCCTGCAGGCAATCCTGAATGGCACGGATGGTTATACCTGTACAGGCGCATTTGCAGATGGCGGCCACTGGATGATGGATGTAAAAAGAAGCGAGCCGGATGTGATATTGATGGATATAGAAATGCCCGGTTTAAATGGTATAGAGATCAGCAGCCTCGTGTTGGATGCTTTCCCTTCAATAAAGATCCTGATACAAACTGTTTTTAATGATACCGATAAAATATTCAAGGCCCTTTGCGCAGGAGCTTCGGGGTATATCCTGAAAAATGATCCGCCTCACAAATACCTGGAAGCTATCAACGAGGTTTATAACGGTGGTTCTCCCATGAATTCAACAGTAGCAAAAAAAGTGCTTGGTTTTTTTAGCAATAAAAACATCCTACTCATCAGCCCTGATAGTAACAGCTATGAATTAAGTACAAGAGAAAAAGAGATCCTGAACATGATGGTAGACGGAGAGAACTATAAAGCCATTGCAGATAAAGCTTTTATTAGTTATGAAACGGTCCGCACACATGTAAAGCACATCTACAAAAAACTCCATGTAGCCTGCCGGAGTGAAGCAGTGAGGAAGGCATTGCAGCAAAGTTTACATTGATCTTCATTAAAATCACCCAATGGGGTATTGTTTTCTTTTTTGTCGCCCCCTATCTTTCGGGAAATATCCAACCACTTGTTTGTCCGGTTCATTCATTCTATGAAATTCGCTGGTTGAAGTCCGTTTAGTTCAAAAATTTCTATACTAAAATATCTGAAGAATTTAGCCATCTTTTAATCACTTCAACTTTTTTTATGAAAAGGAATTATGTAAAACTTATCGGTTTCTGTTTACTGGCAGCTTTGTTATCCATTGGTTGCCGTAAAGAAACATTACAATTCAATGAAGAAAATACTGCCCAGTCAATGGCAGAAAAGTCAAACAAAGCACAAGGCTGCCGCGTAACTACAAATGATATTTATAACGGGCTTTCGGATCAACACCAAATTGACCATTATACATATAAAAATGGCCTGGTCGACGAATGGAAAACATGGTATGGTATGGATTATAAATTGGAGTATGACGCAAAAGGTAAATTAAATGTAGCCCGGGGATATGATGGCGCTAACCTGGTATACAGGATTCAATTTATTTACAACAACAACCGGGTGATCAAAGAGATTTGGTACGAAGGGAATTCAAATGTTGTGGCGGATGACTATCGTTACAGCTTTGATAGAAAAGGGCAGATCATAAAGGCCGAGAGCACAGTGCTGGGGTATTATACAGAAAATGTCTATACCGCTGATGGTGACCTTGAAAGCTGGAAATTTCACGACGGTGGCATGCCCGTTGTCTCTGGTCATTATACCTACAGCAATCATTACAAAAGTCCACTAAGGGGAGGAACACCTGGAGTGGAGTATAACTTTCCTTATGCAAACAGCACATTTGGTCAAACCAAATGGTGGTATTCCAGCGAAAAAATTATGCTTTATGACGAATTTGGGACAGCTTCAGTGTATTATGATTTCGACCCGGTTCAAACACTGTGGCAAACTGCGAACTATGGTAATCTCGAAAAGGTTAATTACGTAGACAGGCAAACTGCAACTCATTTCTCTGTAAGTTTTGAATATGAAAATTGCAGGGATGGGGGTGGTAACAACAATTCCAATGCAACTTCCCCCTCTTACAAAGGAAGAAACAAGCTGAATCCAATGACCTTATTACAGCGGAATCCATCCAAATCAATAAAGAGACAAGTGAAAGAATTGAGGCAATCGTTAAGAAAGTAAACAGTGGTGACCAACACGCAGGGCTAATTCCCGTATAAACCCGGACCATCAGGCAGCAGGGAACAAGAAATGAAGACGAATGACAACCAGCAGACTTGCTCGGGATCACCCCAGGTTGTTATACACCCCTTCAAACAATAATAACAACATGCAGCCGGCCCTTCATATCAAAAGAGGCTGATCTTTCGGATCAGCCTCTTCATTATTTCAAATTATGATACACTTTTTGTACGTCATCATCCTGTTCCAGTCTGTCCACCAGTTTTAAAACATCATTGGCTTCTTCCTCTCCCAATTCCACCGTGGTGGTAGGCACCCGGGTGAGTTCAGCCGTGATCACTTCTATCTTTTTTTCTTCCAGTGCTTTACTCATATTCCCGTATTCATTAAATGGCGTACGGATCACGATATTGCCTTCGGCATCCTCGCCAATCTCTTCCAGGCCAAAATCTATCAGTTCCAGTTCCAGGTCATCCACATTCTGCCCCGCAGCTTTTATTTTAAATTCTGCCATATGGTTAAAGCCAAATCCTACACTGCCACTGGTACCCAGCGAACCATGGCCTTTTGTAAAATGCATTCGCACGTTAGCGACGGTTCGGGTAGCATTATCAGTGGCAGTTTCCACCATCACAGCCACACCATGTGGAGCGTACCCCTCGTACAGGATCTCTTCATAATTGCTGGTGTCTTTACCCATCGCCCTTTTGATGGCTGCTTCTACGCGATCCTTTGGCATACCACATGCCCTGGCATTCAGGTAACACCTTCTAAGCGCGGGATTATTATCAGGATCAGGGCCACTGGCTTTTACCGCAATGGCTATCTCTTTTCCGATACGGGTAAAATTCTTCGCCATTTTATCCCAACGGGCAAACATGGAGCTTTTACGTACTTCAAATATCCTTCCCATGAAAAGTTATAAGTTTTATTGTTTTTGATTAACCCGGTTGCGGGGCTGCAAATTTAAGGAAATGAATGCGAACAGAGATGATACCGGCAAAGTGTTATCAATGGTAACAACCAGCATGTCTTTCTTCTGATGAGCATGACAGTATTCCGGTAAATGGCACGGCTTGTACACCAGTCCCATTTTTATCCAGCTGAAATTTTGGTACAAAATATTGTTGTAAACATCTCCGGCAATAGCTCAACTGTCCTGATTCAACGCTGACCTTTCTCCACGGTACTTCCCATTTTTGTCGGGTAGCTCCTGGTGCAGCGTCGCCTGGAGATCAAAATATTTAGTATCCTTCGGTATTATTCTCGCGGCCGGCTATACTGGTCGGGTAAATGTCTTTTTTCGTCGTCTTTAATGAGGAACTCCCCGGGAGGGACTCTACGGGTTAGCCGTTTAGGACAACAGGTTTTCTTCCGCCAGTTTCGTCATTTAAGGGATCCCGCGTGCCTGATTGCCGGGTTCTGTACCGGCCCGGTTTTGTGGTGTTGGGCAGGGTAACGACACGCCAGCACATGCCGCCAAGTTTTGCGGGCTGATGGGAAGGGGGCCGGTGGGCTTAAGCCTTTTTTTGTAAATATTTTTTTGTAAATAAAAAAACATTTACAAAAAAAATAGTTACATACCATATAATGCAAATCCTTGCAGGGGGAAATGCCTTGTTAACCTAAACCCACAGCCAGGCAAATGGACGAAAGGTAAAAGCTAAAAGAATAAAGGCTTAGTATCTTCGCTCCCATGGATCAGACATTTTCATACGACCAGTTATATAATTTCTCTACAGCCATTTTTAAAAAAATGGGCTGTTCAGACCAGGATGCCGCTATTGCAGCAACTGTTCTATTAAGCGCAGACCTGAGGGGAGTGGATAGCCACGGTGTGGCCAGGCTCAGCGGGTATGTAAGGTTATGGAATGCAAAGCGAATCAACGCCACACCAGGCATTAAGGTCATCCATGAAACTATTTCTACCGCAACCATAGATGGTGATAGCGGCCTGGGCCTGGTAGTAGCTCCCGCGGCCATGCAGGTGGCGATTGATAAAGCAAAGGTCGCGGGTACAGGTTGGGTAAGTGTGCAGAACAGTAACCATTTTGGCATCGCTGGTTACCACGCCATGATGGCCCTGCCACATGATATGATAGGGATAGCCATGACGAATGCCTCGGCACTCGTGGCGCCAACTTTTTCTACCGAAAAATTATTGGGCACCAATCCCATTTCCGTTGCAATACCGGCGGGGGACGAGCAGCCTTTTGTGGCAGATTTCGCAACTACGACGGCTGCTAATGGCAAACTGGAAATGCTGCAGCGAAAAAATAAACCCGCACCTGCCGGCTGGATACAAAAGAAGGACGGCAGCCCCAGCACCAATGCAAGCGAATTAAAGGAAGGCGGTGCACTGTTGCCGCTGGGTGGCGACCGCGAACACGGCAGTCATAAAGGATTTATGCTGGGCAGCATTGTTGATATTTTTTCAGCCGTACTCAGTGGCGCCAACTACGGCCCATGGGTACCCCCTTTTCCGGCATATGTACCCATGCCGGAAAATATGCCCGGCAAAGGGATCGGTCACTTTTTTGGAGCCATGTGCATCGACGCATTCCGTCCTGCAGCTGAGTTTAAGTCGAATATGGATCAATGGATAAGGCGTTTCAAAACTGCGGAAACGGCCGAAGGTTTTTCAAACGTGATCATACCTGGCGAGCCGGAAACCGCCATGGAAAAAGATTACAGGCAAAATGGTATTCCTCTTTTGCAAGCAGTTGTAGAAGATCTGCAAACGATTGCGCAACAATTTTCCGTGACCCTGTGATCGGAAAGGGAAATATGCCTTTTGTGGTTTATTTTCGCGAACCCGTGGGGGAGGGTTGACGGTGGAAGAGATAATTTGGTAATTCGATAATTTGATAATTTGATAATGGGGAGACGCTCCATTCAAAGAGAACGGCAGCCGCATCTTTTAAACGGGACTTAAGGAGAAAAGCTTAAAACCGAAATAAAACAAAGCGAAATAAATCAATTAAAAACTGTCAACTTTTTTCAGGACAAGACATGGTGAAGGTGGGGATTAATAAACGGATTTAATATAGAAGTTATGAAAGTGATGAAATTTGGCGGTACGAGTGTAGGCAAACCGCAGCGGATGAGAGAAGTGGCAAAATTGATAACTGCAACGGAAGGGCCGAAAATAGTGGTGCTGTCTGCACTTAGTGGAACTACGAATGCACTGGTGGAGATCAGCTCGCTGCTGGCCACCAATGACCGCCATTCCGCCCAGGAAAAGATAAATGCCCTGGATGCCCATTACCAGCAATTCATCGCGGACCTGTTGCAAGATGGAACCGTTATCGAAAAAGCAAAAAAAATTGTCGGGGAACATTTTGAGTTCCTGAGTATTATACTTAAAATATCTTTTAGCGAAGCGTTAAATAAAGACATCCTGGCTCAGGGTGAATTATTGAGCACAAAACTTTTTAGCCTTTACCTGGAAGAGCAGAAGGTTGACCACTTCCTGTTGCCGGCCCTGGATTTTATGACCCTGGACAACCAGGATGAACCACAGGTGGGCACTATTAAAGTTAAACTGGCGCAGCTTCTTCAGAAACATAAGGATGTAAATATTTTTGTGACGCAGGGGTATATCACGCGCAATGCCAAAGGCGAAGTGGATAACCTCAAAAGAGGCGGGAGTGATTACAGTGCTTCCCTCATCGCGGCAGCGGTTAATGCGACTGTGTGCGAGATCTGGACGGATATTGATGGCATGCACAACAATGACCCGCGGGTGGTGGAAGCTACGCGGCCGATAGAACAATTAAGTTTTGAGGAGGCAGCCGAGTTAGCTTATTTCGGTGCCAAGATCCTGCATCCTGCAAGTATCTGGCCCGCCCAGTTTTACAACGTGCCGGTGAAGCTATTAAACACCATGGATCCTGCGGCTAAAGGAACCCTGATCACGGAGCAGGCAGGCAGCACAGGTGTGAAAGCGGTTGCCGCAAAAGATAATATTACAGCAGTAAAAATAAAAAGCAGCAGGATGTTGCTGGCATACGGCTTTTTAAGAAAGGTGTTTGAAGTATTTGAAAAATACAAGACCTCGATTGATATGATCACCACCTCGGAAGTGGCAGTATCAGTAACTATAGACAGTGACATATTTATTAAGGAGATCACAAAGGAACTGGAAGCTTTCGGCACGGTAGAGGTGGATACCAATCAAACCATCGTAAGTATAGTAGGCAATGAGATCACAGACACTAAAGACATCATGTTTCACCTGTTTGAATCAGTGAAAGAAATACCTGTACGTATGGTGAGTTATGGGGGCAGCCGGCATAATATTTCCCTGCTGATACCACGCAGTTACAAGGAACAAACGCTACAGGTATTGAACAAAGGATTATTTGGATTATAACGGGAACGTCCATTTAGTTTTTGATAAGATAAGGCCCGGCCTTGCCCGCTTTTCTCTTTATATATCATAAAAGTCATTGTAAACCGGCCGGATCGCCCACCATAGCCTAAGTGATTATACCCTTTTATGCGTAGTCAAGAAAAATATTTACAAAAAATTTTGTATGTGAAAATTTAATGGTTAGTTTAGCATCCTGTTTCCGACATCTCTGTCTCATTTCTCTGAAAACCAACCGCTAGTTACCTCTTACAACATCTTAATTTCCCCCGGAAAAAATCTTATTGGTATTATCCAATCCTTCTTGATGCCCGCGTAAGCCATTTAGCGAGTATGCCGAATGCCCCCGTTTTAAAGCCTTCCAATATCTGGTGCTTAAAGCCCCACCTCTGTAATTATATTATTAAATGCTGCCGTAGACCATTTAATCTGCGCAATACGTAATGATCGGTTACCAACCACAGGAATATTGTTTTAAAAGACTTATCCGCTCATTTTTTCAATTTTAAAAAGCATTTTATGCAAAGTAAACCTCTACTAAACACGAGCCCCCACAGGACAACGGCTCTGTTTTGGCCCAGGATGAAAATCATGATCATGATGATTTTCCTGGCATCTTTCCTCTGTCCTACTCAATCTTCGGCGCAGATCAGCATCGATGGTAACCCAATCGACTGGACAAATTTCGGTAACCATTACCAGGATGCTTTCGGTAATGGTGTTCTGGACAGCCAATACACGCAGGGTTCAAAAGATTTCCTTTTCGCTTTTGATCAGCGATGGGAAGTAGGTCAAACCAAGGCTAAAAATGACATCGCCAATGGCGCATCGAGCCTGGTAAACTCCGTCACTTATCTTGATCCGGGAACTAACATGATGACTACCGTGAACGGTAATTTCCTTGTTTTTGCCGGTGACAGAACCTCAAACAATGGGGACGCCCAGATCGGTTTCTGGTTTTATTTAAATGGCACACGCCCTGTTGATGACGGTGGTGTAAAACGGTTTGCTCCCGAACACGTAAGGGGAGATTTATTAGTACTGGCCGATTTCACCGGTGGTGGCCGGAACGGTACGGTAAACGTTTACCGTTGGATTGGTGGCGAACCAGTTACCCCCGGTCAAACCGTGGTGCCTAACTCTGATGGGAACCTGGAAACAACCGGGATCCTTGGTAGTGTGGCAGAAAACAATGCAGCTAGCTACCCGGTTCCATCTAACTGGGATTTTTTCCCAAGAAATTACGAGACGAACGAATTTTACGAAGGTTTTATTGACCTCACAGTGAACTCACCAGGTCAAACTTGTTTTGCAACTGTATTATTGGAAACAAGGTCTTCTCAGTCTATCACTGCATCTTTGGATGACTTTATCAGCGGTGGCTTAGGTGGCATTCCTACTGTATCAGTTAACTCAGGCACTCGTTGTGCGAATGGACCAGCTGTCACCTTAACGGCTACTCCAAACAGACCTGGTACATATACCTACGACTGGACTGTGCCTCTTGGTGCAGTGGATCCAGGAAATACAAATACCATGCAGGCAACTGTAGACGGAATTTATTCCGTTGTAATTATTACCGCCCAGGGTTGTACAAGCACAGCCGGTACTGGAACGGTAACGGTGGAACCTTTACCAAATGCGAATGCAGGAGCAGATAAAGTGTTGACTTGTACAGTAACTTCCATCGCCTTGAGTGGATCATCCACAACCGCAGGAGCTACTTTTGCATGGGTAGCCAGCAATGGCGGTAACATTGTATCCGGTGCTAATACTGCTACTCCATCGGTGAATGCAGCAGGTACTTATACATTGACTGTTACT
>JAYSYY010000026.1:0-1984 GCA_043727215.1 Chitinophagaceae bacterium | reverse complement strand
AAGCCTCAGAGCTTATCCTTACTTTTGCCCACTAAATTCCTAATTGAATGGCTGATATACTGATCATTGATGACGAAAAAGCGATTCGTAAAACACTTACCGAAATACTTTCCTTTGAAGGGTACAAGCTGGATGAAGCGGCGGATGGAGAAGAAGGGTTGAAAAAATTTAAAGAGAAAGCATATGATGTTGTTCTTTGTGATATTAAAATGCCAAAGCTGGATGGCATTGAGTTTTTGCAAAAAGCATCCGAGGCAAGTCCCGATGTCCCAATTATTATGATATCTGGCCATGGGAATATTGAAACGGCTGTAGAGGCTGTCAAGAAAGGCGCTTATGATTTTATTTCAAAGCCGCCAGATCTCAACCGGCTTTTGATCACTATCCGCAATGCTATGGAGCGAAGCAGCCTGGTAACAGAAACGAAAGTGCTGAAAAGAAAAGTAAGCCGTGTACAAGAAATGATAGGGGCTACTGTGCCTATTCAAAAAATAAAAGATACTATTGAAAAAGTAGCGCCTACTGATGCCAGGATACTTATTACCGGTGATAATGGTGTAGGCAAGGAACTGGTAGCCCGTTGGGTGCATGAAAAAAGTAACCGGGTAAGCGGGCCATTGGTAGAAGTTAACTGTGCAGCTATTCCTACCGAACTGATCGAAAGTGAATTATTCGGTCATGAAAAAGGATCATTTACTTCGGCCATTAAGCAACGTATAGGCAAATTTGAACAAGCCAATGGAGGCACTTTATTTCTTGATGAGATAGGTGATATGAGCCTCAATGCACAGGCTAAAGTGCTGCGTGCCCTGCAGGAAGGAAAAATAACAAGGGTAGGGGCGGATAAAGATATCAATGTTGATGTACGTGTAATAGCCGCTACCAATAAAGATCTTTTAAAAGAAGTAGATGAAAAAACGTTCAGGCTCGACTTGTATCACCGTTTAAGTGTGATAATTATTCATGTGCCATCTTTAAATGAAAGGCGTGACGATATACCTGTACTGGTTGACCAGTTTCTGCAGGATATCAGCGCTGATTATGGCATAGCAAGAAAAACCATTGATGAAGATGCAATACAAATGCTGAAGGAATATGACTGGACAGGTAATATTCGTGAGTTAAGAAATGTAGTGGAGCGGTTGGTGATTCTATCTGCCAAAACAATAACGGGTGAAGATGTGAAGAGTTATGTGATGCCGAGGTAAGGGACAAGGGACAAGGACAAGAAACAAACATCCCGAATTTCATTTGCCATTCCCCCTCTTTCACAAAACTTTCGGCCATCAAATTTTGATCCGCCAATTATTATAATACTTTTGATCCCGTCTGCCGGAAGGGAGGCGCTAAAATAAAATCTGGTTCATGCCTTTACAACACTTACTGATTATCTACCTTATTGGTATATTACTTGTTTTCCTCCCTTCTTTTGGTTTGGCAAAATTGTTTCAAAAAGCTGGTGAGCAAACCTGGAAAGCATATATCCCTTTTTACAATACTTGGGTGATGCAGGAATTGGCCCAGCGTCCCAGGCATTGGGTATTCTGGCAATTCATCCCGGTAGTGGGATGGTTTATTACTCCGGGAATCTTTATTGAGTTTGCTAAAGTGTTTGGAAAATTTTCACTCGGGCATCATACAATGGCAGCCTTGCTGGCTCCATTTTATTTTCCCTGGCTTGCTGCACAAAAAGATACAAAATTCATTGGCCCTGCAGCAGCGGCAAAACATAAGAAAGCAGCCTGGCGGGAATGGGTGGATGCTGCCATCTTTGCTATTGTAGCAGCCACCCTCATCCGCACATTTATATTTGAAGCTTATGTTATTCCTTCCGGTTCTATGGAAAAAACTTTATTAGTCAAAGATTTTCTTTTTGTGAGCAAGCTGAGCTATGGCCCCCGGATACCTAATACACCACTGTCTGTTCCTTTCGTTCATAATTACCTTCCCCTTACCAATGGTAAATCTTATTCTACATCCATTC
>JAYSYY010000025.1:0-13377 GCA_043727215.1 Chitinophagaceae bacterium | reverse complement strand
CCGTTATAGAGGTCCTTCCGGCTGCCCGTAGCAAGGATTCTGTGGATATTGTGATCCTTACCAGGGATGTATTTTCTATCGGCGGCAAAGTGAGTGTAAGCAATACCAAAAAACTGGATTTTGAGATAAGAGAAGAAAATATCGGCGGTACAGGAAACCGGCTCGCCCTTTACGGGTTTTACGACGGTCTACGTTCGCCTGGGCCGGGATATGGCGCAGAATATGTGCAAAGAAATATTGGCGGCAGATTTATCAACTGGACAACCGGTTTCAACACTTTTAATACCGCATTCAACAGCGGCAGGGATGAGGAGTTAAGGGTATATTCAAGGGTAGAAAAACCGATGGCAAGCCGCTACACAGCTATCACCGGGGCCCTGGAATTGTCTTACAACAAAACAATGAATGGTTACCTGTCTGACTCTCTTTATAGCACGGATTTCAAATACCAGTTTGTAAATGCTGATCTGTGGACGGGTTATAATTTTGGCTATAAAAAGGGTAAGGTAAAAGACTCAGAGAACCGCCTGAGGCACTTTGTAGCCTTACGGGGTTTCTTTAACTGGTTCTATAAAGTGCCGGATAAGTACCAGGATTTTTACAATTACAACTATGCTGATATTAATGGTGTGCTCGTGTCCTATAGTCTTTACAGACAAAACTTCTATCGCACCAACTTTGTATATGGCTTCGGCAGGAATGAAGACGTTCCCGAGGGGCTGAGTGCTTCTGTGATTACCGGCTTCACAAATAAGCAGGGCGTAAAGCGCGCTTATTATGGTGTAGAATTCGACGGGAGTGAGTTCAATAAAAACAGCGCACTTTATTCCTATACTTTTAAACTGGGCGGTTTTATGAAAGATGACAAATGGCAGGATGTGGATGTTTTAATGGCCGTGGATCATTTCACCAAATTAAAGGCCCTGAGCCCTTTCTGGTATAACCGGAACTTTTTCTCTTTATCCTACACCAGGCAGATCAATCCTTTCCTGAATGTGCCGCTGTTCCTGGAAGCAGAACATGGATTACCTTACTACCGGAACGGTGTTATAGAAGGTCGTGCCCGTGCAACGGCCAGGGCGGAAGCGGCTTTTTTTCAAATGAGGCGGTACCTGGGCTTTCGTTTTGCACCATTTATCTTTACAGATATCTCCCTGATGCAGCCGATGAATGAACCGCTGAAAAACAGCAACGGTTATTCCGCCATTGGCGGAGGTGTAAGAACAAGAAATGAAAACCTGGTTTTCGGTACCATTGAACTCAGGGGATTCTTTTTTCCAAGGAAAACTGAAGGGGTAAAAAACTGGAAAGTGGAACTTACAACAAAGCTTAGATTTAAATACAGTAGTGATTTCATTCGCCGCCCTGATTTTGTGGTATCAAATTAAACCCCACTGCTGTTATGTATACAAGAGAACAAGCAGCTGCCATCCGGCAAAATTTCTGGACCAGGTTTGGCAAATACATGGCGCCTGTGCTTTCTTCTGAAGGAGAAAAGATCAACTGGATCAATTATAAGACAGGCATTCCTCATTTATTTTTCCGTATGAATGCAGATAAGGACCAGGCATACATTGGTGTTGAGATCATGCACAGGAACCCGGAGCAGCCAACCCGCCTCTACGAACAATGGGTATCCCTGAAACCTATGCTGGAGGAGGCCACGGGCGAAAGTTGGCACTGGGAGCCCCGGTACAGCAATGAGACCGGCCAGGAATTGAGCCGGATCTATTCTACACTCCAACCCGTAAATATTTTTAAAGAGTCTGACTGGCCAGCGATTATTTCTTTTCTTAAACCGCGTTTGATGGCCCTGGATGCTTTCTGGACCAGCCACAAATTCATTTTTGAAATAATGGGTTAAAATTTGCTGTGTGGATGAGATACCTGAACTTTATGCATTCTAAACTGTTTACAGAAAAAAATACGTATGAATTTATTAAATAGATTATGCCTTTTCGCTGCAACAATCCTCATTTTGTCTGCAGCTGCATGCAACACCGGTGATGAAAAAAATACTTCTGCCGGCAGCAAGGACACCAGTTCAAATCCCGCAGTTTTGATAAAAGAAGAGGCTGTAACTTATAGGGCAGACACGGTAACAATGAATGGTTTTGTAGCTTATGATTCCGGCAGCACAGCTAAGAAACCTGTTGTACTGATCGTGCATGAATGGTGGGGATTGAACGAATATACCAAATCAAGGGCCAGGCAGCTGGCAGCACTTGGCTACCTGGCAATGGCAGTGGATATGTATGGCAACGGCAAACAGGCTGAAAATCCTGACATGGCCGGCCAGATGGCAACACCCTTTTACGTTAATCCCGCGATGGCGAAATCAAGGTTTGATGCAGCCCTGGCTTATGTAAAAACACTGCCTGCTGCGGACACTAACCAGGTGGCAGCGATCGGTTATTGCTTTGGTGGTACACAGGTATTGAATATGGCAAAACTGGGCAGCCCGCTCAAGGGCGTGGTGAGTTTTCACGGTGGCCTTGCGGGTGTGCCTGCAGATAAAAATTTACTAAAAGCAGCGATACTCGTTTGCCACGGGGAAGCAGATTCTTTTGTTCCGGCTGCAGAAGTAATGCAGTTCAAAAAACAAATGGATTCCATCGGGGCTGATTACAGTTTTAAGGGATATGCGAATGCTACCCATGCGTTCACCAACCCGGAAGCCACAGAAAAAGGAAAAAAATTCAACATGCCAATCGAATATAATGCGGCGGCAGACTCTGCCAGCTGGAATGATATGAAGGCGTTTTTTGGTAAGATTTTTAACTAAGACCAGGCTTAATTTTTTAATGATCCTATGTAGTGCAACCTGCGCAACATAGGATCTTTAAATTTTGAATATGGAACCAATGAACATTAAAGTGATCATCACAGGCGCTACGGGAATGGTGGGAGAGGGAGTGGCTTATGAATGTATGCAGCACCCGGGTGTGGAAAGTATCCTGTTGCTGAACAGGAAGTCGAGTGGGATTGTACATCCGAAAGTGAAGGAATTGCTGCATGATAATTTTTACGATATCAGCGCGGTGCGGGAAGCGTTGAAGGGTTATGATGCCTGTTTTTTCTGCCTCGGGATTTCCTCGGTAGGGAAAGCGGAAGAGGAGTACAGGAAGGTTTCCTATGATCTTACTATGCAGGTTGCACGCACCCTTTGCGAAGCAAATCCGGCCATGACTTTTTGTTATGTTTCAGGATCAGGTACTGACAGCACAGTAAAAGGAAGCCTTATGTGGGCAAGGGTGAAAGGGCTTACTGAAAATCACCTGCTTGCCCTTCCCTTTCGCCAGGCTTATATGTTTCGGCCCGGTTATATGCAACCTACAAAGGGGCTTAAAAATACGCTGAAGTATTACAAATACCTGGAATGGTTGTATCCTGCTTTTCAAAAGTTGTTCCCTGGTTTTGTAGGTACCCTGCGGGAGCTTGGTCTTGCTATGATCCGGGTGACCAGCACCGGGTATGAAAAAAAGCGATTGGAGGTGAAAGACATTCATCTCCTGGCTGCCGAAGAAACCCGTGCATTAACTACCTCTCATAAGCCCAGTTCTGCGAACTGATACGGCAGTGGCTGTACGCCGAACTTTTTACATCGCGCACTACCTGCACGCCGCCGCTGCTTGTTTCCGCCTGTTTATTTTTTATTTCCTGCACAGGGACCAGTTTCTCCAGGTCTGCAATAAATTTTTCGCGTATATCGGCTTTCATTTTACCGGTATTGAACAAAATAACAAACTCGCCTTCCCGGCCACAGCCTGCGATCTTATCGGCAGTGATCTTCACTTTCTGGGACAGGTTGAATCCTTTCACAAATGTTTTCAGGAATTCTTCCGATGGCGGTCCACAGCAAATGCTGTTGAAACTCACACCAGCACCATAGGCCTTGTCCTGGTATAGCGGAACCGCCACGCTCTTGCAACTGGTACCCAGGCTCAACAGGCCGAGGAACAAAAAGAGGATTTTCATAAAGGTTTATTTTGATACAAAATTGCTCAAAAACTTCCAGCTTCCGGGATGTTTAACATTCCGGCTGGGATGCCCCATCCTTCCTTTAAGGGTTTAGAATGTGGAGTACGGCAGTTCCCGTAAAGGCCAACGAGCCCCCGGTATTCACCAGTAGCGAGCCCACACTATGGTTCGCGGATACCGTCACCACGTGGCCTCCCATTACCACAGCGTTATCCGCAGGAAGTGGCACTGCACCGGTTTCCCAGGTAGCAGGATCGTTCCAGTTCCCACTGGTGATACTTCTTACGAGTTGCGGACTGCAGTTGTAGATTGCGGTGAACCCGGACCGGGTAGTAGCACCATCGGTAAACACCTTAATGGTCATCTTGCCGCTGTTGGCCACCAGCACAGGCGGAAGACCTGTGCCGCTAAACCTGCCTAATAACGGGCTGTTGGTTGTGTCCGCACCGTCATAAATCCACACAGAATCCCAGCCTTCCTCGAAGTTAAAATTCAGGAACCGGAGTGACAAGGCAGTAGCACCAGGCGGATCGATCGTGAAAAAATAATTAGAACGATTCACATAATTATTCAGCGGGCCGCCCATGTCATAGATGGTGTCACGGCAAGGCTTAGCTGCACAGTCAGACAAATTATTATTTATGAGGTCCCAGAGATCTGTGTAACCTGCATCGTAGCCTAGCCGCCACATTGCGCCGCCGGCCAGTCCTCGTTGATGTATGAGGTCATATTTTGTCTGGAGGCTGTAGGCATCGTCTATAAATTGTTGGTTGGGTACTGCATTTGCATCACTAAAGCAGTGATACGCGGTAAATGCGTAGGGATCCCGCAGGGTATTGGTATAATAGCCAAAGCTGTTGTTGCGGAAGTCCGTATAGGTTTGCGTACTGATAGTAGCTGCGCTTCCATCTGCAGGCAATACACAGCCATTTAATGCCCTCCACCTGCGGCCGTAATAGGGCATTGCCAGTACTACTTTTTCTTTTGCGGCAAAACGTAACATTGTATTAAGGTCATTGGCCACGTTGCCATGTCCGTTCGGATCGGAGGCGGCTTTAGGAAACTGCCAGGTAGGAGCGATCGGGCCAGGGTAGTTCTGGCTGCTCCAGTAATAATCATAACCCATTAAGATAAACAGGTCTACTACAGCGTTCAGGTTGGTAATATAATTCGTGGATCCCACATGAGAACCCTGGATATCGATGGAAATTTCGGCGTTGGGCCTTGCAGCCAGCAACTGCGTTCTTAAGTTTCCGAGGAATGCTGTGAATTGGGGT
This sequence comes from Chitinophagaceae bacterium, assembly GCA_043727215.1. Taxonomy (GTDB): domain Bacteria; phylum Bacteroidota; class Bacteroidia; order Chitinophagales; family Chitinophagaceae; genus Ferruginibacter. Next base: position 8,119 of record JAYSYY010000025.1, on the reverse strand, counting down.
GCATAGGTGGTAGAAAGTCCGGCTCCTTCAAAATCTATATTAAGCCCGTTCACATCCGCCGTTGTCACCTCATTGATCAAATTAGTGATCAGGGTATTTTGCGCGGTGGCGTTGCCAAAAAAGGCCGGGAAAGTTGTGCTGTTACCAAAAAAAGTCACCGCAAGGTTCACTCTTACGCCATTGGCCTTTGCGGCCAACACTGCCGCTGAACTACCCCAATTGGCGAGGGCTGCTGTATTATTCGCATTCCCGGTTGTGGGATTTACATCATAAGAAAAATAAGAGAGATCGGATAGGGATTGCCATACATAACTGGCAGAAGAAGTTCCGAGGACATGCCATCCAAACATCCGTTTGTTCAGCGGGCAGGCCGTATTTCTTAATTGTTCTGTAACATTGGTCTCCCCCGGGCATTCGCCATACCATACGCAACGCAGGCTGTCCCAGGCGGAAACGGGGTAAATGGACATAGCCTGTTGTTTCTGCACTTCTTCCTGCGCAGCAGAAAGCACCTGCGCACCGGAGTTATGTACAATGCCCGTGCCTAGGACACAACAAAATAAAAAACGGAATAATATTTGTTTTTTCATATAAGCAAGGGGCTCTGAGATACCGTGGAAAGATCACTGTTTGTAGCAACAGTAAAAATAAGGGAAAATAAGACATGTTTGCGTATAGCGTTCACCGATAGTGCTGTAAATTTACGCTTAAGCATCTGGGGATAACCGGCATGCCGTCCAGTTCTTTTGCTGAACAAAGCAGTAAAAAAAATGGTATCAACCCACATATGTACACAATGAATGGCAATACCCAGCTGGAACAGAAGGTGGCCATGAAATTGAAAAGATAAAAGCGATAGAAGACAAGATACCCGGGGTGATTATTATCCACAACCTGGAAGATATGTCCGTCGTATACATGAGTAAAAGGGGACAACAGTTACTGGGTGTAAATTTAACGGAATTAAAAAAAATAGGGGCTGAATGGGTGTACCAATTTTTTAATGAGCAGGAATCAAGGGAGTATGTGCCATTACTTAAAGAGTGGCTGCAGCGAAATAACCATGATGAATTTGTCTCTTTTTTTCAGCAGGTAAAAACAGTGGAGAACAGGGACTGGAAGTGGTACCTGACGTCTATGAAAATTTTTATGCCGGATGAACAGGGGCAACCTTTACTCAGTATCGCGATTGCGAATGCCATTGATCCGCATCATTATATTACAGATAAAGTAAACCGGCTGCTGGAGGAAAAAAACTTCCGGCGGCGTAACCAGGTAATTTTTGCCTCTCTTACCAAACGGGAGAAAGAGATTTTACAAATGGTGGCATTGGGAAAAGACACCCCTGAAATAGCTAGTGTTGCACACCTTTCCGAAAAGACAATTAACACCCACCGCAAAAATCTCCGGAATAAGCTAAACATCCAGTCACACTACGATATCAATTTATTTGCGCAGGCCTTCGACCTGATCTGAGTTGGAACGGCTTTAATTACCTGCGGTAGATTGTACTGCCCGCATGGGTATCGTTTTACCTCCAAAACCCCTAATTTTGCGCCATGACTATTGAATTACTTAAAGATTTAAGAGACCGTTTACAGGTTTTGAGGAGGTTTCTTTGACGTCGCTAACAGGGAAGCCAAAATAAATAACGACAAACAACTTTCACTTTCGCCCGGGTTCTGGGATGATAATGCCCGTGCTACTTCAATCCTGAAAGAAATAAAAGTAAATGAATATTGGGTAGAGATGTTTTATAACAGCACTACTGCAGTAGAAGATTTTGCTGTGCTTTTTGAATTCTGGAAAGAAGGAGAGGCCACGGAAGAAGAAGTGAAGGAAGCATTCGCAAAAGCCAACCAGGCTATTGAAGAAGCAGAGTTTAAAAGTACGCTCAATGATCCCGCAGATGCATTGCCTTGTATTATTGAAATAAACAGTGGTGCAGGCGGCACTGAAAGCCAGGACTGGGCAGAAATGCTTGCCCGTATGTACCGTATGTATTGTGAAAAACAAGGCTGGACGGTGACTGAACTCGACTGGCAGTGGGGCGATGGGGCGGGCATTAAAGCCTGCACTTACCAGGTAGAAGGGCCGTTTGCCTACGGCTTTTTAAAAGCGGAGAGCGGTGTGCACCGGCTGGTCCGGATTTCACCGTTTGACAGCAATGCCCGGCGGCACACTTCCTTTGCATCTGTGTATGCTTACCCGATGGTGGATGATACTATCAGCATTGAAGTAAATCCTGCAGACGTGAAAATGGAAACATCCCGCAGTGGCGGCGCAGGCGGGCAAAACGTGAACAAGGTGGAAACAAAAGTGCAGTTGACGCACATTCCAACCGGCATAGTGGTGGTATGCCAGCAGGACAGGAGCCAGTTGGGTAACCGGGAGCTGGCCATGCAGATGCTTAAAAGCCGCCTCTATGAACTGGAACTCCAAAAGCAAAACGAGTTAAAAAATGCTACCAATAGCAAGAAGAAAAAAATAGAGTGGGGCAGCCAGATACGCAGTTATGTTTTTCATCCGTACAAAATGATCAAAGACCATCGCACAGATTATGAAGTGGGGAATGTGGGGCCTGTGATGGATGGGGATTTGGATGGGTTTATAAAAGCGTATTTGATGAGTGAGAAGGAAGACACCCTCTAAATCTCCCTGAAGGGAGACTTGCCAGTCTGTAACATTTCGGCTATTTTTATTATCATATAATCTGGCCGTGATAAAAAGGGAAATGTTTTTTGGTGCATCCAACTTAATTTTTGAGAAGGCGAAAATTCTCAGGAAAAATATGACCGCTGCTGAAAAGATTTTGTGGTTTTATCTTAAACAAAATGTGCAGGGTTTCAAGTTCAGGAGACAGCATCCACTGGGACTTTATATCGCGGACTTCTATTGTCACAAAGCAAAACTTGTTATCGAAATAGATGGAACAATACATGATCGTGTGGAAATAAGAGATTACGATGAAGAACGACAAAGATCACTCGAAGAGGATGGGTTGAGAGTTATCCGTTTTACAAATGATGATATTCATAACAATATACAGTCAGTGTTAAACGAAATCGAATGTTGTTTGAGGTCATTGTGATTTAGCTCTCATCAGGTAGAATTATTATGAACTCCAGGAAATATTATTAATTAACAAATCTAAAGCAAGTCCTCCCTTCAGGGAGGATTTAGGAGGTTATATTATGCAATACGGCGATTTTTATTATCCATTACCTGCCAACGAGCCGGTATTCAATTATGCACCGGGTTCACCGGAAAAAAAGCGTTTAAAGGAAGTATTGAGGGAACTGAAGGCAACAAAGATTGATGTGCCCATGTACATTGGTGCGGAAGAAGTGCGAACAAATAAAACGGTTGAAATGCGCCCGCCCCATCAGCATAAACATGTATTAGGGCAGTTTCATACAGGCGATGCATCGCACGTAAAGAAGGCCATCAATGCCGCACTCAAGGTAAAAGATAAATGGGCTAATCTAAGCTGGGAAAACCGCGCAAATATATTTCTGAAAGCGGCAGACCTGCTGGCTACTAAATACCGGCCCTATATTAACGGTACAACAATGCTGGGCCAAAGCAAAAATGCTTACCAGGCAGAGATAGATGCAGCTTGTGAACTGATAGATTTTTTAAGATTCAATGTGCACTTTTTAAGCGAGATCTACCGGCAGCAACCCATTAGTGGAGCTGGCGTGTACAACCGTTTAGAATATCGTCCGCTGGAAGGATTTGTATTTGCGCTCACACCTTTCAACTTTACTGCGATCGGTGGAAACCTACCTACAAGTGCAGCGATGTGCGGCAATGTGGTGGTATGGAAATGTGCCAACACCCAGGTGTACAGTGCACAAATGTTCATGCGGATTTTAAAAGAAGCAGGATTACCTGATGGTGTGATCAATTTAGTTTTTGTAGATGGGCCTACCGCAGGAGAGGTGATCTTCAATCATCCTGATTTTGCCGGTATTCATTTTACCGGAAGTACGGGAGTATTTAACAGGATGTGGGAGACGATCGGAAAAAATATGGGGATGTACAAATCCTACCCGCGCATTGTTGGTGAAACGGGCGGAAAGGATTTTGTAATTGCCCATAAGTCTGCTGACGTGGATGCGGTAGTCACAGCCCTGGCGCGCGGGGCCTTTGAGTACCAGGGACAGAAATGTTCCGCTGCTTCCAGGGCCTATATTCCTTCCAACATGGCGGCAGAGGTGAAAAGGAAACTGGTAGAGCAGGTCAAGACCATGGATATGGGCACAGTGGAAGATTTCACCAATTTTGTGAATGCCGTGATCGATGAAAAGAGTTTTGATAAACTGGAAGGATATATTAAAAATGTACGGAAAAGAGACAGTGGAGCCAAACTGTGGGTAGGTGGTAAGTGTGATAAATCGGAAGGTTATTTTATAGAGCCAACAATCATTGAAGCGAGTGATCCTTATTATGTAACCATGTGCGAGGAGTTGTTCGGCCCTGTGCTGACCGTTTATATTTATGATGAAAATAAATACGAGGAAACGCTGAAACTGGTGGACAGTACTTCACCTTATGCACTGACAGGCGCTGTGCTGGCACAGGATCGTTTTGCTGTAGAACTCGCCGTGAACAGGTTAAGAAACAGTGCCGGTAATTTTTATATCAACGATAAACCAACGGGGGCAGTAGTGGGGCAGCAGCCCTTTGGTGGCGCAAGGGCCAGTGGAACGAATGATAAAGCGGGTTCTGCATTAAATCTATATCGCTGGCTGAGTGCCAGGACGATCAAGGAAACTTTTCATTCTCCGGTGGACTATCGTTATGCGTTTATGAATGAAAAATAATTTTAAAGTGTTGCAATTTTGTTGCAACACTTTGTTATTTTCTTAAACCGTGAATACCTATGCATTCCCGTAAAGCAATTCCTTATATTATCCTTCTATTCTTCCCGACGCATTTGATCGCGCAAATTGGCCACAGCGTGGAATACCAGAGAAAACTTTTAGGTGATACAACAACTTCTGTAGGAAAATGGCCGAATAAAATTTTTTTAAGCCGATTGGTATTTGATGATACAGCTTCTTTTTTTTATAATTTAAGCCAGGAGATCAGAAGAGATCCCTTTAAGGAGAGAAAAATATATGGGTTAAAATTGGATAATCATTCCTGGTACTATAAACCCGGGAAGAATGTTCTGGCCGAAGGCCATCATCTGAAAACAGCAGGAAAACATTTTTTAGTCCTTGACACCGCTTTAAGGTTCAACTGGGTTTTGCTGAGTGATACAAAAATAATAGAGGGGTATACTTGTTTCGCCTCCCTCTCCGTTAACAATAAAAATGATAGTACACTCGCTTATTACACCAGGGACATTCCGCTACACTTTGGCCCCGCATGGTATGTTGGTCTGCCGGGCCTTATTTTGGAGGTTTATGACCAGGAGCGGGGTTGGCATGTGAAAGCAAGAAAAATTGAGAAAAAAAATATCACAACGCCTTGCCTTCCAAAGTAAGTATTTTGTCAAAAGATGCATACCAAAAAAGAAAAACCGTGCTTACTGGTGCTAACAGAACAGATGGGTAAAATTGTGATAATTGGGTATTCAAATCCACTGTGGAGAGTGTTTTTGAAATGCTTTGGACCGGCATGTGTAAAAACTGTGGACAACGGCAGGGTTACTTTTTCTTTCTTCCTGTATTAACCGTCAAATACTATTTTTTTACCAAGAGAACTTAACATGACAACTAAAGTAACGTTTAAATTACCTTCAGAATTTGTAGCAAATGCCTCTGACGGCGTATTAGTAGGTGAATTTAATAACTGGAATCCTGCAGAAGGTGTGCAGTTGCAGAAAAAAGAGGACGGATCTATGTTTGCTGAAGTGGCTTTACTAGCCGGCAAATCTTATCAATATCGCTATTTACTGAATGACGGCAGGTGGGTAAATGATAATAACAATACAACCTGGAGTGACGTTTACGGCCAGCCGGTGGAAAATTGTGTGGTAACTGTACCAGTAGTAGAAAAAAAGGAAAAAGCTGCTCCTAAGGCTGCTGTAGCATCTAAGGAAGCTGCACCTAAAGAAGTTGCACCTAAAAAGGCTGCAGTGAAAAAAGAAACAGCCCCTAAAAAAGAAGCTGCTCCCAAAAAAGAAGCTGCTCCCCAAAAAGAAGCTGCTCCAAAAAAAATAGCTTTAGCCAAGAAAAAATAAAAAGAAACCTGCCCGGTTTTTTTGAACAACTGCCTGCGCTTTGAGGCATGCTGTTGTATAACTGTTTGGGTGGATACCTATAACAACTAATTAATTAGTAAAAGACCCTCTTTATGAGGGTTTTTTTATTAGTCCGATAAGTTTTACTTTCACAAAGGATTGGCGAGCCCGATCAATAATTATATGCAGATTTTACTAAGTCCCCAGCAATTAAATGTTACGATCAACCGCCTGGCGCACCAGCTGGTAGAGAACTATAGTTCCCTGGAGGATATCGTCTTTATTGGTATACAGCCAAGGGGAGTAAAGGTTAGCGAAAAAATTGTGCACTGCATAAAGGCCCTTAGCCCTGGAGAAAAGATACAATATGGTATCCTGGACATTACTTTTTACCGGGATGATATCCGGGAGGAGTTTCACGTAGCCAGCGAAACGGCACTCCCGGTTTCAATAGAAGGTAAGATCGTAGTGCTCATGGACGATGTTTTGTACACTGGGCGAACGATTCGTGCAGCATTGGATGCACTGCAGGACTTTGGCCGGCCAAAAAAAGTAGAATTATGCGTGCTTGTGAACCGCCGGTTCAGCAGGGAGCTACCTATTCAGCCAGATTACTGCGGCCTTGCCATTGATTCTGTGGTAAACCAGAAAGTAAAAGTGCTGTGGGAGAAGGAAGAGGTGGTGATGTATTGAGGGGGCGGTGGTTCAATCGTTCAAGGTTTAAGGTTCGAGGTTCGACGTTTTAGGTTGATGGTTCATAGTTCATGGTTCATGGCCATTCGAAAGACTGGAGACTTTATATTTTTATCGATCTTCATTTATGTGAAATCACCAGTGCTCGCGGAAACAAAATCTGTTGGCGGAATAACTGTCCATGTTCTACGGTCTATGGACCAATCAAACTTTTCCCTTAGCTTTGCTCCTTAATGCAACTATCTACCAAACATTTATTGGGCATTAAAAATCTCTCCCCGGAAGATATTTCCCTCATTTTATCTACCAGTTCACAGTTTAAAGAAGTTTTACAGCGCTCGATTAAAAAAGTGCCCTCGTTACGGGATGTTACTATTGTAAACCTTTTTTATGAGAACAGTACCCGCACCAGGATCTCCTTTGAGTTGGCCGAAAAACGTTTAAGCGCAGACACGATCAACTTCACTGCTTCCGGATCTTCGGTGAGCAAAGGAGAAACTTTGCTGGATACCGTGAATAATATACTGAGCATGAAAGTGGATATGGTTGTGATGCGGCACAGTGCCAGCGGCGCACCCCATTTTCTTTCGCAACATTTGCCGGATACCGCGATTGTAAACGCAGGCGATGGGATCAATGAACATCCTACCCAGGCATTGCTGGATGCATTTTCCATCCAGGAAAGAATGGGAGGGTTAGCGGGTAAAAAGGTAGTGCTGGTGGGAGATATTATGCATTCGCGGGTGGCGCTTAGCAATATTTATTTATTAACCAAGATGGGTGCCGAGGTGATGGTGTCCGGCCCGCCAACATTGATTCCGAAGTACATTAAGGAGGCCCTGGGCGTGCAGGTGGAATACAACCTGAAAAAAGCATTGCAGTGGTGCGACGTTGCCAATGTATTGCGCATCCAGCTGGAACGACAGAACCAGGTCCTTTTCTCTTCGTTAAGGGAATACAACCTCGCTTACGGTGTAACCCGTAAATTGTTGAATGAAATAAACAAAGAAATTGTAATTATGCACCCGGGTCCGATCAACCGGGGGGTGGAGATTGACAGCGATGTAGCGGATGGCAATGAATCGATCATCCTGCAGCAGGTAGAAAATGGCGTAGCGGTGAGAATGGCAGTGTTGTATTTGCTGGCGGGGAAGAGGGAGTTTAGTCCGTAGTTATGGTCTATAGTCGATCGTCCATAGTTCATTGTTCATAGCCTGTTGTGCCGAACGG
>JAYSYY010000024.1:0-2003 GCA_043727215.1 Chitinophagaceae bacterium | reverse complement strand
AGCGACTTTTTGTAATAAATAATAGCGGAATCTTTTTTACCAACTTTCATCAATGCTTCCGCATAACTGTCAAACACATTAAAGGAGGTAGGGAAGGCATCCATATTTATTTTAAATAGCGCAAGTGCTTCGGCCGTTTTATCGGCAGCCAAATAAGTGTATCCAAGTGCATTGAGGCTGTTCTCGTCGAATTCATACGCTGCTTTGTCTTTTTTAAATTCTTCATACGTTTTCCATGCAGCTTCAGTGCCCTGTGTGTCAAGGGATTTTTGAATTTCTCCGAGTATCGATTTTTTAATTTCAATTAATTTGGAGGATGAGTTAAGCAAACGCATACCTATATCATCGGCTCCCTTATCAGAATTTGTAAGTACAACTACCCCGATGCCCGTTTCTTTGACAAAGCCTGCGAAGGTGCGGTAGCCACCTGTTCCCCCATTGTGCCAAATAATATCGCCGTCAGCACCTTTAGCGATGAACCATGCCAGGCCAACACGCGTACCGCTACCAGCTTTATCATGGCGAGCTTTATGTGACAGCTGCATGGCAGGATACAATTTGCTTTTTTGAAGTCCCATGTTAGCAGCAACGTATCGCAACATATCGTACAACGAGCTTCTGATCGCGCCGGCTCCGCCAAGGGTTGGAAGATCCCAGTTGGAGACTTGTTTACCATTGCTATGCCCCATCGCCAGATTCTGCATCATGGGTTTGTTGAAACTGACCTTGGTCTCCTTCATGCCTAATGGCAGGGCTATCTTTTTAATCATTAGATTTTCATAGGTCAAACCTGCTTTAAGAGACAGAGTATGACCCAGTAAGCCCGCAGCTAAATTAGAATAGTCGAAAGTAGAACCGATGTCACGCGCTAAAGTATGTGCGTTAATAAAATCATACAATTGCTCGATTGTATAGTCTGCATAAGGGTTGGCAGCATTTTTCGGTGCCAAGTTGCCTGGCAGGCGTGGGAGAGAAGAAGTGTGGTCTGATAGCTGACCCAACGTGATTTGTTTGCCACCTCGCGTTGGTATTTTTACAGCTGCAGGAAGATGGCTTTGTGCGGGGTCCTCAATTTTTAACTTGCCTTCCAGCGCCATTTGTGCCAGCAGGATTCCTGTAAAGGTTTTAGATATTGAACCGATCTCATAAATAGTATGTTCATTAACGGCTTGGCCACCAACGGTCTTTGTGCCAAAGGTAAAATAGCGCGGGCCAGCCTTGTCGATGATGCCTACCACGATGCTTGGCGCATGACCTATCTCTATACGTTTCCGTATGCTGGCACTAACATCTTCGGGCAGTTGTTTTTGCGCGTAAGACATTTGGAAAAGAAAGCAGAGAGCAACAAATACCTTTATTTTTTTCATTATGATGTTTAATTTCTTGTGTAAGTGTGATGTGATGTTTTGCGCGTCAAATATGTTCGTCATTACAAAGAAGATCGTCTATCCCGAACCGTTACTAAGCCGCCGGGCGCTGCAAAAGGGAGCAAAAGTAAAACTAAAACTCACAGGTGCATCGATAATTTGTAATAAAGGATGCCATTGGGTGTGTCATTCGCTCGTGTTACGAGAAGCTATGCGTTATAAGCCTTGCCGAAAGCAACATTAACGAACCTTTGTTTGACACATTTTTTTTCATTCCCCTTCTTGTTTTGGCCTGCATTAAGCCTCGGCAACTCCGCCGACTCAATCTTTTTATTTCTTAAAAGTGGAAAGAAACATTGTAACATCCTTGAGAAAATCCACGGGTCTCTGAAACTTTAACCCATGCGATGTATTATTATAAATCTTATGGGTAATTAAAAAAGGATGCTCCTCCTGCAATTTTTTATTCTCTTCTTCAAATTGATGTTGATCTTTCGCGGAGACCGGATCTAAAATAAGCATCGGAACATCCAGATTTCTATAAATGATTTTGGGAAAAAGCAGTACGGTGGAAACACCAAATAATTGAGGTGCCGAAAATGGGCGGTAAAACAAATGCAGGAACTGCTCTATTGA
>JAYSYY010000023.1:0-4934 GCA_043727215.1 Chitinophagaceae bacterium | reverse complement strand
CCCATCTTAACGTTGGTACTATCGGTCACGTGGATCATGGTAAAACAACACTTACAGCCGCTATAACCGATGTTTTGTCAAAAAGAGGTTTAGCGGAGAAAAAAAATTACGATGATATTGATGGTGCTCCTGAAGAAAAAGAAAGGGGTATTACGATTAATACAGCTCACGTGGAGTATGCGACTAATACACGTCACTACGCTCACGTAGATTGCCCGGGTCACGCAGATTATGTAAAGAACATGATCACAGGTGCTGCTCAAATGGATGGTGCTATCCTTGTGGTTGCGGCCACAGATGGTCCAATGCCACAAACTAAAGAACACATCCTTTTGGCCCGCCAGGTAGGTGTACCCCAGATCGTTGTTTTCATGAACAAAGTTGACCTGGTAGATGATCCTGAATTATTAGAATTAGTAGAAATGGAAATTCGTGAGTTGTTGACTTCTTACGGTTTTGATGGCGATAATACACCTATCATTCAGGGTTCTGCAACCGGCGCTTTAGCTGGGGAAGAAAAATGGGTTGCAAAAATCAATGAACTGATGGATGCAGTAGATAGCTACATTCCATTACCTCCACGGTTGGTTGATCTTCCCTTCCTGATGAGTGTAGAGGACGTGTTCTCTATCACTGGTCGTGGTACTGTGGCAACTGGTCGTATTGAAAGAGGGCGTATCAAAGTGGGCGAGCCTGTTGAGATCGTAGGTCTGATGGAAAAGCCATTATCTTCTGTTTGTACAGGTGTTGAGATGTTTAAAAAACTCCTGGACGAAGGGGAAGCTGGTGATAACGCAGGTTTGTTGTTGCGTGGTATTGAGAAAACACAGATCCGTCGTGGTATGGTTCTTTGCAAGCCCGGTTCTATCACTCCGCACACTGAATTCAAAGGTGAAGTTTACGTTTTGAGCAAAGAAGAAGGCGGACGTCACACTCCATTCTTCAACAAATACCGGCCCCAGTTCTACTTCCGTACTACGGATGTAACCGGAGAAGTTACTTTGAATGCAGGAACTGAAATGGTTATGCCTGGTGATAACACCAACTTAACCGTAAAACTGATCCAGCCTATCGCAATGGAAAAAGGATTGAAATTTGCGATTCGTGAAGGTGGTCGTACCGTAGGTGCCGGGCAGGTGACTGAAATTTTAAAATAAAAGGCAGCCCCTAAATCCCCTAAAGGGGACTTAAGGAAAACTTTACATAAATTTGCAAAGTACTTAAGCTAACGGCTTGAGTACTTTGCTTTTTAAAATGTTCTTTAAATTATTGCAAACTTCAAAAGTCCCCTTCAGGGGATTTAGGGGTTTTTTTTCTGCGGGCATGGTGCAACGGCTAGCATACGGGTCTCCAACACCCTTGATCTGGGTTCGAATCCTAGTGCCCGTGCTATTAAGGTTACATAGGTTTCAAAAGTTTCAAATGTTGCAAGGTTCATTAACCTCGGAAACTTTTGGAACCCCTGGAACTTTTTAAACATCAAAAAAATATGAATAAGTTCTCAACTTTTGTAACGGAGTCTTACAAGGAAATGATGGAAAAGGTGAGTTGGCCCAAATGGGAGCAACTACAGCAATCTACAATGATCGTACTGGGTGCAACATTATTTATTACCGCTATTGTAGCGTTGATGGACTTTGTGGCAAATGGCTCTATGAAATTTATTTATTCTTTATTCCAGTAATATCATGACAGAAGAAACAATAATCGAGGCAGGAAAAGTGGAAAAAGAAACCAGGTGGTATGTACTTCGGGTAGTTAGCGGAAAGGAACGTAAGATCAAAGAATACCTGGACAAAGACATCGTGCGTAATGGCTGGGAAAAAATAATTAAACAGATATTTTTGCCGGTTGAAAAAGTTTACAAGGTATTGAATGGCAAAAAGGTGATGCGGGAAAGGAACTTCTACCCCGGTTACATCATGATGGAAGTGGCTGATGGCAAACTGAGTGATGATATCATCCAGCACGTGAGTAATATCAGCAACGTGATGCATTTTCTTACCGATGGTAAAGGGTCGAAAGGCAATATTATTTCTCTGCGCAAGGCAGAAGTAAATAAGATGCTGGGCAAGGTGGATGAAATGTCAGATATCGGCGGTGTAACGATGAGTGAGCCGTTCATCATCGGGGAAACTATCAAGATCATCGACGGTCCTTTTAATGATTTTAACGGTGTGATTGAAGAAGTAAGTGATGAGAAGAAAAAATTAAAAGTGCAGGTTAAGATATTCGGTCGTGCCACTCCGGTAGAATTAAGCTACATGCAGGTAGAAAAACTGGTATAGAAACCTTCGTTTAGTAAAAAATAGTCATGAAAAAAATAATCGCTCTTTTTCCTGTTTTGTTATTTTCTCTTGTTTTAATGGCACAACCGCCAAAAGTAGCTGCTGACAAAGGCGCGATTTTTGGCGCAAAAGTGGTTGAAGAGGGAGCGGTGAAAGCCGAGCTGCTTGCTGAAAACCTGAATATTGCCGGCCAGAGCAAAGAAGTGAAGATCACCGGTAAAGTGATTGAAGTGTGTAAGGCAGAAGGGTGCTGGGTTCGCGTAGAAACCAAAACCGGTTCGATGCTGGTTAAAATGAAAGATCATGCATTCCTTGTTCCGGTAGCACTGGAAGGAAAAATGATTGTTGCGGATGGTGTAGCTACTTTTAAGGAAACATCGGTTGATCAGCTTCGCCATTTTGCAGAAGATGCCGGTAAACCAAAAGAAGAGGTTGCTAAGATCACTGAACCAAAAAAGGAAATTGTTTTCCAGGCGACTGGTATCAAAGTTTTATAGATCTCATTGATCAGAATACTTTAGCCTCATCTTACAATAGATGAGGTTTTTTTATTAATAAAAGAGAAAAATTTCAAATGTTTGGGCGGCCTGTTTTTATCATTAAATATTGGGTATGGTGGCTGTTATTTTTCGCCATGGCGAGAGCCGCCTTCCTGGTAAGCAATTCTGCTGAGGTCAAAACTGCAGGATTAAAACTTGCATTAGCGTCTCTTTTTTACGGGTTACGTATGGATATGTCCATGGCTGCATACATCGTACTGCCTGTAGCATTGTTTGTAATGCTTTCAGTATTTCTGCCACTTTTCAGGCGAAAAGCTGTATACCAGGTTTATACGGGCATTTTGCTGGTATTAACTTTATTGATCCTGTTCGCAGACATAGGCCTTTTTAAAGCATGGGGAAGCCGGCTGGATGCAACGCCGCTGAAATACCTGTCCAATCCAAAAGAAGTGTGGGCGTCTATCTCTCACCTGCCTGTAGTATGGATTTTTATAGTTTTTCTCCTGCTGATTACAGGCCTTTTTTCCTACAGCAGCAGGTTCTTTAAACGTAATATTAACAAGTTGCAGCCGGATCATAAGAAGATCCTCTCACTGGTGATGGTTATAGTGCTGGCTGCATTGTTTATAATACCCTTAAGAGGCGGGCTGCAACTGGCACCCCTTAACCAGAGCAGTGTTTACTTTTCGCAGAATAATTTCGCCAATATGGCTGCTATCAATGCACCCTGGAACCTGATGTATGCGCTGAATCATTCCGATGAAAGGGACAACCCATTCCGGTTTACGGAAGAAAAGGCAGCTGAAGCAACCCTGGATACCCTTCTTTCAGGGCAGGGCAGAACGGAAAGGTTTATTGATTTGAACAGGATCGGTAAACCTAATATTATAGTGATCGCCTGGGAAAGCCTTACGAGCAAGGCGATGGCTTTGCAGAAAGAAGGGATTGTCATCCTGCCTGGTTTTGACAGTTTATGTAAAGAAGGGATCTACTTTCCTAACATTTACGCAAGCGGGGACAGGACCGATAAAGGTATCGTCGCTATCCTGAGCGGTTACCCATCGCAGCCCACGACCTCCATCGTGAAGATACCTTCCAAGGCGGCGAAACTGCCCATGCTGAGTAAAATGTTCAGTGATTCGGGTTATCATACATCCTTTTATTACGGCGGGGAATTAGAGTTCGCGAATATGAAGGCCTACCTGCTGCAGGGTTCGTTTAATAAGTTTATTTCGGTCAGCGACTTTGCTAAAAAGGATCAAAATTCGAAGTGGGGCGCCCATGACGAGGTGGTAATGCAAAAAATGCTAACGGATCTGAATGCATTACCTAAACCTTTTTTTGGTGTTTGGCTGACCCTTAGTAGCCACGAGCCCTACGAGATACCGGGCAGTCCGGCGCTCAAAGGCAAAGATGATGTCTCCCAGTTTCTCAGCTCGCTGCATTACACAGATTCCATTGTTTATGATTTTATCGGGAAATGTAAACAACAAACCTGGTGGAATAACACAGTTATGGTGATCTTGGCCGATCATGGGCACAGGTTATTAAGCACTGGTAAAAAGGCAGATGACTTCAGGATTCCGCTATTATTCCTCGGAGGAGGCCTTAGCAAGTCTGGTTACCAATACCAGCAACTAGGATCACAAACGGACCTTGCGGCCACCCTGCTTGGCCAGTTGGGTTACCAGGCCGGGGGTTTCCGGTGGAGTAAAAACCTGGTAGACAGCTCTATAAGACAATGGGCCTACTTTTCCTTTAATAACGGGTTCGGTTACCGGGAGCCCGGAGGTGGGGTTGTTTTTGACAACGTAGGAAAATTGGCCATAGAAAAGGACGGATATTCTTCAGGAAATTTATTGTATAAAGGCCGGATCGTTCAGCAGCTGAGTTTCCAGGATTACCTGGATAAATAAGTCTAAATATCTATTTGTCAGTTTCAAAAAAAGAGCTACATTTGCCGCCCCAATTAGTTCTTTATGGAATATTTCCTGTTTTAAAGAGGAAATCTGGGAGTTTTTCCGCAACAATTGCAGGAGGGACGTTATCACCAAAAAACATTTTAAAAAATGGCAAAAGAAATCACCGGCTATGTGAAACTCCAGTGTAAAGGAGGACAAGCCAACCCGGCACCACCGATCGGACC
>JAYSYY010000022.1:0-41379 GCA_043727215.1 Chitinophagaceae bacterium | reverse complement strand
ATTTAGGGCGAACAAAAACTCCTACAAGCTAAAGAAAAAGGGACTAATCATGATTCATGATGTAGTCCCTTTTTCTATTTAATAAAATCCTACTTTTTTCAGCGCCCTCGTTTGTAGGAGGAGGTTTTTTTATTTTATCAGGAAAGAAAATGATTATTCTCCTTTTTCTCCTTTTGGTTCTTTTGCTTCTTCACCACCGTTAGCGTTATCGCCGTCTAGTTTAGCTTTCAGGTCAGCCAAAGCGCTCAAATCACCCAGCGTAGATTTTTCTACTTTACTCTGGATATTTTTTACTGCTTTTTTAGTAGAATCAAATTCTGCTTTTTTCTCTTTTTGCTGAATTTGTTTTTCTTCTTCTTTCTCCTGCTCCCAAAGGCGGGTATGGCTTAACACAATGCGTTTATCGCTACGGTCAAATTCAATCACCATAAAGTTGGTTATTTCATCAGCCGTAACTGTTTTACCATCTTCTTTCGCCAGGTGGCGTGCGGGTGCGAATCCTTCCAGGCCATAAGGCAATTGAACAACAGCGCCTTTATCATCTTTTTTCACAACAGTACCTTCGTGAAGGGTACCGATGCCAAATGTGCTTTCCAGGCTGTTCCATGGATCTTCTTCAATTTGTTTGTGGCCCAGTTGAAGCTTGCGTCCGTCTTTATCAATGCTCAGGATCAACACGTCAATTTCGTTTCCAACCTTCGTGTATTCGTTCGGGTTGTTGAAACGCTTTAACCAGCTAAGGTCACTGATATGGATCATACCACCGATACCGGTAGCCAGTTCAAGGAACACACCATACGGAGTGATATTTTTTACAATACCGGTATGTTTGCTGCCTTCAGGGAACCTGTTCTCGATTGTAGACCATGGGTCTTCTGTCAATTGCTTAATAGAAAGACTCATTTTGCGGGTATCCTTATCCAGTGTTACCACTTTAGCTTCGTACTCATCATTTAATTTGAAGAATTCTTTCGCATTGATCGGCGTATTAGCCCAGGTAATTTCACTTACGTGCACAAGGCCTTCTACACCCGGCATGATCTCAAGGAATGCACCGTAATCTTCGATGTTTACTACTTTACCTTTCACCAATTCACCTTCTTTCAGGTTTTCTGCAAGGGTATCCCATGGATGAGGAGTCAGTTGTTTGAGGCCAAGACTGATACGTTTCTTATCATCATCAAAGTCAAGAACCACCACGTTCAGTTTCTGATCCATCTTCAGTACTTCACTAGGATGATTGATACGACCCCATGAAATATCTGTGATATACAATAAACCGTCTAAGCCGCCAAGGTCAAGGAATGCACCAAAGTCAGTGATGTTTTTGATCGTTCCTTCCAGTACCTGGCCTTTCTCCAGTTTACCGATGATCTCTGCCCTCTGCGCTTCGATATCGCTTTCGATAAGCGCTTTATGAGATACAACAGCATTCTTAATGGCTTCGTTGATCTTAACCACTTTAAATTCCATTGTTTTACCAACAAACTGATCGTAATCAGTAACTGGTTTAACGTCAATCTGGGATCCTGGTAAGAAAGTTTCCATACCAAATACATCCACGATCAAACCACCTTTTGTTTTGCTGATAACCAAACCAGTCACAATTTCACCGGTCTTGTTTACTTCTACGATTCTTTCCCATGCCCTGGTAATACGTGCAGATTTCCGGCTCAGGTTTAAGTTTCCTTCCCTGTCTTCTTTTTCCACCACCATTACTTCGATAATGTCTCCCACTTTTACACCACCCGGGATATCCCTGAATTCGTTAAGGGATATAAGGCCATCGCTTTTAAAGCCGATGTTTACAACCACATCTGTTTTGGTCAGCGATTCTACAGTTGCCTGTATCATTTCACCATCATTGATCTGTTTGAAAGTGTTGTCATACACATCATCATATTTTGCTTTTTCTTCGGCAGTGTAAGATGATACGTTGCGTTTGTCCCTGCTCCAGTCAAAATCATCGTGGGCAGTTTCAATAATAGGTTCATGAGCTGGTGCATTTGTTGTCGCAGTAGCTTCAGCTACATCGGTAGAATGCTCTACCTCAGATGCTGCCGGCTCCAGTTCTTCTGCGTTTAGTTGTTTGTTAATATTAAATGACATAAAATTATCCCGGTTTTTTTTAACGGGGTGGCGAAGTTAAGCATTTTCTCCCAAAAATGCCAGGCGGAGGCAGACTTTAAGCAGTGAACTCCTTTACCGATGGGGCATAAAAAAAGTAGCCGGTTTGAGCCGGCTACTTTAGTATAAAATTCTCACGGGGAGATTAGAGCACTAAAACTCTTCCCACCTTAATCCTTTTTCCTTCATTATCAGTCAATTCTACCTGGTACACACCTTTTTGGAAGTTACCAAGGTTCACATCAAGCCTGGTATAAGGCGAGTTTATGGTGTAGGATTTAGCGT
Organism: Chitinophagaceae bacterium; assembly: GCA_043727215.1. Taxonomy (GTDB): domain Bacteria; phylum Bacteroidota; class Bacteroidia; order Chitinophagales; family Chitinophagaceae; genus Ferruginibacter. The sequence continues at coordinate 38,967 of JAYSYY010000022.1, read as the reverse complement.
AAACCCTGGCACCTTTACTGTCAAATATATTTACATAACGTGGGAAGATAGTTGTACCCAGCGGGCTGAAATACCTTACCTGGAACTGTCCTGTGTTCGGACTAGGATAGATAAACAGGATATCGTTTGCAACACTGTTGATCACAGTAGCAGCTGAGGTACCCACGCATCCGTTCACATCCGTCACTTGTACCGTGTAAGAACCAACGTCATCTACATTTACCACACGTGAACCTGTGCTGGCTCCTGGAACTACAACACCGTCTTTGAACCAGATGTAGCTTGCAGCAGCATTTGGTGAAACGGCAACGGTAATCGTGGAAGTCTGGCCGGGATAGATACCTGGCAGGCTTGACGTTAAAGTAACAACAGGGGTTGCATTTACAGTTAAGGTTCCTGGAGCAGATGTGAGGGTAGTACCTGCTGCGCAAGGTGTAGATGCGATCTCCAGGACGTATTTGTTACCGTTGAATGCGAATGGCGCATTAGTAACTGTAAGCGTAGCAGTAGTGGCACCACTGTAGTTAGCATTGTTGGCAACGTTGGTATAAGTTGTGCTGCCGGCAGGTGCTACTTTCCATTGGTAGGTAAAACCAGAACCACCCGTCACAGTTGCTGTGAAAGTGGTAGCACCATTGGTGCAAATTGCTTTGTTTGTTACTGCACTTACAGCGGTTGCAGGCGCATTAGCTGTAACCGGTACAGTTAAGGCGGCCGAAGTGCAAATACCATTGCTCACTGCAACGGTGTAGTTGGTAACACCCGCAACAGTTGGTTTGGCATATACCGTTGTTAGTGAAGCTGTACCATTGTAAGGAACAGTAGCAGCTGCATCAGTAAACAGGGAGTTAGGTGTTGGAGAAGTCCATACGCCTGTAGCCAGTCCGCCTGTATAAGTGATCTCTATACTCCAGTTATTGAACCTGTTGGTGGTAAGGCCATCATCATAATAGTCATACATGGCCAGGGTCCAGTTACCATTCAGGGTAGAAGAGTTAGCGCCTGTGGGGATCAGGTCTGCAAAAGTATTCCTTGATGCTGCCGTAGATGTAGGGAGGAATCCTGTAGGACCTGTAGGCACTGTTGGATCACCTGTTGTAGGATTATATCCATCAGGGCTGTATACGCCTGCATAAGGGTTGGTCCCGGTGCTTGTCAATACCGCAGGGTTTAATGCAGAAGAGAAAGTAGGCCTGAACGCAGTTGTTGCACCTGCACCACCTGTACCATTCAATGCATAGGCCAGGTTAAGTACATTGTTATTGGGTGCTTTTGCTACCACGATCATATCACCAGCCCATGTATGGGTCAGATCCATTTTTATCCTGATGGAAGTAACGGTAACACCAGCAGGGATACCTGATACTGCCAGCACGTTGCTCACACCTCCGGAAGTTCCGTTATCAGGAATAGTGATATTTAAGGCTGCTGCAGAGTTGAAGGTTACAACGGTCGCAGGCTGCGTATTGGTTATGCTTAATTGCTGAATTGAACCAAGGCAAATACTGCCTGCCGGTGTTCTGGCAACTACACCAACAAATGGGTTCACGGTTAAAGTAGCAGGAGTAGAGAAGTCTGCGCCGGCACAAGGCCCCGAATAAACTGCGCGGTATTGGTAACCGTTCAGATCCTGGGTGGTACCGGTGATGGTTAACGTAGAAGTATTAACACCGCTGTAAGGTGCTGCAGTTGGTACGTTCAGCCAGGTACCCGTTGCACTTGTTCTGTATTGCCAATAGTAAACAGGTAAAGAACCGGCACCTACAACAGAGAAAGTTGTGTTTGCACCGCAGTCAACGGTTCTGTTAACGGCCTGGGTGGTAATAGTAACCGGCGTACAAGGAGTGATATTGACCAGGTAATCTTCCACCTCACCAAAATTGCTTGTTTGAGTGCAGGCCTGCGTTCCAAGAACCGGGGTATTATATTGCACCCTTACTCTCATCCTGGTTTCGCCAATTTGCGCTGATGCAGGGATATTGATATTGCCAACAATCGTAACACCGTTTCCGCTGCCGATCGGTGTAAATTCGGAAGCTTCAAAACTGCCGCTCTTATTGTAATCGATCCACACACCTACGTATTCTAGACCACCTGGTCCAACTGTCACCCTGATTGGGTAAGTGGCGCCGGCCACTACGCTAGTAGCCGCAACGGTGCTAGTGTAGTCAGCGTAGCCATTGGTTGAACAGGTTGAGTTATTATTCAGGCTGGATCCAAATGTTACGTTGGCAATTCTATCGGCAAAACTACAGTTAATGGCCGATGGTACGCAGTAACAGGAGGTATTAGGTGTAAGGCCAACTACTACCGGAGTAGATGTCCCACTATTTGCACCACAAGTTACCATAGCACGGTAATAGGTAGGCGCTGTTAAGGTGGCCGTATAAATATCAAATGCGGCACCTGCAATACTTGTGTAAGGACCCGCAAGAGTTGTTGCCGACTGCCATTGATAAGTTACACCAATTCCTGTTGTGGGGTTTTGAACCGATAGCGTGAATGGAATCCCGGAACAAGTAGTGGTAGCTGTGCTCAAAGTATTTCCAGGTGCCGGTGTGCCCGAACAAGGTGTGTTAGTTGTAAAGAACACACTTCCGAGAAAGGCCCGGGGCGTAAACGTAGGTGCTCCCGGAACTGCAATGCCGCCGTAGGATACGTTACTTCCTGAAGTCATAACAGCTCCACCGCCGGTGAATGTGTATGTTCCGGCGGGAACCGTGCTGTACCTAAGGGCAGCAGTGGTAGTATTAGGCAAAACGGCTTGAACTAAGATCCCATAGGTAGCACCGGCCGGAACGACCAGGGAAAGACCGCTGAGAAAAGGTTGAGTTGTAGTAGTGGTGGTATTGGCGATTCCGGTTATAGTTGCGGAACCAAACAGATTCCAGCCATTGGCTGTGGTAATTGCGCCGGGAAGGCCATTGATTGCTGAAGCTTTATAATAACCAGAAACGGCCACAGGGCCTGACGTGCCGGTAATGCTGGCAATATCAGTTATCAATACGTCAAAGGCATTATTATTTGTAAAATTAAAAGTGACAGTCGCATTTGCGTTGTTGTTGGCAAATCCCGTGGAAGCAATTGTAGTCTGCGCAAAGATGCTCGAAGTTCCCAGTATTGAGAAGACTACGACGCACAGAAATAACTTAAAGTTCAAGTAATGTTTTGTCATGCGTTAGTTTTTGTGTTATTAAATTATAAGAGCTGGTTTCGGGAAGAAGTCATTTGCCAAAGCCCGACAAAGGCTTAGTGTTGGACAATCTTTTTTGATGCTTTTTGAGCATCAGTCTCTGGCTTCGCCTTTATATACTGGCTTTCCCGTTCAGCATGTTTAGATTTTAGCCGCTGAGCTTGTTCTGCCTTTTTTTCTGCAACAGCCTGTTTGTTTATTTTAACTTTAGCAGGCGACTCCTGGGCTATCGAAGCGAACCCAAACCCAAGTGCAATAAAAGTTGTGAGTAAGATTTTTTTCATTTTATATGTTTTGATTTAAAACGGAAGGTTCCTCAAATATACATTACTCGTACATCAGAAAAAAAAATATGTTAAATAAAGTAGGCCGCTGACTAACAAGGTTTGATAAGGGATAAAGATATTTTGGTTACTTTGTAAATGGCATTGCTGCCAATTATTTCAGACGAACGATAGCTTAGTGGGATTGGATGCCTTTTTTGGGTTAAAAGATTTCAGCACATGAGTAAATTTTTTACATTTTTCAAAGAATCACGATTTGTGCAGGGCCTCATTTATTCCATTGTGGGAATTTTCTCCTACCCGGGTATAAATATGGTAAACAAACTCCAGATAAAAGGGATGGAGCATCTGGAGGACCTTCCCCATAGAAATGTACTTTTTGTGAGCAACCACCAGACGTATTTTGCCGACGTGATCACCTTCATTCATATCTTTTGTGCTGTGCAATGGCGGAAAAAAAATAAGCTGGGCATTCCTTTTTACCTGCTTTGGCCATTCACCCGTATCAAGTATGTGGCTGCTGAGGAGACTATGAAAAGCAATTGGCTTACCCGGTTATTTTGCCTCGCGGGGGCAGTTACGGTAAAACGAACCTGGCGTGCAGAGGGCACCGAAGTCCGGAGAGGGCTCGACCCTTCCGATACAAAAAAGATCACTGCGGCATTGAGCAATAACTGGGTGATCACCTTTCCACAAGGCACTACCAAACCTTTTGCGCCAGGCAGGAAAGGAACGGCCTATATTATCAAGCACAACAAACCCATCGTAATACCAGTGATCATCGGGGGCTACTGGCGTGCATTTAATAAAAAGGGATTAAAGTTTAAGAAGAAGGGCTCGCAACTTTCAGTAACTTTTAAGGAGCCCCTGGAAATAGATTACAATGACACCACGGAAAATATCCTGGAGAAAGTGATGGACGCGATTGAACAGAGTAAAAAGTTTATGCTCAAAAGCAAACATCACCTGATGAACAAGCTGGATAAATAATTGGCGTCAACTAATATGCACCGGTTATAACAATTCCGCCGCGCGATCAATACCCGCAAAGTTTCAATGCTATTTAATAAACAAAGCTTTCAATTCATCAGCATCCTCGGGCTTCATCTTTCCACCGAGTATCAGCCTTAACTGCCTTCTCCTGAGTGCGCCATCAAACAGCTTTATTTCTTCGGTTGATTCGGGAACCAGTTTGTTTACGGGCCGGGATTTACCATTGGGGTCCAGTGCAACAAAAGTGTAATAGGCTTCATTGCTTTTGTATTTGTATTGCTGTATGGCATCTTCCCCCCAAACCTTCAGGTGCACTTCCATGCTGGTAGTGAAAGCACGTGTTACCCTTGCCTCGATGTGTACCACATTCCCGATCTTTATGGGCGTTTCAAAAGAGATGTTATCCACGGAAGCAGTTACTACGGGGGCAGCACAATGTTTCATTGCAGCCAATGCGGCTGCAATATCCATCCAATACATCAGCCGGCCTCCCATGAGGTTGCCAAAATTGTTTGTATCGTTTGGTAATACCAGTTCGGTCATTACTACAAGGGAATCGCCCGGTTTTTTTTCCATATAAAAAAATATGCGCAAAGATAAAGGATCAGTCTTCATTTACATGAACGCCTTAGCATTTGCCACCACTGAAACTACCGGGTATCCGGCGTTTTTTGAACAAAACACGGGTATAGTTGTTTCTAAAATAAAAAAAATCATGCTTGCGTTGAAAGGTAAAAATATTTTGTTGGCAGGTGCCACGGGCAGTATAGGATCCCAGGCTGCAAAGTTGCTTGCGGGCAGCGGCGCCAATTTATTCCTTGCAGGCAGAAATGCCGGCAAACTCAGTACCGTTGCCGAGGAATGCGGTGTTCCGGCGGAGCAAACGTTTGTGCTGGATATAGCCGATCCGCTGCAGGTGACGGAATTAAAGGAAAAATATTTTTCCCGGTTTTCGGAAATTGACATCTTAATCAATGCTGCAGGCGTGGGCATTATTAAACCGATGGAGTCGCTCAGTGAAAAAGATTTCATGCAAAGCCTGCATGATAATTTGTTTGGCCCTTTCCTGCTCGTGAAAGCTTTTCTGCCGGCCATGAAAGAATTAAAAACCGGCCTTATCATAAACATACCTGGTGTTTTGGGAAAAGTGCCCATGGCGGGCGCAGCTGCATACAGTGCCAGTAAATTCGGCCTTGTGGGCATGATGCAGAGTATCCGGGAAGAACTGAAACGAACAGATGTGCGCATCACGAATTTGTTTTTGGGTGGCGTTGATTCCGCATTTTGGGACACCATAGACCTGAAAGTGCAAAGAGAAAAAATGATAAAATCCCATGATGCCGCGAAGGCAATATGGTTCCTTTGCCAGCAGCCCGCCGGCGCGGTCGTGAGCGAAATGGTACTACAGCCCTTCAACCACCAGGCCATCTGATAACAATCATGCCGCTATATTTGGTAGTTCGTTCTGTATTTCAGAATTTCGGCCTTCCAACTTGCTTTATATGATATCATTTGATAATACTGAATATGCCTTTGCCTATAAAACCACCGCAGAACTAAAAAAATCCAGGTTTCTTTTTTCCGCCATGGGCCAGCCAATCCTGCTCAAGCTGGGTTTAACTTTAATGCCGGTGGCAATGGACTGGAAACTCCCGCTAACAAAGCCGGTTATCAGAAAAACAATTTTTCAGCAGTTCGTCGGAGGGGAAACCCTGGAGCAAACTGCCCGGGTTGCAGATAAACTGGAGGAATACAACGTGCAGGTGATACTTGATTATGGCGTGGAAGGAGGTGCAGACGGAGAAAAAGGATTTGATGCCGCTACCAACGAATTTATTAAAGTGATCAATTATGCTGCTACCCAGCATAACATTCCTTTCATGAGTATTAAATACACCGGCCTGGTACGTTTCGGCTTACTGGAAAAACTGGATGCCGCTATGCATAACAGTGAGGGAACACTCATGAAGAGATATGCCAAAGCGGTGGAGGAATTGCCGGCAACCGAAAAAGAAGAATGGCAACGGGCAGTAAGCCGCCTGCAAAAAATATGTGAGACCGGGTTTGATAAAAAAATTGGTGTATTGGTGGATGCAGAAGAAACCTGGATACAGGACCCGGTAGATGCGATCACCATTCTGATGATGGACACTTTCAACAAGGAAAGGGTGGTCGTCTATAATACCCTGCAACTGTACCGCCATGACCGGCTTGCATTTTTAAAAGACAGTTACACCGCAGCTATAGAAAGAAATTTTGTTTTGGGAGCCAAACTGGTGAGAGGGGCCTACATGGATAAAGAACGCAAACGTGCAGCAGAACTCGGGTATCCATCCCCCATACAGCCCGATAAACAATCCTGTGATAAGGACTACAACGACGCCGTAGAATACAGCATCAACCATCTTGATAATATTGCCGTGATTGTAGCCTCCCACAATGAGTTCAGTAATTTGTATACAACACGCCTCCTGGATGAAAAAGGTTTGCCACACAATCATCCCCACGTGCATTTTTCCCAGTTATATGGAATGAGCGATAATATTACTTTTAACCTCGCGCGCAACGGTTGCAGCGTAAGTAAATATTTGCCTTTCGGGCCTATCGAAGACGTGGTACCTTACCTGCTGCGGCGTGCGGAGGAAAACAGTTCTGTTGCCGGGCAAACCGGGCGGGAACTGGGGCTTTTAAAAAAAGAACTGGAAAGAAGAAAAACAACCTGAATCATTGTATCCGGATGAGTTTGTTTTCAGCAATCGCAAATACGGTATCTGTCTTGGACGGTTGCACGGGAAACGTCCCGGTGAATTTTCCAAAAGCTGGCAGTATGGCATCCACCTTACCAAAATAAAAACACGGAAGGCGGAGGCTTTGTTTCCCCAACCCAGTCAAGATAATGGCCGGGTGTATATGACCGCTGAAATAGTAGCTGCCAGGAGAAATTTCGCAGGTGCTGATGTCATGTGTAAAAGTAAATGCCCCAATCGACAGGCAGTCTTCATGAACTTGTATGTCCGCTTCTTCATACCATTTTTTTTCAAGGATGTCATGATTGCCGATCACAAGGTGCACAGCTATATCCGGTAAGTCCTTCCGCCACTTTAAAAAAAGCCCAAACTCTTTATTCGAACGGCTGTGGGAAAGATCCCCCACGATGATCAGTTTTGTAGGTTTATGATGCTGGATCTCGGCGAATAAGCGCTGCATATCTTCTTTAAAAATATTTTGCGGGATACCAATGCCATTTTTTCGGAAATGCCCGCTTTTACCGATATGCATATCGGATAAAATCAGCGCTTGTTCCTCTTCCCAGAAGATGATCCTGCTGGAAGAAAGAATAAAATGATGGCCTAAAACTTCGTGTAAAATATACTGGTGCATGATCCTGAACCACTATTAAATGTGCCGTGGTATTAATTTGATTTTTTTTGTGGTATTTTATTACTATCGTAATTTGGGCAAAACTAAATCTATTATGAGTAACTCAAACACAAACCCCGATAGCATCAATGCCGACTTTGATAAACCGGGGTTACCTTCCGGCCTGAACATTCTCACGATCCTGACATTTATCGGGTCCGGTGTACAGTTATTGTTGGTGGTATTCGGGTTTGTAAATGCGCAGAAGTCTTATGATGAAAAAGATAAAGTCATCAGTACTGTGAATAATGAGGAGGTACCCGGATGGGTTAAAGCCATGATGCCCAGCGCAGAAAACTATGAAAAAATGGTTACGCAAAGCCTTGACAATAAAATTCCGTTGTTGATACTGGGACTTACGGCCCTGATACTGTGTATTTATGGCGCCATCCAAATGCGTAGCCTGAAGAAATCCGGGTTTCCGATTTACCTTGCCGGGCAGTTGTTGCCGTTTGTAACCACCCCGATTTTTATAGGTTTTTTTGTGTTTACCGGTTTCACATTTATTCTATTAAACAGCATAACTATCCTGTTCATCCTGCTATACCTTACACAGCGAAAACACCTTGTGTATTAAGCATTCTTTTTTGCCCGGATCAACTTATAGATCCTGATCGCACTTAGCAGAACGAGGATAAACAAAATTAACCCAGCGACTCCCCATACAAGGCTCATGCTTTGTTTTACCGTAACGATCATCACAATAGCCACCAGGAAAATGGTGGCTATTTCATTCCATATCCTTAATTGTTGTGAGCTGTAACGGAACAGGCCTTTTTGTTGATCCAAGTAGATCTTATGCAGTGTAAAATGATAGATATACAGCCCCGCCACAAAACCGAGTTTGATCCACAACCAGGACGGCAAACTTCCATATAACAAGCCCACCCAGATCCCAAACCCAAGCGTGAGGATTGCAGACGGCCAGGTAATACCCCACCACAATCTTTTTATCATCATGGAAAATTGCTGCTGCAGGATCGTTTTATCCGGTTCCGGTTTTTCGTTTGCTTCTGTGTTATAAATAAATAACCGCGGCAGGTAAAACAACCCGGCAAACCAGGTTACGATAAAGATGATATGGATGGCTTTGATGTAGAAATACATTTGAATGGGTGAATGGGTGAATGGATCAAAATCCCAAGGGCTGTGTCGATTTCGATGATAGACCCCCTGGAAATTTCATAATATCGTTTTCTTTCTGCCAAAGACCATCTGCTTGCCCCTTCTGCTAAAATTTAAATGCACGGATAGGGCAGCACGTCTTATTTGGGAAACAAGATTATACCTTTCTTCTGCTGGGAGTACTCTTGTAAGTTTATAACATTCATTTACAAAATCCTTTGTCGACTTATAGACTTCAAGTTTTTGATGATCAAGTTGTAAAAACACAGTTCCGGATTAAATCAGTGAGAAAAAATACGGGAATAAGTTACAACAAAAGTTCGATAGAGAAAAAACGTGCACGGTATTGATGACTTCTACATTGACCTATTGACCCATTCACCCTACCAACTTCTTCAGCGCCTCCACCCAGGGCTGCTGCACGTTCATACAAGGTATCGTCTGGTACGATTCTCCGCCTGCATGCATAAAATCTTCTTTTCCTCTTTCTGCAATTTCTTCCAGGGTTTCCAGGCAGTCACTTACAAAAGCGGGACAAAGGATCAATAGTTTTTTTATTCCTTCCCCCGGCATTTGCTGCAGCCTGATATCAGTGAAAGGTTCCAGCCAGCCTTTACCCAGCCTTGACTGGAAGGAAATGCTGTATTTGTCTTTGGGAATACCCAACTTTTCCGTTACAAGTTTAGTGGTGGTAAAACACTGGTGCCGGTAGCAGGTTGTGTGTGCAGGAGAAGTTACATTACAGCAATCTTCCACTTTCAGGCAATGTTTACCCGTTGGATCAGATTTCCTGAGATGCCTGCCCGGCACCCCATGGTAGCTGAAGAGTATATGATCATGCTCCTGGTGCAGGTAGGGTCGTATACTTTCCGCTAACGCACTGATGTAATCAGCATCATTGTAGTAAGGTTCTACAAAAGTGAGTTTAAAAGAATAATTATTTTTTTTGTGGGCTTCTTTAGCATGGTCCACAGCTGTTTCATAACTGCTCATAGCATAATGCGGATAGAGGGGAACGGCCACAACTTCTTCAAGGCCAGATTCTCTTTGCAGTAATTTCTCAAAACCGTCCGTTGGAGACGGATTACCGTAGCGCATGGCAATTTCCACGGGCTCATCCACCAGTTGTTGTAAAGCCTCTTGTAACTGTTTTGTAATCACGATCAGTGGAGACCCTTCTTTCGTCCAGATTGTCTGGTAAGCTTCGGCAGATTTATGAGACCGCCGCGGTGTGATAAATCCTTTTACGATCAGTAATCTCAGCAGGTAGGGTACATCAATCACCTTCCCATCCATCAGGAATTCATCCAGGTATCTTTTCACATCCTTTGGATCGGTACTGTCGGGCGAGCCCAGGTTCATGAGTAATATCCCGCGTTTTTTATCTGGCATCTTTTAATAATATTTTGCAAATGTAAGAGAGCGCTAACAGGAAACAGGTAAAAAAGTTCAGAATCAGTTTTAGAAGTGATGAACATCATCTATAGAAATGACAATGTAATGACAGAGAAATTAGATAGAAAGAACGCGACGGGGTATTTTTGCAACAGGAATTTAAGCGTATTTTCAAATGTATTGTTCACAAACTGACATATCGGATTTTTTTATAGCAGGTATCAATTACAAAAAAACAGATGCCGCTATCCGTGGCAGGTTTTCTATTAATAATGACCAGTACCGGGAGGTGATCGCAGTTGCTGCCAGGTTTAATATTAAAGAATTTTTTATTCTCTCCACCTGTAACAGAACAGAAATTTACGGGTTTGCCGAGAGTGCCGAATCACTCAGCGAGTTGTTATGTACGCAAACGGAAGGAAGCTTGCATGATTTTACAGCCATGCGCTATACCAAAAAGGGGCTCCAGGCGATCGGTCATCTTTTTGAGGTGGCAGCCGGCCTGGATTCACAGATATTGGGAGACTATGAAATAGTCGGCCAGATAAAACAAGCCACTAAATTTTCGAGGCAGCACGAATGTGTGGGTGCATACCTGGAAAGGCTGGTGAACGAAGTACTACAGGCCTGTAAGAAAATCCGTACAAGTACCGGGATGAGTTGCGGAACTGTTTCCGTTTCTTTTGCTGCCGTTCAATATGCAAGGCAACATTTCACCAATATTGCCGGCAAAAAAATTCTGTTGCTCGGTACCGGCAAGATAGGCAGCAATACCTGTAAAAATATCGTTGATTACCTGCCTGGAACATCGGTAACTGTGATGAACCGTACGAATGAACGGGCCGCAGAACTGGCTGCACAATATTCCCTTGCTTACGAGTCATATGAAAAGCTGCAGGCAAATATAGATTTGGCAGATATCATACTGGTAGCCACAAGTGCCGAAGAGCCGATCATCAGGAAAGAAAATATTTCCGGAAATGCACCCAAGCTCATCATTGATCTTTCTGTACCCTGCAACGTAGTGCCTGGTACAAGAGAACTGGATAATGTGGTGTTGCTGAATGTGGATGAGCTGAGCAAAATAAAAGATGAAACACTCCAGAAGCGAACTGCTGAAATTCCGAAGGTTAAAATGATCATCCGTGAGCATATCAGCGCTTTTGAAGCGTGGCATGATATGCGCAAATACGTTCCTGTGTTAAAGCACGTGAAAGGACATCTCCAGAAAATCTATGCCGGCTTTGAGTATGCTTCCGTAGCTACTCCGGTGAGCAGTTTTTGCGAAAAAGCTGCAGAGGAACGAATCCAGAAAGTCATAAACGGCATGGCGGTAAAAATGCGCACCCATAATCACCGCGGTTGCCAGTATATAGAAGCCATGAATGATTTTATCTTCACCGCTTCTAATTAGTCTCAATGTCATCCATCTTTAAAATAGGTACAAGGGAAAGTGAACTTGCCGTGTGGCAGGCTACACAGGTGCAGAACCTTATGCGGGAGCAAGGCCATGACACGGAGTTGGTTTATATAAAAAGCGAAGGGGATATCGACCTGCAGACACCCTTATACGAAATGGGCGTGCAGGGAATATTTACCCGCAGCCTCGACGTAGCGCTCCTGAAGGGTGACATAGATATCGCAGTGCATTCTATGAAAGATGTGCCCACACAACTTCCCAAAGGCATCGTGCAGGCAGCTGTTTTGAAAAGAGGTAATTACAAAGATTTGTTTGTCAGGAATAATCAATGGTCAATAGCCAATGGTGAAAACCAGTTAGTCCCGGCTGAGGTGACAGCTTTTTTGGATTCGCTGGAAACTTCAGAGATTTCACCATTCACCATTCACCATTCATCCCCACAACGCTACCCCATAACCATAGCCACCAGCAGCATCCGCCGCAAAGCGCAATGGTTAAACCGCTATCCCAACCATACCATCGATAATTTAAGAGGAAATGTGAATACCCGCATGCGAAAGGTGGGGGAGAGCAACTGGCACGGCGCTATCTTTGCAGCCGCGGGCTTGGAGAGGATAAATCTTCGCCCGGAAAATTCAATTGAATTGGATTGGATGTTGCCGGCACCGGCGCAGGGCGCTGTAATGGTTGTTTGCCGGGAAGGAGCAAGGGACGTGATGGATGGATGTACAGCTTTCAATGATGAGACAACCGCTACCTGCGCCAAAGTGGAAAGGGATTTTTTAAGGGAATTACTGGGAGGATGTTCCACTCCTATCAGCGCATTGGCGCAAATAGAAAACGATACCATACATTTTAAGGGGAATATCCTGAGCGTGGATGGCAAACAAAAAGTAACCATTGAAAAAACGACCGGTAAAAGTGGGTCCCACGACTGGGGCCGCTTACTGGCCATTGAATTATTAAATAACGGGGGACAAGCAATAGCTGATGGCATCAGGACTAAATAATAGCATCCAGGTTCTTTGTACCAGGCCGGTTCCCGAAGGTCTGGTGGCAGATGCTGCTGCAAAAAATATACAGATAGATATACTTTCTTTTATTGATACTGAACCTATAGAATCGGTGGAAGTGCAACAGGAAATAGAAAATGCATTGATCCTTTCTGCAACGGTGGTATTTACGAGCATGAATGCAGTAGAAGCTGTGGCTGAATTCCTTTTTGATGAGCAGCCGGACTGGAGAATTTATTGCATGGGTAATACTACGCGGCAACTGGTAAAAAAATACTTCGGGGAAAAGTCAATTATTTCCACCGCGGAAAATGCTACCGCGCTGGCGGAGAAGATCATTCAAAATGAGGTGCCGGAAGAAGTGATATTTTTTTGTGGCGATCAGCGTAGAGATGAGTTACCCAAATTGCTGCAGGGCGAAGCCGTTGCAGTAAACGAGATCGTTGTTTACCACACCATCCCGGTGCCCCATAAATTATCAAAAACTTACACAGCCATCTTATTTTTCAGTCCCAGTGCAGTAGAAAGCTTTTTTTCTATTAACAGGGCGGAGGATAAAACAATCTTTTTTGCGATAGGGAATACAACAGCAGCAGCCATTAAAGAACATTGTGTCAACCGGGTGTTGGTAGCCGATGCGCCTGGTAAAGAGGAACTGGTGAAAGAAATGATATCATTTTTTACAGCATAAGTTTACAACAGAAAATAAAAATAATGGGAAACGATTTATTATTAAGGGCATTAAGAGGAGAAAAAACAGAACGGGTACCGGTATGGATGATGCGGCAGGCCGGCAGGTATTTGCCGGACTACTTGAAATTGAAAGCGAAGTATGATTTTTTTACACGGGTGCAAACACCGGAACTGGCAACAGAGATCACACTGCAGCCGGTGGACCAGGTAGGGGTAGACGCAGCAATCATTTTTTCGGATATATTGGTGATACCACAGGCCATGGGTTTGGAAGTGTTAATGGAGGAAGGTAAGGGCCCGTCTTTACCAAAGGTCATTCAAACACAGTCTGATGTTAATGCGCTGGTCACGGGTGGTGTAGAAGAAAGCCTGAAGTATGTATTTGATGCATTGTCGCTTACAAAAAAAGAACTGAACGGGCGTGTGCCGCTGATTGGATTTGCAGGCGCGCCATGGACCATTCTTTGTTACATGGTAGAAGGAAAGGGTAGCAAGACCTGGGACAAAGCCAAGCAGTTTGTTTATACCCAGCCGATCCTCGCGCACGAATTGCTGCAGAAGATCACCCATATTACCATTCAGTATTTAAAGGCACAGGTAAAAGCCGGCGCTGATACCGTCCAGGTGTTTGATAGCTGGGCAGGTTCACTGAGCCCCGCCGATTTCAAAATATTTGCACAGCCTTATCTATTACAAATTGCACAGGCATTGAAAGAGGATGCACCCGTTATACTTTTTCCAAAGGGTACCTGGCATGCATTGGGCGATCTGAGTAAATCAGGCGCAGCCGGGATCGGTATCGATTGGTGTATCGATCCAAAAGTAGCAAGAGAATTTACTAATAACAGTATCACCCTGCAGGGCAATTTTGACCCGGCCAAATTGTTGGCACCTATCCCGGAAATTAAAAAGGCGGTTAAAGAAATGATCGATGGATTTGGTACGCAACGGTATATTGCTAATCTTGGACATGGTATTACACCCAATGTGCCGGTTGACCATGCAAAGGCATTTGTTGAGGCCGTGAAAGAATACAGCTCCCGCCAGCACTAAAAGGGAAAAATGTTCATTATTGATTTCGTTTTATGATGGATGAAAAAAGCATAAAAGAGAAATGGATCCTATACATTCAGCAGTTGCAGAACAAGATATGTGCTGCCCTGGAAGACGCGGATGGTAAGGGGAAATTCATAGAAGACAAATGGGAGCGCCCGGAAGGTGGTGGGGGAAGGACCCGCGTGATGGCGAACGGTAATATTTTTGAAAAGGGCGGTGTAAACACTTCAGTGGTTTACGGAGAGGTTACAGACCTTATGCGTTCTCAATTAAAGATCGATGGCAGCAAATGGTTTGCCTGCGGGTTAAGCCTGGTAATGCATCCTGCTAATCCTTTTGTGCCAACAACGCATGCCAACTGGCGTTATTTTGAATTGTATGATGCGGAAGGAAATACAAAGGATTGCTGGTTTGGTGGTGGAGCAGACCTGACACCCTATTACTTATTTGAAGAGGACGCCAGGCATTTTCACCAGGCATTGAAAAATGCTATCGAACCTTTCGGATCGGAGCTCTACCCAAAATACAAAAAACAATGTGACAGTTATTTTGCCAATCATCACCGCAGCGAAGAGATGCGTGGCATCGGGGGAATTTTTTATGACTACCTACGGCCCGTACCGGAAATGGATCTCGAAAAATTATTTGAGTTTCAACAAGCCAATGGAAATAGTTTTGTTGACGCGTATATCCCTATTGTTGAAAAAAGAAAAGATACGCCTTTCACAACGGAGAATAAATACTGGCAGGAGATCCGCAGGGGCAGGTACGTGGAGTTTAACCTGATACATGACAGGGGTACGATATTCGGATTGAAGACGAACGGAAGGACAGAGAGTATATTAATGAGTTTGCCTCCCACCGTCAGGTTTGACTATAATTATCAACCGGCACCTGGTTCAGCGGAGGATAATTTATTGCAGGCATGCCTGCACCCGGTGGATTGGTTATCAATGTAGGATGTCTGACTTTTGGATGTCTGATTTTGAAACAACTTTTTTCAGTACCACATAATTTTTATGGACAGAAAAGAATTGCAACGAAGGAGAAATATTTTTATGTAGATGTTACCAGACTTTGTGAGGGATTTCCAAAGATTGCAGCAGGATTTGAAACTGAAAACAATTAATCAGGTCGGCAGGGTGAGTAGGTGCAAATTACAGAGCAACGGTGAGCGCAAATCGACGGACGATTTTATTTATAAAATAGAAATAGTTTGGAGGAAGCCGATGAAAGCCATTATTGGCTGAAAGTTGTAAAGGGAGCAGCAATCAAAACGGGGTCTGAAGTAGAAAGGCTTATTATAGAAGCGAATGAATTGACAGCTATTTTTGCAGCAACGGATAAAACGTCAAAGGAAAATAGAAAGAATAAATAAGGCAGTCATTTTTGTGACATTGCCCATACCGGTATTTTTTTAAAATCATAAATCGTAGGTCAAAAAATCAGTATTCAATTATGTACTTACAAAGAAGAAATAGGATATTAAGAGCAACACCTGCAATTCGTTCAATGGTTGCAGAAACCATTCTTTCACCAAACGATTTTATCGCTCCTTTATTCATTGATGAAGGAACCGGTGTAATAACAGAAATTGCCTCCATGCCGGGGTATTACCGCAGGAGTATTGATGGTACAGTTGCCGAGGTGAAGGAGCTCTGGAGCCTGGGAATAAAATCCGTTTTGCTTTTTATTAAATGCCCGGATGAATTAAAAGACAATACCGGTAAGGAAGCATGGAACAAAGACGGGTTAATGCAGCGCAGTATCAGGGCCATAAAGGATGCGGTGCCGGAAATGTACGTGATGACAGATGTGGCATTGGATCCTTACTCTTCTTATGGTCATGATGGTATTGTGGAAAATGGTGAAATAGTGAATGACCCTACGGTGGAGGCATTGGTGCAAATGAGTGTTAGCCATGCGCAGGCCGGCGTAGATATGGTGGCGCCCAGCGACATGATGGATGGAAGGATCGGGGCTATCCGGGAAGGATTGGAACACAATGGTTTTACAAAAGTGGGTATCATGGCGTACAGTGCCAAATACGCATCCTGTTTTTACGGGCCGTTTCGTGACGCCTTGGATAGTGCACCGGGTTTCGGCGATAAAAAAACTTACCAGATGGATTACGGCAACCGCATAGAAGCCGTGAAGGAGGCCGTGATGGATGTGGAAGAGGGAGCGGATATCGTGATGGTAAAACCAGGACTGCCGTATCTTGATATTGTGCGGGAGGTCAAGAATGCTGTAGACGTTCCCGTTAGTGTGTACAACATCAGCGGGGAGTATGCTATGATCAAGGCCGCTGCAGAGCGTGGATGGATAGACGAAAATAAGGCGATCATTGAAACATTAACTTGCATTAAGCGTGCGGGAGGGGATTTGATTGCAACGTATTTCGCGAAAGATGCGGCCAGGTTGATAAATAGTTAAAAATTTCACGCAAAGAATAAAAGAAAGCAAAGAAGGAAAGAATTCTTTGCTTCACTTGGCGTCTTTGCGTGAAACCAAATATAAAATATGAACATATCCATAAGCCAACAGCTTTTTGCCCGCGCACAACAATCAATCCCTGGCGGCGTAAATTCTCCCGTTCGTGCGTTTAAAAGTGTCGGAGGTACACCGCTGTTTATTAAAAAAGCAAAAGGGGCTTACTTGTATGATGTGGATGGCAATGCCTATATAGACTTTATCGCATCATGGGGGCCTATGATTTTAGGTCATGCATATGAACCCGTGGTAAAAGCGATACAGGAATATGCAGTTTATTCAACATCCTACGGCGCGCCAACTGAACTGGAAATAGAAATGGCCGAGCTCATCAAAAGCATGGTGCCCAACGTGGATCTGATAAGGATGGTAAGCAGCGGTACAGAAGCCTGCATGAGTGCGGTCCGGCTGGCAAGAGGTTATACCGGGAAGAATAAGATCATCAAATTTGAAGGTTGTTATCATGGTCATGCTGATTCTTTTTTGGTGAAAGCGGGGAGCGGTGTGGCCACTTTTAATATCCAGACTGTGCCGGGTGTGACTGCAGGGGTAAGTGCGGATACGCTGAATGCTCCTTACAATGATTTGGATGCTGTAAAGGAACTAGTTGCCCAAAATAAAAATCAAATCGCTGCCATTATCATAGAACCGGTTGCAGGAAATATGGGTTGTATTTTGCCCGAAGCCGGTTTCATGGAAGGTTTACGGGCCATCTGTGATGAAGAGCAGATTGTATTCATTTTTGATGAGGTGATGACAGGTTTCCGGTTAGGGGCAGGTGGTGCGCAGGAAACCTTAGGTATCCATGCAGACCTGGTCACTTATGGTAAAGTGATCGGCGCTGGTATGCCCGTAGGTGCATTTGGGGGTAAACAAAAAATTATGGAACATATTGCGCCGCTGGGGAATGTTTACCAGGCTGGTACTTTGAGTGGTAATCCCATTGCGATGATTGCTGGTTATACCTTGTTAAAAGAACTGAAAGCGAACCCTTCTCTTTATAAACAATTAAATGATAAAACTACTTACTTACGTAATGGCTTAGACGAAGTGCTTAAAACTTCCGGTAAAGATTATGTGATCAACCAATTGGGTTCTATGATCAGCATTCATTTTAGCAAAGAGCCAATAACAGATTTTGCAAGTGCGTCCAGGGCCGACATCCCCATGTTTAATAAGCTGTTTCATTTTATGCTGGATAATGGAATTTATTTGCCCCCGTCAGCGTACGAGAGTTGGTTCCTGAACAACGCGTTGAGTTATGCTGACCTGGATAAAACGATAGCGGTGTTGGGTAAATTCCTGGAAGAAAACAAATAGTGAATCTTATTGTCTTCGGGTATGCCGCGGTAATGGGCTAAAGCCCGGTGTGGGATTGTCTTTTAGGAACCTCTCCTGAAGGCCAGGGGAATTGGATATACCTTAAGCCCAGGAATTAAAAACTGAAAAAAAAGGGCTTTAGCACGAATCAATTTTTTGGAATAACAAGGTGAGAATCCTCGGAATTCCCTTGTTACCTTCCTCATCAAACCATTCATTCAAATCAATAATATTAAAGCCGCTGTCTTTTGCCAACCGGGTAAATTCAGAAATAGGATGGATAAAACAGTCAAGGAGAAGGATTTTTTCTTCTTTTTGAAACCTTGCTTTACTTCCCGCATACTGTTTGAAGGGATGTAATTCTCCGATATAAAAATAGCCGCCTTCGGTGAGGACTTTCCCTGCTTTTTCAAATACCGGTTGTAAGTGTTCGATATGTTCCAGCACCAGGCTGCAGGTGACGAGATCAAATTTTTGTTTTGCAAAGCCCCAGGGCTGGTTAATGTCTGCCTGCACAAATTGGACGCTATCACTCTTCACCCTTTCTTTTGCCTGGGCGAGCATGTTTTCAGAAAAGTCAACAGCCGTTACCTTACCCGATTTTTTTATTAGCCATTCTGTATTCTTCCCGGTGCCGCATCCCAACTCCAGCACAGCAGAGAAAGGGATAGTTGCCAATATTTCTTTTTTTGCCTTTAATTCCACATCCCGGGTTAAATTAATTACATCATTGTAAGTTGATGCCCATTGGTTGTAAGCTTCCTGGTTGTTCACTATTTAGAGTTGAGAATGAAGAATTAAGAGTTAAGATTTGTGGGTTTATTTTACGACGGTAAATATGCAACAAAGATGTCTGTTTTGCAAGGGAGTTCCCCGAGCATAAAATTCCTGACGGAGCGGGCAGGCACAGCAATGTAGAGATTTTTTATTCTACCGGCACCGCAAAACTTTCTTTGATCTTACCGGTCAGATCTGTTTCAATCATCCGGCAGGCAATGTTGATCATGTTCTTAAATGCGGTGGCATGAGAAATACCGTGGCCAATGATCACCGGTTTGGCAACACCAAGAACGGGAACACCACCGTAGGTTTCAAAATTGAAACGCTCAAAATGTTCATCATGAATATCGCGGCGTTTGGTGATATCATAAATACTTTCAGCAAGTTTAAGCACTACGTTGCCCGTGAAACCGTCGCATATCATTACATCGGCCTTGTCCATCAGGATATCCCGGCCTTCAATATTGCCGATAAAATTAATCAGGTTGTTTTCTTTCAGGATCGGGTAGGCCGCTTGTGCCAGCAGGTTGCCTTTGCCCTCTTCTTCACCAAGGTTTACGAGGCCAACTTTTGGGTTCGTGATTTTTAGGATATGCTCAGCATATAAAGAACCGAGTAACGCAAACTGGTTCAGGTTTTCCGATTTGCAGTCGGAATTTAAACCCACATCCAGCAACAGACCAAGCGAACCATTTTCCCTTGGTATGTACGCACCAATAGTGGGGCGGTTAACCCCTTCAATAGCTTTGATGCTAAATAAGGCACCAACCATCATGGCTCCCGTGTTGCCGGCACTGATAAAAGCATCTGCTTTGCCGGTAGAGAGTAAATAAAAGCCAATAGCTATTGAAGACTGTTGTTTTTCTTTAAGTGCTTTGGTGGGATGCTCATGCATCTCAATCACCTGGGATGCGTGTGCAATACTGTAACTACCGGCAGGTAAAGGATGTTCTGCCAGGTGACTATTTATTTGTCCCTCATCACCAATCAAGATCAAATGAACGGCTGTTTTATTTTCTGCAAAAAAAGCTTCAACGCCTTTCACTGCTTCAAGAGGGGCAAAGTCACCGCCCATCATATCCAGTCCGATTTTGACCATAAGGAGAAAAATTTAAATGAAAAATTCCAAAATCAAGGCTGAAGTTACTCAATCTTTAATTTTGGAATCAATTTCTTTAGAGCAAAAAACAGTTAAGCTTTCAACGGGGCTTTCTCTGCTACAAGTTTACCCCTGTAGTACAGTTTCCCTTCGCTCACATGCGCACGGTGGCGCACATGGATGAGCCCTGTTGCAGAATCTACACTTAACGTAGTTGGTTCTGCTTTATAATGCGTTCTTCTTTTTGCACTGCGTTGTTGACTATGGCGCCTTTTTGGATTTGGCATGACTGTTTATTTTTTAAAATTAATATGTATTAAACTGTTGTCTTAATTGTCTTTAAACTTATCCAAACCTTTCCATAAAGTGTTGGCATTGTTTTCCAGGGTTTTTGCTTCCATCTCCTTCAGTTTCTGCAACACCTCATTGTTACATTGAGGACCGCCCATTTCTTCGGGGCTGCACATGCGCTGCATCGGGATACTCAGGGTAACAAATTCGTAGAGCCAGTTACTCACATCCAGGTGACTTTCCGTCCTGGAAAGATAAAACACATCCGGGTCTTCCTCCTGTTCATTCATCTCTTCGGGATTATCCACCAGTTTAACCAGCATCTTAAATTCATCCCATAGATCCATTTTTAAAGGGTTGCCACACCGGTCGCAGTTTACATCTGCTTTTCCACCAATCTCAAACTTTAAAAGCATGAAACCAGTGTTTTTTTCCACTATCAATTTTACATTTGCCGAGGCATTTGTGTAATCTACGGCACCTTTATCTATAAAGAACTGGTTGTTTAAATCATAATTAAACTCGTGAACCCCGGGCTTCAACCCTACAAAAGCAATCTCAAATGCCCGTTTGTTAGCCATTGCGTTCAGTTTAAAGGACGGCGAAGGTAAGGCAAAATTCTTAATTATTGCGCATGAATTTGGCCTTTTTATTATGCAAATGCTTATGAACCACCTTGAATACCTAATTTTAAACCCATGAAAACGAATAGGAAGGCCATCGTTTTGTCTGTGTTATTAGGATTTTGTCTAATAATCAGGATCTACAGTTTTGGGGAAAATAGGGCAGAAACCGGGTATAGCAGGGAGTTTTTCCCTGTCCTGGCCGTTATTTTAAGGTATACTTTCGGTTTTTTTCCATTTAGCATCGGGGACATCCTGTACGGATTATTGGTAGGATGGGTCATTGTGAAGTTGAACAGCTACTTTTTCTACATCTTCCGGAATAAAACAAGGCCTCACCCATTGCAGGTGATACGAAAATACGGGTACAAGCTTCTCGTCGCAGCCAGCAGCATATATATTATTTTCAACGTGCTGTGGGGTATCAATTATAACCGCAAAGGGATTGCATGGCAGCTTGGATTATCCGTAAAAGAATACAATCCCGAGCAATTGAGGGAAATGAACTGTTTACTGATCGACAAGATCAATTCATCTAAACAGGCATTAACAAACCAGGCGGCTATATACCCTTCCAATGCCGGCTTGTTTCGCATGCTGGCCGCCTCCTACAAAAAATTGGCCGAAACCTATCCTTTTTTGAATTACCGGCAACCCTCCATAAAAAAGTCAATGTGGGGTAAATTAGGCAATTACGCCGGTTTTACAGGCTACTATAACCCCTTTACAGGAGAGGCACAACTGAATACTACCATACCAAAATTTCTACAGCCTTATACCGCCTGCCATGAAGTAGCGCACCAGTTGGGTTACGCCAAGGAAAATGAAGCCAATTTTGTCGGTTTCCTCGCTGCAGTGGCATCCGGGGATACGTTATTTCATTATTCTGTTTACCTCGATATGTTCACATACGCTAACCGGAATCTTTTTGCAACGGATTCTTTATCGGCAAAACTTTACCGGAGGGAGTTGATACCAGCTGTGCAGGCGGACATCAAAGAATGGATAGCCTTCAATAAAAAACACCGCAGCCTGCTGGAACCAGCTTATCGCTGGATGTACGGAAAGTTCCTGCAGAGCAATGAACAACCCGGTGGCATAAAAAGTTATAGTGAAGTCACCAGTTTCCTGATCGCCTATTATAAAAAGTTTGGCCACATTTGAGGCAGGGTATTGAACTATAGGGACTCGCCAATGTTTAAATATGTATGAATAAAGTAATCAAGTTAATTACGGCTGTAGCCTTACCCTTAGCGTTAGGTGGGTTTGCAGGATTTTTTACATCCGCTGCTGTGCAGGGTTGGTATAGTACTATCACCAAGCCTTCGTTCAATCCGCCGAACTGGATCTTTGCCCCGGTTTGGACGAGCCTTTATGTAATGATGGGGATCGCCTTTTACATTGTATGGATAAAGGTGGAAGAAAATAAAATTAAAACAAAGGCGATCATTTTTTATTTTATCCAGCTCGTTCTGAACTTTTGCTGGTCTATCATATTTTTCTATGCTGCCGAGCCGGGTTGGGCTTTTGCTGAAATTATGCTGCTCTGGATCATGATCGCTGCCACTATCAATAAGTTTTCAAAAATTTCAAAAGCTGCGGCCTGGCTCCTCGTACCTTATATATTATGGGTAAGTTTTGCCGCGGTTTTAAATTTCGCGATCTGGAGACTAAACACCTGAGAAGGTTGCTTGCTCCTTACTGTAAATTTTTCCCTGTCTTCCTTCGAAATGATTGATCGGTCAGCAGTTTTCGCTCAAAATCATTCATCCATCCCTCTAGCTTTTTGTTCTCCTCCTGCGTGAGTTCATTAAAAAAATAAGCCAGTTCTATTTTTGTCCCATCTTTCGTGGTAGCGTAAAGCGCTTTGGTTAACACACTTGCTGTGCTGCCACCCTTCATGCCGGCGTGTTTAAGCCATTGCTGGTTTGCAGGGTTTTCCATAACAGTTTCCAATACATCAGAGAGCACGTCATAAGCCGTAGCGTGAAAGTACCTGCGGTTATTAAGCACGTTGGCTACCTGTGCATATTCCATCGTTGTAGAGGAGGGGAGCCGCCTGCTCCAGAGTTTTTGCATATTCAGGGTAAGGTCCTGGGGGCGAAAACGGGCCTTGAGCAGCGTATCGTATTTCAAAGCGCTGTGTAACTCGTACGAGTAGCGGCTGTACTGTTCATCGGACAATTTGCTGATGTCTTTTAAGATGTTTTCTTCCTTTTTGCTTTTAGGATTTTGGTACAGAAATAAGGAGGCTACCATTGGGTAGATCGGCGTATGCTGTTTGAGCCTTAATAGTTGAATGTTATTCTTTACATTGTTCAGTCCGAGCAGGTCCATCAGGTATTCCGTATTGGCATTGCTGCTAAACAGGATCATGCCCCGGGCAACATCAATAAGCTTTACGTTGTCATTGTGGATGTGCTGTTTTTTTTTCTCGTAGTCGATCCATGCAGGATGAGCTCCTCCATCTGTGTTGGGCAGGTAATATTTTTCAAGTTGCGCAAGCGATACTTCGCTTTCTTCGTTGATAACCCTCGCCCCGGCCTGTTTGGCAAATTCGATTGCTACCATGATCTTCACTGTACTCGCCAGGGGCATCAGTTTATTCTCATTCAGTTTTGCGATGACTGTATCATTCTGCACCAGGTAAAGCGAAGCCCGGGATTTGTTGGTGCTAATAAAATTCAGCAAGGAATCCCCATTGTTTTGTGTATTCGCTTTTTGCGCCACACAAAAAAAACACGCCAGGCATAAAAGTCTTTTCATTGTACGGTTTTATTAAAAACTATTCTTCCACATCATGCTTTCCACAGGTTTGTTGGGCTGGCCACTGTATTTGGCATTTTTCTTCTCGTTGTATTTTATTTCAATCTCTCCGTCTACCGGGAAATAGATCAGCTGCCCGATAGGCATGCCCTTGTAAACCCTTACCGGTTGCTTTACAGAGATCTCCAGGGTCCAGTTTCCGCAAAATCCCACATCTCCCTTGCCGGCAGTGGCATGAATGTCAATACCCAGCCTGCCTGTGGAGGATTTTCCTTCCAGGAAAGGTACATGGGCGTGCGTTTCTGTATATTCTTCTGTTACGCCAAGGTAAAACATGTGTGGAAGCAGTAATATCCCTTCTTCCGGTATTTCGAAATGTTTGATGGTGTTATGTTTTTTAGCATCTAACTCCGCGTGTTCATAAGTAGCAAGAGCTGCACCCAGGTGCACGTCATAGCTATTGCTGCCAAGGCATTCCCTGTCGTATGGAATAATCTTTATCGTCCCTTTACCAATTTCTTCCAAAATGCGTGTATCACTTAGTATCATCGTTTCCTTGTTTTATTCGTTTATTTGTAAAAGTAATTTTTTCAGTTTTCACTTTTCATTTTTACACCGGGATATGCCACTGGTTTATCAACAAAATATTAACGCTTTCACCAAAATGGGGGTGTGGCATATCAAAGAGGACGAATCTTTTTTTTTGCAACGGGTTCCATTACACAAAAATATCAGCCATCCCCATAAAAGACTGCAACACCTTGCCGGAAGGATGTTGCTTCGGGAATTATTCGACGAATTTCCTTTGGCCCTGATACAAATTGCAGATACCCGCAAGCCTTTCCTGGCAGATGAAGCCTATCATTTTTCTATTTCTCATTGCGGCGATTATGCCGCCGCCATCGTGAGTAAAAAAAACAGGGTAGGTGTTGACATAGAAATTCCGCATGAAAAGATCCTGGGCATTGCCTACAAATTTCTGACCCCCGCAGAGCAGCAAGTACTCACCGGCCTGGCAGATGATCCCGTAAAATTTTTCACGATGGCATGGAGTGTAAAGGAGGCATTATTTAAATGGTACGGTGACGGCAACCTGGATTTTAAAGGCCATCTTCACATAGAAAAATGCGTATTAACCGGTAATGAATTTACGGCCTTTTGCACGCTCAGTAAAGCAGAACCCTTCAACCTGAAAGTTCATGGCCTCCTGTTCAATGGAAATTGTTTAACATGGCTGGCTACTTAGTTTGCCCGATGTAAGTACAGGGATCCTGGTTCAGCAGGGTTTTCAAACACTCATAGAGGGCAGGGTAACTGGTTTTAAATACCATTGGCCTTTCAAAAAATATCTCAATACTTTCCGCCCAGAATTCCTGGAAGTTTTTTATCGCATATTCGCTGTAAAGCCCACCAATATTGCCTTGTTCCGTTTTATATACCTGGTTTCCGTCTACCTGGAACTTTGCAAAAAGGTCCCGGAAATTACAATCGATGTTGTTTTCGCAAACAAAAGCCTGGTAGTAGAGTGCGTGGGCCATTTCGTGCAATCCTACATGCTGGCCATCCTCAATGTTTTCCATCCCTTGTAAAAAATGTTTCCAGGACAAACGGATACTGTTGCCAGATACATTGCCTTCCAAAAAACACAACTGCGGGTGCAGGCGAAGAAATTCTTCCGGGTAGATATGTATGTATCGAAAATGAGGAAGGAGGTAATTATCCAGGCCAAAGCTCAATTGCACAGAAGCTGCTGATACCAGTATGGGCATCTCCTTAAAGCCTGTTTCGTCATGGATGAGGAAGGTCTTTTTATTTATAAACTCTGTCACCCGTTTGGTAAAATTTTGCTGCGATGATGGCGTTAAGCCTTGGTAAAAAAGACAATGCCTGCCTAAGACTTCCTCGTACACAGCGGCTTTAAACTGAAGGTCTTTACCGGTATATTTCAAGGGTTGAACAGGATCAGTAGCGGAATACGCTCCGCGCTGCAGGCGTTGCTTTTGTTCTGCCCTTGCGGCCCGGCCCTCGCGCAGCACTTTATAGATGACGAGCGCTAACACGGTCACAAAAGTGAATACGATCCCAGCTCCCGGCATGTATGGATCATCCCGGATCGGCTGATCAGGGGATATGACCTGGTTTTCCCCGTAAGACTTTTGAACAGGAACATAAGCCTGTGAGCTATCCATAAAATCAACAGCCAGGCTATCTTGTGGCATAGGGTTTTATGATCAGTATTCAATTTCGTTGATGGGGCCGTCACCATCCAGGAGGGGAATATCGCCCAGGGAGGCGCCGGCGATACCTTTTACCGATCCATACAACCCACTCGTATTGATCAGCACTTTCTCCAATTGCTTCTCCCGTTCCTTCCACATTTTCTCCATTTGCATGCGTTCTTTAGTGATGCTGTTGCGCATAGCTAAAAACCCTTCGGCAATGGATTCCACCTGGCCTTTAAACTCCACACCGGTCAGATAGTTATACAGCATCTGCATTTTATCGCCTTTGTTTTCTTCTCTTTTCTGGATTTCGTACACCTGCAGGATGCTGTGCCGGATGATAGCTGACACACTGCCAACCTCGCTGAAGCTGCATAACCAAATGCCATCTTTTTCTCCGAAACGTTCCATGTCTTTCGGAAAAGTTTGGGTGACAAGTATAGCCACATCCGCACCGCGGCTTCGCATGTCCGCTTTGAGTTTATCGATCCAGTTGCTGCTCCATCCCTTGGTGCGCTTGCTTTCATAAATGATCTTGCCGCATTCTTTACCTCCGCTGTTCCGTACTGTCTGGATGCAGTCCGCACCTTCGACACCCTTACCGACTTCTTCAATCAGGTCAAAAGGAAAATTTTCCTTCAGTATCTCTTCGAGTAGTAATTCCTGGCTTTCACCCTGGCGTTGCATAGAACTTTGCGCTGCTTTGCGGCGCATTTCTTCAGCCAGCCTGCGCTGTTCTTCCAACTGTATCTGCATTTCTTTTATTTGCAGCTGGTGTGCAGTGTCCCTGATCGAATTTTTTTCCTGTTCCTGTGTGCGGATCTGTTCAGAAATCGCTGTCCTTTCTTCCTGCAATTTTTTTTGCAGTGTGATCTCCAGTTCGGCTTCTTTATTTTTTAACTGCTGTTCCTTTTGCAGGAATTCCAGTTCCTTCCTGCGGGCTTCTTTTAATTTTTCTTCATTGTCTGCATTGTTCTGCTGCAGCATGCGCATTTTGTTCTCAAAATCGGAGGTAATACTTTTGCGGAGCTGTTCCTGCAGTTCACCGGCCAGTTTCTGCTTTTCCTTTTCCAGTTTTTGGGCGAAGAGCTCATTTTCCTGCTTCTTTTTTTCTTCAAAAAGCTGCTGATCTGCTTCCAGTTTCTTTTTTTCTGCTTCTACTTTACCAAGAGATTGATTTAGCCGTTCCTGGTATTGCAGCTGGTATTTTTGTTCAATATCTGCTGCCAGTACATTCTCCACATCAAAAACATGCCCGCAGTTGGGGCATTTTATATCGTTTGCCATTCCATCATTTTTTTACAAGATAAAAAATAAACCTCTCCTTAAGAGGAGAGGTTTGTGCGGCAAAGGAGATTCGAACTCCCACGCCCGGTTAGGGCGCTACCACCTCAAGGTAGTGCGTCTACCAATTTCGCCATCGCCGCGTTTTGAGAGAATGCAAATTTAGAAGTTTACAACTTTATAAAAAAAGAAATCAGCGGCAATCAATCTGACCTATTATTTTTTAAGTACGATTCTGAAAGTCGTTCCCTTACCAGGTTCACTCTGTTTTACAAAAAGATCGCCTTTATGGTATTGTTCTATAATACGTTTGCTAAGGGACAGGCCGAGACCCCAGCCGCGTTTTTTTGTAGTAAACCCCGGTTTAAAAACCTTCGAAAGATTTTTCTTGCTGATCCCTTTTCCGCTATCCGTCACATCTATAATTACCTGGGCTGTTTCATCTTTGATCTGGATCGCTATCGTGCCCTTTCCCTCCATGGCATCAAGGGCATTTTTCAGTAAATTTTCGATCACCCAGTCAAAAAGTGGTGTATTGATCATCGCGTTTATCTCTGTCTCGTTATTTGTATTCACGGAGAACAGTACCTTGTCTGGTGAGCGTCTTTTGATATAGGCTACCATTTGGTCTACCAGCACCACGATATTTGCTTCTTCCAGTTGGGGCGTGCTGCCTATTTTACCAAACCTGTCGCTTACTAACTTCAGCCTGTCAACATCTTTGCTCATTTCCATGGCAATGTTTTCTGTGCCCTTTGTTTCCCGTAGTAGTTCCACCCAGCCCTGGAGGGAGGAAAGAGGGGTGCCCAATTGATGGGCAGTTTCTTTCGCCATACCAGCCCATACCTGGTTCTGCGTGCTTTTATTGCGGGTAGTTACCGCAATCAACATCACTATAATGAAAAGCCCGGCTACCAGTAATTGGATCAGCGGGAAATATTTTATCTGCTTCAGCAGGGATGATTCGCCGTAATAAACCAGGTTGGTCTGTGTACTGTCCAGTGGATTTTTCCAGACGATCGGTGCGTTCCTGGATTTAAATTCATCCAGTTTGCTGGGTAGAAAATCTTTATCATGCGAGATCCGGAATGTATCAATGTTGTAATGATCGAGTATAGCGCCTTTTTCTGTGACAGCGATCATTGGTATATCCCTGCTGTTCTCAGTTAATATTTTACCGGATAAAATAGTTTGGGTGCTGCCGGCGTTATTGATCTCTTTCACAGCTTCTACCCATTGTTCAATTTTTTGTTTTTCCTCAGCAGCAATCTTTTTGGATAAAAAACCAGAGAAAAAAATGGTAGCAGATACAATGGCAATCGCGATAAGAGCGAGAACGGTCCGCCAGTTGAATATTTGTGAAAACATATTTAAAAATAAGAAATAAAGGATAAGAAAATAAAATCTACGGTTCATGCAAACTTCCTGTACAAGATTAAATCAAGTATGTTTGTGCAGCAACAAACAGCTGTTCTTATTTTTCCATGCATTTAAACCCGCAACCTTACCACTCTCTGGATGTCTTTGCCGGGGAGAGTGTTTTAAACATTGGCGACACAACAGGTGAGCCCGCGGTAGCTATTGTTATATTGAACTGGAATGGCCGGAGTTTTCTGCAGAAATTTTTGCCGGCTGTTGTTAACAGCAGTTATAGAAACAAGCGCATTGTAGTGGCGGATAATGCATCTTCTGATGATTCGGTGGACTTTCTGCGAAAGTTTTATCCCGGGGTAAGTATTCTCATCAATACCAGCAATGAAGGTTTCGCCAAAGGCTATAATACAGCGTTGAAGCAGGTAGAAGCTGAATATTACGTGTTACTCAACAGCGACGTGGAGGTTACGCCGGGTTGGCTGGAGCCAGTGATTTCACTCATGGAAACGGACAAAAAAATCGCAGCCTGCCAGCCCAAAGTTTTGTCTTACAACAATAAAGGCCAGTTTGAATACGCCGGCGCTGCTGGCGGGTGGATCGACAATTACGGCTATCCCTTTGCACGGGGAAGAGTTTTTGATCTTTGCGAGATCGATCACGGCCAATATGATGATGCACGGGATTGTTTCTGGGCTACCGGGGCAGCATTATTCGTGCGTGCAAGGGTTTACCATGAAATAGGAGGATTGGATGAATATTTTTTTGCGCACCAGGAGGAAATTGATCTTTGCTGGCGCATGCAACTTTCCGGCTATAGGGTAATGGTGCAGCCCGGCTCCGTTGTATACCATGTTGGTGGCGGTACTTTACCTGCAGGAAATAGTTACAAAACTTTTTTAAACTTCCGGAACGGCCTTATAATGCTGTATAAAAACCTGCCCCTGGATAAACGTATCGGGAAACTTTATATACGGCTTTTCTTAGATGTAGTAGCAGCCTGGAAAGGCATTTTAACGGGGGACTGGGGCTATTTTATTGCTATCGCACGGGCGCACCTGCACTTCCTGTTATGGGTGCTTTTTCACCAGAAAAGATCCCTCTTTCCCCGGCAAAAGTCATCAGCGGTCAGTGGCTGGTATACCGGCTCAATCGTATGGGATTATTTCATTAAGAAGAAAAAGACGTTTTCTGAAATTATTAACAGCAAATAATTTTTTTTAAATAGAAGACCTTATTTTTGCAGCAGAAAAAATCAAAACCAAATGCAACAGGAGATTATCGATAATAAAGAAAAGGATTTCGCGCATAATTGGGTCTCTTCTTCCCGGTTTATCTGGTTTTGCCAGGTTTTTTTAGTTATTGCGTTTGTATTGGGAGGCTGTTATAATCTATATACTCACCGCTACAAAGGAAAGCCCGATGTGCAGGTGCCTGAGAACACCTTATACAATCCCAAGTACAAATAATTTTTGCGAGCATTAAAGCAAATTAAATTTTGTAGTTAGATTACAAGCCTTATTTTTGCAGTCCTAAAAAAACTAGTCGTTTTTAGGGAAAAAGTTCAACAGTTCTTTAGTTCGACGCGGAAGTAGCTCATTTGGTAGAGCACGACCTTGCCAAGGTCGGGGTGGCCGGTTCGAGCCCGGTCTTCCGCTCCAATAAAATTTTATCCCGACCCAGTCGGGATTTTTTTTCAAAACTTGTGTCACCCGGGTGGTGGAATTGGTAGACACGCAGGACTTAAAATCCTGTGGTCCGTAAGGGCCGTGACGGTTCAATTCCGTTCCCGGGTACAACTCTTTATGGGAGCGACTTTAAGCCGCTTTTTTTATGCGCTATGTTTTACGAATCGGTGATCTAAAATCTGTCATACCCGGCATCGGTCTGTAAAATAATCCCCCGAAAATCCTTCTCAAATCCCTTCAAATAAAATTGTTTTTTTTCATTCCATCTTCATTGTTGCTTTTACAACTTTGTATCCGTTAGCAACCAAAGTACATACCCTGAAAACTTAATCCGTTCAGAACAGGTAACTATTAGAACCTTTAACGAATGAATGCTTAAAGTGGATGGCGCACATCGCGGATGCTAACGGGCTTAAATAATTTCTGACAACTTTGCCCCTACAATAGTAAGGTAAGACACAGAGTTGAGCTGTGTATCTCCCATTAGTCAACAAAATATTTGCATGTTTATTTTCTTTGGGTGTAATGCACGCCAGTGCCCAGGAGCTGGATCATATCAATGCCTTAAAATTTAAGTCCTTACTGGAGTAAAGAAAAAGTAAACAACATTTTTATTTGGAGTATTTCCCTGTTTCAACAAATAGAAGGGCGATCCCAGAAGGTCCAGGAATCTCTCACGTATAATTGTGAATTAAAAGAGATGGTTAGTAGTAATTTGAGGTAGGATGAAGGCGAGGATCAAGCAATGCAGTTGCTCGCAAAGTGTTTCAACGTCCTGTTTTTTACGGCCAGATAAGTTTATAGCGCTTACCCAAAAAGCGGCATTCTCTTTTCCGTTTTAACAGTGGAATTTATAGAGGAATTATGCAAAATCCTTCCGGCTAAATCCCTTTAAACAAAGTTGTTTTTCCATTGCATTTAAATTTCCACTGGTTAATCTTTACAGTAATTAGTTAACGAATGCTACGCTTCACAATTAATTGCCTTACCGGTTGCTATCCGCAACTCACGGGTGAATGGCGAATTAAGAAGGACAGGAAAATAACTAACCATCCAAGGAATTATTAAAACCCCGTTGAAGGAGACGGCGATTCCGGTTACCCAATTATGAAAACAAACATTATTATGCTTTTGACAATAGGTAGTACTTTGTCACTAAGCGCCCAGGACAACAACAGGCTTGATGAAATCGGGAAAAATTATTTGCCAAGTCTTTCTATGATTAAAGCGGACGTGGACAATGGAAAAGTCACCGAAATTAACCAGGAAACCATTGACTATTATGCCCAGGTAATTCCCCTAAAGGGAGAAATGAATATGGAGCTGGCCAACGAAATGTTTGATATCAAAAAAGGAGGGCCTGTTAAATTCGAGGAGTTTCTGGCCAATGCTAAAAACATCAGTACAGAAGCTAAGGGATTTATTTCAAAAATTTGTAATCCCAAAATAGCTATTAATGAAATTAACTATGGGAAGTATTACACAAATTTGGTTTCCGACATAGAAAAAACAGCCATCTCTTCTCAGGAAAAAGATATGTTGTTAGCACTTAATTCGCTTGCGTTCAATGTACGGGGAGATGGAACTGAATTAGCAGATGGGGGCACGCGGATTAATAATATACGAAACGAAGAAGGTTTGTGTTATGTCGAAAGTGAAGGCGGCTCGGTTTATTTAACTGCAACCGAGTGCGTGATCCTGGTAGCCGGTGTCGGTTTTATCACAGGTTTTCAAAACTGTGGGTTCTGGTGCGGTGTAGGCGGCGCTGTGATCTTTGGTGTAATAGCTGCGATTTCGGTTTGTTAAAAAATGTTTTCATAAAGC
Source organism: Chitinophagaceae bacterium (assembly GCA_043727215.1). Lineage (GTDB taxonomy): Bacteria > Bacteroidota > Bacteroidia > Chitinophagales > Chitinophagaceae > Ferruginibacter. Next base: position 6,614 of record JAYSYY010000022.1, on the reverse strand, counting down.
AAAAAGGATTACTACTACAGTTTCTTTTTGCTTTATGTGTACATATTAAAATTTCAATCATGAATAAAGTCTGGCTTTGTCTTATGTTAAGTTGTCTTACTCTGGTAACCAACGCCCAGGAAATCAAACTTTCTGCCAATCTAGTTAGCCCAACGTGGATAAGATTTAATAACGGTTTCAAAAGGTTGGCAACGAATGACCGGGCGGCGATGATAGAGTATGAGCATGAGCTAAAGCGGTATTCCTGGAGTTACAACGCGGCAATTGGACAATCCAGGCTAACCTGGAATCAACGGGTAGACAGCTTAAACTCCGACACCTACAATACAGCTGGTTTTTTACATTTCCGTCCGCTGGGTATCAAGAAATATTATCGGATTAGCAGGGTATCCCGGTATTACCTGGAGTTGATGGCAGGGTTTGATTACCTATACAGCTTTTCCCAAAAACCGGAGAATCCTGACTTGAACGGCACGCGGATGAAAGACCTGGGATTTGCAGTTGGCCTTTCTGCGAAAGGTGGGTTGAAAGTGGCGGTAAACAAAAAGTGGTCAGTTGATATCGGTTTGGGGGGTGGAGAAAGTATTTTTTCGAACATATCTTTTAATAAGGCACAAGATCAACGGGTTAAATTCAAAAGTGCTGTACTTTTTATTACGTTCTACAGATCCGTAAAAAATGAAAAGTAGCTTATGCATGTTTTTTTTCTGCTGGATAAATACTTCCCTTCAGATACCCATATTAAATAAGGTAGAATTTCGGGAAGAAAGCCTTTATATCGTAGCGCGTGGAACAAAGTCTAAACAAGGACTGATTGGTAAAAAATTTAATGTTGCTGATACCAATATCACCCACATTGGGCTGGGCTATTACGAACCGCGAACGAAGAGCCTGAAGATTTATAACATCAGCACAGAAAAAAAAAGCAAAAACGCCCTGCTCGTTGAATCCCTGTATGAATTTATGACGCCCAGGGATCTTTTTTATATTGGGATCTGGGAATACGCTCCCGGCCACCGCCAATTCCAGCAAGTAAAACGATTGTTGGCAGATTTTGAAAAGCGGGTGATCAGTTTCGATTACGACTTTGATCTTCAAAACGCTGATTCATCTTTATACTGTTCCGAGTTTTGCTGGAAAGTTTTAAAAGCCGTGGATAAAAAGAAATTTGATTTCAAGCCTGTAATAAGGCTGGTATCGAACAGCTTTTATAAAAACGTGTTAGGCAGGGATACCCTCACCTATATTCCCGTTGATTTTTTTACTGGTTTTGTAAACTTTAAAAAAGTGAAAGAAACCAGCACCAGGTAATCCGTCACATAAAGAGCACTTCGTGTTGCCTGGTTTTTTCTGTACCATCTAAGTTTAAGTCACATGAAGAAGAGCCTGCTTATTTTCCTGGTTGTCGTCCCATTCGTGACCCTCTCCACTGGTTCCCAATTTGAAACCCGGCACCGGTCACCGGTACCCAAAGTTTTCGATAATGGAGTAAAAAATCAATTTTTTGCTACCTCCAGTTTGTTGGATGCATCCATTAATTCGTTAAACTCGCTGAACAGCCTTATTAAAAAAGAGAACTACCGCAATAAAATAACGGCGTTCAACAATCCTACAACAACTGATATGGGGTTCAGCCTGGAAGTGGAAATACAAACTGCCCTGAAGCCCATCTTAGAAAAAACAAAAAGTACCAATACAGATAAGTTTTCTAACGTGGTGGCTTCCCTGGTGAATAACCCTGCGAAAAGCCAATTGGGAAAAACCACATTTGGTACCACCGGTATATTCGGGGCATTGATCAGCCTGGTGGGTACCCTGGCTATATCAGAAAAAAAAGTTACAAGGCAGGACCTCGATTCATTCATGTTGACCATGAGTAAATATTTTGTGCAATACGAAAAACTAAACCAGGCCAATCAAAGTTTTGATCAGAATATTGAAAAGTTTACACAGAAATTGCAGGAGTTACAATTTGATATAAGGGAGTTTATGCTGGATATGATCACCGTTATTCATCCGCGCTACACAAGGGCACAATTGAAGTCAGGAAGCATGGAGGAGTTGTTCCTGAAATACCTGGACAAAGATGTTCTCGGGCCAGGGCTTTTTTCCGACACGGTGCAAATGAAATACCCCGGTGATGGCATCAAGACGGCAAAAGAAATCGTTTATGGTATCCAGAAATTGTTTCGGGAATACCAAAAGATATATGGGGAGAATTATACTGAAATAAAAACCATCCTGCTGCAGAGTAAAGAGCTGGGTAAAAATATCAATACCAGGCAGGTTGATGCCTCGTTACTGGAACTGCAACACCTATACAACGACAGCAAGGACGCAGATGTTTTAAATCTCAGGCTCCATACACTTACAGAGAGATTGAAGATCCTGGTAGCTACAGAACAAATGAAATAATTCTGCAAGGTAATTTGCACCCGGCGCAGGTCTTTGCTAAAGTGCCTGTTTGCGCCTGCCGGCGGGAAGCTGACAAAGACGGCAGGTCGATGTTTATTTTTTAGCGGTAAAGGGTCCATAAAACAAATATTAGGACTGTTTTATTACCGCATTATATAGTTCTATCAGGTTAAACCCCTATGAAACTAAAAAGAGTTACCATTCAATTGAGTAACTCTTTTTTTTCTATAAATTTTAAACCTTATTACATTTTACCCAGCACATACATATCGCCTTTTGGAGTCAGGTTGCCACCTTCGGTTTCAAGTGTGACTGCAAAAGCTTCAGCCCTTCCAAAAGTCTTCATCTTCTGGATGCGGTATTTATTATCTTTTTTTGTAGTGATGATCATGCCGCCATTCACCGGTTTGCCATCCACTATGCCCCAAAGCTGGTATTGTTTTCCTGCGGGAGGTTCCGGCAGGTTGCTAGGATCTATATAGACTTCACCGGTGTTTTTCATCCAGAAAATTTTTGCCGCAGCATCCGGTGCAGCGGGTAAGCCATCCAGGGATACAGCCTGGGTATATTTGTTTTGAACAACGCTCATATCGGCGCTCAACGTATCAAGCCGGCCATTTGCTGCGAGTAATTCTTCTCTGGTTTGCGATAAAGCATGGTCGGCTCTCTCTAGTTTATCCTGGTAATTCAGATTGAGCAGAACGCTTCCGATCAATAAGATTACAGAAGCAGCCGCCAGGTATTTCCAGAAAGGGGCGATACCGATAACTTTTGCAGGAGAATCCGCGTACAAAGGAAGAACAACGGGGGATTTGCTGATATGAGCAATGATTTCTTCCTTCAGGCCCGTACCCGGCTCAATGGCATGGTTCAATGCGTATGCTTCCATCGCATGTTCAATGGCTTCCAATTCAGATCTCACATCCGGGTATTCCATGGTCCAGGCCTCTACCTCCGCAGCTTCTGCAGGAGTAGTCATGCCGAGGACGTGCAATTCCAATAAACCCGATGATATGATATCTTTTAGTTCCACTTAATTTACTGCATTGTTTTTCTTAATTCCATAATAGCTGTTCGCATTCTCGTTTTTACGGTACCTAACGGTATTCCCATGTGTTTGGATATTTCTTCCTGGGTATACCCGTTGAAGTAGGCAAGGTCAATAATTTCCTTTTGATCGGCTTTTAAAGCGCTCACTTGTTTGCGGAGCCCTATAGTATCAAAGCGATCGGTGGGAATATTTTTGTCCTGGTATGTACTTACGGAATTTTCATCCTGCGAGATTTTTTGTTGTTTTTTATATCCCTTGCTCCTCAGGGTGTCTATTGTAAGATTCCTGGTAATATTTACCATCCATGTAAATAACCGCCCTTTGCTGCTGTCGTACTGCTTAAAATTATTCCAGATCTTGATAAAGGCTTCTTGTAAAATATCTTCTGATAATTGGATGTCTTCCACCATCCTGTAGATAGTGCCGTTTAGTGCAGCAGCATAATTGTCATACAGGTAAGAAAATGCAGACTGGTCCTGGTTCTGCAGGAGGTATACTAATTCTTCTTCGTTGTATGTTTTTTTTTCGGGCAAAAAGTAAGTGGTTGTAATATTTATCGAAAATATGGGATTTTTGTAAAATAAATGCCAATTGCTGGGTTTCTACTGATCTTTGTTTACACAAACAAGGTAATATGAGCCTGTAACACCCCGGTAGATAATTTTGTTTGGTGTTTCATTTATTTTTTTTAACAGGTGTTGCCCGGCCCCGGGCGTGCCTTTTATTTAAAAGATCGAAAGGCATTTAAATTATGATGGAACCTTTAGTCACCATAAGGAACCTTATACCGGCGGATGATGCGGCCCTTGCAATAATCATCCGGAACAGCTTAACAGAATTTGGTGCAGCTAAGCCCGGAACTGTATATTATGATGAGACAACCGATCATTTGTCAGCCGTTTTTAAAAAGGAGGGCAGTTGTTATTTTGTTGTCAGTAGCAATGGGCAGGTGGCGGGTGGCGCAGGTATCTACCCCACAGCAGATTTGCCGGCAGGTACCTGTGAACTGGTGAAGCTTTACCTGTCGCCCATGGCCAGGGGTAAAGGCATTGGTAAACTTCTAATGGATAAGTGCGAGCAGGCGGCCAAAGTTATGGGTTACCAAAATATGTACCTGGAAACCATGCCGGAGCTCAAAATTGCGGTGCCGATGTATGAAAAAAGAGGGTACCGTTACCTGTCACAAGCTATGGGAACCAGCGGGCATACGGGTTGCGATATATGGATGGTGAAAAGGTTATAAGTGCAAAGTTTAAGGTTGAATACGTCTCCTGCCTGTTCTAGGCATGATCCTTCACCTCCAGAACTTCGTAAACCGGGCTGAACAGGAACCATTTGCCCGTCTTTAGTTCCTGGCATTTGAAACGCTTGCGGATCTTTTCTCCTTTCCGGAACATTCGCCCGCCTTTTATCAGGAACAAGCTGTTTGCGGGAAGCTGCTCCAGTAAGAAGTGGCCTTCTTTCAGGGGGTCATAGTTTTTTAATACCCGCAATAATTTTTCATCCGCACAACTGCTGGCTGCGGGATTTGTAAGAGATCTGGAAAGCGTAGCAGCGATATCTTCGGGAAATATATTTTTTGCAAGGAATTGGGAGAGGATCTTGCCAAATTCGGTTTTCCATTGCGGGCCGTGTGCCTTCACCCTGTGTCCATACCGCTCGTAGGTGAAAAGGTGAGCGAGCTCGTGCAGCAAGGTAATGAGAAATGAATATTTATTAAGGTTTCCATTTACACTGATGCGGTGATTCAGGCCACCGTGTGCATGCCGGTAATCGCCCAGGATACTTTGTCGCTGGCGCGCCACCGTTAGTTGCACCTTATAATGCTGCAGGTAATAAAGCACATCACTAAAACTTCCTTCCGGTAAAAATTGCTGAAGTTCGGTGAAAGGAACCTTTTCTTTAGGCATTCTTCTTATTGTTCAGCCGCATGAGGGTGGCCACTTCTACGGCAAGGTAAATGAGGTAAATAAATAATGAGATAAAAACTGCTTTTTTATCGTAGCCCCCACCTATACTTAGCACATACACAATTACAGCAATCGCACATGCCATCATCTTCACCATCATACCGCCCATGATGGTCCGGACAAAAACATTAGGATTTGGATGGGTGAGTGCTTTTTTCTGGCCGAGGAAGATAGCCACATTCAATACCAAAAAAATACAGTTTGCCACCAACAGCACATTCCTGTTTATATTATAACCTTTGAGCAGGCCAGACAGCGAAAAAATCACAATATTGATAATAACAAACAGGCCAAGGATAGGAAACAAAAAGCGGGAAGGGTTACTCATGCAGCCAATTATTTTTTTGTGGAGGTATCCTTTACAATTTTGACGATGATACCCACGATGATCAGTAAAGGTAATAACCAAACCGCTAACGGCATTCCCGGCTTTATCCACTTATCCAGTTCCATCCCTCCATAGACAGCAATAGCAATGGCCACTAAAAATTGAGTGGCCATTCCTGCATATTTCCATAAAATTTTATTATCACTCATTAACTGCGATGGGCATTTCTGGTTTTAATTCTACAATATTTGCACCCATATGGCACTGTCCATTAAAGCTAACAGTAGGTTCTATGAGTAGTTTGGCTGTGTGAATATCCCCGGAGACAGCAGCATTCCCTTTCAGGTGAAGCAGGTCCTCCGTTTTTATATTCCCGAATACCTGGCCCATAATGTCGGCCTCCCGGCATTGGATATTACCTTCAATTACGCCCTCCGCACCTATAAGTACCTTAGCATGACTGAAAACGTTGCCTTTTACCGTGCCATCAACCCGGATATCGCCCTGGGCGTCTATATCCCCGTTGATGGTATTACCTGAGCCTATAATACTGGCGGATACAGCCACGGACTCGTTTCTTGTGGGTTTTGATTTTGAATTAAACATCGTTTTGGGGGGTGTTTTGGTTATCATATATTGGTTTAACGAAAATACGGGAATTTTATTCTCAATCATCGCTGGTTTCTAATTTTGGTAAGGAAAGGGCTGTGGTATCCAGTTTCGGCAGGGTGCCCTGCAGTACTTTTTGCAGGTTATCAAAGTATTGCTGGTGGTATTTAAGGGCCTGCTCCATGGAATCCGTCCGGATTTTCAAGGTCCGGTACTCCTTCACCTGTTTCACACTACCATA
>JAYSYY010000021.1:0-103155 GCA_043727215.1 Chitinophagaceae bacterium | reverse complement strand
AAGCTTTTCGTTAGGGCAACTGTCATTGGGCAGCAGGTCATTGTAGTCTTCATGTCGGATTTCGAATTTCGGATGTTGTATGTTGATGTCAATAATTCTGCGTAATCCCTGTCATCTTTGGGAAAACCACTCCCGGAAACGGGCTTTGTTATTTTCGCTTATTAACCAGAAATTGCAGCATGTTATTTTCCCAGAAAGACTTGTCTCCCGAACAACTGAAAGATCTCTATAAAGCGTTGCTGCTACCCCGCCTCGTGGAAGAAAAAATGCTCGTGCTTTTGCGCCAGGGCAGGATCAGTAAATGGTTTAGTGGAATAGGACAGGAGGCCATTTCTGTAGGTGTTACCGCTGCTTTATTGCCCGATGAATGGATCATGCCGCTGCACAGGAACCTCGGTGTTTTTACCGGGAGGGATATGCCACTGCATAAACTATTCAGGCAATGGCAGGGAAATAAAGATGGGTATAGCAAGGGAAGGGAAAGAAGTTTTCATTTTGGCAGCCGGGAACATTTTGTTTGCGGAATGATATCACACCTTGGACCCCAACTCGCTATTGCTGATGGAGTGGCATTGGCATACAAACTTAAAAAAGAAGATAAAATAGCAGTAGCTTTCTCAGGCGACGGGGGCACGAGCGAAGGCGATTTTCACGAAGCCTTGAATACAGCAGCAGTATGGGACCTGCCTGTAATTTTTGTAATAGAAAACAATGGTTATGGCCTGAGCACTCCGGTGAATGAACAGTACCGTTGCAAAAACCTCGTGGATAAAGCTGCGGGTTATGGAATGGATGGGGTGCAGATCAACGGCAATAATATCCTGGAAGTATATGATACCATCAAAGGGGTGCGGGAATATTGCATCAAAAACCAGAAGCCTTATCTCATTGAATGCATGACCTTTCGTATGCGGGGCCACGAGGAAGCCAGCGGAATAAAGTATGTGCCGAAAGAGTTGTTTGAAGAATGGGAAAAAAAAGATCCTGTAAAAAATTACGAGGACTGGCTGGTTTCAAAAAAGATCGTGGATGAAGCAGGCGTGGAATCGACGCGTGCGGAAATCAAAAATTATATCGAGGGGGAGTTAAAGATCGCCTATGCAGCAGGTAAGATTGTGCCCCACACAGCAGAGGAAGTAAAAGATGTATATGCGCCGCATATAGTGAATCACCATTGGCTGGTAGATAATAGCAGCTGTTTACAAAAGTTGGAGGGCGGTGCTGAAAAGAAATTTATCCAGGCGATAGCTGAAGGGTTAAAGCAGTGCATGCAGCAATATCCTCACCTGATTTTGATGGGGCAGGACATTGCAGAATATGGAGGGGCATTTAAAGTAACCGAAGGTTTTGTAGAAGAATTTGGGAGGGAAAGGGTGCGTAATACACCGCTTTGTGAAAGTGCGATTGTGGGCGCAGCGCTTGGGCTAAGTATGGAAGGATACAAAGTAATGATGGAAATGCAGTTTGCAGATTTTGTGACGGTTGGTTTTAACCAGATAATTAATAACCTGGCAAAGATCCATTACCGGTGGGGCCAAAACGCAGATGTGGTGATCAGGATGCCGACAGGCGGCGGCGTAGGTGCCGGGCCGTTTCATAGCCAGAGTAATGAGGCATGGTTCGCCCATACACCCGGGTTGAAAGTAGTGTATCCTGCCACACCTGAAGATGCCAAAGGACTAATGATAGCTGCGATCAATGATCCCAATCCCATATTGTTTTTTGAGCACAAAGCTTTATACCGCAGCATCAGCGGCCAAGTGCCTTCGGCATTCTATGAAATTGAGATCGGCAAGGCCAGGCATGTGCAGGAAGGCGACGACATTAGCATAATCACTTATGGTGCCGGGGTGCACTGGGCCCTGGAATATGCAGAAAAAAATAAAACTGTTTCGCTGGATATTTTAGACCTGCGCACATTGTTGCCCTTAGATTATGCTGCCATAAAAAATGCGGTGGGCAGAACAGGAAAAGTGCTGATCCTGCATGAAGATAATTTAACTGGTGGCATCGGTGGAGAAATTGCCGCATGGATTGCCGAACATTGTTTTGATAAATTAGATGCACCAGTGAAACGTTGCGCCAGTATGGATACGCCGATTCCCTTCAATATAGAACTGGAAAAAAATTATATGGCCTATAGCAGGCTGGGGGAGAGTATAAAGAGCTTGTTGAGTTATTAAATTGTTTTAAGTTCAAAGTTCAAGGTTCCTGTTTTTGATATCGCAAATACGTTTTGGCTGGCATTAAATAAAAGAAAAATCCCGGCTACTTCAGCAGCCGGGATTTCTGATAATACTATTGTAGCAATTCTGTTACCTGGAGTGTATGTATTTATTAGTACGCTTGTTTAACCAACCTTAATGTTTGTATCTCCTTACCCTGGCGGACTTGTACATAATATATTCCAGGGCGGTAAAGTTGGCTTATATACCCGGTGTTATTATTTAAAGAGCTCGACCCGGTGGCTGTGTTATAACTTCCATTATTTTTCAGCAAGGCAGAAGTGCCGGTGGCAGTATTTTTTGCCCGGTTGTATTATCACGTAAAGCTTTATATCCTAAAGCCGTATTACTGGTACCAGTAATGCCAGCCCCAGCCTGGTAACCGAATGAGGTACTTAAAGTTCCTCCATCACTTATTTTTGCTGCAAAATTATTGTTGGCCTTAAAGATCAATGGCTCGTTGTCAATAGTGCCAATGAAATTGGCAGCGCTTGTACCTGCGTTTCCATATAAGGACCAAAAATTATTACTGGTAGAAGACACAAGTAGTACCCAATTCGGAAGAACCGGGGTACCCTGGTTGATATACATACCAGGCGTACCGTTTGTTTGGTATACAATTAAACCCGTAGCCGGACTGGCAATGGCAGTTCTTTGTGCCTGGTCCATCCTGGGGGCTAAAAACCCTTTGGAAATGCTACTAACATCCAGCATAGCGCTGGGATCGGCAGGAGCGCCGGTTTCATTGATGGCAATTGTCTGTGCTCTTAAAATGCAAACCTGGAATAGTAATGCAATGCTGGGAAGAAAGAAAATCTTTCTCATAATTCAAGTTTTAGAAGGTTAAATAAATAATGGATCCGCGGAGGGAGCAAACTTGAAGTACCAAGAAGCGAAGGACTTAAATAGGTTGGATAGAAACGGGAGAAAATAGTTGGGGGAATAAATCTAAAAGAAATAATCAGGATTCAAATACTTTTGGAAAATATTTATTTTTCGAAATATTCAAACACCAAAAGGGATTGAGGAACCCTCGCCAGGTTACTCTCAGGGAAAACAGGTGGGTGACTGGCTGGACATTCGCATCTTATTGGAAAAAAATCATGCCTTCCCGTTTCTGCCAAATCAATTAAATTCGAACGCATGATCCAGGACAATCTCTTCGTCATTTTATCCCTGTTGTTCGTGGTGAGTATGCTCGTGATGCTCAGCGAAAAATTAAAAATATCCTACCCGATCTTGTTGGTTTTGGCTGGCCTGGTCATCGGGTTCATACCTGGTATGCCTGTCGTAAGTCTAAAGCCGGAAATGGTCTTTCTGATCTTCCTGCCACCTTTACTTTATTCTGCAGCATGGAACACCTCCTGGAAAAATTTCTGGGCAGCCAGGAGGGCAATAGGCTTGCTCTCCATCGGGTTGGTCATATTCACTTCTACTGCCATCGCTTTTTTATCCAATGCGTTGATCCCTGGTTTTCCGCTGGCTTATGGGTTTTTATTAGGCGGTATCATCTCTCCGCCGGATGCAGTAGCCGCCACCTCGGTTTTGCAGGGATTAAAGGTGCCGAAACGAGTGGTGACCATTTTAGAAGGCGAAAGCCTGGTCAATGATGCGTCTTCCCTTATCGTCTTCCGGTTTGCACTGGCCGCTATACTTACCGGGCAGTTCAGTGTGTGGCAGGCAGCCGGGCAGTTTTTACTGGTGGCTGTTGCGGGTACGCTTATCGGGTTGGGCATAGCCTATCTCATTTTTCTGGTACACCGGTTTTTGCCAACAAATGCGAGTATTGATACCGCGCTTACCTTGATTTCCCCTTACCTGATGTACATGGCTGCAGAGCATTTTCATTTTTCCGGGGTAATGGCCGTTGTCAGTGGCGGTCTTTTTCTCAGCTATCGTTCTGATGAAATATTCCCTTATAATACGAGGATACAGGCTTATTCCAGCTGGCAGACTTTTACCTTTTTGCTGAACGGACTGGTATTTATACTGATCGGTTTGCAACTGCCGGAAATTGTAAACGGACTAGGGAATGAGTCTTTTATGGATGCTGTTTTCTATGGCGTTATTATCAGTCTTGTTACGATTGTTATCCGGATCATCTGGGTATTTCCCGGTGCGTATTTACCAAGATTTTTAAATAAAAAGATAAGAACAAAAGAACCTAAACCGCAGCCGAATGTCGTCTTCCTGGTAGCCTGGAGTGGAATGCGGGGAGTTGTTAGCCTTGCCGCCGCTCTGGCCGTTCCCCTGGTTTTATCCGACGGCAGTGCATTCCCGCACAGGAACCTGATATTGTTTATTAGTTTTATTGTTATCCTGGTCACCCTGGTACTGCAAGGCCTGAGTCTTCCATGGGTAATTAGAAAACTGAAGATTGAAATCCCCGGAGATGAAACGGAGGAAGAACTGGAAATGGCCTTGAAGTTACAGATGGCGGAAGCGGCGCTTGGCCACATGAATGTACATTACCCCGAAGAGGTAATGCAGATAGATGCCTATAAACGGCTGAAGGAGCGCTACGAACGTATGGCCAAAAATGCCTACAACAAGTTACTGGAGGGAGAAGCAGAACCTTCAGACTTTTTGCCCCGGTACCGGCAGATGTTAAGGGAACTGGTTACTGCTAAGAGAGCTGCCTTGCAGCGCCTGAAAAAAGAACAACTTTATTCGGATGAGTTGCTCAGGAAAAAGGAATGGGAGCTGGACCTGGAAGAGGCGCGGCTGAACGAATCATGATATGTGAAACCCCATGTGGCGTTTTTTTCGTATACTACCCCTTTCATATTTAACACATAGGATTGCTGCAATCCTTCAAATTTTTTTTCTTGAGCCAGGCTAAACAACATTTTCCAAACCCTTCACAATGGCTTCGCCTTTATGGCGATTACCTGTTTTCTATAGCGATGATGAAGCTTGATGACAGGCAGCTTGCAGAAGACATGGTACAGGAAACATTTCTTTCGGCTATTAAAGGGGCGCATGGTTTTAAGGGAGAGAGTTCAGAAAAAACATGGCTGACCAGTATTTTAAACAACAAGATCATCGACCAATACCGGAAAAAGTCAGCATTAAAAAATACACAGGAATATATCCAGGCAACAGATACGGCGTTTACTGACAGTTTCTTCGAATCCGCTCCCGCTATCCCCCATTGGTTAGATGAAACAGCTCCCCGTAATTGGGGACCTGGTGCTGATCAAAGTATCAACGAACGTGAGTTTGAGCTGGTACTACAGGCCTGCATAAAAAAAATGCCTGAAAAATTGATGGTTGTGTTCCTGGCAAAATTTATTGAAGAAGAAACATCGGAAAATATTTGTAAGGAGTTGAATATTACCTCGTCTAATTACTGGGTAATTGTACACCGGGCAAAAGTGCTGGTGCGCAGCTGCCTGGAAAAGAACTGGTTCCTAAAATAATTATCCATGAGTGAGGGCTTAAAAAATATCACAAGGAATTGCAAAGAAGCTACACTTCTTTCTCTCAGGAAAGAGGAGGGCAGGATTTCCGTGAGTGGAAGGGTACGTCTTTTTATTCATCTACTCTCCTGTGATGCATGCAAGCAGTTTATTAAACAGTCCGCCATCGTGAACAAAGCCATGTCGGGTTTCTTACGGCAAGTGCAGGAACGGCCTCCATACCAGCTCTCAGCAGAATCCAGGCAAAAAATCCAGGACCAGTTAGACAGGCAACTGTAGAAAAAAATAAAAAAACTTTACAAATGCTGTAAGGTTTTTTTATGCCCATCGTCTATTCATAAAAAAAGCTATGGGATACAGTTTACGCAATACCTGGTGGAAACGGGCCTTACCGGTACTTTTTTTCTTTGTGGGAGTACTGCCGGTCCGGGCACAACTAACGAACAGCAGCCCGTCCATGGGCCAGCTTTTTTTTCAAACAAAGGAGGGCGCCATTCGCGGTTATGATCCTGTAGCTTACTTCAAAGAAAATAGCGCTCAAAAAGGGGATACTGCTTATCCTTACTCCTGGGGAGGCACAACCTGGTTGTTTGCAAATGACATCAACAGGCAGGCCTTCGTTTCAACACCCGAAAAATATGTTCCTCAATATGGCGGTTATTGCGCCTATGGCACCAGCGAAAATCATTTATCCCCGACAGATCCCAATGCTTTCACTTTCGTAAATGATAAGCTCTACCTGAATTACAATAGCAAGGTAAAAGAAGCCTGGCTGAAGGATAAAACAATGCGCATAGAAAAAGCAGATAGTTACTGGCCTGCGCTCCAAAACAAATAATAATTTTTACAACTTTTAAGAAAACAAGGTATGCAATTCAGAACCATTTTCTCCGGGCTTATCATCGTACTCACGGGTATGAGCGCCATGGCACAGGATAAGACATCTATGAGAAAACAGCAGTTTAACATCAGTAAAGATGCTGTAGCATTGAAGGGTTATGACCCGGTAGCCTATGTACTACAACAAGCTGCAGTAAAAGGCAAAAGTGAAGTGGCCGTTTTTCACCAGGGCGTGCTGTATTTTTTTAGCTCGGTACAAAATAAAGAAACCTTTAAGAAAAATCCTTCTGCCTATGAGCCGCAGTATGGTGGCTGGTGTGCTTATGCAATGGGTGCCTCCGGTGAAAAAGTTCCTGTGGATCCGGAAACATTCAAGATCATTAATGGTAAACTTTTCCTTTTTTACAACAGGTATTTGAATAACACCGTTACAAAATGGAACAAGGATGAACAAGCCTTGCACACAAAGGCGGATAAAAACTGGAATAAATTTTATCAATAATTTTTTATGAATAAAAAACAAATCTTTTACTGGGGACTGCGCCTGCTTGCAGCCGTCATCATGTTGCAGACACTTTATTTTAAATTTACGGCTGCACCGGAATCCGTATATATTTTCTCTACGCTGGGTATGGAGCCCTGGGGCCGGATCGCGACAGGTTTTGCAGAGCTGGTCGCAGGCATTTTATTGCTGGTTCCTTCCACCGTTATATGGGGAGCCATGCTGGGTGCCGGGATCATGTTGGGCGCCGTAGCCAGTCATTTTTTATTCCTGGGTATTTCTGTGCAAGGCGACGGCGGCCAGTTATTTATTTATGCACTCCTGGTGCTTACCAGCTGCGTCATCTTGTTATACCTGAACAGGCAACGACTGTTTTTTATGAAACCTAAACTTGTAAAATAATCTAATGAAAATACAATCGAAATTAATTGTCCTGTGCCTCTTGCTCCTCTTAACAGGTATGCGATTGATGGCACAGGGTTGCAGCGACGCTGGTTTCTGCAGCATTGGCAATCTTGGCCAGCAGCAAAAACAAGATGCGGGCAAACATAAGCTTAGTTTCTTGCTGCCTGTTGGCGTGGGGGATCAAAATGTGATCGTGTTTACCCCTTCGGTTCAGTACGATCATTCCTTTAATAACAGGTGGGCAGCGCAGGCAAAACTTACCGCGAACTATGCGGATGGAGATTTGGGCAATGCAATAGGATTAGGCGACCTTTACTTGTCCGGCACTTATGTTTTTTCCCATGACAATAATTATTGGAAAGTATCGGCCACTGCAGGAGCCAAACTGCCGTTGAGCCAGGCAAATTTAAAAGTTGACGACCGGTCCCTGCCGATGCAATACCAAAGCAGCCTTGGCAGCATTGACATTATCACAGGGATTTCGCTGGGCAATCAGCAATGGCAGTTCGCGGCAGGATGGCAGCAGCCGCTTACGGGTAAAAACGGGAATAATTTTTTACCGGTCTATTTTAATAACGATAAAGCCGCACGCTACATACCATCCAACGATTTTAATCGAAAGGCGGATGTATTGTTAAGGGGTTTGTATAAACGGAGGATAAATGATCGCCTGGACCTGAAAAGCGGGCTGCTTGGTATTTATCACCTTGGAGAAGATACTTATATAGATGGAAATACCAGCAATCAACCCATCCCGATCAAGGGCTCCCGTGGGCTGACATTAAATGCAAGTATTGCAGGCTGGTATGCCGTGAGCAATAAAATAACTTTCGGCCTCACCACTGCCGTGCCATTAGTCGTGAGAGATACCAGGCCGGATGGACTCACCAGGAGTTTTGTTATATCCCCTGAAATTAGCTGGAGTTTTTAAAACGTTTATTTAAAAAATAAATTATGAAATATCTTTTTTACCTTTTACTCTTAGGCACCGGGCTGACAGCCTGCAGGAAAGAAAATGAGGCACCGGAAATCAGCTTGATGGAGACGCCCAGGGATACGGCGGCCACCCAACAAAAAACGGGACAGTTCATGAACGGTCCGTACGGTACCGTTACGGGTAAAGCATCATTGTTAAGAAACAGCAACGGGACATTTGACATCCTGCTGGAAAATTTTAATACGAGCAACGGGCCAGACCTGTATGTGTACCTGAGCAAAGAGATCATGCCTGCAAATTTTTTATTGTTGGAAAAACTCAGGTCCACTAACGGCAACCAGGTATATGCTATTCCCGGCGTTCCTGATTTTACGCAATACAAATATGTATGCATTCACTGCAAACAATACAATCATTTGTTCGGTTATGCATTGCTGCAGTAAAAAAGGATTAGTTCATACAACTTTTAAAAAAATGAATAGTGACAGCATGCTGCTATTAAATGAGCAGCTAACACTTTTATTACGTTTCATCCCGGGTATCAGTCAGCAGGACTACAAGCACAGAAGTGAAATGTTGGGTAGTTCAAGTATCGGGCAACACGTCCGCCATGTTGTGGAGATGTTGCAATGCCTCTGCCAGGGCTACTCTCACGGAGTCGTTAACTACGATGATCGTAAACGCGATAGCCGCATTGAAAATGATCCAAAATGGGCAATCGAAATTATCGCTGGTATGAAAGCCGGGCTTGAACAACCGGATAAGGTACTCACGCTACATGCAGGAGTGTCTGGGACAGTTGTCACCACTTTCAACAGGGAAATTTTATATAATGCTGAACACGCCATTCACCATATGGCCCTTATCAAAGTTGCCTTGAGAGAACTTGGAACCGACAGTACGCAAGACAGTTTCGGTATGGCCCCTGCTACCATTGCTTATCAACAACAGTAATCATGTGCACAGTCATTTATTTGCCAACAGAAGCTGGCCCGCAATTTAGTTCTTGCAGGGATGAAGATCCCGGGAGGGCGGCCACCTCCATTCCACGGATCGTGATGGGAAACACCGGCGCTTTATTATACCCCGAAGACGGGGTAGCAAAAGGAACATGGCTGGGTGCACATGAAAACGGAACGTTATTGATCCTGCTGAACGGGGCTAAAAAGACGCATATTAAGCAACCGTTTTATGTAAAAAGCCGTGGGCTAATAGTGAAACAACTACTGGATTGCCAGGATCCATTATCGGCTTGGGATAGTATTGGCCTGGCCGGTATCGAACCTTTTACGCTGGTGATTTGGTACTATGCTGAACTTTATGAATTAACCTGGGATGAGAAAAAAAAACATCTGGTAAAACAACCGTTGAATCAACCCAAAATATGGTCCTCTGTCACCCTGTATAACGAAAAAGCCCGGGCAAAAAGAAAAGACCGTTTTGATAAAGCCCTTAGCCAACAAAAACTGACATCGGCAACCGACCTGTATAACTTTCTTTCAGACTTCACCGATCCGGATATCGGCTTTATCATGCGAAGGCACAGTCAAATTCAAACAGTGAGTATTTCGCTGATTAGTGTGCAGCCCCAGGCTTTTCTTTTCAGGTACAGCGATCTTCTCACAAACCAAACAACAGAACATTCCTTTTTACCCGCTCAAGTATCTGCTATATGATTTTTTTAAACTTTGTTTCAAAACGTCTCCGGATTTTTTTTATCAAGTCAATGCACTGGGAGTATTGGCCAACCGGTTTACTCTATTTCCCGGTATTGCCTTACCTGTTGTATTTGTGGTGGAAGACCGGAAGTTTTTTTTTCTTTAACGCTGCTAACCCGGGCATAAAAAATGGCGGGTTTTTAATGGAGTCCAAATGGGAGATCGACCGGGATGCGCCGAAAGGTTTTTTTCCCCGGACAATGCTGGTGAAACCGCAGGAATCGTATGGCCTGGTACAGGAACGAGTGGTTGAGAACTTTCCGTTTCCCTTTTTTGCAAAACCCGAGATAGGTGGCAAAGGAGTCGGCGTGGCCCTCATCAACAATACAAGTGATTTCAGGGCCTATCATGCTGCTTCGGCTTTCCCATACCTGGTGCAGCAACGGGTGAATTACCCGCTGGAAGCCGGGATATTTTATGTCCGTTTACCTGGTGCTCCGGCTGGTATCATTACAGGTATCGTAGAAAAATTGTTTGTGCAGGTTACCGGCGACGGGCAGTCTACAATTGAAGAACTGATAAACAGGAACCCGAGGTATATGCTACAGTTTGATTCATTGAAAAATATACTTGAACCGGGGCTCCTGTCCACCGTACTTGCGCATGGGCAGCACGAAACGCTTTCCGAGATCGGCAACCATGCCCGGGGTTCACAATTCATCAATGCCAAACCAAGGATCACGCCAGCCTTAACAAAAATGATTGACGAGTTATGCCAGTCATTCAGTGGATTTTATTTTGGTCGGTTAGATATCCGGTTCCGGTCCTGGGAAGAAATGGAAAACAGGGAGCACTTTGCGGTGATAGAATTGAATGGTGCCGGCAGTGGACCTACACATATTTATGATCCGGCTAATTCTATATGGTATGTCTGGAAAGAGATTTGCCGGCATTGGCGATGGATGGCCCGCATCAGCCGATACAATCATCAGGATGGTGTGGCATACCTGTCTTTTTATGAAGGGGTTAAAATGTTCCGGCAACATTTTAAATATAGTAAAAAAATGAAAGGCTTTAATTTTGAGCCTTGTAAAATTAAACAGGCAGAGCCGTCCGGTATAGAGGCAGCCGAATCTTTAAAACAACCGGCATTATTTCATGATCCTTAGTTTTACCTCATCCTTTTTTCTCCGGGACACTGCCACCTGGTCCCCGTTACTTAAATACAACAAACCCTCTTTTTCATATTTTCTTACATGGTTCAGATTTACCAGGAAAGATTTATGTACCCTTGTAAAATGATGATCGTTCAATAGTTCCTCGTATTCCTTAATTGTGCGGGACACCAGCATAGGGGGACGCCCAGTAAAATGAAATCGTGTATAATTCCCAACGCCTTCGCAGTAAATAATATCTGCAGGGTCAAATAAAAAAACACCCTGCATGGTGGACAAAGCCAGTTTAAAATTTTCCGGTATTTTCTGTTGCAGGTTTTCCATCAGGTTACCCACCAATTCCCGGGGAGCCTGTTGTTGTTGTTCCGTGGCCAACAGGTGGCGATTAATGGCATCTTGCAACTCAGTGATGTCAACGGGTTTAAGTAAATAATCCAGGGCACTGAAGCGAATGGCTTTAATGGCATATTTATCATAGGCGGTGGTAAAAATAACGTTGAAGTTCCAGGGCGCTGCCTTGCTTAAAAAGTCAAACCCATTCATCCCAGGCATTTCAATATCCAGCATTAATAAAGAAGGCTGAAACTTTTTTAGCAGGATAAGGCCTTCACCGGGCGAGGAACAATAATGAATGTCTACAGGGTGAGCGATATGTTTTTCTATCAGCACTTTTAAAATACTGCCTGCTGCCGGTTCATCGTCGATGATCAGTATTTTTAGCATGTTTTTCAGTTTAATATTTGTGGCAGCTGTAAAATTACTTTTGTTCCCGTGGCATGTCCTTCGTCATCATAAAGATCCTGTACCTGCACATCAAATTTTTCATGGTGCCCCAGGTTCATCATCTGCATTCTTTGTTCACTCAGTACCATTCCCCTGGACTCAAATGCGGCAGTCCCTATTTTGGCCGCTTTAATTTCCTGCGATTTTTCCCGCCCGACTCCATTATCAATAATCGTACAGGTGAGACCGTTAGTGCTGGCTGTGCAGGACACCCATAATTTTTTTTCGCCCTCTTTATTTCTCAGGCCATGCCAGATAGCATTTTCAATAAAAGGTTGCAACAGCAGTGGGGGCACTTCAGCCATTTCTATATCGATATTATCATCAATATGGATGCTGTATTCAAAAGAATTTTTAAAACGTAAGGCTTCCAGTTCCAGGTAAAGGGTAATCATTTCCATTTCCTCCTGCAGGGAAATGAGATTTTTCTCAGAATTATTGAGCACCATGCGCAGGAGTTTAGAGAACCTCGCAAGGTATTCATAAGCGGCATCTATTTTTTCCATCACGATACATTCCTGTATAGCATTCAGGCTGTTGAAAATAAAATGCGGGTTCATCTGTGCGCGAAGGGCTTTTCCTTCCAGCTCCGCGAGCTGTTGCCGGATGGCTTCTTTTTCTTTGATCCTTTTAACCCTTGCCCGGAAGAGGGCATACATAAGAAAACCCGCAGCGAGTATACATAAGGAAAGGAACCACCATGTTTGCCAGAAAGGCGGGTGAATTGTGAATGAAAATTGAACAGGCGAAGTAGTCCATACATTATTGTTGTTACTTGCCAACACTTGAAAAATATATTTTCCCGGCCGCAAAAAATTATAGTTTGCGGTTCGGGTAGTGCTCATTGTCCAGTTACTATCCAGGCCTTTCAGGCGATAGGAATAACGAATCTTTGATGGGTCGGAGAGGCTCAGTGCTGTGAAATTAAACCGCGCCGAATTTTCGGTATACGAAAGATCCAGGCCCGTTTTTAATGTGCTGCCCGTAAGGAAAACCCTGCTGGCAGCATCATTGTCGTTGATGGTAAGTCCGTCCAGCGTTACTAACGGTGGAAGTTTATTACTGTTCAGGCTGTCCGGGTGAAAGGATATGATACCCATTGTAGTTAGCCCCCAGATGCTGCCATTTTTTTGTTGCTCCAGTTTCATGGTTTGATAATAACTGTTCAGCAAGCCATCTTTTTCATTAAAGCTGCTCAGCCTTTCTTTATTCTCGTCGTTTTGCAGCAAGTTTAAACTCATATAATCGGCGGACCATACATGGTTGTTCTTGTCTACCAGCACAGAAAGAATATTGTCTGAGGGAAGGCCGTTGCTGTGATCGAATTTTTTGACGAGTAATAAACGGCTGTTTTTAATGCGGCATTTTAATAAGCCATGTCCCAGGGTTGCTATCCAATACTGGCCATGTTTATCCTTTACTATTTTGTTGATATACACTGACGGATAGGAAAGCCCCATAATGGAATCGTCCCTGAGCAACCCGTTCTCCAGCCGGTACAAACCCTGGCTCCCATAAAACAGCCAGGTATCGTCTGCATTGATTCCGCCAAATAATTCGGGGTGCAGCACATAATCTTTTGCATAGTTGTAATACCCTTCAATAGCGTTTTCTTTTAGCGGGTCAATGATGGTCACACCTTTTTCTGTGCAGGCAAATAATTTACCATTGCCTGCATCAAATATCGATTCGCAATTATTATTCTGCAGTTCATCTGTCTTCCCGTTCCAGTTGCGGACCTTTTGATTTTTAAAACGACTGATACCCTGGTAGCCGCTGCCAAACCAATAACTACCATCTTTGTGCTGGTACATCGTCATTAGCTCGGCCTTTTCAAACATTAATGGAAAAGACGGGTCCGGGATCATTGTATTACCCTCTTTTTTAAAAACGCGCCCCCTGTTTCCCCCAATCAATAACTCTCCCGAGCGGTTTTCCAAAAAAGAAAATGCGTCCGTGTTCCGGGGATGATTTAACTGCTGTTGTTTGAAACCTGTTTTCCTGAATTTGATCAGGCCTTCCCAGCTGCCTAACCAATTATTCCCCTCTGCATCTATCAGCGCTGCAGGCACCAGGTTGCTCAGGTTTTCTGAAGAGACCAGCAAATCAAGCGATTTCGGATAGATCGCGGCGATCCCGCTTGTTGTTAATGCGTATGCCCGGCTGTTGTGCACAAACACATTCCGACCGGAAAATCCTGGATTGGGAAGGGAGGATACTACCCCATTGATTTTTTGCATAACGGGGCTATCGTAACAATTCCAGTATACACTATCCGGTGACAACGCCGCAACAGACCTTACATAATTTCCCTGGTCGGGATTTTGCCAGATCAGCTGTGCATTACGTGATTTGTTTGGAAACATAAATACACCATCAAAACCTGCCACATAAAGATTAAGAAAACGGTCTGTATGTAAGGCATAAACGCGTTTATTGAATTTGCCATAGACGTCTCCCGGCATAGTGGCAGCGGGAGATTCATAAAAAGTATTTATACTGCCCGCATCGATCCTGTATAAACCATTGATCTCCCCGACCCAGACATTGCCTGCTGCATCGGTTGAAATGCACTCCACGGCAAATGAAGTTCTCCCGGCGATTGTTATTTTTTTGATACCGTCTTTCCATGCATAAAAAAGGCCATTGTCTCCGCCGATCCAGGTACCACCCGCCTGGTCGGAAGCAATGGCAAGTACCCTTCCCACGAGGACATTGCTGCTGCTGTACTGGATATTGGTGAAATCATATCCATTATAAATGCTTACCCCCAGTTCGGTACCGATCCATAAACGCCTGGAAGCATGCTGGTGCAGTGCATATATTTTAGAGGACTGCAAACCCTCCCGTGTACCTATGATTTCATGGCGGTATTCGTCCGGTTGTGAAAACCCCGGGTAAGTAAAAACAGTAAGCAATAGAAATAAGACCAGGCGGACGTTTTGCATTGGTTGTAAAAATAGATAACAATCTTGCAGGCACAACTCCATTGCATCAAAATTATTGCCGTTGGATAAATACCGGCGCCATTGCGTAAATGATTATTGCAGTTAGGGCGCTGCCTTTTTAGTTTTGAAAAATGATCACGGTGGAGAAAAGTAAAACCCTTAATAAAATCGAGGAGATCATCGCTGAGTTAAAACAAAATGGTTGCTGGAAAACAACCGAGCCGCTTTGGGTAAGAAATTACGAGGCCAATACAAAGCTTGTTCACGACGATTTTGCAGAATGGTTGCAGTTTGTTTACCTGCCCAATTGCGTGCGTTACAAGGCGACTGATGCACCATCAATTGTACCACAGGCGATGAAATATTTTGGGGATGATGTGAAAAAAGGGAAACTGCTGGAGTTGTTAATCGAATTGGATGCAACGGTGTAACTACCATTTTTATCATCCTGTTCTTCCTGGTCACTATCGCACCCGAGGTACTACAGGCTTTACGGAATCAGCCAGCAAGGCTAGCAAAACAACAATAAACCATCTCTGCGTTCAGAAAAACTGGTTAAGGAGCTGGAACCACAGTTAAAATAGAAATCGCTTAAAAATTTTGAAACGCACACTTATGAAATATTGGTTATTCAAAAAAAACGATATGAAAAATTTCTTTTCCGTTTTGTTGATCCTGTCAATTGCAGCAACACTTCAAGCACAGCAGGGGGTAGGCATAGGTACAACAAACCCGCATGCCAGTGCAATACTGGAATTGAATAGTACTACTAAGGGGTTGTTATTGCCAAGGATGACTACCTCCCAACGCACTGGGATTGGCGCAGTTGGCGGATTGGTGGTCTATGATACGGACTACAAGGAATTTTATCAGCATGATGGTGTGTCATGGCGAAAATTGCTTAACAGCAATTTCTGGAATTCGAGTGCGACACGGAGTTGGATATATAATTTATCTGACAGTGTAGGAATTGGAACGAGTTCTCCGGATGAGAAGCTCCATGTCATTAACGGAAATTTTTACATGCAGGATAATCGTACCGGCAAAAATCCACATGTAATATTTGATGTGCCGGCAACAAACTTCAAAGAAGGGGGACTTCAATTCAAAAGATTGGGGGATACGTTAGCAGCCATTAATTATATTGAAAATACCAGTGTTCCTAATTACGTTAAGGTAGCAGTATCATCTTCAGGAAGGGGCTCAGACCTGGTGGTAAATTCTAACGGAAATACCGGGCTGGGGCTTGCCAATCCCGAGGTGAAATTGCACGTTTATGATAGACTGGGCATAGAAGTAGTAAGATTGGAAGCTGAGGCGCCTATGATACAATTTAAAAGAAGGACCAGTCTTTCAAATCAAATTCCTGTAACATTCGCAGACATAGGATTTATTCAAACCAGCGGCGACAATATTCGTATTGGCACAAACTCTTCAAACGCCGGTGGTAAGTTCGTGGTAAGAACAGGAGGCGGAGATCGTTTGTTCGTAGATGAAGCGGGCAATGTAACGATTGGTACGGCAACTGTTGCTTCGGGCTATATGTTAAATGTGGGAGGTAAAGCCATCTGCGAAGAGTTAAAAGTACAGCTGGAAGGCAGTTGGCCCGACTATGTGTTTAGCAATGACTATAAACTTCCTTCGATACAGGATGTTGCTGCATTTGTTGAAAAAAATAAACATCTACCTAATATTCCCCCTGCCTCGGAAATAGAAAAAAATGGATTGGAAGTGGGGGATATGCAGAGAAAAATGATCGAAAAGATCGAAGAACTCACTTTGTATATCATAGATCTTCAAAAGCAAATTGATGAATTGAAAAAAAAAGGGAGTAAATGAAAACAATCATCACAATGCTCGTAATGGTATGTCCGGCCATTATTTTCGGCCAGCAGGAAATGCGGCCCGAAAGATTCAAATGTGGCTTAACAGACGATAATATGAAGCCACTATTCCTTAAAGTGAAAGCCAGTATAGAAACCCTGCAAAAAGCTGGGACACTTCATATAGCGGCAGTTAGCCAAACTGTGAATCGCACCTTAGCTACACCTACATCGGTAAGGTTTTCCTGGCCCTTAAAATCCGTTAATAATAGCCAGAACACCTATTACAATTTGGGAAATTTCGTTGACCTGGATACCAGCAAATACATTACTTCAGGTGGTGACACCGTTTCAACCGGCGGGGTACTGGATTATATGGGAGGCGCCAGAAGCTATGATGGACACGGCGGTATCGATATTGGCATAGGGCCTTATCACTGGAAGAAAAAACAAAATGCGGAAGTTTCCGTTATTGCGGCGGCAGAGGGCATATTGGTAGAAAAACATGACAACGAGTTTGATGGAAACTGTAGTTGGGCTAACTGGACAGGATCCACGAACCGCGGAAATCATGTGGTTATTTTGCACGGGGACGGGACAACTGTTACTTATTACATGCATATGAAAAGAGGATCCCTTACTTCAAAAAATATTGGAGACCCTATCAGTCGTGGAGAATACCTTGGTGCAGTAGCGAGTTCCGGTTTTTCTACTGGTCCCCACCTGCATTTTCAGGTGAATGCAGGGTGGTCAGATCCCCTGAATGATAAAGGGAGCAGGGTAGAACCCTTTGCAGGTCCGTCGAACTATACGACTGACCAATCCCTTTGGGTTACTCAAAAAAGCTATAATGAACCAGAAATCTATAAACTGGAAACACATCACCAAAGAAACCTGTATGATTACCCCGACCTTTATAATGGCAATTGTGATAGTATTATTGACCTCACGACTTTAGATAATTCTTTTCTGCCAAGTCAATATATATATCCCCGGGTGTTTTTAAGAGATTGGGTATCTGGCAATAATATTTCAGGCTGGTTGCTGTCTCCTTCGGGCTCTATCCTCCAGTCCTGGACACATGATAATCCAAACGATTCCCGCTTCGCTTCCTGGTCAAGGGAAGTCTTATTGCCTTCTAATGTGGAAACGGGCACATGGCAATATAATATTGCTTTCAACAATAAAACCTATACTCATTTTTTTAATATAGGTTGTGTGAGTACCTACACTTTCACTAGCACGCATGCCGGCATAAAAGGGTTTATTGCCGGAAACTGGATATCCAGTACCGCCACCATAAGTGGGAGTAGTGCTAATAAGGTAGAATACCGGGCTGATAATTACGTTGTGCTAAATCCGGGGTTTGTCGCTACTGCAGGTTCCACCTTTACCGCCAACACAAAAGGATGTGTGAATGGTGCGAACGGATTTTGAAAATCTGCGAATCTGCATAGGTTACCTTTCACCATGGAAACCCAAATTAAAACCAGTAGCGATGAGTGTTCAAAGAAACTGCTCTGATCAGCATCACGGATGCTACGCAAGATTCCCTGCGATTCAAAAAGATCAGGAAACAAAAGCAAGAAAAAAAAGTACCTGCCCCGGTGCTCCCCCGGAAACCTTTTTCCTGAAAGGATAAGAATGCTGTTATGCTCCATGTTATTATTTAGAGAAGAGCGATCCATCAGTTCCTCGCCCATATAGCGCCTTGCCACTTCTTACTCCAACATGTGTTCCATTTTCCACCACCAACTGTCCATTCACCAGCACAAACTTAAAGCCCGTAGCATACTGGTGCGGTTTTTCAAAGCTGGCTTTATCTGTCACTTCTTTTTCATTAAAAACTACGATGTCGGCATTCATCCCTTCGTTAAGCATCCCGATATTTTTTAGCTGAAATTTTTGTGCCGGCAGGGAGGTCATTCTGCGAATGGCTTCTTCCAGGGAAATGATTTTTTGTTCCCGCACATATTTGCTGAGTACACGCGCATTCGTACCATAGCCACGCGGATGCGGAACACCAATACCGAAAGCACGGATGCTGGCATCACTCGCAAACATATTGAAAGGATAACGCATAATCTGTTGCACATCGTTTTCGCTCATCCCATGAAAGACCATTCCTGCACCACCCTGTATCATCATTTCCATTACAGTTTTCGCTTCTTCCTTCATCTTATGTTTTCTCCCTTTCAATAAATTAATGGCTTCTATGCTTTTTCCATTGAAAGAAGTATCGGGTTTGTAATTGGCCACAACTGCATAAGACAGGTGTTTGATTTTACGCACTTTTAATCTTCGGATGATGTGCTCGCTAACCATCTTTTGTACCTCGGGCCGGCCCAGTCTTGCAACGATCGAATCCTGGCCATCCGCTAAAATATCATCTGGTATTAAAGTACTTAACGAAGTACTGCTGGCTGTGTAGGGGTATTGATCGATCGTCACATCCAGCCCCTCTTTTCTTGCGGCCATGATCATGGGTAAAGTTTGATGACTTCTTCCCCAGTTTTGTTGCCCGCTTACTTTAAAGTGAGAGATCTGCACAGGAATATTTGCACCCCGGCCAATGGCTAATGCTTCTTCAATTGCCTGTGTCACACTATCTCCCTCATCTCTCATATGGCTCGCATACACACCATTATATTTTGCTGCCACTTTTGCCAGGCGGATGATTTCTGGCGTTTTGGAATAGGTACCGGGGATATAGATCAAACCAGTGGATAAACCTACCGCACCTTCTTTCATGGCTTTTTCCACCAGCACTTCTATGGCCAGTAATTCAGCCTCAGTGGCATCCCGGTTCGCACGGCCCATTACGGCTTTCCTTACATCATTATGACCAACAAGCGATGCAACATTCACGGATAGTTGCAACGAATCGATCCATCGCAGGTATTTGCCAATGTCCAGGTTGGAAGCCCCGCAGTTACCGGCAACAACCGTGGTTACACCATCATAAATAAAATTATCCGCTGTCGGTGTTTTTAGTTCATCGCCTTCGATATGCGTATGCACGTCTATAAAACCCGGGGCAACAATTAATCCTTTTGCATCCACTATTTTCAAAGCGCTGCCGCCCATATTTTTTTTAATGCCAAAAATCTTCCCATCTTTAACCGCTATGTCTGCATAGTACCAGCTATTGCCGGTGCCATCGATGACCTTTCCATTGCGGATCAGCAGGTCATATTGAGCGAAGGAACATTTCAACAGCAGCAGGCTTATACCAATCGTTAGTATCTTTTTCATAATTGTTTATTCACCGGGGTGGTATTCTTTTACTTTATTTTTAATCACATCTTCCCTGTAGAATGCCACATCCTTGAAGCGGCCTTTGCTGTACATTAATGCCTGTGTTTCAAAATAAGGCGAAGCCGGATCGCCGGTATTGCCCCCGGCTAATAAAGACCGGGCTTTTATTTTATCGCCGAATTCCACGGCACAGATAAAGCTGTTGCCGCCCCTGCCATAACGTTTACGGCTACCTGTATAATAGCCACTGCTGTAAGAAGGCAATTGTCCCCAGGTGGATGCGGCGAATCCAACCGGCAGGCTGGCCTTATTGTCGTCAAACTTCAGAAAAAAATCGCCGTCGATCCGCTGGTAACGGTTGATGCTACCCCACTCTACTTTCCAGGTGCCATGGATTTTTATTAGTTTATTCACCACCGCAGCCATCGGTTGTAGCAATTCCAAAGCGGGGGCAGCAGCAGCATAACTTTTGGTGGCAGTAACCTGGTCTGGTTCCCCTTCATTGATGTAAACGTTATAAATACTTTCATTGAGCAACTGCGCCCATTCTATGGCAAGCGTTGTGGCAATGGAATGCTCGCCCGATTTATAATCCCAGGTTTTTAAAAGGTTTACCGGATCTCTCAATACACGATAGATTGAATCACTTTCCGGATTGGCAGGCGCAGCCGGGTAGGTTTTTTCAAACGAATGAATGAGTGCAGGGATCAGTACTTCAAAGGCTGCCAAGGTGCTGTCATAGCCAAGCGCTATCGTTTTCTCAAGGGTAAAATCTTTTCCCGAGGTTGCAAAAAGCCTGGCTGCATTTACCCCGCGAAAATTTTCTCCATCGGGTGCCATGTAATGTGGGTATTTCTTTTTGTCGGGGCTGCTTATTCCACTCGCGGTGTACGGGGTGCTATTACAATTTTGTATCCAGCCAGAGGAAGGGTTAATGACTTGTACTATCTCATCCACATTGTGCAGGCCGTTCCATTCCGTGCCCGATATACTGCCATCTACGGGGTGGCCCCACTGGTAGCTGGTATCCCTCACCGGAACATAATTTCCATGCCAATAGGCTATATTCCCTTTGTTGTCTGCAAACACGGTATTGTTGCTGGTGTTGCCTTTTAATTCCATTATCTGCCGGTAAGATGCCAGGCCGGTAGCTTTTGTGCGCTGCCAGCTTTGCATCAGGCCATTCATCATCCGGTTGCTGGATCGTACGCTAAAGTATTCACCATCCCCTTTTGCCATCACCGGGCCATGATGCGTAAAATATGCCGTAAGTTTTTTGTCCACCACCTTATTGTCTTTTTTGTAGCGGAATGTCAGCTGTTTTGTGATTACCGGCCTTGATTCATTGTTGTATTGGTACACGAGGCCGTTTTCTCCCCTGGTAATTTTTTCGCTGTAAATATCCGCTACATCCACATCGCTGCTGGTGTGCATCCAGCCACACTGTTCATTAAACCCCTGGTAAATAAAAAACTGTCCCCAGGTAACAGCACCATATACATTCAATCCCTCTTCACTGGACATATGCACTTCCGGCCGGAAATAAAATGTGACGTGCGGGTTGATATAAAGAATGGCTTTTCCGCTGCTGGTTTTAGAAGGAGCTATGGCAAAACCATTGGAGCCTGTTTTGTTGTCTTCAAATTTTTTCGGGTGAAAACTGATAGGGTCGCCATTAGCGCTGTAAAGATTTCTCACATGCTCTTCCGTGATGCCACCGGTGTTGATCGCGCCGATGCTTCCATCGGTCCACAGGAGCTGGAACCAGGGTTCAAATTTTTTTAGCAGTAGCGGTTTGGCGCCTGGATTTTTGTAGAGATAATAATTGATGCCGTCGGCGTGCGCCTGTAATAATTTTTTTAGCCACGCTGGCGCTTTGGCGAAATCTGCTTTGGCATCCGCACTGTCGATGAGCAGGCGCAGGTAGAGGTCGTTGTACAAATTTCCTTCTCCCGTTACCTCAGATAGTCTTCCTAGTTTTTCGATATAGTTCATCTCTATCCGGCGAAAATCATCTTCGCATTGGGCGTACATTAAACCAAAAACAGCATCTGCATCAGTTTTGCCATATATGTGCGGGATGCCCCATTTATCGCGGATAATTGTTACGTTTTTTGCCTGGGTTTCCCAGCCTTTGATTTCTGCAGATTGAATAGGTTGAGTGCAGTGCACCAGGGGTAAAAGAAAAAACAACAGCAAATTTTTCATCCAATAAAGTTATTAAAATGAAACTAACCCTGTTGTTCAAATATTTAGTCCTCTTTCCGACGGGGCAGTACGATACCGAATTGCCTGAAATGAGAGGATGCATTTAATATGTACTGGTTGAAAATGATCTCGTTGCTTTGTTGCGCAAATTCATAATCCGGGCGGTACCAGATAACAAAACTATCCAGCGCAGGGCCGCTCAATCCTGTAATTCGTGCAACAAGTAATTTATTAAAGCGGTAATCCACATAATGGTCTTGCTCCTGTTCTTCCAACCTTTGCTGGAAAGCCTTCAGTCTTTTATTGCGCCGGAAGCGGAAGATATTAATGAGCTCATTTACATCCGCCCCCACCCCACCCCCCGGTACGATGGAAGTGGAGATCCCGGGTTTTGTATAATTAAAGACGTCCGCATAGGTTTCCCTATTCTCCAAAGAATCCTGCTGATGGGATTTGGAATACACGATCACCTCCTTCATCATGTTGTACTTACTTTCAATGTTCATGTGGATCGAGATCTCAAATTGCTGCAGGTTTGGTATCGAAATGACCGGGAACTTTTGGGTGGGTTTATTTTTGTAGACAAAAAAGAGAGAATCGCCTGGCTGCACAAGTATGCTGTACCGGCCCAGGGAATCCGTAACCGCAAACATACCCCCGGTACTGACTACCCGCACATTTTCCACCCGGTTGATCTTGCTTTTATCCAGTACGGTACCACTAACGGTAAGTTGTGCCCGTGCCTGCGTGCCGCCGATACAAAAGACAAGAAAGAGTAAAAATTTATACAAAAACGCGGGTTTAGAGGTTCAATATTAATTTGTAATTTTTTAAAACCGCCGGAAACCGTTTTGTTTTAACTCGGTTTTCGCTTTTGAAACCATTTTCCTCTGCGCAGTATGCTGAAAGCAATGTTGAATTTTAAATGTTGGTTTTTTAAGGCTACCGGCGATCAAAGATTTTCGACTTATTATTGAATGGCATGCTTAAGTTCTCTTTTAGGGTGAAGGGCTAATTTTTTCACTGCCTCTATGCGCAACTGTTTGTCCACCTTTGGTTCCCGATAAATATAAGAACATAATTACGGATAGCTTTCATTTTCCTGTTGCATGCAAAAGGATAGAATTGAATGCGCTGGTGTGATGGTTCATCCTCTTCATTTAATGTGGCAACCCTTACAGGCCATACTTTATCTTCCATTCAATTAAGTTTAGTGACTATCCCTGCCGGTATATTTTAAGTTAGTTCTTTTTTACCTGGATTTTGATAAGCCGTCATCGGAAGCAGGTAATCATATTAACATATTGAAAAAGGTTCCAGCTTGGCAAGGTTGTTGACCTGGGTGGTATGAGTTCCGGAGCTGTAAAAATCAGCCTACTCAGACCGGTAATTGGGATACCAGTAAATAACCATTCACCCTCTTTCATACCCTTTTTTAAAGATTGAGCCCATGTTTCCTGGTTAAGGTTTATCGACGGTCGAGGATTCAAACTTTCTTAAACGTAAAAGCAGGTTAAATAAACGGAAAGGAATTTTCAACATTCCGAAAACTATAATAAATTATACTGTGTGCTGGTTATAATGAGCGTCTTTAATAGGTTACTGCCGTGGACGATCTTAAAAATACCATCAACGAAAACACAACACCTAACACATCATTCTAAAAAAGATATACCATGAGCGATAAAAATCAACATCATATAGATGCCGAAACAATCGAAACGATTGGCTTACGTCTTACCGATACGCCCCTAACTGCCGAGCCGGCCGTTACAACACCGGTATATCGATATCCGCACCTGGAGAATGTATATGTAATGGAAACCGATCTGTACGGCAATCCTTTGCCGAAGGACCGCTGTTTCCTTGCTTTTAATGGCCCGCATGGACTGATTGGGAAAGACCTGAAAGTGGAAACACTGAAGCGTTCGAGTGTAAAAGAGATAGAACAGCTTGTACAACATCATAACGAAGGGTAAAAATTCTTCCGGTGAAGGTCTTCCAATTTTGTATAGTAAAGCCCGGCCTCCAGGCAGCACACCTCGCAGGGGTGTCTACGGGACTAAGAGTGAACTTTTTGATTTTTGGAGGAACGCCCACACAGGAAAAAAGGGAATGTTGAATTTTAAATGGGTTGCTCCAGGGAGTTCATATTCCCGGGTAAAACCTTATTTGTTTTACTTTTTACATTTTTAGTTTATACCGATTAGCAAGGGTTACCGATAGGTCTGATGAATTGCATTTTAGGTTCTCCTTTAGGGGTCAGTTGTTAATTCTTGTGCTTTGTGATCTCTTCTTCTATCACTCCAGGGAAATGTTCGTGTTCCAGCAAATGAATTTTGCCTGCCAGGCTGTCTGCTGTCTCATTTTGATCGATATCGCATCTAACCTGCCTGATCACTTCTCCATGATCATATACCTCATCCACATAATGTATGCTGATGCCGCTTTGATGGTCGCCTGCTGCAATCACCGCTTCATGCACAAACCTCCCATACATGCCTTTACCACCGTAGTTGGGCAATAGAGCCGGATGTATATTAATGATCCTTGAAGGCCAGGCCTGGATAAGTGTTGCGGGCAGCTTCCAGAGAAAACCGGCCAATATGATCCACTTTATATTGTATTTGGTTAACTCTTCCCTGTAGCCGTCTCCCCGGGAAAAACGCTCGCGCCCTATCATTAATATAGGTATATCGTTTTCGTCCGCAATGTTAAGCACGCCCGCACCGGCCTTGTTGCATACGATCAAAGCGACTTTTACATCGGGGTTGTGTTTAAAATGTTCTATGATCCTGGCAGCATTACTTCCCGCACCGCTTGCAAAAATGGCGATATTGGTTGCGCCGGCAGCGTGCACCTGCAATCCGGAGCCGCTTAAGCTGTCCTGCTTTTGCCCCTTGAATCTTCCCGCTATCTTCAGCAGGTACTTTTTAAAAAAACGAAATTGTCCTAAGGGCATGCTTACCAGTAAAACACAAAGCGGCCAGATAATAGTTAAAATAATTATATATACAACCAACCACAGAAGCCCGTTATCTATCCCGGTGAAGCTCATCATTTTTTTGGCGGCGATGCCGCACAAACTTCCGCCAATAGCAAAGGTTAGAAAGATCAATAAAAAATCAGTTCCGGATACTTTCCATTTGTCCTGCAGTTTTTGAAACATATTGCAAATGTGCAGAAAACTTCATAAAAGATGTGCTGAAATATTGCTATTAAAAGCTGTTAAATATTGTGTTACAAAAACATGACAATGGAGTTTCAAATAATTCCACAATCGGCTGAAAGCCAGTCTGCATATGGAAAAAAAAAGTTCTGAAATGTTGATAGTTTGTGGGTTTCGTGCCTTATTTTTGCAGCCGAGTAAGGATATTTTTCCACTTTATCCCCGATAACTGTATGAGTCGCTATAGAAAAATCATTAACTACGTTTTCGCAAGTCTTGTCATTTTTGCTTTTTTTTCCTTTAACAATAATGCTGTAGCTGCCGACGGTGAGGCTCTCTTCAAAGCCAATTGCGCCAATTGCCATAAACCCGATAAAGATTATACCGGGCCTGCATTACAGGGCTGGGCAGGCAGGGTTCCTGATGCAGACTGGATCTACAAATGGGTGCATAATCCCGCCCAGATGATCGCAACGGATGCGTATTCCAAGGCGTTGTTTGAAAAGTGGAAACCTACGGTGATGACCGCCTTCGCTTCTTTAAAAAATGAAGAGATCGATGCCATCATGAAGTATGTGGATGACTTCAAAGCCCCGGTAGAAGAACCTGGCAAAACGGTTACCGGCCAGCCAGCCACCGATAACTCCCTATTATTCGGAATTCTTACACTTGTACTTGCCTTAGTAGCCTTTATATTGTTACAGGTAAACAGTAACCTTCGCAAACTCACCGATGAAAAAGATGGGATATATCGCGGAGAACCCGTTCCTTTCTACAGGAACAAAAGTTACCTGATGACCGGTATCCTGCTTTTGTTCGCACTGGGAGGGTATTATACTATAGATGGTGCCATCGGCCTGGGTCGCACCAAAAACTACCAGCCGGAACAACCTATTTATTATTCTCACAAAGTACATGCGGGTGTAAACCAGATCAGCTGTTTGTATTGTCACGGCAGTTCGCAGGACAGCAAGCACGCGGGTATCCCCTCTGTAAATGTGTGTATGAACTGTCATATGGCTATTAAAGAGTATGCCGGCGAAAAGATCTTTAAAGAAGATGGAACAGAAGTGAATGGTACCGAAGAGATAGAGAAGCTATACCAATACGCTGGTTGGAATTCTGCCACCAAAGCATACAACCCGGATAACAATAAGGATGGCATCCCTGACGGTGCTAAACCAATTGAGTGGGTAAGAATTCATAACCTGCCTGACCATGTTTACTTTAACCATAGCCAACACGTAAAAGTTGGTAAACAACAATGCCAGACCTGTCATGGTAATATCCAGGAAATGCCGGAAGTTTACCAGTTCCAGGACCTGAGCATGGGCTGGTGTATCAATTGTCACAGGGAAACCAAAGTTGACTTCTTAAATAAAGAAACCGGCGAGGGTAATAAATTCTATGGTATCTACGAAAAATTCCATAACGACCTGAAGAATAAAAAAATGGATAGCGTAACCGTTGAAAGCATCGGTGGAACAGAGTGCCAGAAATGTCACTATTAATATAATTAGCTGGATAGCTGATGAGATAATAAGCTAAAAAAAGGTTGTTATCACAAAGAGCCTTCGACGAAAATTAGCAAATTAACAGGTTAGCAAATAAGTACACATCAGCACATTTTCAAGATTGACCGAATTATCACATTATGAGTAATAAAAAGTACTGGCAAAATTTCGGAGACCTTACTGAGTCAGAAAGATTTAAACAGGATTCTGAAAAAGAATTTCAGGAAGAGTTATTGCCACTGGCTGAGTTGGATGGCAAGGGGATTTTGGATGCTGCAACTCCACGCAGGGATTTCCTAAAATACCTTGGCTTCAGCACTGCGGCGGCTGCTTTAGCGGCCAGTTGCGAAATGCCTGTAAAAAAATCTGTTCCCTACTTACAGAAACCAGACAACGTTATTCCAGGTGTAGCTAACTTGTATGCGTCTACCTATGTAAATGGCGGAGACGCAATTTCCGTCGTGGTAAAACAAAGAGACGGCCGCCCGATTAAAATTGAAGGAAATGAATTGTCTTCACTTACCAAAGGTGGAACAAATGCACAGGCACAGGCTTCCGTTCTTGATCTTTACGATCCTACAAGATTGCGCCATCCTTTGCAGAAAAATGGTGCCGACTTTAAAGAAGTTACGAGTTTTGATTCATTCGATAAATTAGTGGCAGGTGCACTTGCAGGCCTGGGAGGCAGACCAGTTGTTTTGCTGACGGCTACCATCAATTCTCCAAGCACACTGCAGATCATAACAGAATTTTTAGCAAAATACCCCGGCAGCCGCCACGTACAATACGACGCAGTGAGCCATAGCGGTATGTTGCTGGCCAATGAGATGAGTTATGGTAAAAAGGCCATTCCCTCTTACCAGTTTGATAAAGCAAGAACCATCGTTAGCCTGGGAGCAGATTTCCTGGGAAGCTGGTTAAGCCCCGTGGAATTCAGCACTCAATACGCTGCAAACCGTAAGGTTAAAAATACAAGCCCCCAGCTAAGCCGTCACATTCATTTTGAAAGTATGATGAGCCTCACCGGTAGCAATGCCGATGATCGCTTCACCCATAAGCCTTCTGAAACCGGCGCTGTTGCATTGGCCTTATTGGCAAAACTGGGCGGTGCAGTCACAGCTCCTTCTATTGCAGATGCAAAACTGGCGAAAGGAATTGACCTGGCAGCAGCAGCATTAACTGCCAGCAAAGGTGCAGGCCTGGTGGTATGCGGAAGCAATGATGTGAATGTGCAGGTCGTGGTAAACGCGATTAATGATGCCATCGGTGCAAATGGTTCTACCATTAACTGGAGCGCTACCAACAACACCCGTAAAGGTATTGACACCGATATCGCAAGATTGGTGACCGATATGAATGCGGGTGCCATAGGTGCTGTGTTGGTATATGATTGCAACCCAGCCTACTCTTACACGGATGCGAAAAACTTTATCAGCGGGCTGGTTAAAACGCCGTTAACGGTCTCTTTTAACGGCACGATGGATGAAACAACTGAGCAGTGCAAATTTGTGTTGCCTTCCCACCATTGGCTGGAAAGCTGGGGTGACGCAGAACCTAAAACTGGTTATGTAAGTTTGATCCAACCCGTGATCAACCCGTTATTTAAAACCAGGCCGTTCCAGACATCCTTGCTAAAATGGGCTGGCAGTACTACCCCAGATTACGAAACTTATTATAAAACTTATTGGGCTACCAAAACCGGCAGCACAGCCAACTGGGATAAAGCTCTGCAGGATGGTGTTATTGAACCAGGCGGAGCCCGTGCAGCGGTGGTTACTTCAGGCCTATCGGATTCACTGTCCACACTGGTGCCGGTATTTCCGGCGTCGTTAGGTGGTGGAGCTTCCTTTAATTCCGGAAGTCTTGGCGCTGCCGCGGGCAAAATTGGAACGGCTAAAAGTGGGAATGCGGAAGTGGTATTGTACCAGAAAGTCTCCATGGGAAATGGTAGCCAGGCAAACAATCCATGGCTGCAGGAATTACCAGATCCTATTTCTAAAGTAACCTGGGATAACTATGCAATGATGGGCCCGGAAATGGCTAAATCATTGTTGAAGATAGATGTGGTAGGGGAACAACGGGATGCAGATTCTTACGAAGTAACGCCGGAGAAGCCGGTTGTGAAAATAACCATGAATGGTCGTTCGGTTGAATTGCCGGTTTTGATCATACCTGGTATGCAGGTAGCCACAGTGGCAGTGGCGCTGGGTTATGGCCGCCAGAGCGCCAACACCGATAAGGATATTTTGATGGACCGCACCGGAAGGGCAGCAGCAGGCGCAGGTAAAAATGCGTACCCTTTGGTAGGTTTTGATGGCACTACTTTACAATATCATGCAATAGCCACCATTGAAAAAACAGGCGAAACTTACCCCCTGGCACAAACACAGGTGCACGGATTTACGGAAGGGCGCCCGGTGATATATGAAACAAATCTTTCTTCTTATACGGCAAACCCGAAGGCAGTTTTAGCAGAACCCACTCATGAAAGGGCTATGCTGACGCCGGAAGGAAAAGACGATTTCCGCACAGATGGTACCATGTACCCCGAGTTTGCTAAGCCCGGTGTGAAATGGGGGATGAGCATTGACCTGAATACCTGTACGGGTTGCAGCGCCTGCGTAGTGGCTTGTACAGCAGAAAACAATGTGAGCGTAGTAGGAAAGATCCAGGTGCAACGTGCACATGAAATGCATTGGTTAAGGATCGATCGTTATTTTACCGGCGACCTGCAAAACCCCGATGTGGTTTTCCAGCCGATGCTTTGCCAGCATTGCGATAATGCACCTTGCGAGAACGTTTGCCCCGTAGCTGCTACCAACCACAGTTCTGAAGGGTTAAACCAGATGACTTATAACCGTTGTATTGGTACAAGGTATTGTGCCAATAACTGTCCTTATAAAGTGCGTCGTTTCAACTGGCTTGACTATAATGGATCTGATAGTTTCAAAGACAACCAGCAACCATTGATAGGAAGTGATATGAATGAGGTGGTGAACCACATGAATGATGATCTTACCCGTATGGTGTTGAACCCGGATGTTACGGTTCGTGGCCGCGGTGTGATAGAAAAATGTTCTTTCTGTGTGCAGCGCCTGCAGGAAAGCAAACTGGAAGCTAAAAAACAACAGGATCCTGCATTGGTGCGCAACGTGAAAACTGCCTGTATGCAGGCATGCCCTACCAATGCGATCGCTTTTGGAAACGTGAACGATAAAGAAAGTGAAGTGAGCAAAGCAAGAGGGGATGCAAGCCGGAACTTCTATGTACTGGAGCAACTACACGTATTACCGAACGTTAGTTACCTGGCTAAGATCAGGAACACTGACAGGCAGATCGGTCATAGGGAAGAACTGCACCAGGGTGAATTACATGAGGAAGAAAAAGCGGGAGCGCCTAAACAAACTGCGGCTCCGGCGGATCATTAAACAAGGTGCGGGAATGAGGTGAGCAAGGAACAGGAAGTACAAGTGAGTGACACAACGATGACGATCAAAGCGGTGTTGCCGGCAAAATAAATAACAGGCTAATGGCGAAGCCAGGAGCTAAAAGTTAAAAAGATATGTCATTACTGAAATACGAATCGCAACAAAGGGAACCGCTGGTAGATGGTAACAAAGACTATCACCAGATAACGGAAGATATTATAGGCCCCATTGAGATGAAGCCCAGCAGGCTTTGGTACATTGGTTTTTACATCAGTGTGGCACTGCTTTTATTCGGGGTGTACAGTGTGTACCGGGAGGTTACCTATGGTATCGGCCAGTGGAACCTGAATAAAACCATCGGATGGGGTTGGGATATTACCAACTTCGTGTGGTGGGTAGGTATCGGTCACGCGGGAACGCTGATCTCTGCGATCCTTTTGCTCTTCCGCCAGGGCTGGAGAACGGGTGTGAACAGGGCTGCAGAAGCGATGACCATTTTTGCAGTAATGTGCGCGGGTCAGTTCCCGATCTGGCACATGGGTCGTGTGTGGATGGCATTTTTCGTATTACCTTACCCTAACAGTCGCGGACCTTTGTGGGTGAACTTTAACTCACCACTATTGTGGGACGTATTTGCGATCTCAACTTACTTCACCGTTTCCCTTTTATTTTGGTACAGTGGTTTGCTGCCGGATTTTGCAACAGTAAGGGACAGGGCTAAAACTAAACTAAGAAAATTATTATATGGTGTTGCAGCATTTGGCTGGTCGGGAAGCACCAAGCACTGGCAGCGTCATGAGTCACTTTCGCTCGTGCTGGCAGGTTTGAGTACGCCGCTTGTACTTTCTGTACACACGATCGTATCTTTTGACTTTGCCACGTCAATTGTACCGGGATGGCATACCACCATCTTCCCTCCCTACTTTGTGGCGGGTGCGATCTTCTCTGGTTTTGCGATGGTGCAAACCCTGCTGATTGTGGTGCGCAAGGTGATGAACCTGCAGGACTATATCACCCTCGGGCACATTGAGGCGATGAATAAGGTAATTGTATTAACAGGTAGCATAGTGGGTTGCGCCTACTTAACGGAGTTGTTCATAGCATGGTACGGCCAGAACCCTTACGAGTGGTGGGCTTTCAGCCAGAACAGGGCCAACATTTTCAGCCCTTACGGATGGAGCTACTGGCTGATGATGTTCTGTAATGTGGTAAGCCCGCAGTTATTCTGGAGCAGGAAACTAAGAAGGAATATCACGGTTACCTTCTTCATGAGTATCATTGTAAACATTGGTATGTGGTACGAGCGTTTTGTAATTATCGTTACCTCGGTGTACAGGGATTACCTTCCTTCCAGCTGGAGTACCTATTATAGCCCCAGCATCTGGGAGATCGGTTTCTACCTGGGTACTTTCGGATTGTTTTTTACCTGCTTCTTCCTTTTTGCCAAGTACTTCCCTGTTATCGCGGTGGCAGAGATCAAAGCTATCCTGAAAACAAGTGGAGAAAATTACAAAGTGAAGATGACGGCTATTGAAAAAGCGGATGCAGAGAAATTTTATATTGAGGAAGTGGAAAATGGGCCCGTGCACGCACACTAGTTCATAGTTAATAGTTCATAGTTGATAGTACTTCCATGAACCATGATCCATGAACAAAAAAAACTAAGAAAAACTTAAACGCTATATAATGGCTGGAGGAATTAAAAAATTTGTAGTAGGCACATTTGATGATGAAGCGGTGCTTTTCCCTGCGGTGAAAAACGTTCGCAAGGCAGGCTATAAAATTCATGATGTGTATACACCCTTCCCGGTGCATGGATTAGATCATGCCATGGGTATCAGGGAAACGAGTCTGCACACAGCGGGTTTTATCTATGCGATCATGGGAACTACTACCGCGCTCACATTTATGAGCTGGGTGTTTACCAAAGACTGGCCTTTAAATATTGGTGGTAAACCGCATTTTGCGCTTCCAGCCTGGATCCCGATCACCTTTGAACTGACCGTGTTATTCTCGGCGGTAGGTATGGTGCTCACTTTTTGTTACCTCTGCAACCTGGCGCCGTTTGTGAAAAAACACCATTTTCATCCGAGAGCCACTGATGATCTTTTTGTAATGGCGATAGAGTGTACGGATAAAACGGATGATGGTGCAGTACAGAATTTTTTAACAAATGCCGGTGCTAAAGAGGTGAATGTGCAGGTAGCTGAAACAGGCTGGTGGATCGGACGCTACGACAGGGAACAGAAATTATACAGGGACGAAAAAGGGTATTAGTAAAAATAAAATTGAAGGGAAGCAGTAAGCATACACAGACCTTAAAAGATTTTAACAGAGAATGAAAAAAGTTATAACAATATCGGTGCTGATCCTTGGGGTAACCATCACGATGATCGGCTGTAATGATAAACGTTCGCCAGGTAGTGTATATATGCCGGATATGGGGGAAAGCCGCACGTATGAATCTTACGCTTTACAGGACTCTTCGGTATTTACCAGCAACATGTTTGGCAAGGGCGGCAATAAAATATTCTTCAATGCCATGCCCGCACCGGGGACTATAAAAAGAGGGGAGTTATTTCCTTATACATTGTTGAATGACAGCAACGGGTATAAAATGAGTGCTGCAGTACCTAACCCTATAGATTTTATGACCGGTGCCGAAATGAGCGAAGCGGGAAGGTTATACAACATTAACTGTGGTATCTGCCATGGCGAAAAAGGTACCGGCAACGGGCCGCTCGCAGAAAAGA
This sequence comes from Chitinophagaceae bacterium, assembly GCA_043727215.1. Classification (GTDB taxonomy): domain Bacteria; phylum Bacteroidota; class Bacteroidia; order Chitinophagales; family Chitinophagaceae; genus Ferruginibacter. The sequence continues at coordinate 70,107 of JAYSYY010000021.1, read as the reverse complement.
TCGGCGCTGTAGCTAATCTTACACTCGATCTGTATAAAGCCATGCCTGATGGAACCATGTTTCATTCTGTAACTTATGGTAAAGGAAACATGGGAAGTTATGCATCCCAACTGAACAGGGAACAACGCTGGGAGGTGATCAAATATTTGAGGACACTGCAAGGTGGGGGAGCCGCGGGTGCCCCTGTAGCAATGGATAGCATGTCGCTCACCAAACCAGGGGCAACGGGTGCATCATCCAAAACCGATACGACGACAAAAAAATAAACAGAGAGGAAAAGAACCAACACAATCACATTAAAATAGCTGGGCTTACAGGAGTTCGCCCATCACCACACAAATATTTTTAGATGGAACATCGCTTTGAATTACCGGCCAATTACAAAAAATGGACATGGGGGTTGATTATTGCCGGGCTGATTGCCCTGTTATATGGTTTTATCATGTTTCATCCTTTTGCACACGCCGGGCATGGTGAGAATGTAGACAGCACCCGTTTTTGGGCGGTGTTGCTACAGAATAGTACGTACTGGTTACTGGTAGTAAATGCATCCATGTTTTTTATTTGTGTTACTACCATGGCAATGGGTGGATGGCAGGTTGCTTTCCGCAGGGTGTCTGAGGCAATTTCAAGCGTAGTACCGGTATTAGGAATCATCACCTTTGTTATTTTGCTGGCGCTCGTGTTTGGCCACAGAACAGATATTTACCACTGGTTAGATAAAGAAGCGGTGGCAGGGGATAAGATCCTGAACGGTAAAAAAGGTTTCCTGAATCCTGGGTTCTTTTTGGTCACTTCCGGCATCAGTATTTTCCTTTGGTGGTTCCTTGGTAAAAAAATGAGAACCATGAGCCTGGACTCCGACAAAGCACCAATGGATTATGATACAGCTAAAAAATGGATATGGGATAATACAGTATGGGCTTCCCTCTTCACTGTTGTATTCGGTCTTACTGTAGCTTCTACCATACCATGGTTATGGCTGATGAGTATAGATGCTCATTGGTACAGCACGATGTATAGCTGGTACACTTTTGCAAGCACTTTTGTTTCCGGTATTTCGCTGATTGCAATTTTCGTGATCTACCTGAAAAATAACAACCAATTGCCTTATGTTACAGACGAGCACTTGCATGATCTCGGTAAGTTCATGTTTGCATTCTCCGTTTTCTGGACATACCTGTGGTTCTCTCAATACATGTTGATCTGGTATAGTAACCAAACAGAGGAAACAAGGTATTTCGTAGACAGGGTGGGTACCGCTACTGAACCAGGTGCATACAAAGGCATTTTCTTCTTTAACCTGATTGTAAACTTCCTTTGCCCGTTGTTGATCTTAATGAAAAAAAGCACCAAGCGGAACTGGACCCTGGTAACGTTTATGGCTGTGCTGATTATTTTTGGCCACTGGATAGATTTTTTCCAGATGGTGATGCCGGGCACCGTGAGAGAGCATTATTCGCTGATGCCCTTTGAATTTGGAATTGCAGCATTGTTTATCGGTATCATCATGTGGGGAACAGGCAGGTACCTGAGCAGCCATTCATTGCTGGTAAAAAATCATCCATTCTTGAAAGAAAGCATGATGCACCATACATAGCAAAGCCCCCTCCGCTCCCTAAACGGTGAACGGTGAACCGTGAAGATTGAAAAAGGAGAAATTGCAGGAACAACAAGACGATTAGTTTGTATTTTATTAAAAGATTTATAGAGTATTAAAACTTCCTCATTTTTTAAAGGTGCTAAAGCCCCTTTAGGGGGTTGGGGGTTGTAAAATAAATGATATGAAAGAATTTTTTCTGGTAGCCATTGGAGCCATGATTTTTGTGATCATTTTCCAGATCTCAAAAGCCAGTGAGTATGTGAGTGTGCTAAAGGGTGAAGAAAAATCCCGCAGGCAAAACAACAAGATCAATGCCTTTATGATGATAAGCTTCCTTATTCTCGGGCTTATCGGTGCATGGTATTGCAACGAGTTGTACTATGGTAAAACGTTATTCCCACAGGGTTCTGGTTCCGTGGAAGGTGAGGAAATTGACTGGATGCTGAAGGTAACTATCGGGGTTACAGGGGTGGTTTTTGTGATCACGCAGGTTTTACTGTTCTGGTTTGCGTTCAAATACCAGGAAAAGGATAATAAAAAAGCGTTTTTCTTTCCTCATAATACCAAGCTTGAATTGATCTGGACAACCGTTCCGGCGATATTCCTCACTGCGCTCGTGGTATTTGGTTTGAAATTCTGGTTTAAAATAACAGGCGATCCCCCGCAAAATCATCACGTGGTAGAGATCACCGGCCACCAGTTTGCATGGGATATGCGCTACCCGGGTAAGGATAAAATTCTGGGTAAGATTAATTACAAAAAATACAACACGCCTACCGGAAACGTGCTCGCCGTAGACTTTGAAGATGAACATAGCTGGGATGATATTAAGACAACCCAGATGCACCTCCCGGTAGATGTACCGGTAAAACTGGTCATTCACGCACAGGATGTAATCCATAACGTGGGTCTATCCCATTTCCGGATGAAAATGGATGCTGTACCCGGTATCCCAACCACTATGTGGTTTACGCCGCAGTTCACTACAGCGGAAATGAAAAAGAAAACCGGCAACCCGAATTTCACGTACGAAATCAGCTGTGACCAGATTTGTGGCAAGGGACATTTTAGCATGAGAGGCGTAATAATTGTAGAAACAAAAGAAGAATACAACAAATGGTTGGCGGAACAAACACCGGATTATTTTGCTTTGTTCCCTGAGAAAAACCCGGTAAAACCTGCAGCAGACACAGCAGCAGCAGCTAAGGCTGTGGCACAGGTAGCCGTTACAGGAGGTAATTAATAAATAACAGGATTAGAAAAATATAATATTATGAGTACCGTAATTAGTTTACAAGATACCAGCACCCATGATTTGCATGATGCCCATCACGAACATCTTCACCACGAATCTTTTATCACAAAATATGTGTTCAGCCAGGATCATAAAATGATCGCTAAACAGTTCCTGATAACCGGGATGATCTGGGCTATCATCGGGGGTATGTTCTCGGTGATTTTCAGGTTGCAGTTGGGCTATCCTGACCAAACATTCCCCATCCTGGAAGAGTTCCTGGGCCGTTGGGCAAAAGGGGGCAAACTACTGCCGGAATTTTATTATGCGCTGGTAACAATGCACGGAACGGTATTGGTGTTTTTTGTACTTACCGCCGGCCTTAGCGGTACGTTTGCCAACTTCCTTATTCCATTGCAGATCGGCGCAAGAGACATGGCTTCGCCGCTCCTGAATATGCTGAGTTACTGGTTTTTCTTCCTGGCATCTGTGATTATGATGTCTTCCCTGTTTGTACAAACCGGCCCTGCCAGTGGCGGTTGGACGATCTATCCACCACTGAGTGCGTTGGGAGATGCGTCTTCCGGCAGTAAAATAGGTATGGATCTATGGCTGGTGAGTATGGCTATGTTTATTGTGTCCTCTTTGCTTGGTGGTTTGAACTATATCACAACTATATTGAACATGCGTACAAAGGGCATGAGCATGACACGTATGCCGCTTACCATATGGGCGTTGTTTTTCACTGCTGTATTAGGTGTGTTGTCATTCCCGGTTTTGTTGTCGGGTGCCATCCTGTTGTTATTTGACCGCAATCTTGGCACCAGCTTCTTCCTGAGTGATATTGTTGTAGCAGGCAAAATTTTACCTAACGAAGGTGGTAGTGCCATCCTTTTCCAGCACTTGTTCTGGTTCCTTGGCCACCCGGAAGTATATATTATCTTATTGCCTGCCATGGGTATGGCATCAGAGATACTTAGTGTCAACAGCCGCAAACCGATCTTCGGGTATATGGCGATGGTAGGTTCTTTGTTTGCTATTACTGTGCTGGCGTTCCTGGTTTGGGCCCACCATATGTTCGTTACAGGATTGAATCCTTTCCTGGGTGCGATCTTCGTATTGCTGACGCTGCTCATAGCGGTGCCTTCAGCAATTAAGGTTTTCAACTGGCTTACCACATTGTGGAAAGGAAATATCCGTTTTACGCCGGGTATGTTATTCGCCATTGGTTTTGTTAGTTTATTTATCAGTGGTGGTTTAACGGGCATCTTCTTAGGAAACTCCGCGTTGGATATCCACCTGCATGATACCTATTTTGTGGTGGCGCACTTTCACATAGTAATGGGTGTGGCTTCCTTCTTTGGAATGTTTGCAGGGATCTATCACTGGTTTCCGAAAATGTATGGCCGTTACCTGAATAATACCATGGCTTACATTCATTTCTGGGTTACGATCATTGGTGCTTACCTCATTTTCTGGCCAATGCACTACCAGGGATTATCCGGTATGCCCCGCCGTTATTATGATTTTAGTAACTGGGAGTCGTTCAAACAATTTGGCGGGCTGAATGAATTTATCAGCCTTGTAGCAATGGTAGTGTTTGCTATCCAGTTGTTGTTCGTATTTAACTTCTTCTATTCTATTTTCAAAGGCAGGAGAGTAACAGAACAAAATCCATGGGGAGCCAATACACTGGAGTGGACAACACCGATCCGTCCCGGCCATGGCAACTGGGTAGGAGAAATTCCGGAAGTACACCGTTGGGCGTATGATTATGCAAAAGAAGGGCATAACGGAAAAGATTTCATTCCCCAGAACGTGCCTGTGGGAGATGATGAAGAGAAACACTAGTTGTAGAAGTGATAATTGATAATGTCGGAAGTTCAATTGTTAAATAACAGCTGTAGAGACCGGATTGTGCTATTGACCATTGACTATTGACTATATTTCATGCAGGAGAACAAAACTATTTCAGGTTCGGCATCCTTCTTATTGGCGAGCAAAGTAAAAGACTACTTTCAGTTAATAAAGTTTACGCTGAGTTTTATGGTAGTGTTCAGTACAGTAATCAGTTACCTGCTGGCGCCCAATATTAGTTTCGATTTAATACAAGTTCTTTTATTATTTACGGGCGGCATGCTGGTTACGGGTTCCGCCAACGCTATCAACCAGATCCTGGAAAAGGATACGGACGCGATGATGAAACGCACGGCAAAAAGGCCCATCGCAAGTGGCAGAATGAGTGTGAACGAAGGATGGGCTTTTGTGGTGATTGCCGGGGTGATGGGTTGTTACATTATGTACACTTTTAGCCTGGAGGCGGCATTACTGAGTTTGTTTAGTTTGTTGTTGTATGGATTTATCTATACACCCTTAAAAAAAATAAATTCAATCGCAGTGCTGGTAGGCGCAATTCCCGGAGCACTTCCCTGCCTGATCGGCTGGGTGGCAAGTTTCGGTGAAGGGCAACCCAATGACTGGACGGGCGGATGGATATTGTTCGCCATTCAATTCCTTTGGCAATTCCCGCATTTCTGGGCGATTGCCTGGGTGGCACATAAGGATTACAGCGCTGCCGGATTTAAATTGTTGCCGAGTGATAAAGGCCCGACTAAGTTCACCGCATTGCAAACGGTGATGTACAGCGCAATGATGATCCCGGTTGGGGTATTGCCTTATTACTACCACATGACTGGCATCGTGAGTATGTGGATCGTTTTGGGATGTAACCTGTTCATGGTTTTTGTGAGTATCATTTTATTCATAAGAATGGATGTGGCTTCGGCCAGGCGGGTAATGTTCAGTTCTTATTTTTACCTGATGATTGTTTTCTTAAGCCTGTATGCCAATAAGGAAAACCGGGGTACAGCTGGAACTTCACAAGTAAGTAATGCTGTGAGCCGGAGCGGTGCTTTCGACAAAATAGCAGTTAAAAGATTGATTGCCGGATAGATTTAAATATTATATAACTTCTTAGGTCCCCCCGGGGATTTAAGGCAAATGCCTAAAGAGGCCGGGGTTTATGAACACAGTGATGCTCGAGAAAAAAAATAACAAAATTCACCCACACAAGTTCACTTTGTGGGTGGGAATAGGAAGTATACTAATGATGTTTGCGGGTTTAACAAGCGCATACATCGTTAAACGCAACCAGGCAAACTGGAGTTCTTTTGAAATACCAATGTTGTTCTGGATCAGCACGATCGCTATAGTGTTGAGTAGTTTTACACTTTACCTCGCCGCCAAGTCCTTTAAAGAAAGGAGGATGAGCATGTACCGCTCGCTGATGGCAGCAACCCTGTTATTGGGGGTTATATTTATAACGTTGCAGTTCTTTGGGTTTAAACAATTGTGGGACCAGGGATTGACGCTTCAGCGGAATGTTGCCTACTCTTTCCTTTACGTGATTGTGGGGCTGCATGCCTTGCACGTTATCGGTGGGGTGATCGCACTGGTAGTGATGTCGTTAAAGGCTTTCAGCTCCAAAACCAGGATCTACAGTTCCGTGCCGGTAGAACTAATCAGTACGTACTGGCATTTTGTAGATGTGCTTTGGATCTACTTACTTATCTTCCTGCTGATGATACGTTAAACAGCAGCAAGATTAAAAAATATTAATAGAACAAACGTTTAGAATTTATAGATTTAGAATTTAACAATTATGTCAACACAAACAATTCCGGCGGGGACAAGATGGTGGACCGGGGGCAGAAGCCCCTTTAACGCCAGTTATGGAAAAGTAATGATGTGGTATTTCCTGATGAGTGATGCCTTTACTTTCGGGGCATTCCTGATCAGTTATGGTACCATCCGTTTCAGTGTGAATCATTGGGCCGATCCCAACCAAGTGTTTAACGCATTTCCATTTGCAGGCCATGCAAACCTGCCTTTGGCATTTGTGAGTTTGATGACCTTCATCCTTATCTTTAGCTCCGTGACAATGGTGCTTGCAGTACATGAAGGACACAAAATGAATCGCAAAGGGGTAGAGAAATTTATGATCCTCACCATCCTTGGTGGCCTGGCCTTCCTGGGTTGCCAGGCCTGGGAGTGGACGCATATGATCACGGGTGATCATGCGGTATTGGTAAATGGCCAGATTGAACATTGGGGAACTACGGTGACAAAAAACCCATGGGGCCCCGAAGTAATGCATAATGGTGCAGCCGTTGCCACACCCGGGCCAATCGCTTTTGGCGGGTATTTCTTTGGTATTACTGGTTTCCACGGTTTCCACGTTTTCAGTGGCGTGATCATCAACGTGATCATGTACATTAAAACCAGGCTGGGGCATTTTGATGAAAGAGGACATTATGAAATGATAGAAAAAGCAGGATTATACTGGCACTTTGTAGACCTGGTATGGGTTTTTGTATTCCTTTGTTTTTATCTTGTTTAATCCGATTGAGAAACTTTTTTAAAAAATAATTATGTCAGTACATTCTTCTTCTTCACCGGAAATAACTTTTCACCCGGATCATTCCGGCGGTACCAAAAGGATCTGGAAAATATTCTGGGTACTATCGGCGCTTACGATAATAGAACTGGGCCTTGGATATTTTATGTACGCCATGCATGGTAATCTTGCCTACACCGTTGTGATCAGTACAAAAGTTGCCATCGCGATCCTTACATTGATGAAAGCCTATTATATTGTTTCAGTATTTATGCACCTGGGCGATGAGGTGAGGAACCTGATCATGACCATTGTGGTACCCCTGGTTTTATTTGTATGGTTCATCATTGCTTTCCTTGCAGATGGAAACAGCTGGAGGAATATGAGAAACACCGATGGTGGCAGCAGGCCGAAAACTGAACAGGTTGCTCCTGCAGCTATGGAGCAGGGCGCAAAGCCATAAGTTCTAATTGGATTTTTTTTTATACGTGGGCCATCATTTTCCTGGAAATGATGGCCCTTTTCTTTTTATTCTCTTCATCTTTTTAGGTAATTGATACATTTCTTTCGCGTTAAAGCGCGAACTTTGCAACTCTATTTTGAGCATCATTTAATCAGCAGAATTGAACAACAAAGGGATTTTTACCTTTCTCCTCGTGATCCTTATTCCGCTCGCCGGGTATTACATCGTAAAATATTATAGCAAAGATTCCGTCGGTATGCCGGGGCACTTTTTTTACGATGATGTAGCGGTTAAAGAAAAAGGCGGCAAAACCACGACTGACACCACCTGGCACCAGGTGAAGAATATATCCTTCACCAACCAATTGGGCAAACAGGTCTCCCTGGATGATGCCCGCGGCAAGGTACTTGTCATCAATTTTTTCTTTACGCGGTGTCCCAGTATTTGCCCGGGCCTTACAAAAAATATGAAAAGGTTGCAGGACTCTTTCACCAAGAATCCTGACATCGTACAGTTCATTTCTATCAGCGTGGATCCTGGGCACGACAGCACGCAGCAATTAAGAAAATACGCAGACCGTTTTGGAGTGAACCATGATACCTGGTGGCTTGTTAATGGGGTTAAGAAGGAGGTGTATGACTTTGCATTCAACGAAATAAAGGCAAGCATTGCAGATGTAAATGTAGATACCGCATTTATTCATACAGAAAACTTTTTCCTGCTGGATTCAGACAGGATCGTAAGGGGCTGGTACAACGGATTTGATACTGTGAAGCTTGCCCAGCTGGCCAGGGACATCCCAACACTGATGCTGGAGAGAGACCGCAAAAGCCCTTCTGTGCTGCGCGGGTTCATACCCAGGCTGCCTGTTATTTTTATCGGAATTGCCATCATCTTTATTGTTATCCTATTACTGAACAAGGGGAGAAGTAAAAATTAAAATAGTTTCTTATGCTAAAGCCAATGATAGAAAAAAATGACCGCAGGGCGAAAATTTTAATCTTCACTGTATCGTTCATTGTTTTTGCTGTCGTTACTTTGTTGGGAAAATATAACCTGGCCGGTAAAGTTCACCTGTCTTTCGATGAACACATATTTGCGCTTATGAATGCTTTCATCAATGCTACGGTGGGTCTTCTGCTTATCGCCGGCCTGCTTACAATAAAGAACAAAAACTTCGAATTGCATAAAAGGATCATGTTGACGGCAATGCTGCTCTCGGTATTATTCCTGCTTTCCTATATCGCCCATCACTTGCTGGCCGGTGAAACAGCCTATGGTGAAACGGATGGTATCAAAGGATTAAGTGATGCTGAGCGCGCAGCAGCAGGGAGCATGAGAAATTTTTACCTGCTGCTTTTATTAACGCATATTCCGCTGGCAGGGATAGTGTTGCCTTTTATATTATTTGCAGCCTACCGCGCCCTCACCGGCGAGTATGAGAAACACAAAAAACTGGTGCGTATTGTATGGCCGGTGTGGTTTTATGTGGCCATCACCGGGGTGATCATTTACTGCATGATAGAGCCGTATTATACCTAGGCGCTATTTTTTTTAAAATACGTTCTTACTTTTTCTTTGTTTTAAAGTCGCTGGGAGTAAACCCAAATTTCGATTTGAAAACAGTAGAAAAATATGCGGCAGAAGAAAAGCCGGTCTTATAGGCTATCTCGGAAATAGAGACATCTTCGTGTTGCATATAATATTTTGCTTTTTGTAGCCGGGTAGTAATGATGTAGTCATTCACATTACAGCCTAAAACCGCCTTTACTTTCCTGTACAACTGCACCCTGGAGATTGCCATCTCTTTGCAGATATTGTCTACGTTAAATTTTTCATTGGAGATATTCTTTTCTATGATCCCGCAAAACTCACTCATAAATTTTCTATCCAGCTTTTTCCCGGCGGTTGACTTTTCTTCGCTCAATACCTCACTCGAATAATGAGATTTCATTTTCTCCCGGTTTGTAAGCAGGTTATTGAGTGTTTGAGATACCAGCTGCAGGTTAAAAGGTTTGGTCAGGTACGCATCTGCTTTAGTTTCCAATCCTTCTATGCGTTGTTTTTCCTCGTTGCGTGCCGTAAGTAAAATTACAGGTATATGCGAGGTACGTACATCATTTTTCAAAATTCTCGTTACATCAAGTCCGTTCTTTCCTGGAATCATTACGTCGCAGATGATGATGTCGGGGATGTTGGCAAAGGCAATGTCAAGAGCAGCCAACCCATTTTCGGCTTCCAGGATATCATAGGCATAAGCCAGCCGGGACGATAAGTAATAACGGAGATCGTCATTGTCTTCAATCACCAATACACATGGCCGGCTGCCCGCTTCGCCTGGGATCAGCCCTTCCATCAAACCATTGTCATTCATCATTTCCGTTGTGTAAAATTTCGCTTCTTCACCCAGGCTTTCTTCGCCTGGTGCGGCAATCATTTCATCAGGATCAAGGTGAGTGGTGCCCAGGTTTAATTTGATTTCGAAACAAGTGCCTTTCCATTTTTCACTGCTAACGTAGATCTGTCCATGGTGCATCTCAATGAATTCTTTCGAAAGTGCCAGGCCAAGACCAGACCCCTTGTAATTTTCATATTCTCCCTGGAAAAAAGGTTCAAACAAATGCTCCAGTGCAACCGGGCCCATGCCTACACCGTTATCTTCCACTTTAATAACAGCCATCTCATCTGCCTTGCTCACCGTTACATGAATGAAACCGTTTTCTTTTGTAAACTTAAAAGCGTTGGACAATAAATTAAAGATCACTTTATCTATCATTGTCACATCAAACCAGGTATTTAAAATCCGCTCGTTCGTAAAAAAACGTAAGCCAATATTTTTTTTTCGTGCTAATACTTCATAGGATTCGGTGATTTCTTTGGCAAAGGATACCAGGTCGTTTTCAGAAGCCCGTACCTTCATTTTGCTGAATTCAATTTTTCTAAAATCCATCAGCTGGTTCACCAGCCTGTGTAAGCGCATTACGTTGCGGTGCACTAACTGGAGTGTCTGCCTGGCTGTTGGATTCATTTTTTCAATACCCAGCATTTCCTCCAAAGGGGATAGGATCAAAGTGAGTGGTGTGCGGAACTCATGCGAGAGATTGGTAAAGAAATTGAGTTTAGCCTGGTGTGCCACTTCTGCCCTGTCAGACATTTCAATCAGCTGCTGCTGTTGAGAGGAGATCTCATCATTTTTAAGCTGAAGTTTCCGTGTGATCTTTTTATTTTTCCTCCAGGAATAGAAAACCGCGCTTCCGAGCAAAAACAGTAAAAGCAGTGCAGCCGTAAGAATAGCGGAGAAAGTTCGCTGGTTATTGTACACCCTTTTCTGCTCATCCACCAGCGCCTGTTGTTTCTCAATGTCTTTTTGCTGGCTGCGGATCTTCTCCGACTGGAGTTTCATCAGCCGTACATTAGAGGAGTCCACCACCAGTGTATTCAAGATGTTCTCTTTTTTATATTCCTCCTTGTTCAGGATTTTAAGAGCCAGCCTTATGGCTTCATCACCACCGGTAGGGTATAAGATAGAAGCAGTTAGTTTCTTATCCAATACAAATTCAAGTCCTGCATTGATACCCGGCAGGGCATCTATCCCGATTATCTTTAATGGCCGGGAGGGGGCTGATTTTTGCAAAGCTTCCCAGGTACCCCACGCCATCATATCATTATGGGCAAATACTATATCAGTCTGAAGCACGGCATTGGCTTTGGCTGATACTTCAGAAACAGCTTTGCTTTTCAGCCACTGCCCCGGAATTTGCGTAACGATCCGTATACCAGGGTAATTCTTCAACGCCTCTAGAAAACCATTATGTCGTTCAATAGCTGGCGAAGAACCTCGCAGTCCGAGCACTTCTGTTACTGTTCCTTCCTCTTTAAGTAACCTCACTGCATATTCACCGGCAAGCTTACCCACTTCAAAGTTGTCTGCTCCTATATATGCATTATAGGAAGAGGAAGCTACTTTCCTGTCAATAACGATCACAGGAGTTCCCTTGCGAAATACTTCCTCTACTACAGGGGTGAGTGGTACCGCTTCGTTGGGAGAAATGATCAACAGGTCTATATTTTGCTTCATAAGCTCCTGCACCTGTCCTATCTGTTTATCAGAATTATCATCCGCAACCCGGTATAAGAAATTGATATTGTCATGAAAGGCAAGTTCCCTTTTCATCTCTTCCAGCATTGTTTGCCGCCATACATCCGAGTCTACACATTGTGAAAAACCAATCACAAATTTTTTCTCTGCCTGGTAGAAGCAGGAAGATAACATAGTGCAAGCGCACAGTACGAACAGTATTTTTTTGGCAGGCATCGCTTTTTTTGTTGACTTTAGGCAACCCATCTAAAAATAATATAACTAAACGGGCTATTAAGGTACGATTTCGAAACTTGCTGCGCCAATTTCTAAATGCATTTAATTACTAACCAAGAAACGCATCGAATTTTAATTGGAAACCAATAGGTTATAAATAAAATAGAAAGCAGAGGTTTTTGTAGGACTTAGTTACAATTCCAAAAGAGTTTGAAGGTGCGCGGCGATTAGATTTACCATTCAAATTGCTGTCATATGAATAAGAAACTTGTTTTTTGGAGCATAGTAGTTGCTCTTGGCGGATTTCTCTTCGGACTCGATGTTGCCGTGATCTCGGGAGCTGAACAGGAAATTCAAAAGATCTGGTTACTAAGTGATATACTTCATGGCCAGGCCATCGCCTCCGCTCTTTATGGTACCATCATCGGGGCGATCTTCGGGGGTATACCCGCCGAAAAATTCGGAAGAAAGAACACGCTCATTGTTATTGGCGTACTCTACCTGGTTTCTTCCGTGGGTTCAGCATTAGCCCCTGAAGTCTATTCATTTATGATCTTCCGTTTTATAGGTGGCCTTGGAGTGGGTGCATCCTCGGTAGTTGCGCCCATGTATATTTCTGAAATTGCTCCTGCAAAAAACAGGGGACAACTGGTAGCCACCTTTCAGTTCAACATCGTGTTTGGCATTTTGCTGGCCTATTTCTCCAACTATTTATTAAGTGATATCGGCGCAGACGGCTGGCGCTGGATGCTGGCCATCATCGCTTTCCCGGCATTAATATTTATCATCCTCATGTTTTTTGTACCCGAAAGTCCAAGGTGGCTGATGGTGCACAGGAAAGAATATGATAAGGCCCGTAAGATCCTGGAAGTGTCGGATCCGAACGGTGTAGATGAGGCGATCGCTTCTATCCACCAGGCAATTGATGAAGAAAAACAAAAAACGAGTCTATCCGCTTTTTTTAAAAGAAGATACTCGGTACCCATATTTTTTGCATTTCTCATTGCATTTTTTAACCAGATGTCTGGTATTAATGCCATCATCTATTTTGCTCCCCGAGTTTTTGAAATGGCAGGCATCGGCAAAAGCGCTGCATTTTTACAAAGTGCGGGTATTGGTTTAGCCAATCTTGTTTTTACGATGCTTGGTTTATACCTCATTGACAAACTGGGTAGAAAGAAATTAATGCTGATAGGTTCTATAGGGTATATTCTTTCTCTTGGTGCAGTGGCTACAGCATTCTATTTTCAGCTGGGTGGTGCCATCGTGCCTGTGTGCCTGTTCCTTTTTATTGCTTCTCATGCCATAGGGCAGGGTGCCGTCATATGGGTTTTTATATCAGAAATATTTCCCAACCAGGTACGTTCTTATGGCCAGTCTTTAGGAAGTTCTACGCATTGGATCATGGCCGCCCTTGTTACCAGCGTGTTCCCCATGTTTGCTAATAATCCTGATATAGGGCCGGCAAAAATTTTCACCTTCTTTGCCTGCATGATGATACTGCAATTATTATGGGTAGTGTTTAAAATGCCTGAAACCAAAGGCGTACCCCTTGAACAGCTGGAAGCTATGCTTCAGAAAAACCGTGCCCCTAAAACGCCCAAAGTCAGTCTTAATACTTCCGTTTAATCTTAAAAAAATTTTATAATGCTGAAAGAGAACAACCATCCGATTGTTTGTTTTGGAGAAGTGCTTTGGGACATTCTCCCACAGGGCGCAGAGCCCGGTGGCGCACCCATGAATGTGGCCTACCATTTACACAAACAAGGTAAAAGTCCTGCCCTCATTACCAGGATAGGGGTAGACGAGGAAGGGAAAAAATTGCTGAATATTTTTAATGATTTCGGCGTAAACACTGGTTACTTCCAGTTCGATTATGATCAAGCTACCGGGAAGGTATTTGCCGAACCAAACGAGCACAACGAGGTAGTTTATGATATTGTAAAGCCTGTTGCCTGGGATTTTATTAACCACACGGACGAGCTTTCTTCATTAACCAAAGACGCCCCCTATTTTATTTTCGGAAGTCTTGCAGCAAGATCTAAAACCTCGAGAGAAACGCTTTTCAGTTTGCTAGAAGTGGCTAACACAAAAGTGCTTGACATCAATCTTCGGGCACCGCATTACGATAAGAAAATTGTGAGGTCACTGCTTTCCGAAGCTGATTTTGTAAAAATGAACCTGGCAGAACTGGAGCTCATCACTGGTTGGTTCTCCAAATACACGAGCATGGAAGACCGTATGAAAAATATTATGGAACAGTTTGGTATAGAGAACCTCGTAGTAACGATGGGTGCTGATGGTGCCGTGATCTGCATGAAAGGAATGGTACACCGGCACAGCGGTTTTAAAGTGGATGTGGTGGATACGGTTGGCAGCGGCGATGCTTTCCTGGCGGGCTTATTAAGCAGGTTGCTGGATAAAGCTACGCCGGACGAAGCGCTTGACTTTGCCAGCCGTCTCGGGGCATTTATTGCAACGCAAAGAGGTGCCTGTCCTGCTTATGAAACGGGGGCAATCAACAATTTCGTTGGGACAACAACTTATTAAACAAAATTCTTATTACAAATAAAAACCAGAATATATGAGAAAGTTAACTTGCCTGATTACAATGCTGCTTATTGCAGTTTTTGCAAATGCACAACTAAAAAAGATCTCCGGTACAGTTGTGAACAAATCTACCGGGCTGCCACTGCAGGGCGTAACCGTGCAGTCGGGTAATACCGTTACCACTACAGATTCTTCCGGCGCTTATTCTTTGCAATCCAAAAAAGGAGACAAGGTCATGTTTTCCTTTACCGGGATGAAACCTATTTCTTTCTCTGTGGGGAATGATGCTGATTACCCGATGTCACTGGAAGCAGAACAGCAAAATCTCGGTGAAGTTGTAGTGGTGGGTTATACCTCGCAACGCAAACAGGATCTTACCGGGGCGGTGGCAATAGTGGACATGGCTCCCGTAAAAAACAACAGCTCCGGAAATACCATGCAGGCCTTGCAGGGCCGGGTGGCGGGTTTGTACATTGAAAAAGATGGTTCGCCGAACGGTTCAAATGGACGGATATTAATTCGCGGTGCGAATACATTGGGAAATAATGATCCGCTTTACATAATTGATGGAATTCCTACAACCAGGCCGGAAGTATTCCAAAATATGAACCCTGCAAGCATCGCATCCGTGCAGGTATTAAAAGATGCATCTGCGGAGTCTATTTATGGAGCCCGCGCCTCCAACGGTGTTATAATCGTCACCACTAGAAATGGCGGAAATACAAATGGGAAAGTAAATTTTCAATTTAACAGCAGTATCTCTACCCAGTCAGAAAAATCAATGAGGTTTAAAATGCTTAGCGCTGTTGACAGGGGTAGAGCATTATGGCAAGCTTCTGTAAATGACAAACAGGATCCTGCTGCAGGGTATGGAGAAATGTATGGATTCGACTGGAACAATGATTTTAATAACCCGGTATTAAATGGCGTAACGGTGAAACCCTTTGTCGGCGGAGACCCCAATACACCCGCCGGGGATACAGACTGGCAGGATGTAATGTATAAAACTGGTATTGTTTCCAACAGTAATTTGACTGCTTCTGCAGGTAATAAAAATTCCTCCCTCGAAATAAACGTGGGCTACCTGAAAAATACGGGGATGCTGAGATTTACCGGCTACGAAAGATTAAGTGGCAGCATTAATGCCCTTACCCGTTCTTTTAATGACAAGGTTACCTTCGGCGTTAACCTGCGTATCGCAAACTCCAATGAAACCTTAACTGCCAGGGATATCGGTGGAGCATCTACAACATTTTTGGCCGTTACATTAGCGCCTACAATTCCTGTTTTTCAAAAAGATGGGATGAGTTATGCAGGAGAATCGGGTGCGGGCTATTCAGATAGAAATAATCCTTTGCACATGCAGGACCTCGCCAAATGGAATAATACCAATCGCCTGAGCACGTTCGGAAATCTTTTCGTGGAAGTGCAGCCCATTAAAAATTTATTTTTCAAATCTAATATAGGTGCAGACAATTCCAACTTTTCTAATAAGGTCATATTGCCCACCTTTACGGAAGGAGCATTAAGCCGCACGACTAATAGCCTGTCTTTTGATAAAAATCATTTTTTAAGTATCACCTGGTCCAATACATTAAGGTATAACTGGAACTTAAATGATAAGAACAGCTTTAAATTTTTAGCAGGTACTGAATACATCAAAACGGACCTGGATTTTGATTTTGTAAAAAAGGAAGGATATGCCCTTCAAACAGAAGATTATTTTACGTTGAATGCGGGTACGGGTAATACAACTGTGTTTGGAAGTTCAACCGGTAACAGGTTGTTTTCGCAGTTTGGAAGGGTAGATTACAATTATGACGATAAGTACCTTATGGCCGTCACGGTTCGCCGGGATGGTTCGTCCCGCTTTGGTGCCGATAACCAATACGGAATATTTCCTGCCGCATCTGTGGGCTGGAGAATAGACAAGGAAAGTTTCATGAAGGATTTAAGTTTTTTCTCTGAGTTAAAAGCGAGAGTGGGTGTAGGCCGCGTGGGTAACCAGCAGATCGGGGACCTGGCTCGTTTTGGTCTCTTTGATACAAGGTATGGCACCAGCCAAAATCAACTGACCCCCGGGTTCTGGGAGCAATATATGAATGTGGGAACGGCATATTCATTATCGGGAGCCAATACCGGTACGTTACCGTCGGGTTTCGTGCAGATACAAGCTGCTAACTCCGGGCTCAAATGGGAAACGACTGAGGAAATAAATGCAGGGCTGGATTTCTCCTTCTTCAAAAGTAAAATCTTTGGATCCTTTGATTATTTTTCCCGTAACACAACAGGTATATTGATTACACCTCCCGTGGCATCTGCATTGGGTGAAGGACAAAATAAAGCGGTGAACGGAGCTTCGAAAAGTAATAAAGGCTGGGAATTTACCATAGGTTACCAGGGCCAGAGAACAGGGGATCTTAAATATGAAGTGAAAGCGAATTTCGCCCATTTCAGGGATAAGATAACCGAGCTCCCTGAAAATGTAAGGCCTGCTTATGCCGGCAACCTGGTGAATACAATTATCGGCCATTCCCAGTTTGATATTTTCGGATACAAAACAAATGGGTTGTTTCAATCCCAGGCTGAAGTTGACGCAGCACCCAGACAGATAGGTGCGGGTCCGGGAAGAATACGTTATGTAGATATCAATGGTGATAAAGTGATAAATGACCTGGACAGAACATGGATAGGTACTACCCTTCCTGCATTGGAATATGGTTTACGCATTGACCTGCAGTATAAGAAGTTTGACCTGTCTGTATTTGGATCAGGAATAGCTGGCAGGGAAGGATTTGATGTGTACACCTTATTTAACAACCTCATGAAAAGCCGGGAAAATGTAGGCCCTGGTGTATTCAATGGCTGGACAGCACAAAACACCAATACGCAGGTTCCTGCATTAACACTGAAAGACAATAATAATGAAGGCAGGACTTCCGATTATTTTATAGTGAATACCTCCTATTTTAAAATGCGGAATATCCAGCTTGGATATAATCTTGAACCTAAATCTGTTTTTTCAAGATTACGTTTTTTTGCCATGGCTGAAAACTTATTCAGGATAAAAAGTAAGGACTACCAAAGCCCCGACCCGGAGAGAATTGACCTTGATCCTGTTCCCATACCAAAAACATTCACATTTGGTATAAATGCTTCATTCTAAAAAATTAAAAATTATCAAAATGAAAAATAAAAATATAATTGCTTTTATCACGGCCGGCCTCATCTTTTTTAGCTCGTGTAAGAAAGTGCTGGATTACACCCCAGCAGGTGTATTATCCTCTTCAGACCTCACATCCACTACTGCTGCAGAGGGACTGGTAACTGCTGCTTATGCCGCCATCGGCAACGGCGATATGATTGGCCCGATCTATAGCAACTGGGCTTATGGAAGCGTTCGCTCAGACGATGCATACAAAGGTGGTGGTGGTACCGGCGACGTAGGTGAAATAGATGCAATGGAACATTACAACCTCGTTACTCCAACGATGGGTGCATTTGTTACCCGCACCTGGCAAAACCTTTTCAAATCTATTTCAAGAGCCAACGTAGCCCTGCGTGCAGTAACAGTTTTGGCTGATGCTTCGTTTCCACAAAAAACAAAGCGAATCGCAGAATTACGTTTTCTCCGTGCACACAGTTATTTCACCATGAAATTGTTGTACAAGAACATTCCCATCTTTGACGAAAATACAACAAGCGAGGAAATACTAAAAGTTTCCAACGTCCTGAGCAATGAAGAATCATGGAATAAGATTGCGGCTGATTTTCAATTTGCCATTGATAATTTGCCTGCCACCCAACCTGAACTCGCCCGGGCGAATAAATTATCGGCGCAGGCTTACCTGGCAAAGTTGAGATTGTACCAGGCTTATGAGCAGAATGCCACACACCAGGTGACTGCTATCAAAGCATCCAGGCTGCAGGAAGTGGTTACTTTAACACAAGCCGTCATTTCATCCGGCAAGTATTTCCTGAGCAGTGATATTGCAGATAATTTTTTACCTGAAACAGAGAACGGACCCGAATCTGTTTTTGCCATCCAGTTTACAATTAATGATGGAACGACTGCAGGCAGGTTAAGCTATGAAGACGGGTTAAATTACCCGCATGGCGCACCTCAATATGGTTGCTGCGGTTTTCATGCTGCCAGCCAGAATCTTGTAAACGGTCACACGACCGATGCAAATGGATTACCCAATTTTACAACATTTAATAATTCAAATGCCGACCTGAACCTGGTTACGGTGGATCCCCGCCTGGACCATACTGTTGGAATTGATGGCCATCCGTACAAGTATGATAATACAAAACCTTTTAGCAATAGCTGGGTAAGGGATGCAGGTGTATACGGTAATTTTCACACCATGCGTTTTCAGCAATTGGCTACCAGCTCTTCTTATTTTAAACAAGGGCCTTTTATGGGGACTGCTAAAAATTATGATATCATACGATATGATGATGTTCTGTTGATGCAGGCAGAAGCCTACATTGAATTGGGACAACCCGCTAATGCCTTGCCTTTAATTAACCAGGTGAGGACAAGAGCTGCCGCCAGTACAGGAAGGCTGAAAAAAGCGAATGGGACATTTGCATCCAACTATAACACCAAACCATACCCTGCAACCGGCTGGACACAAGACTATGCCCGTAAAGCGCTGCAGTGGGAAAGACGCCTGGAATTTGCAACAGAAGGTGCACGGTTTTTTGACCTGGTCCGGTGGGGTATTGCTGCATCTACCCTCAATGCTTACATCAGCGTAGAAAAAACAAGAAGGTCATTTTTAGGAACGGCCGTTTTTACCCTGGGCAGGGACGAATACCTTCCAATTCCTCAGTCTGAGATTACTTTTACAAATGGCTTGTACCAACAAAACCCGGGGTACTAAAGTAGCAGGCGGGGGCCATGTGCTTCCGCCTTTATTTTTACTTATTTTTTATACAATCGAAAATACCATGAACAATAAGAAATCCATAGTGGCCATTTGCCTGCTTGCCGCGCAGCTCTTTAGCAATAACGCAATAGCTCAGATGAATGCAAAAATTGGCACTGAGCCACACAGGCCTGCCATACATTTTTCTCCCAAAGCTCATTGGATAAATGATCCTAACGGGATGGTATACCATAACGGGATTTATCATTTATTTTTTCAATACCATCCTTATAGTTCTGTCTGGGGTCCCATGCATTGGGGCCATGCTACGAGTACCGACCTGATAAAATGGAAGGAAGAACCCATTGCTATTTACCCGGATTCCATCGGAACGATTTTTTCAGGTAGTGCGGTGTTGGATAAAAATAATACCACCGGCTTTGGTAAAAACGGAAAAGCGCCACTGGTCGCTATTTTCACACATCATGACGCGGAAGGGGAAAAAGCAGGGCACATCGATTTTCAAACACAGAGCCTGGCCTACAGTAATGACAACGGAAAAACCTGGGCAAAATATGCAGGAAATCCTGTGCTTAAAAACCCGGGGATCAAAGATTTCCGAGATCCTAAAGTGATGTGGTATGAACCACAAAAAAAATGGATCATGACTTTGGCGACCAAAGATATCATCACTTTTTATTCTTCTCCCGATCTTAAAAACTGGTCCAAAGAAAGTGAGTTTGGTGAAGGGCGGGGTGCACATGGTGGTGTGTGGGAGTGCCCCGACCTGTTTGTGCTGGATGATAATGGCAAAAGCCGGTGGGTGTTAATTGTTAACCTTAATCCTGGCGGACCCAACGGCGGATCAGGCACCCAGTATTTTATTGGTGAATTTGATGGAAAAACTTTTACTTCTCCACAGCAGAAAACCATGTGGATGGACTATGGGCCGGATAACTACGCCGGTATTACCTGGTCCAACACCGGCAACAGGAAGGTCCTGATCGGTTGGATGAGCAATTGGTCCTATGCGAATCTTGTACCTACGGAAAAATGGCGGAGTGCACTTACCATTCCCAGGGAACTAAAATTGAAAAAAGCCGGGGATGGGTTATTGTTAGTGTCCGAACCGGTTAAAGAATTATCCGGTATCAAAGGCAAGCCTGTTATCACCCAGAACCTGGCCCTGGCAGCAGCAGGTAAAAATATTACAGCCCCGGGTAAAACGATTATTCCTGCTGTGATTAAAATGAGAATGGATGAAATAAAGGATTTTTCTTTTGTGCTTTCCAATAATCTCAAAGAAGAAGTGAAAATTGGTTTTGACAGGTCCAGGAATGAATACTTTATCGACCGCACTAAATCGGGTAAAATAGATTTTCAAAAAGATTTTGCCGCAAAACATGTTGCGCCGCGGTTTTCGAAGGATCGGAAAATGAACATGACCATGGTCATTGATGTGAGTTCGGTGGAATTATTTGCAGATGATGGTGCTACGGTGATGACAGCAATATTTTTTCCTAATAAGCCCTTTAACAGAATACAATTAAAGTCTGCCGGAAAAGCTGTGATCAAACAACTGGAATACGCAACATTAAAAAAATAATTATAATGGCAAAATGGCTTTTGGCTATATCAATACTGATGGGTTCACTGGTCGCCTTTAGCCAGGTGCCTGCAGCAACGATCCCGGCCTTCAGTTTTTCGCGGGTGGATCAATCCGCTTTCACTCGTGAAAACCTGGCGAAGAGCAGGCCGGTCTTTTTTTTGTTTTTTGATACCCAATGTGATCATTGCCGCCAGGCAGTACAATATATCAGTCAGCATTATAACGACTTCAGCAAAACAGCTATTTACCTGGTCACATTGGAAAATAGCAACACGGCTGTAAGTTTCCTGGCGAAAAATGGTAATAATTTATTGGCAAAAAATAACGTGATGCTCCTGCAGGATACCCGCTCAGAGTTTATCAAAAAGTTTCAGCCCCGAAAATACCCGTCGATGTTTCTTTATTCGGATAAAAAGCAATTATTGTTATATGCTGATGAGCCTGTTCATTTGCCAGATTTTGTACAGCGTATTAAAAGGCACTGACGGGATTTTTACCAAAAGCCGTTTCTGTAATCTGCACAAAAAGATGAATGATAACCTGGCGGGCTAGTAGCAACATCCTCACTCACTAAGTCAAACCCACCACTATTTTTGAAGAAGCTTCGGTGCCTGTCCCGCCGGATGCGGGAGTGCGGTTTTTACGCAGTCCAAATGGCCCTTAAGGAAATACCGTGGAGGGGGATGACGGTTATGTAAGTATTCTTGCTGAATGATGAATACGAATTATTGAAACTTGTGTGCTGGAATTCTTATAAATAATTCTGTAGTTCCCTTGAATTATTTCTCTGAGTGTTTTATCATCAAATTCAGGGACGACTCGCCCTGAATTTGGAAAATTTCCTAATTGATCAACCCGTAAAATAATCTTGTCGATCACCCGATCAGCGTATATTTTTGAATCTTTTGAAATGTATTCGTGAATTGATCTTAAATCCTCGATTGCAAATTCAGTCCAAACAATCTTTACCATTTTTTAACCCTCTCTTTCACTTTTGAATGGCTTACGGTTTCCTTTCTTTTTAACTGGGTTAGACCTTGTTCAACTTTTTCGACAAAAACAAGTTTTTCCAAAAGTTCATCGAGTTCAAATTCTTTAGGTAGTTCTTTTACGGTATCTATAGCTTTGTCTCTTTTCATTTGAGAAATTTAATACAAGTTAGGAGATTTTCTGTAATCGGGGACTTCCCGCAAGCTTTCGTCCAACGTGCCGCTTTTACCGCGGGAAAGCTGTCTCAGGGCAAATCAATACGACCATCAGTTCCCGCATCCGCACAAAAAGATGAATGATAACCTGGCGTTCAAGTAAGTAAAATCTTTCCTAACAGATTCAAACCCACCAGTATTTGTGGAGGAGCCTCGTTGCCTGTCCAGCTGGATGTGGGAATTCAGTTTTGCCGAAGGCAAAATGGCTCATTAGGCAAAGCCTCGAGACAAGGAGAGCGACCTGTCCCGTTTTTCTGGAAAGAAGCGACGGCCAAAGGTTCCGCTACGGGTGCGGAAAGCAAATACGCAGCTCAGCGGCGGTAGAGCGACAAAAGAGTGGGCGCTAAAAGCAGCAATAAACAACACTTATTAACTCCCGACTTTATTTACCAATAAAACAGGCATCTGTATCCACATCAGGTTTTCGTGGGGTTGCACTTTTAAATCTTGCTAATATGCCTACGGCGAAACACTATGCTAACCACCTTTTCCTGGCCAAAGTTCGTGACACACGAAAAATTTATACCTACCGATGCTAACCAGCGATTCCCTTGTCAGCTTCAGTTACCGGCTCCACCACTATCTTGCTTTTGCTCATATGGGTGATCACCACATCCAGCGCATCGCCATTTTTGAGAGCCGCAAGCTGGTCCTTAAAAACGGTTTGCTTATCTAATGAAATTTTAGCCCTTATTTTATCATCGATGATATTGAGGTAAACGCCATGTGCCGTCACCTTATATACTTCTGCCTTTATAGGTGTTTTGTTCTTAAATAGTTTGATGGCCTTACTAAATTCAGGTATATAGGTATTGTCCGAGAGGGTTGCATGAACCTTATCCTTTTTGTCCATGTTCTCTAAGGAAAAAGTGACCGGCTCATTTAATTCGTCTGCCGGCGGTAATAACTGCCAGGGGGAAATGGGTACAGGAAAAAAAAGATAACTCTCCATTTCCTTTACAAAATATTTTCCATCCACTACTTTCAGGTAGCCGGTAAATTTATTGGTTAATGCGGCTTTATTCAGAACTACTTCCAGGGCATTATTATACAGGAACTCCAGGTTGCCTGCTATCATCCGGTCTCCTCTTTCACTCATTTTTACAGTAAAACTCACCACATCCCCCATCACAAAGTGATGTGTTTTTTTTATCAGTTTTTTTTCCTTCTGTTCTTTTTGAAATTTCTCATCAACATTGGCCTTGACTGTTTTTTTCTTGCCGTTCTGCTCGTACTCAATCATGGCATACTTTTTCTCATGATTGATAAAAGCAATTTTTCCTAGTATTTCGGTTTTACTCATGGTTGATTTTTTGGAGGATCTGTTTAACTATAAACCCAATTCTGTGGAAGGATCCCAGAAGATCTTTTTAAAGTCCACAACGGTTTCTTCCTTCACACTAACACCATCTTTTTTTAGTAATTCTTCCATGAGTGTCGGTGTGGCAAAATGATTTTTACCAGATAGCATGCCGTTGCGGTTTACCACTCTTTGCGCAGGCACTTTTGGTTTGGCAGTGTGCGCTGCATTCATCGCCCAGCCTACCATCCGCGCGGAAAGTTTTATACCGAGATACTGTGCTATCGCGCCATAAGAGGTAACCCGGCCCTTCGGCACCTGCCTTACAACATCATAAACATCAGCAAAAAAAGTGTAGGTTTTAGTCGTGTCCTTTGGTAACGCTTCCTTGGCCTTTTTTGTGACCAGCTTTTTTTTCATCACTGAAAAGATACAACAAATCAGGAGTTTGGGGGCAGGCTTTTTAAGTGCATTCTGTGTGCAAGCAATTCCCTTTTTTTGGGTTCGGGTACATTGATGTATGCATAAGGGCAATGTTTACAGCCGTTCCCACAACAATTTCCTTTTTTCAGGTGGAACTGTTCGGTTAAGACTATATAGCCCTCTTCGTTAAAGTAATAATCCTCTCCTTCTGTTAATTGTTCCATTCTGTTATTGTTCCATTTCTTTCAACAGCTCCTGCAATTGATCATCGCGGTCAGGAATTGCTTCCGCAAGTTTGAAATGCAGGTAAAATATTTTTTTACTATTGGCGATATCCAGTCCTTCGTAATGGGTTTTAATAGCCAGTTCGGGTTTGTGTGGCCCGGCATATACGTCCGTGCTTTCTTCAACAAATAAAAGCCCGTACTGTTCGATCACGGTTTTGGTAAACCGGAAAAGATCGGGTGAATCCGTTTTGAGGTGGATGCTGCCGCCCGGTTGGAGGATCTTCTGGTAGTTGCGCAAAAATCTTGGGTGGGTCAGTCTTTTTTTTGCATGGGAGGTCCTTAACTGAGGGTCGGGGAAAGTGATCCAGATCTCGTCTACTTCGCCCGGGGCAAAATATTCGGCCAGCATTTCTATCTGGGTTCTTATAAACGCCGCATTATCCAATTCCTCTTCCAATGCTTTTTTTGCTCCCAGGAACATCCGGTTGCCTTTTACATCCACGCCGATAATGTTTTGTTCCGGGTGCATCCGGGCTAACCCGAGCGTATATTCTCCCCTGCCACAGGCCAGTTCAAGAATCAACGGGTTCGCTTTTTTAAAAAAACTGCTCCATTTACCGGGCATATCCTTCGGGTATTCCAAAACATTCGGAAATGTTTTTATCTGTGCAAAGCGTAATAATTTCTTCTGTGCCATTCGAGCCGCAAATATCCGGTGTTTCCGGCAAAGAGGGTGAAAAGGTTGACAGTGGACGGTGTACGGTTGACGGCGGGGCTTCGTTTACTTTGTACTTTTTTTATATTCCTTAGCTTCTACACCTCCCTTCTACCGTCTCCCTTCCTCCGTCAACCGTCTCCTTCCTCCGTCAACCGTCTACCGTCCACCTTCTTCCGTCAACCGTCCACCCCCATTTGCCGTTTAAACATTAACTCCCCTTCCAAACCCCCGAATCGATAGATTTGCATTCATCAATGTATTTGAAGTGGAAATCAAACAAGTAGAAAAGATAACAAAAGCACTCGCGGACAGCACACGCCTGCAGATTTTATTGAATATGTCACAGCAAAACGGGTATATTCAATGTTCCGATATTATGGCAATGACCAAACTCGCCCAACCTTCTGTAAGTCACCACGTAAAAACATTGATTGAAGCTGAACTGATCGAAGCGGAAAAAGACGGGAGGCATCACTCCTATCAGTTGAACAAGGAGTTGCTCACCGGATACCTTTCCTGGGTGAATCAACTCATCGATCAGTAAGCATCCCCACTTTGCGACTCTTGCCCAGGTAAAAAATGTAATGCCATTTTAATGGACGTACTGTTTTTAAAAACGTCGAAATAATTATTAATGACCTATTCTTCTCAACAACACAAAGCAGGATGGCTCTCCCTCTTTGGTACGATGATCGTTTTATTTTCTGCCAGGGCACAGGATCCGCTGCTGACAACAAATGTTCATACCATGTCCCTGCCCGAAGCAGTGAAATATGCGGTGAGCAACCAACCCCGGATACAACAGTCACTCGTAGACGAACAGATCACCGCTTCTACCATCCGAAGCAAACTCGCAGACTGGTACCCGCAGGTGAATTTTAATTTTGGCCTGCAGCATAATTTTATCCTGCAGACCAGTGTCATCGGTGGCAACCCCATTAAGTTTGGTGTGAACAATACATCAGCTGGGCAGTTCACCGTAAACCAGGCCATCTTTAACCGCGATGTGTTACTGGCCCGGCGCACAAAAGAAGACCTGCTGCTGCAAACCCGGCAAACAACCGCCAGCAATAAGATCGACCTGGCCATTGATGTATCCAAGGCTTTTTATGATGTGCTCACCACGATGCAGCAGATCAGCATCGCCACTGCCAACATCAGCAGGATCGAAAGAAGCCTGAAAGATGCCACCAGCCAGTACAAAGCAGGGATTGCCGACAAGATCGATTATAAAAGAGCTACCATCAACCTGAACAATACAAAAGCCACTAAAAAAATAAACGAAGAGTTAGTGGGAAGTAAAATGGCTTACCTGAAATTCCTGATGGGTTACCCGGACAGTGCAGAACTGAAGGTCAGTTATGACAGCCTCGCCCTGGAAAGAGAAATGCTGATCGATACGGCACAGGCGCCGGATTACCGGAACCGCATCGAATACCGCTTGCTGGAAACGCAAATGAAATTGCTGGAATCCACCGTCGTCTATAACCGGTTGAGTTTTTTACCTACGGTGTCCGCCAACGCAGCCTATAACCTCAACTTTCAAAACAACAGCTTCACCAAACTATACAACACAAATTTTCCTAACTCTTTTGCAGGCATCACGGTGGGCTTCCCGATATTCCAGGGAGGTAAAAGAAAAGCCGACCTGCAAACGGCCTCGTTGCAATTGCAGCGCACCAACCAGGACCTGCTGAGTTTACGAAACTCAGTAGACGCGCAATACCGCCAGTCATTGGCTGCTTACAAAAGCGGGTTGCAAAGCTGGCTGGCGCAAAAAGAAAATGTGGCGCTTGCACAGGAAGTCTATGATGTGATCAACCTGCAATACAGGGCCGGCATAAAAACATACCTGGAAGTGATCACCGCAGAAACAGATCTCCGCACCGCACAGATCAATTACTATAACGCTTTATACCAGGTGCTCTCCGCCAAAGTGGATGTGCAGGACGCCCTCGGACAAATCACTTATTAATCGGCACACACATTTTTAAATCATACAACTAAAATGAACTTCACCATCTTCTATCGTCCATTGATAAAATATACCGGCCTTGTTTTTTTATTATTTGCTGTAGGATGCAAGAGTAAACAAACAGGTCCGCCGCAAATGCCCGTGCCCAAAGTAACAGTGCAACAGGTAACCCTGACGGATGCGGTGTACTACGATGAATATCCTGCAACCGTTACAGCACTGAACCAGGTAGAACTGCGGCCACAGGTGAGCGGTTATATCACCGGTGTCCATTTTGCGGACGGTGCCCGCGTAAGCAAAGGGCAATTGTTGTATTCCGTAGACCAGCAATTGTACAATGCCAATTACCAGGAGGCAGTGGCCAACCTTGGCGTGGTAGAAGCCAACCTGGCCAAAGCAAAAAAAGATGCCGGCCGTTACCATGAACTGGATAAGCAGGATGCCGTGGCCAAACAACTGGTGGACAATGCTGACGCCGCCGTAACTGTGGCTCAGCGGCAGGCAGCCGCAGCACGCGCAAATATCTCGGCTGTGCAAACAAGCGTGCGGTACACGCGCGTATATGCACCCTTCACCGGTGTGATCGGCATCTCTAATGTAAAAACCGGCGCCGCCGTTACAGCGGGACAAACTATTTTAAATACCGTTTCCACTGATGCAGAACTGGCCGTGGATATTAATATCGAGCAGCAGAATATTTTCCGCTTCTCCAATATGCTCAAGCAAAAAAACAACCCGGCCGATTCTCTTTTTCAACTGGCCTTTAGTGGTGAAGTATATCCTTATCCTGGTAAACTCGTGTTGATCGATCGTGCAGTGAATCCACAAACGGGTACGATCAAAGCAAGGCTCAGCTTCCCCAACAAGGAAAATATTTTAAAAGCCGGTATGACGGGCACTGTGCGGATCCGGAACAATTCTTCGCAGCAATCGGTGCTGATCCCCTACAAGGCGGTGGTAGAGCAGCTCGGCGAATACTTTGTATACATGCCGGGAGACAGCAGCAAAGTGTCCCAGAGAAAAGTGGTGCTGGGGAAAACTATTGGCACCGATATCATTGTGAAAGAAGGATTAAGCGCAGGTGAAACTATCGTGACGGAAGGCGTGCAAAATTTACGCGAGGGTGTGAAAGTGAACGCCGGCCCTGCTCCTACTGTCGCGCCTAAAAAATAATGTACACAAAAAGGAATAGTAATTCCAATCAAGACCAATGATAGCAGAAACTTTTATAAAAAAACCTGTTACCGCCATCGTGATCTCTATCGTGATCGTACTCGTGGGTATCATATCAATGGTATTGTTGCCCGTGGCGCAATATCCTGACATCACCCCACCCACGGTAACGGTGAGTGGCAATTTTACGGGAGCAGATGCACAAACGGTAGAGCAAACGACCACGACCGCCATCGAAACACAGATCAATGGCGTGCCGGGCATGACCTACATGAGCAGCAACAGTACAGGTAGCGGGCAAAGTACGATCAATGTAAATTTTGAAATTGGCACAGACGTAAACATTGCAGCACTGGATGTGCAAAACCGGGTAAGCGTGGCACAACCGGCATTGCCAGATGCTGTAAAGCGTTTAGGCCTCACAGTAAGAAAGCGCAATCCGAGTATCATGCTCGCTTTGGCGCTCTATTCTCCCAACGGAACCCATGACGCAACCTTTATTGGCAACTATGCCAACATCTATTTAAAGGATGCGCTGCAAAGGGTAAAAGGTGTGGGGGATATCGTTTCCCGGGCGGATGATTTTGGTATGCGTATCTGGCTGGACCCCACCAAACTGGCGGCACTGGAGATGACGACGACGGATGTAACTGCTGCACTCACCGAACAAAACCTGCAGGTAGCCGCGGGAACTGTAGGTGGTAACCCCCAGCCCCAGACACAAAGTTTTGAATACAGTGTGCTCACCAACAGCCGCATCAACACAAAGGAACAATTTGAGGCTATCATTGTGAGAACCCAGCCAGCCACTGGTACGCTTGTGTACCTGAAAGATGTGGCCCGCGTGGAACTGGGTAAGTTTGATTATGGTACTAATGCATTTGTAGATGGCAAACCTGCCGCATTTGTGCTGGTGTACCAGGCACCGGGTGCCAATGCATTGGATACGTATGATGGCGTAAACAAAGCACTAACTGAACTTAAAAAATCATTTCCAAAAGATATCGATTATGCCATGCCACTGGAGACCGTTACCGTGGTAAAAGTTTCTATCAGGGAAGTGTTGACAACGCTTGTAGAAGCCCTCATCCTTGTGGTACTGGTGGTGTTCCTCTTCTTGCAGAACTGGAGAGCCACATTGATACCTGTGCTGGCTATTCCCGTTTCACTGATTGGGACATTTATTTTTTTTATCCCGTTTGGTTTCACTATCAATACGCTTACTCTTTTTGCATTTGTGCTCGCGATCGGTATAGTGGTGGATGATGCCATCGTAGTGGTGGAAGCGGTGCAACACTATATGGATCACAATAAATTATCAGCAAAGGAAGCTACAAAAAGAGCAATGAAGGATATCTCAGCTCCCGTGATTGCCATCGCTTTGATCCTCGCGGCAGTATTTGTACCGGTTGGATTTATACCGGGTATTGTCGGGCGGTTGTACCAGCAGTTTGCCATCACCATCGCGGTGTCGGTGATCATTTCTGCATTTGTGGCTTTGTCGCTTACACCTGCATTGTGCATGTTGTTACTTAAACCTTCCAAAGATGAGCATGCAAAGAAAAATATGCTTGATAAATTTTTTGCCTGGTTTAATGGTGGCTTTACAAAACTAAACAGGTCGTACACAAGAGGTGTGGCTAAATGGATCCGCTTTACACCGATGGTGCTCATCATGCTCATCTGTTTGTTTGTAGGATTATTTTTTATGTTTAAGGCCAAACCCTCAGGATTCATTCCATCAGAAGATGAAGGGCGTTTGTATGTCACTTATGAATTGCCGGAAGCAGCTTCCACAACAAGGAGTAAAAATATGTTGCTGGAGATCATGAAACGGGTACAGTCTGTTCCGGGTGTTAGAACCGTAGGAGGCCTGGCAGGCTTGAATATTCTCAGCTTCTCCAATAAATCAAACGTGGGTACCATGTTTGTGAACCTGCATCCCTGGGAGGACCGCAAGACCAAAGAAACAAAGCTGCAAAGTATCATCGCCGAAATACAAAAAAGAACGGCGGATATAAAAGAGGCCCGGATTATGGCCATCGCGCCACCGGCCATTCCGGGGTTAGGGGCTACGGCCGGCTTCACTTTTGAATTGCAACAAACCACGAGCACGGATAATATCCAGCAGTTTGAAACCGTGGCCCGCAAATTTTTAGCGGAAGTAAACCAACGCCCGGAGATCGGTATGGCCTATACTTTTTTTACCACGCACACGCCCAGTTACCAGGTAACACTGGATAAAGAAAAAGCAAAAAAGCTAGGGGTGAATGTGGCAGATGTTTACAGTACCATGTCTACCTTACTCGGCAGTAGTTATATCAATGATTTTAATTTATATGGCCGCAACTTCCGGGTAATGGCGCAGGCCGATAGTAGTTTCCGTTCTTCCATTGAAGAGCTGGGTAAGTTTTATGTGCGGAATAGTACCGGTAGTATGATTCCATTGAATTCCCTGGTGACCACGAAAGTGACCGAAGCTCCTTCATTGATCTCGCATTATAATATTTACCGCGCCATCGAGATCAACGGCTCGCCGGAGCCCGGCTACAGCAGCGGCCAGGCCATCACTGCTTTAAAAGAAGTGGCAGCCGCTTCACTGCCTGTCGGTTATGGGTACGAATTTTCCGGCCTCAGCCGGGAGGAGATTGCCGCGGGTGACAGTACATTGATCATCTTTGGTATCTCAATCATTTTCGTATTCCTGTTTTTAGCGGCTTTATATGAAAGCTGGTCCATACCTTTTTCTGTGTTGTTTGCCGTACCGATCGGTGCTTTTGGTTCCATACTCACCTTGCTTTTATTGCCCAACCTCACCAACAATGTCTATGCGCAGATCGGCCTGATAACGCTCATTGGCCTGGCGGCAAAAAATGCCATCCTGATCGTGGAGTTTGCCAAGGAGCGGGTGGACCAGGGCGTGGAAATTGTAGCCGCTACCCTGCAGGCAGTGGACCTGCGTCTGCGGCCCATCATCATGACCTCGCTGGCATTTATCCTGGGTGTTTTGCCGCTGGCCTTTGCCTCCGGTGCTGCTGCAGAATCGCGCAAGACCATTGGCTGGACGGTGTTCGGCGGCATGTTGTCCGCCACCACACTCGCCATCTTCGTGGTGCCGGTACTGTTTGTGCTCATCACTAAGATATCCTATGGCAGGAAAGTCAGGCGTTTAGCGGCAGAGCATAAGGAGATAGAGGATATAGATAAAAAGATCATACAGGATGGAAGAGACTAAGTACCCGGCCACGTGTCAGGCACTTTGAAAGGACATTCTGTTTGAATCACGTATCCATTGGCCTGCTAGCTTCTGCCCAACCAACGCGTAGGCCCCTACTTTGCAAACTGCACACCCCTATTTTTGCCCCAAACCGGCATAAATCGGGCAAAATTGGCCAAAAATGCCCTATAATCTACTAAAATCCGCCACAAAATCATTTTATTGCTGTAACATTTTTTCGAGCCTGCCAAAAAATGGTTACAACGTTGTCTGCGGGTGGAGGTTGTAACCAAAAATGCAGGACTCTAAAAAAATGTTACAAGCAGGAATGAACATTTTTGAAGCAAAACAGGCAATTTATTGGGAAATAGCGGCAAAAATCACTCATTATCGCAGAAATCCGGCAAAATCCTGGGATCAGCCAGCACGAATTTGTGACACTTTAGGGGGCTACCGGCCGCTTATTATCCTGGCCGGGAAAAGAAACACCGGAAAGTTATTGTCAAAGGGAGGGACTAGCTGTCCCTTAGGTGCCCGGCCACCGGTTATGTCATTCAAATAGAATGGCGGTACAATCTGGCCTTACAACTTTCACAGCTTTCAAAGTTGCCTGACAGCCTTGTTTGCTTCTTTGCATTCTTTGCTTCTTTGCGCGAAACCCTAAAACACAATTTTTATATCCGGCGTATCATATACAGTAACATCAGGATTTTCAAAAATTGTGAATGAACCCCCAGGCATCACGTCGTAAAAATAATTGTGACCGGGATAATGTGAAACATGCATCACCAGCTCCCAGGTGGAGGAAAATTCCCTTTTGATGTACACACTAAAGGGCGTATTCGCCGGCATATAGCCCAAAACATTTTCAATCTCCATCGTGCAACTCATCGGGCATACCCAATTCACCTTTCGGAAATAGATTTGCCTGCTGGCTGAACTGGCATCTTCTACATACAGCGTCATAACGTCTTTAGCGGACATGCCGAGACGCACGGCGCTTACTTCCAGCTCAAACTGGTACACGCCTTTTTCAAGATTGGTTACTTTGGTTTTCAGCGAGTCCGGGCTCTCAATAACAAACGACGCGGGGCCACTTATCTTTCTCCACTTGTAGCTTAAATCAGTTGCCGGTATATGGTAAGTGCCGTAATTATGACCCGACAGGATCGCAAAGTTGATCGGCAATTCAACTGCAATATCAACATTCGCCTGCGCGTAGATCCTGGGCGTATTTTGCGGCTGGGGCACCACGGGTGGTGGCGGCGGTGGCGGCGGCGGTAGTGGCACGGGCGTAACCGTTACAGGCGTTTCTTTTTCGCAACCTATATTAACGGGTAGTATGAAAATCAGCAGCAATAACCACTGCCATGAAGAGAACTGTTTCATAAATAATTATTTAAGGAACCGGAAGGGAATGGACTAAAAGTAACCTGCTATTATTTAGCATTTTTACAACTGCGACCAATGGCAGGAAGAGCGGGACAGACAGCGGGCCGGTAGCGATTAATGGGAGGAGTCTGGCCAGGAGTTTGGCCACTAGATAGGTCACCCACCTAGAATCTCCTTTAAAAGTGGCCTGACCCCTTTGCCACTAGATAGGTCACACAGCTAGCATCTCCTTTAAAAGTGGCCTGACCCCTTTGCCACTAGATAGCTAACCCAGCTAGAATCTCCTTTAAAAGTGGCCTGATCCCTTTCTGACCCCGGACCAGTGCGGGACCATCCTCCGCTTAACAAAATGTGCTAAATAATTTAAATGCGTATTTACTTGCAATCTGGCATTAAAGTGTATATTTTAAAGCCTCATCAAAACCAACACAAGCAATTATGAAAAGTTTACTCGGGATTTTATTCATCGGAACATTTATGGTATCGTGCAACAATAACACAAAAAAAGAGGCGGAGGTTGCCAAAAACAGCGACTGGACGGCTCAAAACCTCAAAGGCATGGTACAGAGCATGGAAACCACTAATTACACCCCCGACAGTACCGGAAAAACAGGCGCCATGGATTCCTGTTGTGTTACTGTTGATGATTTTGATAAGAACGGTTATATAAGTGCAACCACCAAAAAAGACAGTAAGGGGAATATCACTGAAAACAGCACCATGATCCACTACGAAAAGGGCCAGATGAAAAGCGTGGCCACTACAAAAAACGGTAAACCATCCAACGGTTTTGAGATACAGATTGATAAAGACGGTAAATACAGCGGTGCGCAGGAAACTGATTCTGCCGGAAAAATAGTATTTTTTTACACAGGCCTTAAAGAGGATGATTATGGCGCCGTAACTGCCGGTACCAGGCACAAAGCCGATAGTACCGTTGACGGTGTTTTTGAAAACGACAATGTAAATGGAGTGCAGGTGGCAGGCAGGTTCAGAGACAGTACCGGCAAGGAAGTGTATAACTCGAAAAGTGAGTTGAATGACAAAGGAGATGTTGTAAAAACAATGGAAATGAATGTAACCAAAGATAGCACCACTAATAAAGTGATCAGCTATAAGTACGACAGCTACGATGAACAAGGCAACTGGACCCAGCGGACAACTTACGACGAAAAAGGCATGGCAACCAGGGTTGTTAAACGGACTTTTACCTACTATAAAAAAGACTAAGTGCTATAGATGCAATAATTTTAAAAAAGACGGTTTGCACCGTCTTTTTTCGTGTGAAAGAAAGAAGATTTCCGGAGATGTTTCCCGCAGATTTATTTTCCGGAATATTGGTGCTTTTCTGCAATGCCTTAAATCTGCGTTCATCTATGGCAAATCTCACCTGCGGGAAAAATGGTCCTCCGCATGTCCCTGCATTTATAAAACAAAACTAATACTATGACCAGCAGCATACTGCAGCCCAACACCCCGTGGCCATTAATAAAAAAAATATTTTTCCGTTTCTTTTGCATCTATTTTTTTCTGTACAGCTCACCCTGGAACTGGCTGGGTGATATTCCCGGCATGGGTTACCTCTTGGGCTTTTACAACGATTTGATGGAATGGGGTGTAATTAAAGCCAACAGGCATTTCTTCCAGGTTTTCAATGTAAAGGAGGTACAGCAGGTTTATAACGGCAGCGGTGACACTTCTTATAGCTGGGCTGCTAATTACCTGGTACTTTCCTTGGCTGCAACAGGTGCTTTAATATGGTCCGTGGCAGACCGCAAACGAAGGGCCTACCGGCAGCTGAATTATTTGCTATGCCTTTTGCTGCGGTACACATTGGCAATCACCGCATTTTCATATGGTATTCAAAAAGTGTTTGCGCTGCAAATGCCATTTCCAATGCTAAGCCAGCTGGCAACGCCGCTGGGCGACTTTTTACCCATGCGTTTTTCCTGGTTGTTTATTGGTTACTCCGCGCCATACGAGATATTCTCCGGTGTGATGGAGGTTTTTGCCGCCCTGCTGTTGGTGTACCGGCGAACTGCCACGATGGGCACACTGGTGGCCACCGCAGTTTTTACCAATGTGATGATGCTAAACCTTTGCTATGACATACCGGTGAAACTATATTCAATGAACCTGGTGCTGATGTGTATCTACCTCGTGGTGAATGAATCTAAACGCATTCTCTGTTTTTTTGTGTTGAACCGGCCGGCGGATGCTTGCGCCGTTTACCAGTACCCGCTTTCAAAAAAATGGATGCGGGTAACAAGGATCGTACTAAAGCTTGGCATATTTATTATAATGGGTCTGTCATTTTACAATGCATTGCAATACGCCAGGCAAGTTGAAAGCTATACGGAAGATAAAAATTTTAAAACCGGTGTATACGATGTAGTAAAATATGTGTTGAATAAGGATACCATTCCTGCCCTGGTGACGGATACGATACGGTGGCAGAATTTGATCATAGAAAAGAATGGGTTGGGCAGCATTCAAACAAAAGACAGCAGCTTCAGGCGGCGCTATGGACGGGGCTATTTTTCTTTTTCGGTGGATACACTGCAGTCGCTTATCTATCTTAAAAAGAACATGCAGGACAGTGTTACCCTCTTCAGTTTCCATTACCTGCAACCCGACAGTAATACCATACAACTAAGGGGATTAAAGAACAAGGACTCTTTATTTATAGAATTAAAACGAAGCAACCGGCATTTTCAACTGGCGGAAAAACAATTTCACTGGCTAAGCGAAGCCAACCGTTAGCTGCAGGCTCCGCTGAAGCAAAAGGGTGGTGAACGTGAAGATTTTCCCACAGATTGAACATGGTTACTCATCACTACAAAACCATTTTGATTCTATTTGATTATTTCCAATATGGTTTGAAAGAACCCGATGATCATATTCTGCGCCTGTTGTACTTAAGGCAAGGACGCCACTGCATATAGTGCCGGTAAAAAACTGCGGCAATCGGGTGGGATATTTTATGAATTAAATATAATTTGTTTGGCCCTTATTCGCGGCTCGTGGAAGGCGAGTATAGGGCTGATGATGCGGGCCGTTAAGAACAGGGGTTTGATTTTACTTCCAGCAAATATACAATCAGATAATTCGGAGCATCGTCGCCGCATAAGTGACAAACAAAGACATATTAAAGTATGTAACTAAATTAACTCCAATCCTAAACTGGCTAAGTAGTTAAATGTGCAATCGTAGTACGCTGGATTTCTTGTTTGGTCTTCAAGGCTTCCCTCAGGCACAACGATAATCATTCCTTGACGAGCTCTAGTTAATAAAACTCTGTAAGCATTTATTAGATACTTCTTTCGGTTGTCTTTATGAAAATTTTGGCACTTTGTTCCTACAAACGAAAAGGTTCTCCAGCCATCTATTTCGTGCCTAAGATCACCATCCCAGGTAACACAAGACCAGTCTAATTCCAGGTCCTGAACTTGAAATTCAGTAGCAACATCTTCTAAATAATATGAAGACCTAATATCATCTTTACCATCTAAAAACCAATTTACAGGATTCATTGGTGATTTCACATCAATTGCAAAAGGTTTTAGTCGTTGTGCTTGCGATGAAACTACAATTCCATAGCGTTCTGTTCCTCTTGATTTTTCTTTGAGCCATTTTTTTGCCTTAACTAAATCCCTGGTTAGGGCAATTGGATAATTTTTGCTAATCAGATGATAAGTCTCCCTAGCGGCACTTGCATTTAAATCTAATAACTGTTTTATAAATAGTGAAACATTTTCTGCTCTATAAGATCGCATTGAAACAGACAGGTGCAAATTATTATCAAACTTAGTAATACATGTATCTTTTAATTTGTCAATTGCATCAACAGCTGCATATTCTGACTCAGTTAGGGTTGGAGATATTGCAACTTCCCAATCTGAAAATGAATCTTGAATAGCTGTTAACCATTCCGAAATTCCAGCCTCGCCTGTGTTAATTTCTTGACCGCCGCCAACCAAACAAATTATTACTGCCCAGTCTTTGTGCCTGTCTAAGCAAGAAATAAATATTCAGGTTCCGAATAATTAAAATCTGGTTGATTTTTCTTAGCCTTCATAAACTTCACCGTCTGTTCTTTATCCCATACTCTTTGAGCTTCATCAAAAATGGCAACATGGTCAAACGGCGCCGATGGGTCAATGAGATAAGCGTCTCTATAATGATGAATGATTTGAATAAATGCTTTAACTCCATCTCTTGCCCGTTGCTTCGTAATTTTATTTTTGAGAAGTAATTCTCTTTTTACTTTGTCTCTTGTTAAGGCTTCCTGCAAAATAGCTACCAAGGGAGCATTCCCAGATAGAAATACACTGGAATTCCCTTTCTCCTTATCAAGATGTGTAGTAGCCACTTTTAAGCCAACCAATGTTTTTCCAGCACCAGGAACACCAGTAACAAAACAGATTATCTTTTTCTGTTCCTGTTTTGCATATTCGATTATTTGAGCAATAGAGTTTGTAGTAAGGCTTAGATTTTTGGCATCTGCATCATTTCTTGTAATGTCATCTACAGAATGATCCTTATAAAGATTTATGGCAGCCTCAATAATGGTTGGCGTTGGTGAATAGCTTCCTTTTGCATATTCAATTTGATCTATTAATTCATCATCTACAGAAAATTGCAAAACTTTTTCGAGGGCTTCTTTTAAACATACCGAATTTGTTCTAATAGGAGCAATAAGACCATCATTATGTGAAGTTGAAATAATCTTAAGTGCAACATCTTTTGCTTCTGTGGCCACTAGTATAGGCGATATTGTTGCTCCATGGCTCGGTTGGTGAAAATTTTTTAAGTCTAGAGCATAATCATAAACTTGGTCAACATTATAGCTCAAGTAATCCGATTCCCCTACTTTGAATTCAATAACGAATACTACGTTCTTAATTAATAACAAGCAGTCGATTCGTTTACCCATTCTTGGAATGGAGAACTCAAAAAACAAAGTGCCAGTGAATTCTTTTAAAGATACCTGCAGAATGAGTATCTGTTCCTTCCATGCCTTATTTTGATTAAAAGAAGAATCAAATTTATTGGTCAATGTAATTTCGCCCATTATTTGTTCGGTACTCTTGGCCAATAAATCTTCGATAGAGTCGGAGTAGTAAAAGTTCAACATAATATTATATAGACCAAAGTACTGATCTTTACTAGCTTAAATTTTTTTGACTAAAAGATTGTAGGTTTACCAGGCAGTTTTTTATCATGCAGCATGTAGCGCAACCCATCTGCAAACAAAAACCTCCGCCCCAGCATCCGAGCTTTATTCTTACCTCTCAATCTGCTGCATAGTAAAGCGGCGCTCCTCTTTATTAGGTACACCTGCCAATGCCCCACCATTACCCATTCCTCTTCAACCGACCCAGCTTGTACAGACAGCCGTTACGAAACCATGCATATAATAACCAGCCTAACTGTCTCCAAAGTCGAACGCATAGTTGCCTAGTAATAAGTTGACAAATATGGATATTTATGGGTAATTTTATGGATATTTAACAGTCTTATGGGTAAATATGGGTACAATTATGGGTATTAACACATCATCATTAATAATAACAGCTGAAATACTTTCTCTTATTGCAGCAACAGATGAATTTAAAGGAGCCTGGCGGGCCTTGGGCCAGCTTGCACCTGAACAGTTATCTGCACTTAAGAAAGTTGCCACTATTGAGAGCATTGGTTCCTCCACCCGTATTGAGGGCAGCAAATTGAGCGATGAAGCCGTAGAAATATTGTTGAGTAATCTTTCGGTTCAGCAATTTACTACCAGGGATGAGCAGGAAGTAGCCGGATATTCGGAAGTAATGAACATTATTTTTGAAAGCTACGAACATATACCGCTAACGGAAAATCACATCCGGCAGCTACATGCAGCGTTATTGAAGTACAGTGAAAAAGATAGCTGGCATCGTGGGCAATACAAAAAATCACCTAACCATGTGGAGGCTTTTGATGCGGATGGCAAAAGCCTGGGTATTGTTTTTGAAACGGCCAGCCCTTTTGAAACGTCCCTGCGGATGGACGAATTGATAACATGGGTTAACCAGGTTTACGAAGAAAAAAAGCTGCATCCGCTGTTGATCTTATCCATTTTTGTGGTGGAGTTCCTGGCGGTTCACCCGTTCCAGGATGGTAATGGCCGGTTGAGCAGGGTGCTTACCATCTACCTGCTGCTGAAATATGGATATGTTTATGCACCTTACAGTTCGCTTGAGGCGATCATCGAGCAAAATAAAGAAGGCTATTACCTTGCCTTGCGACAAACACAGGGCACCATCAAAACCGGCAACCCGAACTGGCAGCCCTGGATTGTTTTCTTTTTAAAGATATTGCAACAACAGAAGCAACGGCTGGAGGTAAAACTGGAAAGAGAGCAGGTGCTGCTGGGTCAATTGCCTGCTTTAGGGTTACAGATCCTGGAACTTGCAAAAAGCCGCAGGCGGGTAACTGTAAGGGATATTGTAACCCTTACAACCGCCAACCGCAATACGGTAAAAAAACAATTGGCATCTCTTGTTGAAAACAGGCAGCTGCTCCAAAATGGCCGGGGAAAGGGAACATGGTATGCTCGTCTATAACAGCGAAGTTTTTGGTGCATTATTTACCGTCTTTTAAAAGACCTGTGCCGCATCGGGATTTTCGTTGCTGTCACTAACTAACTGAAATAACTAACTCCGAAACCCCGAAGGAACGCATAGACTTCAACAGCTACAACGCAAGTCGCTTGCCATGGTCGGCACTAACTTGCTGTGGCCACGGCTTCAGGGCATTAGGCGGCACAGGTTGATGAGCCACACAACAGCTAAGGAATTTGACGATCTAATAAAAATAACCATGACATTAAAAAAAGAAACCATTACAAAAGGATTTATTATTGCCGGCTTAATGAATATGTCCGTTTTAATTTTTTCGAGATTCTTTACTAACCCTGTAATTGGTGAATATGACCCGGTGGTGATGTCCAATTTCGGTTTGCTAATGATTGTTATTTGGGGCCTGGCTTATATATCTGTTGCAAATAAGTTCCAGCATGTTAAGTGGTTGGTGGCTTTATTTGCAATTGAAAAATTCATCTATGGTTTTGTCTGGACCCAATGGATGCTTAACAATGACCTTTCAACTGTTTTTGCAAAAGACCAAATGGCCGGCGCATTTTACGCTGTTTACGGGGTAAACGATTGGATATTTTGCATCTTCTTTCTATTCGTGTCAACCCAATTGGTTAAGTTAAAAAACGAAGCTAAAAAATTATAGGGAGTCCATTGGTTGGTAGGGGTGTTAAAGGGCATATACCAACGGCATTGGATGATTACTTCCTATGCAGGTGTGCCCGTTACTATGCCGTGGTTGGCACTAACTTGCCGTGGCCCCGGCTTTGACGAACCACACAGCACCAACTCAGAATCTTTTCCATTATACCTTGAGGCATTCTTCACTTTGAGCAGGATTGATACATATAATCGTGCACAACGTTTTTTGAATGTTGGTATATTTCAAAAGAGGCCAGAAAAAGAGGAACATGAATTTGTAACTTCCACCCAATGGCTCGTAAAAGCGAAGGGCATGCAACCAATTTAAGTAACGGGACCTTGCTACTATTGTTTAGCCCAATGCTGTATCCAAATCTTTTATAAGATCTTCCACATTTTCTATCCCGATAGAAATGCGCAGCAGGTTCTCGGGGCTAACAGGATTTTTCCCTTCTGCAGTCCTGCGATGCTCTACCAGGCTCTCCACACCACCGAGGCTTGTAGCGTGTTTAAAAATATTTAATTTACCTGCAACATCCAATGCCTCTTGCCTTCCGCCTTTTACCAATACGGAAAGGATGCTGCCAAAGCCGTTTGTCATTTGTTGTTTTGCAATGTCGTGGTTGGGGTGCGTTGCCAAACCCGGATAAAATACTTTTTCAATGTTAGGATGCAGGTCTAAATAAGCAGCAATTGTAACAGCGCTTTCGCATTGTGCTGCAAGGCGCATCGGGAAAGTTGCGAGACTTCTGTTGAGCAACCAACAATCAAACGGCGATGGCACGGCGCCTGCAATAGCCTGGTATTCTCTTATATTGTTGGCAGTTTCGTCGGTACGATTGGTGCATACCACCCCCCCTAAAATATCTGAGTGGCCACTAAAGAATTTTGTGGAAGAATGCATCACGTAATCGATCCCCATTTGCAATGGCTTTTGTAAAATAGGTGTGGCAAAAGTATTGTCGCAGGCAGTGGTGATGTGGTGTTTTGCCGCAAGTGCTACTATTGCTTTTATATCTGCAATTTTTAACTGTGGGTTTGATGGCGTTTCAATCCAGATCAACTTTGTGTCAGGCCTGATTAACTTTTCTACGTTTTCAACCAACGTCATATCGGTCTCACTAAAACTAACCTGCCAACGTGTAAAAAACTTATCCATTAAATAGCGGGTGCCATGGTAACAATCATCTGGTATGATAATATGGCTGCCAGGTGCTAATATATTTTCAAACAAAGCATTTACGGCGGCCAGGCCAGATGAGAATGCAATAGCAGTTGCAGCTTCCTCTAACGCAGCAATCTTATTTTCAACCGTCAACCGGTTGGGGTTACTAATACGTGAGTAAATATGGTCATTAAGGGTGCCATCGGCCCTTCTTTCAAAAGTGGTGGAAAGGTGAATGGGTTGTATAACATCACTTCCCCCAACCGGGTTGTTATCTGTGCCATGCACGGCGATGGTTTCTACATGCTGTTTCTTATTTACCATAATTGTTGCTTTGAAGCTGCTAAGCCTCCGCAAATGTAACATACGGCTCCTTAACAAAAAAAACGATGGATGCGCAATGCGTAGGATTTTGTACTCCACCGGGGGTTTTCGATGCGGTCACTAACTTATTGTAATACATAACCGCCAAACCCCGATGCAACGCATAGACTGCAACAGCTACAAACCCCGTCTACAAATTTCTGAAATGCCTGGGAGTAAAATGCTTTACAATTCTTAAGTCATAAAAAACTCACTGCTATGTTCGTGCTGAGTGTAATCATCAACCAACATCCACTTACCGGCAGTAGGATTCAGGCATGGGATATAATTTCTGCGCCAAAAATTGATCACTGAAAGTATCTTTTGCATCAGAGGATTGTTTAAAAACTTTGTGTAGTTGTACTTTCTTTTTATCTCTTTCGGTGCGGGCATCCCTTAATTGATCAGGCAAACGTTGTATTATAATAGTTCTCCAGCCGGTTTACCATTGCATACGCCATGAAAGGTTGGGCATTTCCTATTCTTTTATCAACGCTAAAATTTTCTTTATTGGAATGTAAGGTACAAGGGAAGTGGTTACGCATATAACATAATGGGTCGCATCGATCCATTGCTGTTATAACCATGCTGCAAAAATCCCGCTGGGACACTAAATGCCAGAAACAGCCATGAATAACTGTCACGGTTTTGTATTTGGCTAAAACAATACCAGGCTTGCAGAGGAGGCTTTTATCATGGAGTTTGTAACGAAACCTGTTGGGATGGAGAAAACGGCGAACCAGCATCCCGGGTTTTGTGTTTGTACCTTTGATGCGGCTCCTGTTGTAGCTTCTTGTCTCGTTGGTATGCGTATCTGCTATAAGACAAAGGTATTGTCAACAATATTTTACAGCTCCCGTCCACCCGTTAAAGCCCCATTTTTAATAAACTACAACAATTACGCCCCCCAAAAAAACCTACTCCTTTCCTATGAATCTAATTTTATAAATATTATGTTTACTTTCTACTTCTCTTTCAACCACAAAAAAAGCGCTCAAAACACCATTTTATTAAAGGAACCTATCCAAGTTTCATTATCCTGCAAACAGCCTGCTATTGCTATGCCCACCTGTGTCCCGCCTTGTAAATGTTTTTATCATCTTAAAAAAATCTAAATGAAACAGTTATTGTTCCTGCTGGCCCTAACCCCTTTGATGGGGATGGCACAGGTAAAAAATGTATTGAGCAGCAGCCGTTATTTTCCCAAGCCAGACAAAGTGGTGGAGTTTGAAAAAGCCATTGGCGACCATGCTAAAAAATACCATATGGGCGACTGGAGCTGGCGGGTATGGAGCATAGAAACAGGCCCGGATGCAGGGGGTTACATGGTTACAGAAGGGCCAAGCGACTGGGCCACTATCGATGGCCGCGGAGATATCAACCCCGCCCACCAGGCGGATTGGAACAAAGCAGTCTCGGTTTACACAACTGAAAAATACCGAAGCGGCTATTATGTTTTTCAACCCGACCAGAGCACAGTACAACTCACCGACTATGCCGACAAGATCCTAATCAATCACATAATGCTAAAACCAGGGAAAATAGTTGCTGCCAACGCCCTGGTGGATAAATTGAAAAGGGTATGGACGGAGAGTAAGGAATCCGTAGCCGTTTATGGAGCGTTGGCTTCCGGCGAGCCGGAGATCATTATGGTCACCCGGTTAAAGGGTGGATTAAAAGAAATGGCCGACGATTTTCGCAAGCCAATGGCAGAAAGATTTAACGGTGTGCATGGGGCGGGTGCCTGGAGCACCTACCTGTCTGATTATGCAGATGCCATCGGCATGCGGTGGAGCGAATTGCTGGTATATAAGCCGATGTTGAGCTCTAAATAGTTTTTCCAAACCACGAGGCACGTAAGCCGCAGGGATACAAGGGTGAAACTGCAATGGTACTTACCGGTATTAGAAGTACTTTGTGTCTC
Source organism: Chitinophagaceae bacterium (assembly GCA_043727215.1). Lineage (GTDB taxonomy): Bacteria > Bacteroidota > Bacteroidia > Chitinophagales > Chitinophagaceae > Ferruginibacter. The sequence continues at coordinate 26,710 of JAYSYY010000021.1, read as the reverse complement.
GTGGTTATTTTATAAGAAAGACTGCTGATGGTACTTTTCTTTCCTATATAGGAACGGTACCGGCCGGGCTTCCGGTTGCTGATGGAATATAACATGGCAGCAGTTGGTTATTTACGCGCGTAGTTTTGTAGCCGCCTGGGTTAATGCGACGCGTTAGTGTTTACCTCCCTGCCAGCGTTTAATTCCATAGCGGTTAACGTTTGTAGTTAATGATACGGCACTGGCTGAAAGCCACGCGGAGGCGGTCCTTCTTTTCAACCGGCGTGTTTCAAACCAACCAAAACCCCGGCGGGCCCTGGCACCTGCTGTAAATGCCTGTTGCTGTTAAATCCCCTCTTTTCCTTGCATTTAAAGAAAACGATTTTTACATTTACCCCTGCCTTTAAAATCCCATCTCACTATTTAATGCCCGATTGTACCCTTTTTAATTTCTTCACTCTTAAATAAATCGGTTATGAAATTTCTACAACGTTCACATTATGCGCTGTTATTGGCTTTTGCCATCATGGCGACGAATGGTTGCCAGAAGGAGCGGATGGAAGAGGCCTCCACACCCGGGGATTTAACCACTGCAAGTTTAAAGATCCTGGTACCTTCTTCTGCTGTTACCTCTCTTGCCCCTGCGCACAGCAATGCTGCCTCGGACTATAACACTTTTTACGGCCCGGCCGTACAGATGGGCGACGGGCATGTTCGCTCCTGGATCAATATCAGCCGGGCAGATAACAAGCCCCTGGCTATAGGGTTGGAAATTACTGACGGGGCTTTGCAGGGCCTGCCAGACGATGCCCACGATTTTGCCGCCAACACTTTTATGCTGGCACTGCACAAAAAAGCAAAAGAAGTGACCCCCTTTGATCATATGATGGTCAACTGGGAACCCGAAGGACATGAGCCCCCAGGCATTTATAATGTGCCTCATTTTGATTTTCACTTTTATAAAATTTCTACGGCAGAACAAATGATGATCGGCCCGATGCCTACAGCTAATCCGCCAGCGGGTTACCTGCCTGCATCCTACGTAATACAGGCCGCTACCGTGCCGCAGATGGGTACGCACTGGCTGGACCCTTCTTCCCCGGAATTGCCTCCGCGATTCATTCCATTCACCCATACTTTTATTTATGGGTCCACCGCAGGCAAGGTTATCTTTTTAGAACCGATGATAACACTGGCCTACCTTGACGGTGGTAATACGGTGATCAAATCTATTCCTCAGCCTCTGCATTTTGCACCGTCCGGTACCTATTATCCACGGGACTACCGGATCTGGGAGGATGCAACTACCCACCGGCATTATGTGGCGATGGCTGATTTTGTGTGGCGCTGATACATATTATTTTTCTATAGCCCGTTTTTAAAAATACCATGCCCCCGACTGGTTTCATCCAACGGGGGCATTTACTTTTGCCGGTAAGTTGGTTGAATTATGTACTGGTATCCACATGTTTCCGTCTTTCCACCCCCGGCACCAGCACGCGAGTCAACATCACATTAGGAGAAACATGGAATTAATACTATAGTTATCTTCGCAGGATGTGTGCTGAAACTATAAATACCGGTTTTGACAAACAGGGGAACCGCCTCGTACAACATTATAATTACCAGGATAAACTCACGCTTGCCATAAAAGAAATAGAAGCAGAAGTACTTCGGGCAAAGCAACTTTTCCCTGCTGACTTTCATAACCAGCATGAAGCTTATGCGGTGATACTTGAAGAGATAGACGAACTATGGGTTGAAATTAAGAAAAACCATAAACACTATGATTTTAAAGCCCAGCGTGTAGAAGCTAAACAGGCTGCAGCTATGCTTGCCCGGCTAATGGTAGAATTACTTTGAATATTGCGGGGTTTTATAACAGAGACTGGTTCTTTTATTTACCGCCGGCTTTATTTTCCCCGTTAGTCGCAGGCAGGACTGCGGCAACTACCTACAGCAGGTGGAGGGCTCGTCTATGCATGGAAGCCACTTACCGGCAGGTGCCATGAACGATGATCCAAGTTCTATGATACATCGACCATGGACTATGAACCTGCACCATCAACTTTCTGGTCTCTTCTTTGCCAGCTTAAAAATAAGTTTCCCCAAATAAAAAATTGCCGCCGCCTGGGCTTCGACCAGCGGCATATAGCGATGTTCGGTTATTCGAATTTCTGACGCCTAAGTTTGCCAGATATAAAATTGCCCCCGGCTTTCCTGTTCCGTTATTTTCGGAAGGATTAGAAGAACTCCTATTTTTAGCAGCTAATGGTATTTAAGGACGGAGGTTAGTTTTATTAGAGTGACTTGGAGGCGAGTGTATAAGAGGCCCTTGGTCGAAGCCCAGACGGCGGCAACGACCTACGGCGGCAAAAATATTTTACACAATCGCTTTTTTTTTTCGATATTTTAGGCAGGATGATTTAGCGACCTGCAGGTACAAAATGACATGGCATCGTCCGACCGCAGGCAGGTTAAAGTAGCCGGCTCAGTTACATTCCCAGGTGTCTACCTGGATCACGCCATTTACTTTGCGGATAACGTGTTTGGCGATTACTTTTTCGCCGGTACTCGTGTTTTCAAATACGAGGGTACCGCGGTGAATGAAAGTATTGCTACCCGCCAATGTAGCACTCCCGCCCGGATCGAAGTGGATGGCAAACATTTCTGCCCCGCCAAGTACATCATATTGGGTGCCGGTTAAAGTGCCGGTATAGGTGCCGGAGAACGCGGTGCTGCAGGCCATGTTCGGTAAGGTGGCGCCAGCACTGATGCCTTTTCCTGACATTTCTCTTACAGAAAAACTGCGGGTAACCACCGTGCCGCCATTTGAGTTAGCATTAGTACTTACCCGGTTATCAATCATACCGCTAAAATAAATCCATTCACCGCCGGTGCATGCGTCTACTTTGGCAATTGTCCTGAAGCAGGTAGTGGTAATAGTTGTGAGCGCCTGGGGTTCAAAATCCGGCTCTGCCACAGATACATCTTTCTGGCAGGAACCCAATAGAAAACCAACCAGCAGCAAAGCTGAAGTGGCGGCCAGGAAAGCAGCTGGAAAGATAGAGTTGCTCTTTGCGGGCACAAGTAATTCTTTCATGTTTCAAATGTTTTAAAGGTGAAAAAATACTGGGGGGAAGAGTAAAGTACAACTTTTGAATTCTAAATGCAACAGCAAAAGACCGGATCTGAACCTTGTCGTGCCATGCCCCGGGATCTATGAACGATGAACCAGTATGAATTAAAAGAGTACGGAGCGAGTATCTAACAGGCCCTTGGTCGAAGCCCGGACGGCGGCAAACATCACACGAGAAGAAACATGGAATTAATACTATAGTTATCTTCGCAGGATGTGTGCTGAAACTATAAATACCGGTTTTGAAAAACAGGGGAACCGCCTCGTACAACATTATAATTACCAGGATAAACTCACGCTTGCCATAAAAGAAATAGAAGCAGAAGAACTTCGGGCAAAGGATTTTTCTTCAAGCCCATCGGGCTGCAATTTTGGTAACCTGCCCACATCAGTTACAAGCAGCCGCATCGGGGCGAAATTTTTTTCCATGACCTTTCGTTTTTAATTGACACTAAGTGACAGAAACAAACTGTCGCCCCGATGGGGCTTTCTCTATGGTGCGCGTCGCTCAGTTACCAAACTGTCGCCCCGATGGGGCTGGCGCAACTAACACCCCATGCCTTGTATCATGGCGCACGAGCCAGGAATTTTCTTCAAGCCCATTGGGCTGAAATTTTGGTTACCTCCCCGCATCAAGGACACGAAACCCATAACCAACCAACTTTCTGGTCCCTTCTTTGTTGCACTAGAACTAATTGATCATTAAAAAAACAAAACGATGAACGACGTAAAAAATAAGGTTGCCTATATCACCGGCGGCAGCAAAGGCATTGGCTATGGTATCGCACAACTTTTACTGCAGCAAGGCATGCGGGTGGCCATTAGCAGCCGGTCGCTTACATCTGCTGAAGCAGCGGCTAGCCAACTGGGTGGGGAAAGCGGGCAGTTACTGGCGCTGGCATCCAATGTGGGTTCCGGGGAAGATGAAGCCGCGGCGGTGAAAAAGGTCGTGGATCATTTTGGCCAGCTGGATGTGCTTGTGGCTAATGCGGGCGTGGGGCATTTTGCGCCGATCGATACGATAACAGCCGAACAATGGAAAGAAACCATTGATACCAATCTTACCGGGGTTTTTAATTCGGTGAAGGCAGCCATTGAACCATTAAAAAAATCGAAGGGGTATATCATCACGATTGCCAGCCTGGCGGGCGCCAATTTTTTTGAGACTGCTGCCGCTTACAATGCCAGCAAGTTCGGGCTGGTAGGTTTTAGCCAGGCAATTATGCTGGACCTGAGAAAATATGGTATCAAGGTGAGCACCATCATGCCGGGTTCTGTGGCCACGCATTTTAATAACCATGTGCCGGGTGATGCAGATGCCTGGAAGATACAGCCGGAAGATATCGGGCAGTTGGTGGTGGATCTTTTGCATATGAATGAGCGCACTTTGCCGAGTAAGATTGAAGTAAGGCCGTCTATGCCAAAATAGTTTTTTTTCACTGCGTAGAAGGAGAAGCAGGGCTACAGCAGAGAAGAAGAACGCCGGCTGCGTTAGCCCTGGTTCCTTTTATTCTCAGCGGTGAAATTAGCGGGGTCCCTTGCGTTCTTAATGATCATGCTTCTTTGCGTGAAATCTAAATCTTACCTTCCCTCCCAAATTACCAGCCATGATACGCTTCGGATTTTTATTTTTCCTGGGGATGCTGTTGCTCTCCTGCAACCAGCAATCAGCTAAACCAACATCACCCAACATCAACCAACTCGCTGAAAAATATGTGCGGCTGGCACTGGATATTGGTCGTTATGACGGCTCTTTTGTAGATGCCTATTACGGCCCTGATTCGTTAAAAAACACAACGCCGAAAAGGGACAGCTTCCCAAAGGATAGTTTTTTATTGCAGGTGCAGCAACTGCAGGAAAACCTGTCGCAGCTGGTAAAAGAAACAGCCGACAGTTCCATAACACTCAGGGCCAACTGGATGAAAGCGCAGCTAACCGCATTTGGCAGGCGGATAAAAATATTTTCCGGTGAGTATGCCAGCTTTGATGAAGAGTCGCAGGAGCTGTATGGTACCGTGGCACCTGTTTATCCGGAATTGCATTACCAGGAACTGGTAGCACAACTGGATGGTTTGTTGCCCGGAGAGGGCAGCATAAATAAAAGGTTCCAGTTACTGGCAGACCGGTTTGTTATTCCTAAAAATAAACTGGATACGGTGTTTCGCGCAGCCATCGATGAGTGCCGCAAACGGACAATCGAACATTATTCGATTCCTGCGGGAGAAAACTTTAAACTGGAGTTCGTTACCAATCAGCCATGGAGTGGTTACAACTGGTACAAAGGCAACTACCAGAGTGTGATACAAATTAATACAGACCTCCCGATTTTGATTGACCGTGCCATTGACGTGGGCAGCCATGAGAGTTACCCGGGGCACCATCTGTACAATATGCTCCTGGAGAAAAACCTTTACCTTGACAGGGGTTGGGTCGAAATTTCCTTATATCCTTTGTTCAGTCCCCAGTCCCTGATTGCAGAGGGCTCTGCCAACTATGGAATCGACATGGTATTTCCCGGCGACCAGGCGAAGGTTGCTTTTTGTAAAGGTGTGTTGTTGCCGTTGGCCGGCCTTGATACAACAGGCATCAGCACCTATTTTAAAGCAGGGGCGATCAAAGGTGCCTTAAATTTTGCACGCAATGAAGCAGGCAGGGGCATGCTCGATAAAACGATGGACTCCACAACAGTTATGCGTTGGCTGAAAGATTATTGCCTGATGAGTGAGGAGACCGCCAAAAAAAGTGTCAGTTTTATCAAAGTGAACCGTAGTTATGTCATCAATTATAACCACGGAATGGACCTCGTGAAAAATTACATTACCGCCAAAGTTGTTGCTGCGCCCAAGGCTGCAAAAAGATGGGAAGCATTTGGAGGGCTGTTAAGTAACCCTGTATTACCATCGGACCTGCTGAAGTCGGTCAAATAACTAAAAGGGTTCGGATGTATTACATCAGGTGAACCAGGCAGTCTTTCCGATTCTGAATGTTTTCGGGAGAGGGATCTTCCGGGCAGAAGTTGCAGCAACACCCTGCAGATGCTTCCCTACGTTCAGTAATACAGCATTGATGGATCAACAATCAAATCTTCAGCATTTGATTACCCATCCGATCTATGCCGATAATATAGGAGGAAAAACCACCGCCATTCTGGAGATTTTTCACCTACAGAAACCGACCATCCGATCATAACTTTCCTGAACGATTAATAGTCAAGCCTTCGGGTAGGGCCAGTGGGGTAGTCCACTGGCTTTTTTATGTCCCCGGTGGGTGCTTTTTAGTTTTCGCAATTACAATCATCCTGGGTCTCCCCTTTTTTCCATCTCCCATCATCCGTATCAAAAAATTTCTTTAAGCCACACCGCCTCTTCTTTCTCTGCTAAAAAAACTCCTGTGCCAGAAAAAAGGATGACCAGGCCGCATCTCTCAAACAATCCCGTTGACATCATATTTTGGTAACCTTCCCGTAAGAATTCCTTCACACGGGTCAGGCAATTTTGCGTCACAAACAAAATCAGCCCGTCAAATCAATTGGCAACATGCATTGCATCTCACAGGAGGCGTGATGCAGGAAATCTTTTGCCTTCACCAAAATCTATGAACTAGTTCATAAAAAAAACAATATGAAAAAAAATCTCCCCCTAAAAGCCTTGACAATGCTGCTTTCGGTACTCTTTGGATATGGCGCCGCAGCACAATCTACAGACGCATCCGCTACCGGAACCATCCTGGGTAAAGAAAAAAAAGAGCTTGCAGGCGCAACCGTATCGATCAGAAATTTATCTACCGGATTTTCTTCCGGTACACAAACCAATGTGAAAGGCGTCTATTCATTCAAACAACTGCCACTAGGATCGCCTTACAGCATAGAAGTGAGTTTTGCTGGTTACAAGCCGCAAAAAAAAGAGAACATAGCTATCAACCTTGGCGACCTGGTGTATGCAGATTTTATTTTGAATGAAAACAACGCAGACCTTGCTGAAGTAGTGATCACCACCAATTCTTTGAGCAGCCGTATAGATCGGTTTGGGGCAACCACCGCCATCAGTGCGAATACTATCAAACAGATTCCTGCCCAGAATAGAAATTTTAATGACCTCGCATCTCTGTCTCCATTGTCCAGCGGCGCAAACCTTGGTGGGCAACGTTTTTCTTCTACCAGTTATTTAATAGATGGTGTGAGTGCAAGAAATAACCTCACCAGTGGCGAAATCGGTCGTGGTCCTTTTTCACTTTCGCTGGAAGCCATCAGGGAGTTTGAGATCATTACAAATGTGTACAGTGTTACGCAGGGAAGGCAGGGTGGTGGTGCCATTAGCGCCGTTACCAAATCTGGTACGAATGCTTTTGCAGGAAGTGTTTTTAATTATTTTCGGTCAGATGCGTTGGCCAGTAAAAATGATATTCGTGGAAACAAGCGCACACAAACTTTTAGCAATTATCAATATGGGTTTAGTCTTGGCGGCCCGATTGTAAAAGACAAACTACATTTCTTTACGGCGTTTGACAGGGAAGATGCATCTGCACCTTTTTTCATTGCAGATATCCGTACGGATGCAGATGCCAATGCACTTCGCATTAGTAAAGGAGCTTTAGATACGGTTTTGACTATCGCAAGAACTAAGTATGGTTTAAGTAATAACCAACAAATAGGCGAATTTGGCCGCAAAACAGTGGCCAATACTTTTTTATTGAGATTAGACTGGCAGATCAATGCTAAAAACAGGCTTACTTTCAGAAATAATTTTAGTAACTGGAACAATCCTGCAAGTGTAAACGACAATAGCAGCATTAATTTGTTTGAGGTATGGGGTGATTTTAAATCGCAGGAGAACAGTGCATTGGTATCATTGAGGAGCCAGTTGAAACAGAATGTACTCAACGAATTAAAAGTGCAGTATCAATCCGCTAGCAGGAATTTTGTGCCCAGCAAAGAATTGCCGGCAGCAAATATACCCAGGGCCATAGTAACCGTTCGATCTCAGTTGCCCAATGGTACGCAAGGCAATACTACTGTACAGTTAGGCGGTCAGCGATTTAATCCTGAAGACAACCTGGAACGCCAGGTACAGTTGATTAATACGACTTATTTAACCAAAGGGAAGTACAATTTTATTGTTGGAACAGATAACACCCTTACTTACCTGGATACTTATATTTCCAACGAGCAGAATGGAAGATTTATTTTTAACAGCGTCGCCGATTTTGATAACCTGAACCCATCCCGTTACGCAAGGGAAGTTCCGTTAAAAGGTGTGCCGGCTGTTCAGCAATATGTTTTGAATGCTTCTTTGTTTGGAGAAATGCAGTTCAAACCTGCTACTAACCTGGAAGCTATTGTGGGATTGCGCTGGGATGTCACCAGTTACCTTACAGCAGGCGACTACAATCCTGCTGTTGATAAAGCGCTTGGTTTGCGTACAGACAACAATCCTACTGACTGGAATAATTTTCAACCACGGGTGCAGTTTACCTGGAATCTAAAAGGCAATCGGACAGATGTTGTGCGATTTGGCGCAGGTTTATTTTCTGCAAATCCTATTACCTATGCGCAGGTAAACAATATCCAAAACAGCGGAACAATGGTGGCTGCTATCGATGTTTCCAGGCCTTCTAATGGTAGCCCGAACCTTGTGCCGGTTCCCAATTTCCCGTCTTATAGAGCTGATCCATCTACAGCACCTGGACTTATTCCTGGTGTGAAAACAGTGTCTACTATCAACCTGAACGATCCAGACTTACAAGTACCTAGTATCTTCAAGGCCAACCTTTCTTATAACAAAGTGTTGATGGATGGTAAACTTAGACTGGGAGCCAACTTTCTGTATTCTTATACCTACAACAACTATGTTTACCTGGATCGTAATCTGGTAGACCAGCCTTATTTCACGCTGGCTAATGAAGGTAACAGGGGCGTATTCGTTCCCGCCAGTTCTATCTCCGCTGCCGGTATTACCAATAATGTATTGGGCAGAAAAACACAGGATGTGGGTCGTACGCTCGAATTTACAAATGGTGCAAAACTATTTGGAACAACAGCGATCTTCGATGGAGAGGTTCGTTATTTCAGAGATGGATTTATCAATTTTAGTTATACCTACAATATTACCAAAGACAATACTTCTTATAACGGAAACGTAGCCAACACTTCTACCTTCCGTCCTGTAAAATCTGATCCCAGAGATTTGACAGAAAACAATTTTTCTGACAATCAATTCAAACACAAGGTTGTGCTGTTTGGTTCTACGCCAACGTTCAAAGGTTTCTCTTTGAGCGGGCGTTTTACAGGGGTAGGTGGCACCAGATTTAGTCTTACAGTGGATGCTGACATCAATGGCGACTTTGTTGGTGGCCCGGGTAACGACAATGATCTTGCATTTATCTTTAACCCCAATGATGCAAAAACTCCCGCAGCTATAAAGGCCTCAATGGAGAAAGTGTTAAACAACCCGGATAACAGGATTAAAGATTATCTCAGGAAAAACTTAGGTAAACTGGCTGATAGAAATGGAGCTGAAAATCCTTTTGCAGGTACCTTCGACCTCCGTTTGACCAAGGATTTTGCCATCAATAAAAAACAAAAAGTTACCTTGAGCGTAGATGTTTTTAACTTCTCTAATTTGTTGAATAAGGAGTGGGGAAGAAACTTTAACCAGAGGACGCAAAATTTGTTGTTTGTTACAGGCTTCGACCAGGTGACCAAACAATACAATTACAGGGTGAATGAAAATGTAGGTGTAACACAGGCAAACGGTACACCTTACCAGGTACAGGTCGGTGCCCGTTACGGCTTCTAGTGCTTTGTTATAAATAATATGAAAGTTCGACTTGTGAATGGTGAAATATTGACCATTCGCCACTGCCAATTCACACTAACCTTAACAATGGCGTCGACTGATTAAATTTTTGTGCATATTCTGTAGTTCCGGTTTTGAGTTACAGAATATGTACATTTAATTTGTAGAAATATTTAAAATTAAATATCCATTATGCGTACTCTTTTTTTAGCTGCCTCCCTGTTTTTGATAACAGCTTCACTCCACGCCCAACAGCAAAATACTCTGCTGCAGGAGCTCAACAAGAAGCGGGTACAGCTTCCTAATGGCTGGCAGCTTTCCCCTGCAGGCAGGATGCTGCCGCTGGGTGATTTGCCCCTTAACCTGGCCACGTCTCGTTCGCAGCGTTTGCTGGCAGCCACCAACAACGGGCAGAGCGTGCAAAGTATTCAACTCATTGATCCAAAAACGGAAAAGATTTTACACAGTGTGATTATTCCCACGTCATGGTATGGGTTAAAGTTTAGTGCTGATGAAAAATACCTGTATGCTTCGGGCGGTAATGACAACCGTATTTTGAAATATGCCATTGTGAACAACAGGCTACAATTAAACGACAGCATTATTTTAGGGCCCGAATGGCCTAATAAAATTTCTCCTGCAGGTATTGATATAGACGATGCTGCCGGCCTGTTATATGTGGTTACCAAAGAAAACAATGCCTTATACATTGTAGACCTTACCACAAAAAAAACGCTGCAGCAGGTAGAACTGGGCAACGAAGCGTATGCCTGTTTGCTTTCCCCCGATAAAAAGCAATTGTACATTTCTTCCTGGGGTGGCGATGTGGTGATTATTTTTGACACCCGTGGCCGAAAAATACAAAACCGTATTCCGGTTGGTGATAATCCCAATGAATTGTTGTTGAACAAAGCAGGTAATCTTTTATTTGTGGCCACTGCAAATGACAACAGTGTTTCTATCATCGATCTTAAAAAAAGAAAAGTGATGGAAGTGTTGAATACGGCCTTGTTTGCAAATGCTCCAACAGGTTCTACCGCAAATGGGCTTGCATTGTCTGTAAATGAAAAAACGCTTTACGTGGCCAATGCAGATAACAACTGCCTGGCAGTGTTTGATGTTTCCCTTAGATCAAAAAGCAAATCGAAAGGATTTATACCGGTAGGGTGGTATCCCTCCAACGTAAAAGTAATTGGTAAAAAAATATTTGTTGCTAATGGGAAAGGTTTCTCCTCTTTTGCAAATCCTACCGGGCCCAATCCCACCAGGGCCTCCGAGATGGTAGAACATCATGTGGGAGATACTTCTGTAAAAGTGCGTTCGGGTTATATTGGCGGCCTCATGAAAGGAACTTTGTCTATCATAGATGAGCCTGGGGAGGAAGTTTTGCAAACGTATTCAAAAGCGGTGTATAGCAATACGGCCTACAGCAAGGAAAAGGAAATGACGGCTTCCGGGGAAATTGGCAACCCGATACCAATGAAAGTGGGAGATTCGTCACCCATTAAATATGTGTTTTATGTAATCAAAGAAAACAGGACGTATGACCAGGTACTTGCAGATGTGCCGGGTGGAAATGGGGATACGAGTTTGTTGTTGTTTGGCGAAAAAATTACGCCCAACCAGCATAAGCTTGCCAAAGACTTTGTATTACTCGATAATTTTTATGCAGATGGTGAAGTGAGTGCAGATGGACATAACTGGAGTACCTCAGCCAATGCAACAGATTACCTGGAAAAAAACTGGGTGACCAGTTATGGCGGCCGTGGCGGCACTTACCCTGCAGAAGGTAAAAGAGCCATTGCTAATCCTGCAAAAGGATTTATTTGGGATTATTGCAAAAGAGCGGGCATTACCTATCGTACTTATGGTGAATTTGCAGATAATGGCAAAGCCAATATCCCTTCTCTTGAAGGAAATTTCTGTGCTTATTTTGAGAGCTATAATCTGAGGGTAAGAGATACCACCCGTTTTTATCAATGGAAAAATGAATTTGATTCTTTGCTTTCTAAAAATGCAGTAGCGCAATTCAACACCGTTCGTTTTGGAAACGATCACACCGAAGGCCAGCGAACCGGAAGGCCTACACCATTTGCACATGTGGCAGACAACGACCTCGCTGTCGGAATGTTTATAGAGCATTTATCAAAAAGTACCATCTGGAAAAATTGTGTCGTTTTGATGGTAGAAGACGATGCACAAAACGGAGCAGATCATGTGGATGCGCACAGGACCACTGCTTTTTTGGCGGGTCCTTTTGTAAAACGTGGTTATATAGATCATACGATGTATAGCACATCCTCTATGCTACGCACCATAGAACTTATTTTGGGATTGCCCCCAATGAGTCAGTACGATGCAGCCGCAACTCCGATGTGGCGCAGTTTTACAGCTAATGCAGATGCCCGGCCTTTTACCGCCTTGCCTGTTTCTGTAGATTTGAATGAAGTGAATACAAAAAATACCGAGAGTGCTAAACTGAGTAATAAGCTCGACTTTTCAAAAGAAGATACTATTCCGGATATGGTATTAAGTAACATTGTTTGGAAAGCGGTGAAGGGGGAAAATTCTGATATGCCGGCACCAAGAAGGAGTGCATTTTTAAAAGTGGCCGATACAGACGAAGATGATGATGATGATTTAAAAAAGGTAAACAAAAAATAAACAGTTGATGCGTTCCCTGGTTTTAATTTTGCTGCTTTCCAGCTGCAGCGTTGCCCATGCGCAGGATGATTCTGTAATTACAAAGCAGTTGCAGGAAGTGTTGCTCACCACCCAGCGGGTGCCAAAGAACAGCATTGCTATTCCTTATACCATTCAAAAAACGGCAGTTAATTATTTTAGGGATTATCAGCCCCGCACCACGCCGGAATCTCTGCAAGGCATGAGCGGTGTTTTTGTGCAAAAAACAAATCATGGGGGAGGTTCAGCATTCATAAGGGGACTGACAGGTAACCAAACTTTATTGTTGATAGATGGCATAAGATTGAATAATTCCACTTACCGGTATGGCCCTAACCAGTACCTGAATACCATCGATCCTTTTTTGATAGACCATATTGAAGTGGCCAAAGGAACCGGATCTGTGCAGTATGGTACGGATGCCATCGGAGGTGTTATTCATTTGTTTTCTAAAGACGTAACGTTTAGTGACAAGAAAAAAATTACCGGCGCAGGTATTGCAAAGTATATGAGTGGCGATATGGAAAAAACAGCCGGGGCTGCATTGCATTATGCTTCTCCCAAAATTGCTTTCACTACAGGGGTAACCGTCAGAAAATTTGGTGACCTAGCAGGAGGCGATAGCACGGGCAAACAAACGCCTTCTGGTTATGATGAGTGGTCGCTGAATGTGAAGGCAAAATTGCTGCTATCCCAAAAAATGACGTTGATACTTTCTCATCAGCAATTAACGCAAACGGATGTGCCCTTGTATCACCGGTTACTTTTGGAAAATTTTGCAGTGGCCCAATTTGATTTGCAACAAAACCAGTTGCAATATGCCAGGCTTTTAATCAGTACATCCAACCCGGTTTTTACAGAGTGGATCTTCACAGTATCTCACCAGCAATCAAAAGAAAAGAGAACCAACCGGCGTAACAATTCTTTTACACAACGAAAGGAATTTGATCAGGTGAATACTGCAGCCTTTACCATGCAGTCCAATTCATGGTTTGGTAAAAATTGGTCTGCTACCTCCGGCATTGAATTGTACCGGGATAAAATAAGCAGTACGGGGACAGAAACCAACAGCCAGCAAAATACTGCTGTGCAAAAACGTGGCTTGTATCCCGATGCTGCTTCCTACGGTAACTATTCGGTTTTTTCGATGCATCATTTTACCCACAACCGGTGGAGTTTGGATGCGGGCCTTAGACTAAATAGTTTTTCTATCAGGCTTGCAGATACCAGTTTGGGTGAAGTGCAGCTATCTCCTGTAGCTTTTGTTTACAACACTGCATTGAATTATGCATTCAATAAAAGGCATTATGTATATGCCAATTACGGTACAGGTTACAGGGCACCGAATATTGATGATATGGGTACACTGGGCATCGTTGATTTCAGGTACGAGGTTCCCGCTGATAACCTGAGCCCCGAAAAATCTGTAAATATTGAACTGGGCTATAAGTTTCACACAAAAAAGCTACGGGGCGATTTTTCTTTGTATTACATGCAATTAAAAGATTTAATAGCCAGGCTGAAAAGTGAAACGGAAATCATCAATGGTTATGCTGTTTACAGAAAAGAAAATATTGAAAAGGCATATATCAAAGGAGTAGAGGCCTCATTAGTTTGGTTGCCTGTGAGCAAGTTGAATTTGAATGCCAACGTCGCTTACAATTATGGGCAAAATCTCAGCAGGGCGGAAGCGTTGAGGCGTATACCCCCGCTTCATGGAAAACTATCTGCGGTCTACAAAAACAAACAGCTCTTTTACAGCGCAGAATGGTTGTATGCTGCTAAACAATACAGGTTGGCGCAGGGTGATAAAGACGATACCAGGATACCAATGGGTGGCACACCGGGTTGGAATGTTTTAAATATATATGCAGGGTACCAATTCCAACAAGTGCAAATAAATACCGGGTTACAAAACATTTTTAATGTGGATTACCGCACGCATGGGTCTGGTATCAATGGAGTGGGGAGAAGCGTTTGGGTATCGATGGCGGTTATTTTGTAAAAAGATGACTGCGCCTGTGCCGGGAGGGTATTTCGCAGGATGGTGTCCCGGCTGGCAATGTCATTAAGGGAAGGATTAGGTAATAAGGTTGGCCGCAATTGGCGCCGGTTTTCACTATGCTCATCAAGGGTATTGAAAACCTCAGTAGGAAATCTAAAGTAAGAATGAGTAACCGTATTACCTTTTTTTATTCCCAGCAATCTCTCTTACTCCCGTGCAATGTTCAAAGCAGGGACGTTCGTCCCATTATTTAATGCAAGTTTAATTAATTTCAAGGGTTAGGGGAAGGAGCTGTTTCCAAATGTAAACAGTTTGATCCAGGGTAAAATGCGTTAAAGGATAGCGGGCATTCACTCTTTTTAGTCTTTTCACGTATTATCGTCATTGATGCCCTTAGCCGATTCCTTTCGCCAGTATCCCACAACTTTTATTGCAGTAAAGCAGGTTATATTTTGTTTAAATGTTCCTGGTAAAATAATACTCCATCCGGGACAGGCGCGAAAGAGGTAGAGGTTGGGAGGATTGTTTAATTCATAGTAATTGTTTGATCCGATTGGCAAGATCTTGTTTCGTGTATCGCGAGCGAAGGCATTGGTTGTCGATTGATGTAGAATAGAACGGGCTGATAATATATTAAAAAACCTGTTTCCTTTTAGGAGACAGGTTTTTTAGTAAAAAGTCTTCCCACCCTGGGAACGGAGCAGGTTGTTCTCTTGCACTTGTTTATCTGCCTGGAGGCTAGCCACCATCATGCAGATAAACGGTGAACAATCTTTGTTATCAATTTCATTGTAGCTTCTCAATATACCTGCTTACACCATGCTTAAGATCCCGGGAGAATAGGTTAAGCAACTGCGATCTTTTTTGAAGCGGCGCTTTTGCCTCCCTTTTTTGTTTTGCCCGGTTTCAGGATCACTTTGGTCCAGCCTTTATCCCTGTCATCAAAGTGTTTGTATGCATTGGGGGCTTCATCGAGTGTAATTTCATGTGAAATAATTTTTGAGGGTGTCGCTTTTCCCAGGGATATTAGCGTACATAATTGTCGGTTGTATGATTTCACATTTGCCTGGCCGGTAGCAATGGTCTGGCCTTTCATCCAAAAGTTTCCAAAATCAAAATCCATGTGGCCCACTTTCTGTAGTTTTTCTTTGGACTTTGGATCCTTGGGCACAAATACACCCACCACCCCTATTTTGCCGGTGGCTTTTACCGCCTGCACCAGTTCATTCATGGTTATATTGGCGTGTTCTGCGCCATGTTTATCGCAGCATTGGTACCCCACGCACTCACAGCCCTTGTCTGCACCCAGCCCATCCGTAAGTTCCAATACCTGCTCCACAGCAGAATGTTTGGAGAAGTCAATTGGTATGGCGCCCATTTCTGCAGCCAGTTTCAACCGGTCTTTTTTATCATCTACTACCATGATTTTTCCGGCGCCTTTAATTGCGGCAGCGTGAGTAGCCATAAGGCCCACGGGTCCTGCTCCATAAATAACTACTGATTCCCCTGGCTGCACACAGGCCAGTTCGGTAGCGTGATACCCGGTTGGAAAGATGTCTGATAACATTACATAATCATTTTCTTTTTCGGTGGCATCCTCCGGTAATTTCAGGCAATTGAAATCGCCATACGGCACGCGCAAGTACTCTGCCTGGCCACCTTCGTAAGGACCCATACCTGCAAATCCATAAGCGGCGCCAGCTGCGCCAGGGTTCATCGTGAGGCAAAAACCGGTATAGCCCGATTCGCAGTTTTTGCAATGCCCGCATCCGATATTGAATGGCATACACACCATATCTCCTACTTTTATATGCGCCACTGCCGGGCCTACTTCCACTACCTGGCCAAGATTTTCATGACCAAAGATTCTTCCTTTTTCCATGTCCGTGCGGCCTTCATACATGTGCAGATCAGAACCGCAAATATTCGTGGTTGTTATCTTAACCAGCACATCAGCGGGCTGTTCAATTTTTGGATCAGGCATCTCGGTGACCCTTACATCAAAGGGACCATAATAGACTAGTGCTTTCATTCTTTTTAATTTTATTAATCTGGTGGAAAAAATATTCCGTCCCGGAACTAAAACGTAATTATATTTTAATCAGGCAAGGGATGGTTTCGATCGGGCATTCTTATTTCAATGCCGTTTTCAAATCCGCCACCACCAGGGCCTGCGCATCCTTAGCCTCTGAAACCACGGCCGCCATTCCAAAAAACTCGTGATTGGTGCCATTGTAAAGCTTATAATTGGTGGACACCCCGGCTTTTTTTAAATTTTCTGATAGCATTTCTCCTTCACTTCTCAATGGATCATATTGTGCCGCAATGATGGTGGTGGGGGGCAGGCCTTTCAGGTTGGCTGACACAATCGAGATCATCGGGTTTTTGCCGTCTGCCGGGCTCTTTAAATAATGTTGGAAAAACCATTTCATCAGGGCCGTGTTCAATGGCTTTATACTATCACTTTCTTTATAGGATGTCGTGGTAAAATCATACCCCGCGATAGGGTAAATTAATACCTGGTACAAGGGCATTTGTAACCCCTTATCTCTTGCCATCATACTTACATTAGCAGCGAGGTTTCCACCGGCACTTTCACCCACCACAGCAATTCTTTTAGGATCACCTTTTATGGAGGCTGCGTTTTTTACGGCCCATTCATACGCTGTGTAACTATCATTATGCGCTGTTGGAAATTTATGTTCAGGCGCCTGCCTGTAAGACACTGAGATCACAACGGCTTCCGCCTGGTTGGCTATACCTTCGGCAGAAGCACCATAAGTGTCCAGGTTTGCTATGACCCATCCGCCACCATGATAATACACAATCACCGGGTAGGCATCTTTGCCCGTTTTTGGGGTATAGATGCGAAGGTGGATTTGCCCGCCCGGTACAGCAATGTCTTTACCCGAAGTGTCTACATTGCTCGCCGGCGCAGGAATATTATGGTCCTTCATTACATCCATGGTTGCATCCGCGGGAGAAGGTTGTTTCCTGGCTTCCTGCGGGGACAGTTGCACAAGGGGAGGCGCATTGTAGCTGCCTAATTTTTCTATGACCACCGCCATTGGATCCGTCATATCTTTCCCCCAGGCAGGTTTTGGGCCAGCCGGGATGAGATTTACAGGTCGTCCTGTAGAATCGTCTACCATTGTGGCAGAACTTTCAGAACTTTCGGTAGTTGTCTTTTTGCTGTTGTCATTACAGGCTGAAAAGAATAATAAGGTTGCAGCCGCACTTATTGTGAGACCGCGTTTGAGTAATTGAATGAATGCCATATGAATTGTTGTGAGTGAAAATGGATAATGCTTAAAATGAAGCAAGTAATATACCATACGTAGCTCCTATATGAGTGCACCTATAATGAGAAGCCGTTGGGGAAATTAATGACCAGATTTTTTTGCGTATGGTTTGTGGTAAAATAAAATATGCGCACTTTTCTCCTTCGAATCATTAATAGTAATGCCCTTCGAATGCGCGATAAAAGGGCTATCAAAAATCTGCGATTGTGGCAGCCTTTTTTTGAGCTGTAGGAGCCCGGATTGTTATCGGAGCACGGGGCAGTTCGTCCGATTCTCATCAGGATAGAAAGTTCGGTAGTCGACCCCGGTCTAATCACGATTTTCACCGAAACGGTTCTATGCTAAGTCTATCCTGTTATCCTCATCTAAGAGACAAGCGGGTCGCTGTGATCAAGTTCTTTTTCTTATACCAACAAGAG
This sequence comes from Chitinophagaceae bacterium, assembly GCA_043727215.1. GTDB lineage: Bacteria > Bacteroidota > Bacteroidia > Chitinophagales > Chitinophagaceae > Ferruginibacter. The sequence goes on along the minus strand of JAYSYY010000021.1, from coordinate 8,390 downwards.
AAATAAAAAAACCTCCGTTTTTCAACGAAGGCTTAAAAAAAACAAATCATGGGGGAGGTTCAGCATTCATAAGAGGACTGGAAGATAACCAAACTTTATTGTTGATAGATGGCAAAAGGGTGAACAATTCCACTTACCGGTATGGCCCTAACCAGTACCTCAATACCATCGATCCTTTTTTGATAGACCATATTGAAGTGGCCAAACGAACGGATTCTGTGCAGTGTGGTACGGATGTCATCGGGGGTGTTATTCAGTTGTTTTCTAAAGACGTAACGTTTAGTAACAAGAAACAAATTACCGGCTCAGCCCTTACGAGATATGAGTGTTGGTATGGAAAAATCAGGGGGGCTATACTTTCTGTGTTAGCAGCATTTCCTGCGGCAAAATTTTACTTTCAAGCTTCCACTTCAATATTTCCCCCTCCTTTTATTGACTTTACATTTATCTTCATTTCCTAAATAGGAGCTCTTTCACAGGCCTTAAAATTACAAGGCGGTGAAACTGGGCAGGCAAAACAGTAAATATGGAAATCAACATTACAAAAACCGGCAATTCGAAATTGCCTGGTATAGACTTTAACGATATACCTTTCGGTAAATATACTTCCGATCATATGTTTGTAATGGACTATGCCGGGGGGCAATGGCGCGATTACCGGATCGTGCCTTACCAAGGTTTTGTGCTGGATCCCCAAAGCAAAGCCCTGCAATATTGCCAATGTATTTTTGAGGGGATGAAAGCAACAATGGGCCCCGATGGAATTCCAGCATTACTACGACCCGACCTGAACATTGAGCGCTTTAATCTTTCGGCAGCACGGATGTGTATGCCTGCTGTTCCGGCCGATATATTTCTTACCGCCCTGAAGGCCATTGTAGCACAGGAAAAGGAGTGGATACCCGCAGCAGAAGGAAGCGCGCTCTACCTGCGCCCAACCATGATAGCAACAGAAAGTTCCCTGGGAGTAGGGCCATCTGATTCCTACATTTTCTATATTTATGCGGCCCCTGTGCAACCTTACTTTAGCCAGCCTGTAAAAATGATAACAGAACAGGAACTGGTAAGAGCGGTGCCGGGCGGCACGGGGGAGGCAAAAACGGGCGGCAATTATGCAGGTGCTATGCTGGCAGCACAGCGAGCCAAACAAAAAGGATTTGACCAGATCATCTGGCTGGAAAGCCCGGGGTTTAAAAAAATACAGGAAGCAGGCATGATGAATCTTTTTTTTGTGATAGGTGATACGGTGGTCACTCCAAAACTAAGTGGTGCCGTGTTAAGAGGGACCACCCGAACTTATTTTATAGATATCCTGCAAGAGAAAAAAATACAGCTGGAAGTAAGGGACATTTACATCGATGAGATCCTGGAGGCCTCCCAAAAAGGGATCCTGAAAGAGGCCTTTGGTGCGGGAACAGCAGCCGTGGTATCCCGTATTTCCGAAATTATGCACAACGGTACACGGATGGTTTTGCCAAATGAGGAAAAGGACCGCGTCAGCGATATGCTTTTCGGGGAAATCAATGGCCTCCGATCGGGCCGTATTGCGGATACGCGCAATTGGCTGGTTACTGTGCAAATCTGATCGTCATTCAACCTACATAAAAAGTGATTGGACTTATAACCTGGACCAGTGTCCAGGTAGAACAGGTGAGCGAGAAAATCAACAAACAATCTATTCACGGCGAAAAACTGATGATTGCCCCACTGGAATTTGAAGACGGCTCCAACTTGCCCTGGCATTCGCATGGCAACAACAGCTAACCGAAGTACTGCAAGGAGCATTTAGATGTGGTTTGGGTGATAACGGGAATGAACTGACCTAACTATTCGATGGCGAATCCCTTGTGATACCGGCAATCGGGGGCACAAACAGACATAGGGTTTGCAAAAATGACGGATTTACAAACACTTGGTTATGTGACCGTAACTAAAAAAGCCAGTCGCAAGTCTACTTGGAATATAGTTATGAGTGTGGTTGGTATACTATCATTTCTTATCCTGGTATATACTACAGCACTGGATGTGAGAAAAAATGCGAACACATCAGTATTTGCTGATACAACTCAAAATAAAGCTGTCCTACGCGACACAACTGGGTTAGGAGGAGTAGGCTCACATGTAAACCAGAAGGATGACACCATAAAAAGGGTAATTGATTCCTTGAGATAATATTTCTTTATGTAGTGAAACCCTTAGTGAAACCTTTTTAAAACAAAAAACCGTTAACATATTGATTAACAATACACTAACGGTCTTTAAAAGCTGTAGGGGAAGGATTAACACCCTCTTTTTTATAGTTAATTTTCCTTAGTTGAAACCATTATCCCTATTGAGTTTGAGAAAACGGCAACAATTAAGGGGAATTAAGGAAAAGTAAGGCTCATATGAAAAAACTGCCACCAAATCTGCCACCACCGTTTTAATTGTTGTACTTTCATAGTGTTCAAATTTTGCAATAATGAAAGTCAACTTCAACCTGAAGGACAAAAAGTCCTTAGACAAAACCCCCTTATTTGTAACTGTAGTTTACAATACCCAAAGAATAAGGGTACACACCAATAAAAGTATTTCCCCCAAACATTGGAACCTGGATACCCAAAGGGCAAGGCAAAGTTTTGAGGGATACGGTACTTTTAATAAATGGCTAAAAGATGTAGATGCCTTTATAAGTCAGGTAGAAACTGACTGGATAAATGCAAACAGCAGCAAAAGGGAAATACCCGTACTTGATCCCGAAATTCTAAAGACTAAATTAAGGAAATACCTATCCAAAGAAACAAAACAGGAAAGGATAGAAAGGTTGAAAAATAGTTTTTGGGGTTATTATGACACCTTTCTAATGAGGATGGATAATGGTACCCGTATTCATTCCCAAAAGGGTACACCATTAGCTAAAGGATTTATCTTTCAATTCCACAACCTAAAAAGGCATTTACAAAACTTTGAAAGTAAAACAGCCTATAAAATCACATTTGAAAATATAGATCTTGTATTCTATAAAAAGTTTGTGGATTACCTAACCATTAACCTACAGTTAGGGCCAAACACCATTGGCAAACTTATTACCAATCTAAAGGTATTTCTAAGGGAGGCATTTGAAGATAAACTAACCACCAACAATACATTTACCCACCGGAAATTTAAGTCCATAACCTTTACAAGTGATACCGTTTATTTGAACTTAACCGAAATAAAGGAAATTCAAAACCTTGACCTTTCAGCAGCTCCCCGTTTAGATCGCGTACGGGATATGTTTGTAATTGGTTGTTTTACCGGGTTAAGATACGGGGACCTCACCAACATTAAACCCCAAAACATAGAAAACGGAATGATTGAAATAACCCAGGCTAAAACGGGGAATGTTGTTGTAATACCATTTACAAAAGATGTGCTGCGGATCTTAGAAAAGTACCAAAACACAATGCCCAAAATTAGCAACCAAAAATATAATGAGTATTTAAGTTTGGTATGTGAAAAATGCGAATTGCTACAAAAGGATATTACTATTAATCTAATAAAGGGAGGTAAAAAATCAACCCTCACAGCTCCCAAACATACATTTATCAGCAGCCATACGGCAAGGCGAAGTTTTGCAACCAATGAATTTGCAGCCGGGGATTTAGACACCGGGGAAATACGGTCCCTTACAGGCCACCGGACCGAAAAATCCTTTTATAAATACATACGGGAAACGCCAAAGGATATGGCAGAAAGGATAAAGGAAAAGTTTATCCAAAGGGAGCTAAAACAGGCAGCTATTAAGACCCATTTAAAGGCGGTATAATTTGCGATAAAAACGCATGAATACCAAATGTATGAGGGATGGGAAGTAGCAAGAAACTACCATAAAACGACCGGAAACGACGGTAAAACGTCCATACATTGCAGAAATACAGCAGAAATAAATCCAAATATTTATTTTAAAAAAAGAAAATGACAGATGCATTGCCCTTCAATCTCAATGATGAAAAACAGTTTCCATTTTTGAATGGTGTTTTGAAGTTTTTGGACACATTTACACCTTATCATCATTTAGACTTGTATGCGTTAAAAAAATATGACCCTATAAAATATAACGGTGAGATTGATGAAAATGCAGAAACATTGGAGCAGTCGGAAAAGGATATTGTTTTTTTGATTGGGAAGGTTAAAAGGGCAATGTTTGACATGATCGATTCCCCTAAGACACTAAATTATATAAATAATTTACTTAAAGAAAGGGATAGGTTTTCAATAAACATATCGGGTAAGGAACAAAGGGAATATAATATACAAACTTATAACAGTTACGTTATCCAAGATGTAGAACGCTACACAAAATTTTTACAGGAACGTTTAGAGATAACCTTTCATCCATACTTTAAACAACCGGAAAAAGATAGATTAAACCTTCCACCTTTCTTTACCGGATGGTATGAAAAGTTCGGCACTAAAGAAGAGATTGAAAATATAGAGGTGTATTCTCAACCGATAAAATTAAAATGGTTAGGTAATGCCTCTCACTTAGGGAATTTGATTTATCAGTTAGCAGACAAGGGATATATTGAATTTCCATTGTATAGGAGTGAAAGAAATTATACTGCCTTGGCAGAAAGATTGTTAAATGCCTTTGAGTTTAAAGATAAAAACCCTTCAAAAAAATATTTAAGTGAACAAATAAACCCAGAAAGTGAGAATAATAAAATATCAAAGGCAACTGAAATGAAACTCAAACTTAATATCCCCCCTTTAGAAGACCTTACTTAATTGTTCTTATGGTACGTACCATTAGCTATTCCTAAAAAACTTTACTTTCCTTTTTCCTTTGTGTAAAATAAATACACAATGGCAAACGAATTAAATTTTACTTTCCCGGTTAATGAACTGGCAGCAGCATTGGCCGAAAAATTAGCTCCCCTATTTGCTGGAGCTAAACCCCAGGAAACCCCACAGGGGCAAAAGTATTTAACCCGGAAACAAACTGCAGACCTGTTAAGTGTTTCACTTCCCACCTTAAATGAATACACCAAAAAAGGAAAAATTAACGCCTGTAGATTTGGGGTAAGGGTATTGTATAATCAAAATGAAATTGAGGCAGGTTTGCTGAAAACTTCTACAGGGAGGGCAGCAAATGGTTAACAGTTCAATTTTGCCGAAATACAAGACCGTATTTTTTACCAACAATCCACAAACAGGGTATTTTACGAAAACACCCAAACAGCCTGAAATAACGCCTGTAATGCGTATCCCGTACGAGCTAAAGGTAGAACCTACCCAAATACACAAAATCAAATGCAATGCCTTGCAAATTATTAGAGGGAAAGAAACCTTTAAAAGTGGGGCATTTAAATTCTTTACAGGATTACAGGAAACAAGTTTTAATAATTGGTTTGTCGGGAATGATTACGAAAACTTAAAAGAGGGCAAAAGATTATCCCTTTGCCTATTTCATTTTACTACTGCCCGGGACCGTTTAACCGTTTTCTATTTTAGCAGGTACTACATAGAATACCGGGAGGCAAGGGAACGGTTTATTACTAACGTTATACCTACACTTTTACAGGATCACTTTTTTTAAACACAAAGGGAGGGTTTAACCCCTCCCTCTATGCGTTCAAATTTTGCCGAAATACATCGCTGTATTTCACTTACAACAAAGATAATGTTTAAATGATTGATGGGATTACCATAAAATACAGGATTGAAAACTTCGAGTACTGGAGGCGGTCCCTTAATCTTTCATTAGTTGCAAGTGTAGATACATTTGACACCGGGGAAATTCGGACTAAAAAAAGGGTAGATGAAACCATAACTACTCACCGGGGAAAGTGGGAAACCTTTGATCTAATTGTTAAGGAGGTACTTTACCACACTACAGGAAAAAGATTATTTTATCTTACCGTTAAAGGCAGCCTACATAAAAACTATTATAAAGGAACCAACTATTTACCTTTCACCTGGCAGCAGCTACAGGAAGAAATAACACACCTTTGCAAAACCCTATCTGTAAACCCGTCACAGGCTCAAATTTCAACTTTAGAGGTAGGGGTTAATATTCTAACCCCTTTTGAAGTAACACCCTTTTGGAGGCGAAATGTTGTAGACTACAAAGGGGATCCGTTTGTCCGGTATCATAAACAGAACGGGGTATGTTTGGGTAAGGTGTGTGACCTTACGCACTTTTCTATAAAGATTTATGATAAGGGAATACAAAACGACCTCCCGGAAAACTTGATGAGGTTTGAATTAAGGTATTCAAGAATGCAAACCCTAAATAAAAGGGGGATTAAATTTCTTTCGGATTTGCAAGACTTTAAAAAAGTTTACAGTTTGCGGTCACTCCTTTTAAATACTTGGAATGATGTTCTAATTTTTGATATTATAACTCCAGTAAATAAACTACCAATTAAACAAGTCCAACGGGATCTTTTGACAGAAGGTAAGGACGCGAAATTTTGGGAGCAACTAAAACTAACAGGGACAGGGGACGAAATAATTGAAAACGGGGAGGAGCAAACTGAATCCGAGGTCATTGGAGAATTAGAACGAATCCGCAATGAATATAAATATGAGAGAAAAAAGTTTAAAGAATTAGTAAGAAAATATGGCAATAATTGGGGAGGGTTAGTAATTAAATTAATTACAAACGAATGGCAAACCCTGTTTAAAAATTACCCGAATTTACCAACTGGCAAAAATGATTTATTACCCATTCTTACCATTAAGATAAACGGTAAGAACGGGGAAAAAGGGTTTACCGATTTAAAAAGAGTTTGCCTTTCCTGCAATAAAGATCTACACCCAGGACAAAAACCTAATAGTAAATACTGCAGCTCCAAATATGTTGGGGAGGCAGCAGCTCACCAATGCCGCAACCATAACAGCAACCCCAGGAACAACTTTAAGAAAAAGATTGAGAAAATTTCCAGCAGGGGTTTGTTATTCGATATATACCCATTCATTGTATTCAACAATAAAAAACAACCTTATGCCATTTAAAAAAGGGAAGAGTGGAAATAAACAGGGCAGGAAAAAAGGGACTCCCAATAAAACAACCAAACTGCAAAGAGAATTTATCCAGTCATTATTAGACACTCAAACGAATAAAATAAAACTGGAACTAAGTCGGTTGCATGGTAAAAATTACTTTGCGGCACTTAATGGGTTAATGGAGTTTGTTATACCTAAATTACAACGCACCGAAATAAAAGAAGATGGCGTTAATGATGACAAAGGCATTGTTTTACTTGGATATGGGCCAGAGGAATATGATGAAGTAATGCAAAAAATAACTATCAGTTTGCCTCCCGATATGGATATTGACTTTCCTTCTAATACTGAAGGGGATGAATAGTTTTCTGAAAACTTCATATTGAAATGACAAAACGTTTATCTAATCCTAATAATATTCTCTATATTTAAATTCCTCTATATGTAAGAAGGGTTCAAACATTTAATCACTACACATGAAAACAATTTGCACAATAGTTCTGATAATAATTTCATCCATTACTTATGGCCAGGGAAAATTTGCCCTGATAGATACTGATTTAAAAAAACCTATTATTTATACCGATAGCGTTTCAATTACCCAAATCAGCAGCAATTATTTCCCGGTCAATGTCAGTAGTTTTGACACCCTTTATGCACAACTAACATATTTAAAGGGATTGATAACGGGATCCGTAAAACGATCAAAATTGAAATCTTTTGAGTTACGTACGGGTTTGACGGCAATTAAATTTGAGGCCTTCAAACATGCATATGGGGATGCGTATAATGTTAATCTAATTACTCGATTACCTTACCTGACCGCCAACCATGAAATTGGTAATCATGAGGCACTTAACAAAAAGACAATTAGAAATATTGGTAATTGGCTCAAATACATGGAACAGGAAAAAAGTTTATTTAGGCATGGCCTTTTTGAACTTCAGCCAACATATCATGACCCTACTACCTATAACTAATTAAATTCGAAACCAGATGAATAAAAAGAATGTGCCGACAATTATCACAGCTATTATTGTGTTAGTTATTGTTAGTCTATTTGTAACAAAACCCGATGATGAATCTTTAAGGCGAGAATCAGCCAGCTATGCGAAAACGGAAATAGAAAAGGATATGCCGGGAAACGACTTTAATGCTGCACTTGTGGAAAGAATCGCTGAAAAGTCAATTGATAACAGCATAACCTTTGAAGACAAATTTTTATGGAAGGAAGTTATTTATTCTTTCAATGGCAAAAGTAAAACCTTAGGATACGGTTATTTCAATGGATTTCATCCCACCAATTAACAGACACTTAGTTAACCCTAATACATACCGATAAAAACGGTAGTAATACGGCACTAATTGACCGTATTTGACACTTATTGAACCTGACAAAACCTGACATCTATTGCCAG
>JAYSYY010000020.1:0-106359 GCA_043727215.1 Chitinophagaceae bacterium | reverse complement strand
TTTTTGTTCGCCCTAAATTCCGTACAGCCTATCCTAAGAGCGTTTATTTGAATTCTGATTTGATCTCTTTTTTACAAAAGACTTTTTCAGTGCCCCCTAAATTGCCTGTGTCTTTTTTTTTGCCTAGTCTTTTTTCATCGGCTGCAGCTTCCAGTAGGTCAGCGAACGCCATAACCACTCAAATGGGCCGAACCTAAAAAATTGCAGCCATATCGCAGAAAAAATCAGCTGAAAGATCCAGACGGCAAAGACAACGTAGTATATCTGGTGAAACCTTAAAGAATCGTAATAACCCAATCCATACCCATTGAAAAACAAGGTGCAGATGATGGATTGCATGAGGTAATTGGTAAATGCCATTTGTCCTACATTAGCCAGTGCCTTCATCAGCCACGTCACTATCCCGCTTCTAAATATTAGCATGACCAGGCTGGCATGCCCCACCGTAACCAGCACCCTTCTAAATTCGCTGAACGTGCGATGGCTCACCCAAAACTGGTCCAGCTGTCCGCCTAAATCATTGCTAAAAGCCATCATTCCTTTTTCAAATAAAACATACGCCCAGGGCAAGCCAATACCATACCCCACGAGTAACCAGATCGCATAAGTAGAAGTTGCCAATCGGTTGCTGAAGAAGCCCCATTTGAATAAGGCCATTCCCATAAACATCATCACTAAAAAATCCCAGATACCATTATACATAAACCATGCTTCCCCGTTGGAGTTTCCTGGAATGAAATAAGTAAATATGGTAGCATAATCAGAACGCATTTTACCGACATGCCGGTTCACTGCTGCAGTATCAGGTTTTTGACTTTTTTCAATTTCCGTCCAGGCGCCTATTGCACCCTGTTGTTCTGCCGTAAGTGTTTTCTTTTCCTTTTTTGCAGCCATGGCTTTATTGTATTCCATGCGCTTTTCGCGGAATTCAGTGTAGTCCCAATGATCTTTCACCATATTCATGGACATAGCCAACAATGCAAGACCCAGCAACCATTTCGGATGTAGGTTCCTGAAAGGAAATAATACCATTCCGGCCAACCCGTAGAAAAATAAGATATCGCCCTGCCAGAGCAGGACAAAAGCATTGATAACGCCAAAAAAGACGAGCCACATTAACCGGCGATAATAATATTCTGCCACTGTCGTTCCACCCGGCACTTCTTTTTTATTCAGCATGAATAACACCATACCCGCACCAAACAACATCGAAAACAAACCCCGCATCGTACCTTCAAAAAAAATAAATATGCTGGCAAAAGTATAATAATCGGCACCTGTTCTTGCACCATGGGTGATCTCGTACCAAAAGCTCCAGCCCATACCAAACCCGGGGATGTTCATTAACAGGATACCTAACAATGCAACACCACGGATAGTGTCGATACTTTTTATCCGGTCAGCAGCGGACACGGGTTTGGCAACAGCTACATGATCATCATCCTGCAATGGAATTGCGATTGATGCTGCTTGGCCGGGCAGATTATTTTGATCCATACAATGGAAGTTTTACAGTTTTAAAAAATCAGGAAACAGAGATGATCACAGGATCAGCTGGATCAGGTATAGGTTTTTTTATTGGCATCCATTTACGATAAATGAGGCAGCTCCAAAGCCACTCAAGCGGACCCAGGCTGTAATACCGTAACCACAACACGGAGAAAACAACCTGTATCAATGCAAGCTCTAAAACCATTAAATACAATTCCCATTGATCAAGTTTTCCAAAATACCCCAACCCAAACCCGTAAAAAAAGAAACTGCATACAAGGCATTGAATAAAATAATTGGTTAAAGCCATGCTGCCCACAAGCCCAATTGCACGCCAAAACCAGCTCATTATATTTACCCGGAGGAACCACATAATAATGGATGCATATCCTGTGGCCATCAGCATATTTTCTACGGGTAAAAAGAAGTTGAATGGCGTGTTGTATTTTTTTATATACCCTTCATAGTTAGCCAGGCGGATGTTATTGTAATGAAGCCTGTACCAGGCAAGTCCCGCCCCAATAGCAATTAAAAGCAAGGCGATAAGGAAATATTTACCAGTTCCGGTGCGCGGGTCGAAAAATCCAAATTTCAGCAAAGCCATGCCGAGCAACATCATGGAACCAATTTCCCATAGACCGATACGGTAAAGCCAGATAGATTCTTTTTCCTGCGATTGTTTCATCACATGGTTCCACACTTTAGCATAGCTCCCCACTCTCATCGCTTTATTCGTGGAGGCCGTTTTTGCAGAGTCGTATTTGGTAGCTTTTACAAGGCCTTCCCATTTGCCTTTTTCTTCTTTTTGTTTTTTTGTGAGGGTATCTTTTTTCATAGCAATTGAGTCTGCAAGCTTATTTTTCGCCAACTCGTCTTTAACTAAAACAGTATCTTTCGTTCGCAATGTACTGTCTTTCTTTGCCCTTGTTGTGCTATCCGCCTTTATTCGTTTTTCTACTGTCGTTACCGCCAGGTATTTTCTATAATCTTTTTTATCATCCTGGTAATTCCAGAATTGTTTGCCTAAAAAAATGAGCAGGAATACAGATGCTATGATCAATAACCCCCTGGCCGAAAATCGCCAGAAACCAAATAATAGCATACCAACCACGGCAAAAGGATATAAAATATCTGAAGGCCATAGCAGCAGGAAGGCGATTACAAGGCCGAAAAGGAGCAACCATAATTGCCTCCTGATAAATGCATCCGGGGCGCCGATAGGCACCGGGTGCTTTTTGGTGAGAAATAAAATAAGGCCTATACCAAACACAAGTGCAAACAGTGCGGGCATTTTGCCTTCAAACAAAACTGAGACGGCAGTGAGCAGAGCATAGTTGCCACCATGAGCGCCCCGCTGATAAAAGATTTGTTGGTTCGGCGTGAAACCACCGAAATCCCATATGGCTACTACAAAAAGGCCAAGTAACGCAATTCCGCGGATCCCATCCAATGGCATTACAGTATGCGCTGTTGAATGACCGGGGGGCGGCAAATCTTCGTGTATATCAAAAGAGGAGGTAACTATACCTGAGATTGGGTTAATACTCATGAGCGCTGGTTTTAGCTTGTTCTGTCCTTATCCCACCAATATATAAATTATTTTTTATAAAAATAATAATAGATATAAGGCCGGGGTCATTTGCCAAAACTGCAGGCACGCTGCATGAGAATCATAACTCGTTTTCCCCACGATCTTTGTTGATGAAACTATCAAGATTTGCGAAAGTGGTTTCTGCGATATTCCGTAATGCGGTATCGGTTAAAAAAGCCTGGTGGCTGGTAACTAATACATTGGGGAAACTCAGTAGCCTCGCGATGAGGTCATCCTGCAAAATATCTTCAGAGTGGTCTTCAAAAAACAATCCTTTTTCTTCTTCGTACACATCGAGGCCAAGGTATCCGACCTTGCCAGTCTTCAGTGCAGCGATAACGTGTTTGGTATTCACAAGGGCACCCCGGCTGGTGTTAATGAGCATTACACCATCCTTCATTTTCTCAATCGTTTCCCTGTTGATCATATACCGGGTCTGTTCCGTAAGCGGGGCATGCAAGCTGATGATATGGCTATTGCTGCATAATTCATCCAGTGTTACATATTTCACCGGCGTTTGGTTTGCCCACGCCTCATCCGGAAAAACATCAAAGGCCATTACATCGCAGCCGAATCCCCTGAGGATGCCAGCCACCAGCCTTCCTATTTTGCCGGTGCCAATGATACCCACTGTTTTGCCGTGCATATCAAAGCCCGTCAAACCATCCAGGGAAAAATTCAATTCACGGATACGGTTATGCGCTTTTATTAATTTCCTGTTCAGGGCCAGCATAAGCGCTATTGTATGTTCTGCAATGGCATAAGGAGAATATTCCGGTACACGTGCCACTTTTATACCCAGTTCATGCGCGCTATCCAGGTCTACATGATTAAAGCCGGCTGAACGGAGAAGTAGCCATTTGACCCCAAGTGCTGAAAGCTGCTTTAGTACCGCGGACGAACCATCGTCATTCACAAAAATACTAACGGCATCGCAGCCATTGGCCAATCCGGCTGTAACCACAGAAAGGGAAGGCTCCAGGAAAATAATCTCATGCTGATCTTTAGCCGCTACAGACAGGGATGCTCTTTCAAATTTATGCGTACTAAAAACCGCTACTTTCATGTTTTGCTTTTTTGAAGATAAAGATGGATGCGAGTCATAAAAGGACGACAGCATGTTCAATCAAATAAGCCCATCTGCACAGGTTGCTGCGCTCCCGTTTTCTTGCCGTAAGTTAAGTTAGTTCCGGCTATGTGATAAAGGGGGGTGGGTCCGTATCTTGAAGCTACCGTTATTTTAATTTTGCCTGCGTGCGTTTCAAACATCCTTTGCACCATTGCAGGATCATTGTTGTCTTTTGATAGATGCGCCAGCAGCAGGTGGGTCATAAATGAAGGGCGATGTTTGATAAAAATGTCCAGTGCCTGCTTGTTGGAAAGATGGCCGTATGCACCGCGTATCCTGTTTTTAAGGTAGTAAGGGTAGGGGCCGTTTTCCAGCATTTCTTCATCATAATTACTTTCGAGGAAGGCTGCATGGCATTGTTTAAAATGGTGGATCACATTGGAACAAGCTTCACCAATATCAGTGAAAACGCCCACCGCAGTTCCCTTGCAATGGATGATGAAGCTGTTCGCGTCTGCTGCGTCATGTTTTTTTGCGAATCCCGTTATACAAAGTTCACCAACCCAAATGGGTTCATTCGGCTTAAACCAGTTAAGCAGCGAGGGTGGTAGCTGTTGGCCGGATTTGGTATAAGTTGGAGGCGTTGTAAAAACGGGAAGGCTGAATTTTTTTGCAATAACAGGCAGGCCATTGATGTGATCTGTATGTTCATGAGAAATAAAAATGGCTTTCACCTTTTGCATACTAAGCCCGAGCCCAAGCATTCGTTTTTCCGTTTCCCTGCAGGAGATCCCTGCGTCGATCAACACCGCTTCGTTCTCATTACCTATGTAATAACAATTCCCGTTACTGCCGGAATTGAGGGATGTGATCTGTAACGCCATTGCTTTGCAAAGAAAAGTATTTATAGCCAATTCTGCTTTAGGCAATCCAGGAGATTGGTTGCCAGTGGTGGAATTATAAAAAGATTAAAGATCGGTTATAAGGAGGCAGGTTCAACAGCCTGCCCATTGCATTTACCGGCAACGAACCTTGGGAAAAAAGAGACAAAACAACGAATGGGTAAGTGGCTTACCCATTCATCAATATTGTAAAAGGATCTAAATAATTAATACCTGCGTGGGCGGTCGTTATTATATCCTCCGCTGCTGCTTCTGTTTCCGCCCCCACCGGATGGAGGCCCACTGCGTTCTTCGGCCTCTTTTACAACAAGTGGCTTTTTGCCAAGCGAGATACCGTTCATACTCTCCATCGCGTCGGTGCCTTCTGCCCTGTCTGGCATATCAACAAATCCAAAAGCGCGGCTTTTGCCTGTTTCTTTATCTATGGCAACCTTAGCAGATGCTACTGTACCAAATTTTTCAAATATTTCCTCCAGTTCAGCATCGTCGAGATCATAGGGAAGGCCTGCTACAAATAATTTCATTGGTGGGTGTTTTTTTGTAAAAGTATAAAACTTATACAATCATCACCATTATTGTGAAAAAAATTAATTGCTGCCGCTGCAGCAACCAGGTTTGTGGGGGCGGCATGATATTTATTATTGTTAAACATAAAACGATCAAATATGAATAATTTACTCAGAGGATTGATTGCAGGTTATGGCGCCAAAAAATTAGGTGGTGGCTGCCTTGGAACAGTAGTTGTTTTCCTGATAATATGGTGGGCCCTCGGCAGTTGCTGATCCCGCGCTTTAGGCGTACTACCTGTTTTCCGCTACATGATTCCTGAACAGGCAAAATTCTTTGGAAGCCTATTTTTACCAATAGGACAGCTCCTTAACTTAAAAATCCGGGTAAGTTCTTTACCCGGATTTTCTATGCAACTTTTACCTCATCACGGTTCTATTACTTTGATAAGCATTCCTTTTGTTACTGCAGCATTTCTTTGCATTCCATTAAGTATACTATGTTCTTCTATCCTGGCATCTGCCACCCTGAAGTTTCTCAGGGACTGCTCCAGGGTTGAATTGGCCGCTACTGTTTTTAATCTTACCCTTTGGGGCTGTTTATTGATCTTCGCTGCATCTGTCAGCTGGCGGAAACTTTGCATGGTACTGGTGAAGAAGCCCTGGTAATTATTGAAGGTGCTTGTGGCGGACACTCCCAAAATATGGTAGATCGTAGAGCCATACTGTATCAGGTATGAGATGGTTCGGATGGGTGCCTGTTGTTGCTGCTGTTGTTGTTGTTGCTGCGGATCCTGTTTGGAATCGGCAATCAATACCAGCGTATTCAACCCGTTTACTGTGGTCTCCCTGGAATCAATCAACTGCAGGTTATTTTGCTGCAGTACTGCCTGGCCGGCTTCCTGTAACGTCTTGCCCGGGCCCAAAGTTAGAAACATCAAAGCCTGCCCATCCTGTGGAGCCATTTGCACACGCTGGGGTGTATTTTGGTATTTCCAGCCCTGGGGTACATTAAATTGAAATTTTAATTCAGGATGATAAAAAACACTGTTTTCAAGATAGCCTTGCCTGGGATCTTCTCCATATATCAACCCTTCTATTCTTCTCAGGTATTCGTTCCGGTTAATTTTTGGGTTGGCCAGGTTTAGTTTTTTCTGCCATTCAGTCGCCAGTTTAGCTGTAGCCGTATTCCGGTCGCCAGGGTTAGGATGCGTAGATAAAAAATCCGGGAGTTCCTGGGCGCCGGATTCTTCTCCCTTGCGTTGCAGCGTGTTAAAAAACCCGGCCATCTGGTGTGCATCATAATTAATCTTTGAGGAATATTCGACTCCCACCTGGTCGCTTTCTCTCTCGGCATCCCGGCCAAACTTGAGGAAAAGTAATCCCAGGCCTTGTGAAGCCTGTTCTGCAAACCGACCTAATTCCGGTCTGATGATAATGCCGGCGATAAGTCCCAGCTGGCCGAAAAGTTGTTTGCTTTGTTGCACGACCGTATGGCGATAAGCAATGTGCCCGATCTCATGGCCGAGTACTCCCGCAAATTCTGCTTCGTTATTAAAGTGCGCCATGATTCCCCTGGTAAAATATACATAACCACCGGGCACCGCGAAAGCATTCAGGATCTCTGAATCAACGATTTTAAATTCATAATTTAGATTAGGACGATGAGAAATGGCCGCCATGGCTTTCCCTTTTTCTGTGATGAAAGCCTGCAAGGCTTTATCATCATACAAACCATATTGGGCTACGATCTGCGGGTCTGCTTCCTGTCCCATTGCTATTTCCTGCGGTTCGCTCATCAACACTACCTGCCGTTTGCCTGTAACAGGATTGCGGGCACAGGTATTAAAAAGGAATAACATTGCCAGGAGGCAACAATTGTAAGAGATCTTTTTCATGTTTGTTGTTTTATGATATAGTCTACCGGGATAAATGCAATTATTATTCCCGATTTTTAAATACAATTAAGCAGGAGGTTTTGAGTAGTTTTAAAAAGAGGGAAATTCTGCATCCATCTTTTTAAGCATCATGAGATTTTTTCTCGCGGCATTTAAAAATTTGCCGCCTTCGATGGCGCCCCAGTGTTTTACACCGTTTTTACGGTTATAATGCGCAATGCGGAACATCATTTTCCAATGATGGAGTATAATGCCTAATGCATGGAATAAAGTATAATTATTAGCAGTGATATGCTGGATACCCGCGCCAGCGCCATTAAATTCCAATATGTAAAAATCTTTTCCCTGCTTCAGGGATTCTACGGTGGCACATTTAATATCGTACCTGCCGTAAAAAAATTTGCCGGAATAATGACTCCAGGCATCTAATTGTTGTTGCAGGTTTTCATCAATTTCATCGTCTATTCCTTCTACCAATCCTCCCTGGCTCCTGTTACTGGCCAGGGAAAGATTAAATCTTTCTCCTACTGCCAAGACCCGGTGCAGCTGTTGTTGGTTCCGGTGTTTGATATCCCCCAGCTTAAACCTGATATTCCGGTTTGCTTCCATCAGTTGCAATAGTGTGTTCCGGCCATTTCCTATTACGTAGGCAGGTTCTTTTTTAAGCATCCCGGAAACGGTGCCCCTTTTTTGGTTAGGGTGCCTGTAATAAAATATTGCAACTTCTATGGGATAGTCCACCAGGGTTTGAACGATATATTGAGAGGGAAGTGTGTGGTGGTATTTTTTAAGCTGCCCGGCATTAGAGATCTTCCGCACCATGAAACCCATCATCCCGATGTCCGGCTTCACAATAAAAGGATATTCAAATTTATGTTCGGCCAGGTAAGCCTCCAGTTGTTCAAAAGAAAGCAAAGGGCTGATATAAATTGTCCTGGGATATGTACCGGGAGGAAGTTGCTCATACATTTCTTTTTTTCCTTCTCCTTCGAAGCCGCCGAAGGTGAGTGTGGGATTGGAGGAGGTAAAAAACCATGGATTGCGCGAACGGATACAATACCAGATCCATACGGGTGTCAGGGGAATATATTTTATTACGTAATGCCAGGTTTCCCAATGAGTGATCTTATACAGAATATCCTTAAGTTTCATAAGGCCCAAAAATAAGAAGGTTTTGCTCTTGTTTCGTTCCCATGTTTTCTTTCCTTTGCCCTATGAAATACAATACTGCATCATTATTTCTGCTATTACTGGCAGGCTGTACGCAAAATAAAGAAAGTGACAAAACTACCGTTGTCCGGGAATCGAAGGAGGATACGGTGGCAATGGAACAACTACCTCATCTATTTAATCCTGAATCAAAATTATATATCTGGAAGGCAACGGCGGACTATAAAAAAATCAGGAACAAAACGGCGGGTCCAGCGTTGCAAAATGCGGATTCATTAATAAAGGGACTTAATGAATTGTACGAAAATATTTACCTGGAAAAGATAAAGATCAGCGGCGACACTATTTACACCGTAATAAAAAACGCTACTTACCTTGCTGAGGAAATGGGCAGCACCGGTGCGGAAATCTATGTGGCAGATGTGGTATTAAATCTTACTTCCCTAAGCGGGATAAAATATGTAAAAATCGACCTGGCAGAGGGAAGCCATATGCAGCCCGGCGTTTGGGGTCCGTCTAATTTTACTAAATACATTGAAGCAAAATAACTGCTGATGATATCGTATAACCCGAAAGAATGGTTCACTTTCATATTCCGGCTGCACAAGGCAGATACCTTTAGGAAGCTTGGCCCTATGATACTGGGCATTAGTATTTACAGCGCCATTATTGCCGTACTTGAAATTCACTTTTGGCAGCTGAGCGCGGATAACCACCTGAAAAATATCCCGATGATGCATAGCCTGCTGGGTTTTGCAATTTCTATGTTGCTTGTTTTTAGAACCAATACTGCATATGACCGCTGGTGGGAAGGCAGAAAATTATGGGGAGCTCTCACTAATAACAGCCGTAACCTGGCGCTGAAACTTTCTGTGATTTTGGGTGAGGGAGAAAAAGGTCAGCGAATTTTTTTCAGGAAAGTTATTCCTGCCTATGCACAAGCGCTTCACCTGCACCTGCGGAGAGAAAAAACCCGGGTAGCGTTGTTTGATGATGGTGAGCATAAGGAGTTATTTCAAAATATTGACACGGACAAACATGTTCCTAACCAATTATCCATGCTGCTTTATAAACATGTGCACTACCTGCACCAGGAGGGAAAGATCTCTGGCGAGCAGCTCATTTTTTTAAATGCGGAATTACAGTCGTTTACGGATATCTGTGGAGGCTGCGAGCGAATAAAAAACACGCCCATTCCTTACTCCTACAGCGTGTTCATCAAAAAGTTCATATTTATCTATGTGATGACACTTCCGTTTGGCTATGTATTCAGCATGGGTTATTATGTGGTACCGGTGGTGGCTTTTATATTTTACGTACTAGCCAGCCTTGAATTGATTGCCGAGGAAATTGAAGACCCTTTTGGGAACGACGAAAATGATGTGCCTACTGAAAAAATCGCTGAAAATATTGCCAAAAACATAAAAGACATCCTGTAGTATTCACTGATGTTTCCCGTACTTTGCCCGTAAGATGTGTGGAATGCTTTTCTTACTTAGCCCATAACAATAATACCACCCATCGGGTATTCTCTGCGGTTGTCTCTATCTTTACACCCATAATTTTTTTTCTATGTTTAATAGGCGAATAAAAATAAAGGTGCTCCTGGAGAAGGAGGAGACCGGGTATGAAGCAACAGTAATGGGATGGGTGCGTACTTTCAGGAACAACCAGTTTATAGCAGTCAACGATGGCAGCACGAATAATAACTTACAGGTAATGGTTTCCCTAGGGTTACTGGAGGATGCTACCTTGAAACGGATCACTACCGGTGCGTGTATAAAAGCTACCGGTACAGTAGTCCCGTCACTTGGAAAAGGGCAAAAGGTAGAACTACAGGCTGATTCTCTTGAGATCCTGGGCGACAGCGATGCAGAAAAATTCCCGCTTCAACCGAAAAAACACAGCCTTGAATTTTTACGCGAGATAGCGCACCTCCGTTTCAGGACGAATACTTTCGGAGCAATTTTTCGCGTGCGGCATTCATTGGCTTTCGCTGTGCATGAATTTTTTCACCAGCGTGGTTTTGTCTATATGCATACCCCGATCATTACAGGAAGTGATGCGGAAGGGGCCGGGGAAATGTTCCAGGTTACCACGCTGCCTTTGGATGGGACGGCTGCAAAAAATGATGATGGCAGTATCAATTTCAAAGAAGACTTTTTCGGAAGGAGTACTAACCTTACAGTTAGCGGCCAACTGGAAGGAGAGCTTGCGGCCCTGGCATTTAGCGACATCTATACTTTTGGACCAACATTCCGGGCCGAGAACAGTAATACCACCAGGCACCTTGCAGAGTTTTGGATGATTGAACCGGAAGTTGCTTTTGCAGACCTGGAGGACAATATGAACCTGGCAGAGGATTTTATAAAATACATTATCCGTTTTGCTATGGAAAATAATAAAGAAGATCTTCTTTTCCTGGAACAGCGGCTGGCAGAAGAAGAAAAATCCAGGCCACAAGCTGAGCGAAGTGAAATGGGCCTGATGGAGAAATTAGGTTTCGTAGTGAACAATGATTTTGAAAGAATCACTTACACCCAGGCCATTGAGATATTAAAAGAAAGCAATCACAATAAGAAAAAGAAATTTCAATACCTGGTAGAAGACTGGGGGATCGATCTGCAAAGTGAACATGAACGTTACCTGGTAGAAAAACATTTTAAAAAGCCGGTAATATTAACCGACTATCCGAAAGATATCAAGTCGTTCTATATGCGGTTGAATGATGATGGTAAAACCGTAGCAGCAATGGATATACTTGCCCCCGGTATTGGTGAAATTGTTGGTGGATCACAGAGAGAGGAACGGTACGACAAACTTACCAAACGAATGGAAGAGATGCATATCCCTGCAGAAGAAATGGATTGGTTCCTGGACACCCGTCGATTCGGGTCCTGCCCGCATGCGGGCTTTGGACTCGGGTTTGAGCGGCTGGTGTTATTTGTTACGGGCATGACCAATATACGTGATGTAATTCCTTTTCCGCGGTACCCGAAGAGTGCAGCTTTTTAATACTGTTCTTTTTGGTAAAAGAATTAAAAGCAGTGACCGGGTGGTTGCTGTTTTTTATTTTAGCCACTGAGCTATTTACAATAAATTTACCTGAATAACTAAAACGATGTCCCCAAAAAATTACCTTGAATATATTCTCAACCCACTGGACCTGCTGCGGACGAAAAAAGTGCTGCATGTAAATCCGACCGTGATGCCGGAGCGAAAGCTGACTGCGGAGACCAAAATCATGAGTTTTGAATATCGCGCAGATAAGGTGGAAAGTTTTTCACTGAAAGATGTAAATGAATGTTATCCTTTTTTACATTCCGATTCCAACACCTGGATAAATGTAGATGGGCTTCGAAAAGATGACGTAGAAAAACTATGCAACCATTTCGGCATTCACCAGCTGATCACGGAAGATATATTATCCATTGGCCAGCGGCCAAAAATGGATGAACTAAACGGACTTGTGTTTTGCCTTCTGAATATGCTGTATTTTAATGAGCGGGATGCCGCGGTAGAAACAGAACAGGTAAGCATTATCCTCGGTAAAAATTTTGTGATTAGCTTCCAGGAAGACGCGAGCAGGGATGTTTTTGATCCCGTTCGGGACAAATTAAAAGTAAATGGCAGTAAGCTGCGACAGAATGGTTCAGACTTTTTATACTACACCCTGATCGATGTGATTGTGGATAATTATTACCTGGTAATGGAAAAGCTGGGAGACCGGATAGAAGCGCTGGAAGAACTCATCATTCGTCAGCCGAACAACCGCAGCCTGGCCAGGATCAACCAGCTTCGAAAAGAAATGATCGTTCTCAAAAGAAGTATCTCACCAGTCCGCGAACTTGTCAATGGAATTCTGAGGAGCGAAAGTGAGTTGATTGAAGAGCGCACTGAAAAATACTTTAAAGACGTATACGATCATATTGTGCAGGCACATGACCTTGCGGAAAACTACCGGGACATGATGATGAACCTGCAGGATCTTTATCTAAGCAACGTGAACCTGAAATTAAATGAAGTGATGAAAGTCATGGCCATTGTGACCTGTTTGTTGGCACCCGCCACAGTGATAGGGGGCATCTTCGGGATGAATTTTGACCGTATCCCATTATTACATAACCAATGGGGGTTTTTTATTTCCGTTGGAATCATGCTTATCATCCCGGTATGGATGATTATTGTTTTTAAACGAAGAGGCTGGTTTTAATCCCGGGAAACAGGTTTCTTAAATACCGGGACAGTACTGCAAGGTTCCCCATACATAATACTTTTTGCGTAAGGCCTGAGTAACTTCGTGATTTCCACATAGGCAGCTTCCTTAACCGGCAACTCCCCGCAACCTTTTATTACCATGCGTTTGTCTGTGTATTCCTCCACCGGAATAGTTGCAATATTTTTCAGTAACAATGTCTGAACCGTAAATTCTTCACTTCCAAAAATCACTTCCCTGGCCACAGGCTGAAGGGCACTGGCAACCAACATATATGCCCACATAGGAATAACCGCATCCGCTGTGCAGGTAAGGGCTACATTTTTATCCTGGAAAACGGAAATGTCCATAGATTTTAAAGCTTCCCTGAAATCCTTTTCCTTCAATATAAGACCCATAAAAAGATAGTCCTTCATATCAAAAACCACCACCGGATCCTTTGGATAATATTCCTCAAGGTTCAGGGTGACGATGCCACTCTCTGCCACTTTATTTACAAAAGTTTCATTCATAATGCAAAACTAAACAAAAATGCCGGGCTCATGGTTAGCGCCGGCATTTTGAACTTTCGTTTTATGGAAATATTAGAAAATCTTGCTACGGTTGTCTTTGATTTCAGACATCTTTTTCAACCCCTCGTACCAGTTATTGGTTTGGCTCCTGAGAGCGGTTAAACGGCTGGTTGATTGTTGGCCCGCTACTTCTGGGGCATCTGCAGGTTTGCTGCTAATGCTGTTGACCTTTACCACAAAAACGCTGTTAGTCCCGGAAAATGGAGGAGATGGTTTAGCCTGGTAAGCTTTGTTAAACGAAGCACCGATCAGGTTAGATTCAAGGCCCAGCCCGGTTACGATCTGTGAATTGAATGTAATTGAGGAATCAGTTCCTGCAAGGGATACTTGTTTGCCATAGGCTGCTGCTGCACTTTCCAAAGTTGGTGTAGCGCCTAATTTCTTTTTTATAATTTCGGCTTTTTTCTCTTTGCGGATAATTACTTCAGCACCACTCCTTGCTGTGGTTACGTCCTGCACACCTTCTTCCATGATTTTGTCTACAGTAGCAACCACAAACTGGTCACCTATACTGAATGGTTCGCTGATAGCACCTTTTTTAGCATCAAATGCCCAACGTACCAGCTGGCGTGCATCTTCAAGCGCGCCTACGCTGAAATCATTCTCTTTTATTACTGCCGGTGATTGAACAAGTGGTAATCCATTTTTTCTGGCGTAATCAGCAAAAGCAGCTGCATCCTTTACAGAAGATGCTTTTGTTGCCTGCAGGCTTGCATTATTGATAGTGGCATCACTCGGTGTGATATCTTTTGCCAGGAAGGCAATTTTATACGCGGGGCTCATATTGCCAATCTTCGTTACTTCAATTACATGGTAGCCATATTGTGTTCTTACCACATTCCGGGACCCGACGGGGTTGTTGAATGCATAGTCATTGAACTCAGGTACCATTGCCCCATAAGCAAAACTTCCAAGGTCGCCGCCTTTATCCTTACTGCCGTCAGAAGAATATTTTGCAGCCAGGGCAGCAAAGTCAGCACCGGCTTTAATGGCATTGAAAACACTGTCAGCTATTTTTTTGGCAGCCGAATCGGAATTAATAGGAGCCCCTGTCTGCGGGTTGCTGGTTGGTATTAATATATGCCGGGCAGCCACACTGTCTGGTAACATCTTGGTTCCGATCATTTTTGCCAGGACATATGCACCGCCATCTACGTAAGGACCAACCACTGATCCCACCGGGTATTTCACTAACGTATCAACCTGGGAAGACTGGATCTTCGATTTCGGCAAATAAGTATCATCAAATTCGGTGAGAGAAGTATTACGCGCTACAAATGCCTTGGCATTGGTGTCAGCTGCAAAAGAGGCTTTCAGTGTTTCTACCTGTGCCTTTACTTTAGCGCTGTCTTCGACGTTGGCCAATTGGCTGAAAGTAACATACGAAATTGTTCGCCCTGCCTCCTGTTTGAAAAGTTCTTTGTTCTTACTCACATAGTTTTTAATTTCGTCATCCGTTACTTTCACAGTGCTGTCCGAGATTTCTGAGTAAGGAACCGATACATAGGATATAATAGCGAAGTTTTTGCCATCGGCTTTATCGGCTTCCTGCATCCATGAAGGATAATAAGCGCTTGCGCTGATCAGTCCGCTATATTTAGTTACCGTGGTGGTGAGTTTCAGCGGATCAATGATCTGCACGTTGACAGCTTCTTTCTGCTCTGCTTTAAATTTTTTGATATTTCTCAACGCTTCCTGAGCTTTGGCCACATCCAATCTCCCCGTAGCCGGGTCTACTAAACCCTGCTCCTGCAGGAATGGGTTATTTTGATCGTTACTTAATAGTATAGCAGATAATTCTTTAGCGGTAAAAATGATTCCGAGTTTTTCCGCTTCTTTCAGGAATATTTTTTCTGCTACCAGTTGGTTCCACACCTGCTCCCTTATCTGGTTGCTCCTAGATCCGCTGGGGCGCTGGCCGGTGCGTTGTTCCTCCTGGGTTTCGGCCAGGGACATTTTTTTATTGAATTCTGTCATTTCAATACTCTCACCGTTCACTTTCCCGACGGTGGTAGAGCCGGAACCGAATAGGTTACTGTTTCCTTGTTTGGCATCCATCAGCACAAAACCTATAAGGCATAAAACGATTACAGCTACTGTAATGGCAGCTCCTTTTTCACGAATACTCTGAATAATTTGCATCTGTTAAATTGGTTATTTTTGGAGGGCAAAAATAGGGGAAAATATATTATCAACAGTTAAAATAACTATGTGGATAACGCCTCCCAATCCGGACCAATGGTTGATTGCAGCCTTACGAAAAGAATTTCAGGGTGTGGGATGATTTCCCCGTGGATTTGGCTTATCAACAGCCATTGTTTAAAACCCGGAATTTATGTGTACAAACCCTCTTTTTTTATTTTAAGACTGGTGGTAATTGGATGGTAATTGGAAGGGTTTTAGGTCACTGATGGGGAAACAGTCTTTTTTAATCATTTTATGCGGATACAATTCACACAAATTTAAAAAAAAAGGGACCTTTTATTCTCCCCGCCCTTTATTACCAACAGGTGTGAATTAAAACGGGGAAAAATGGATACAGCCTCGGTGTTATTAAGTTGTAAGCCTGGTATATGTTTAATAGTAAATGTTAATAGGCTGTGTATGGAGGTGGATAAAGCAAAAGTTTTAATTTTGCAATACTTCAAAATATTTTGATACCCACATATTAACAGCCCTAATAGTAATAAGGTTTATATAAATAAATAGTATTAATACATATTATGGTAGATATACACAGTGAAACAATTAAAAAGTCTGTCGAAGAAAAAGGCTTCCTCGATATCGAGTTGGACCCGGTTCTGGATCTATTTACAGAAATTGAAAAACTGAAAAAAGAAAAAAATGCAGTGATCCTTGCACACTATTACCAGGAACCGGATATCCAGGATGTGGCTGATTATATTGGCGACAGCCTGGGGCTTGCACAAAATGCAGCCACCACTGACGCAGATATCATTGTATTTGCGGGAGTGCATTTTATGGCAGAAACTGCCAAGATCCTTAATCCGGGAAAAAAAGTATTGTTGCCCGATCTCAAAGCAGGTTGTTCGCTTAGCGATTCTGCACCCCCTCCACTTTTCAAGGCATTTAGGGATAAACACCCGGATCACATGGTGATCAGCTATATCAATTGCAGTGCGGGTATCAAAGCATTGAGCGACATCATTTGCACAAGCAGTAATGCGCAGAAAATTGTGGAAAGCCTTCCCGACGATCAAAAGATCATATTTGCCCCTGATAAAAACCTCGGGGGCTATATCAATAAGCAAACGGGAAGGAACATGTTGTTGTGGAACGGCGCATGTATGGTACATGAGATATTTAGCCTGGAGAAGATTACCAAATTAAAGATCAGGCACCCAAAAGCTAAATTGATTGCTCACCCCGAGTGCGAAGAACCTGTACTGGCCATTGCAGACTATATAGGCAGCACCACGGGACTTTTAAAGTTTTCGCAGACTGATCCCGGCATGGAGTATATCGTGGCAACAGAGGCCGGTATATTGCACCAGATGCAAAAGTCTGCTCCACATAAGACTTTCATACCTGCCCCACCTGATAATGCATGCGCGTGTAACGACTGCCCATATATGAAATTAAATACATTGGAAAAATTATACCTATGTCTTCAATACGAGACACCAGAGATAACGATGGATGAAGACATCAGGCTGGCTGCCAAAAAACCGATCGACAGGATGCTTGAAATTAGTGCCCGGTATGGATTATAAATATTAATTTTCCGGCTTCAACCTTCCAGAACAATAATTTGATTTTATTATGTCCATTCCAACAGTAGACCTTGCTGATTTTTTAAGTGGTGAGCCTGGAAAGAAAAAATCCTTCGTGCAGGATTTAGGCAAAGCTTATGAAGAAGTAGGTTTTGTGGCTGTAAAAAATCACGGAATTCCCGATGACCTCATCGAAGATCTTTACAAATATGTGCAGGAGTTTTTTTCCCTGCCGCTTGATAAGAAAAAAAAGTATGAGATAAAAGGGCTTGCCGGGCAACGGGGTTATACCAGCTTTGGAAAGGAACATGCCAAAGGTAGCGATGCACCTGACTTAAAAGAATTTTTTCAATACGGGCAGGTAGCCAGGGACCATTACAAAGATGAATTTTACCCTGAAAATGTAAGGGTGGAACAGGTGGCTGCTTTCAATGCAACATTTGATGACGCATATCGTGCATTTGAAAGATCCGGTACGGCTTTATTACAGGCCATTGCTTTGTACCTTGGTCTTGATGAGGGTTATTTTGACCAGTATGTATATAATGGCAATTCCATTCTTCGGGCGATTCATTATCCCCCGATAACGGAAACGCCCAAAAGTGCAATACGGGCCGAACAGCACGAGGATATAAATTTAATAACCCTGCTCGTAGGCGCTTCTGCGGACGGGTTGGAAATTTTAACCAAACAAGATGAGTGGGTACCAGTTACGTCATTGCCTGATCAGATAGTGGTGAATGTTGGGGATATGTTGCAGCGACTAACCAATAATAAGTTGCGCAGTACTACCCACAGGGTTGT
The DNA here is from genome assembly GCA_043727215.1 of Chitinophagaceae bacterium. Lineage (GTDB taxonomy): Bacteria > Bacteroidota > Bacteroidia > Chitinophagales > Chitinophagaceae > Ferruginibacter. The sequence continues at coordinate 88,406 of JAYSYY010000020.1, read as the reverse complement.
AAACCCAAAAAAAGAATTCTGGCATACCAGCCGGTTTTCTATTCCTTTTTTCCTTCACCCAAAGAGCAGTATGAGTTTGGAATGCCTTTCCAATTGTGTAAATGATAGTCATCCTTTAGCTTACGATGTAGCCACGGCAGGAGAGTATCTTAATGAACGCCTGGTAGAAATTGGCCTTAAAAAATAACCGACGATTTTAGACTTAACCACTCTCTAACAGGGTGGTTTTATTTTATCATTGACTCTTATCAGACATATACCTTTTTTGAAAGCCGTTATGTGGTATAGCGTAACAGCGTTCGGCGGCCCACAGGGCCATCTAGGTATGATGTTAAAAAACTTTGTTCAGAAGCGGGAGTATGTCACCGAAAAGGAATTAATGGAATACAATTCTTTTTGCCAGATGTTACCCGGGGCCTCCAGCACCCAGGTACTTATACTGATCGGTTATAAAAGAGGCGGAGCTCCTTTGGCGGTTATAACCCTGGTGATATGGTTACTGCCTGCCTGCATTCTTATGGGATCGTTTTCATTTTTGCTCACTGTTTTTCCAGCAAAAAACCTGACCTCAGGCATCTTCAGATTCCTGGCGCCCATGGCTATCGGTTTTTTAATTTATGCTGCCGTAAAGGCATTTAGCGTTTCTGTTACCAATCTCATCACGCAGGTGATAATGCTGGTATCTATGATCGCTACATTTTTGTTGTTTAAAACACCCTGGGTTTTTCCCTTGCTAATCTTAGCTGGCGGGCTTGTTACTAACATTAGCAGCACCCGTATCCCAAAAAAAGAGCATATTCAACCAAGGCATATTCGCTGGACCAATATCTGGTTGTTTGTCTTCATATTCCTTGTTGCGGGTATCCTCAGTGAAACTGCGCGTAAGCAGGAATGGGAGAACCGTAAGGCGTATAACCTTTTTGAGAACTTCTATCGTTTCGGAAGTATTGTGTTTGGCGGGAGTGATGTGCTGTTGCCCCTGATGCTGGACCAATATGTGGCCAGGCAGCAATCTCCTGCGGTTATCGAGCGAAACCCTAACGCAATTAAAATTGAACGCTCAGATTTACTCACCGGTTATGGAATGGTTCGTGCCATTCCCGGGCCGGTATTTTCTGTAGCCACTTTCACAGGTGGTATGGCAATGGAGGAAGAGGGGTATACCCAGCAATTACTCGGTTGTGTCATTGCTACTGTCGCCATTTTTCTGCCAAGTGCCCTGCTGATCCTGTTCTTTTTCCCGGTCTGGCAACACCTTAAAAAATACGTGGTAGTTTTTCGTGCATTGGAGGGTATAAATGCCGTGGTAGTGGGTGTTATGTGGGCGGGGGCTTTATATCTTTTAAAAAGTTTACCTGTTCATAACATCGATACCGAATTGCTGATTAGTGTGGGAATAATTATCCTTACATTCTGTGCATTAAAGTTTACCCGCATCCATGCTCCTTTAATTGTTGTTTTCTGCCTATTGGTTGGTTGGATTTTCTAAAGCTGATTTATAATAGTATTGCTTTGCTATCTCCTCTGCCACTATAGCTGGTACGAGATACCTGATAGATTTACCTTCTTTTATTAACTTACGTATATGGGTACTCGAAATTTGCAGTAAGGGTGCTTCCAGGATTTGCACATTTGCGCCGAAGGTTTCGCTTACCTCAAAACCTGGTCTCTTATAAACCAGCAGCGGATAGTTTTTTAATATTACGTCTGCATTATGCCATTTATTGATATTCTGGAAACCATCGCTACCCAACAGGATAGTGAATTGATGGGATGGGTATTTCTCCCCCAGGTAGGAGAGGGTATTCACAGTATAAGATGGTTTCGGTAATTTGAATTCTATATTGCTTCCCCGTAGTTTAGGTTCTCCTTCTATTGCTAATTGAACAAGGTGTAACCGGTGATTTTCATTCAGCAACACGGAAGAAGTTTTAAAAGGATTCTGGGGAGACACGACCAACCATACTTCATCCACGATTCCGGTGTTGAGGATATGATTGGCTATTATAAGGTGTCCATGATGTACCGGATTAAAAGACCCAAAATACAGTGCAACTTTCATATTTATATTAAATATAATATATTATAATTCCTCCACTATGATATGATCCGCTTCATTTAGTCTCAGGCTTAGTTGATAACCCGCAACTGATATCGAAATTGGATCCCGAAAGGGAGCGATTTGGTCCACTGTTATATTTTCTCCGGGAACACAACCCATTTCCATAAGTTTTAAAAAAATTTCATCATTCTCGAAAGATCTGATAACCACTGTTTTACCTATTTTTATTTCTGAGAGTCTTTTTAACATATAGTCGCTTTTACACACTTTACTTCAATAAAGGTAGTTTATTGTAAAAGGGTTTAATTTCGATTTTAGAAATATCACATGGGAATCAGTTTTAATGTTCTTCAGCCAATTGTATTACCAAAGCGTACGAAACTGCGCTTGTTTATCGGTACTATTTTTCATAAGGAAAATAAAACACTTGGCACACTTGCTCTCATCTTTTGTTCTGATTCTTATCTTCTTAAGATAAACCAGGATTTTTTGCATCATGATTATTTTACAGATATTATCACATTTGACTTGTCTGAGTCTGGTGCCAACTGTATCTCCGGGGAAATATATATTAGTGTGGATACTGTTAGGGTTAATGCCCGCCGATTTGAAACGACGATCCTGTCTGAAATTCACCGCGTAATGTTTCATGGCGTACTACATCTTTGCGGATATCGGGATAAGACAAAAAGTCAACAGGCCCTTATGCGCCAGAAGGAAGATGAGTACCTGGCTATGTATTTTGAATAGTAGGTTTATACCTTTTCATACCAGAAAGAAAGCCTTTCCACTGATTTCGCCCCTACCTGGGCGTTACTTTTTGCCCTTTTACTATAATCCTATGGACCCAATCCAGCGTTTATATACCCGCCCCTTAGTGCGCCTTAGTTAAAATTAGCGTAGGAAACGGCTGGAAGGGATCAACCCTTTAGTTGGTGATACCAAATCAGGTTTTACTCTGCTCGGCCTGTCATGGTCTTCGACAGTTTATCCCTTTTTTAATTACACCCCTTGGGCACCCATGACCTTCGAAAATCCCTCTCCTGTGAGAGGACTTGACAACCAGCATTTATGAGCTCTCACCCAGTTACAATTTCATTTTGAAATTCCGGGACCAGACGGTAGCCATTCGGTTTCTCCGCAGTACTGCTATCCGAAGGTTTCACGTGGAACAGGGAATTGTGCAATTAGTCAGATGTTCCACGTGGAGCATTAAGCTTTTAAATGCTGCGGTTTTACCTAAAAGGCAGGTTTATTACCTTTGCCCAATGTTTAATAAATATGATGTGATAGTCGTGGGGGCCGGCCATGCCGGGTGTGAGGCCGCCGCAGCCGCCGCTAATATGGGAAGTAAGGTATTACTGGTGACTATGAATATGCAGACGATTGCCCAGATGAGTTGTAATCCTGCGATGGGCGGAATTGCAAAAGGACAGATCGTACGTGAAATAGACGCAATGGGAGGATACAGTGGTATCGTGACAAATAGGAGTATGATCCAATTTCGCATGCTGAACCGCTCAAAAGGACCTGCAATGTGGAGTCCCAGGGTTCAAAGCGACCGTATGTTATTCGCCGCAACCTGGAGGGAGATGCTCGAGCAAACACCAAATGTGGATTTTTACCAGGACATGGTTCAGAATTTACTGGTGGAAGATGGAACAGTAAAGGGGGTTGTCACCGGATTGGGCCACGAGATAAAGGCCCAGGCAGTGGTGCTTACCAATGGAACGTTCCTCAATGGAGTCATACATATAGGAGAAAAGAATTTCGGAGGCGGAAGAGTTGCGGAAAAAGCATCTAAAGGTATTACAGAGCAACTCGTTAACCTTGGGTTTGAGAGTGCGAGGCTGAAAACAGGAACTCCCCCGAGAATAGATGGGCGGAGTTTGGACTACAGTAAGATGGAGGAACAAAAAGGAGATGAAGATATTGTGGGATTCAGTTTCGTTGAAAAGCCGAGGTTAAAACCTGGTGATCAAAAAAGCTGTTGGATCACTTACACGAACCAGGCTGTGCATGATTTATTGAAAACCGGGTTTGAGAACAGCCCGATGTTCCAGGGGAGGATCCAGGGAACAGGCCCACGCTACTGTCCTAGTATAGAAGATAAAATAAACAGGTTTGCCGAAAGGGATCGTCACCAGCTTTTTGTGGAACCGGAAGGATCGAACACCATTGAAATATACGTGAACGGTTTTTCGACCTCCCTGCCGGAAGAGGTCCAGTTGAAGGCGCTGCGGGAAGTGCCCGGATTTGAGGATTGCAAGATGTTCCGCCCGGGATATGCAATAGAGTACGATTTTTTCCCCCCAACCCAGCTGAAACACAGTCTTGAGACAAAAAAAATTAAAAACCTTTTTTTTGCCGGCCAGGTCAATGGGACAACCGGTTATGAAGAAGCAGCTTGCCAGGGATTGATGGCCGGAATTAACGCACACCAGGTGAGCAACCGGCAGGAAACGCTGGTATTAAAAAGGAGCGAAGCATATATAGGGGTCCTTATTGACGACCTTGTTAATAAAGGCACAGAAGAACCCTACCGGATGTTTACGAGTAGGGCTGAATTCAGGACTTTGCTTCGCCAGGATAATGCAGACTTCCGCCTTACGGAGATAAGCTATAAGCTGGGACTAGCCAGCCAGCAAAGAATGGATAAAGTGGTAGAGAAAAAAGAAAAAGTAGAAGCAGTTAAAACAATACTCGGCCAGGTAAGTATAGAACCTGCCGAATGCGAATTTTTCTTAAATAGCATTTATTCGTCACCGTTAGTATTCAGGCAAAAAGCGGCCCAGCTATTGCTACGTCCAGGTATTGATATATCTGAAATGGCCGACGCCATTCCTTCCCTGAAAAACCTGTTGGCTGGTTATGACAAGGAAGTACTGGAAGAGGCAGAGATCCAGATTAAGTATGAAACTTATATCGATAAAGAGAAAGAACTCGTTGCAAAAATGAGCCAATTGGAGAACCTCATGATTCCAGATAATTTTAATTACGATAAGTTGGTGTCGCTGAGTAACGAAGCGCGGCAAAAATTCGGTAAAATCCAACCGCGGACACTCGGGCAGGCATCCAGAATATCGGGGGTAAATCCAAGTGACGTTCAAATATTAATGCTCTACATGGGCAGGTAAATAAAAAAAATAACAGGAGGATAAGTTATGAACCAGGTTTTTGGAAAAGAAGAACAGAAGCAAAAAGTCTTCGAAGAAGTAGCAAAGCATATTTCCTCGTTTGTGCGTATCCGTTATAAGGATGACAGTCGTCCGTGGGGCGGATTTTTTGTTATCGAGGAAGAAGATGCAGCGGAATTTATCAAACGATTTTTTCCTGACCATTCCGTAGATAAACTTTCCATTTTGGGTAAACTTAGCCCTAAAATTTTGTTGGTAGAACCGGGAAAAAAACTGAGCTGGCAATACCACCACCGGCGGGCAGAGATCTGGAAGTTGATCTCCGGCAAATCGGCGGTTGTGAAAAGTGATAATGATTTTGAAAAAGAAGAAATATTGTTATCAAAGGGAGATGTCGTGGAACTCAGGCAGGGCGAGCGTCACCGTCTGGTTGGTCTTGATCAATGGGGGATTGTGGCGGAGATTTGGCAACACACTGATGCGGAGAATCCAAGTGACGAACAGGACATCATCAGGATACAGGACGATTTTGGCAGGTAATACCATTCAAGATTGCAGCGCCGCAAACTTTTGAGCAGCCAATATCATTTTGATCTGGCTGTAACCGGCTGTTGGCAGTAAATCTTTTAATTGCTGGAGGGTTGCACTTTCATTTTCTTTAATAACCTGCATTACTTCTGACTGAACTTTTTCATCCACCACGTCTCCAACATTCAGTTCACCTGTTTCAATGTAATAAGTCAGGTGTCCTTCAATAGTGGTGATGGCATAACTCCTTTCAAGTGCTATTTCCGGGACTGATTTACCCGAACGGAATAACTCAAATGAAACCAGTTTGGAATCCGGCCTAGGCGCAGTTGCAGGTTTGGCCTTTGCTTCTTTTTTGGGGTTTGGTAGCACGGCATCTATATTTGAAGGGATATTGTTGCTGCGGCAGTAGGTTTCAATTACTTCCAGGATGTCGTCACCATATTTGTCGGCCTTTGCTTTTCCAAACCCGGATATTTTAAGAAGGTCTTTTTTATTTAAGGGCAGGTAAGTAACCAGGTCTTTCAGGCTTTGAAGATTGGCAATCATATAAATTGGTAAACCAGATTCTTCACAGGCCATATCCCTCCACCTCTTCAGCGTTTCAAATAATTCCGCATGAGGCGTATTGCTCAATTCCTGTTTTTTTCCACTTGCATATGCACTAATGTTGAACCTCGGTTGCACAAAATTTAATTTGTGTTTTAAAAAGGAAGCTATTTCAAAGGGCGCTTTACAATATTGAATATAGTAATGGGCCACGTGAACAGCGAAGGCGGTTTCAAGGAGCGCTTCGTTTACAAGATTGGCGGCGTCTTTATGTTCTGTTACGAGGGGCTGGTTTTTTAATGCAGCTAATAACACTTCTAATTTCTTTTCAAAATGCCCTGCTGCATCACTTATTCTTTTTTGTAAGTTGCTGTTTTTCTCTATCACGGCCTCGTCTTTCATCATCAGGGTAATATGCCCGATGAATTTTATTCCGACTGCTTTATCGGCCCGGAACAGCTGTTCAATATCCAACAGCCAATCCATACCCGACTGGTTAAAATTTTCACTGTGAGCCTTTACCTGGTATAACAAATGAGAAAAGCCCAGACTTATTTCGTTAAAGGAAAAAATACTTTCCAGCAATTGTTGGGTGAAGACCTGTCGGGCTCCCACAAATCTTTCTGCCAAAGACCCCCGATGGGTGAGTGCCTGCTGGCCTTTGATAACATGATCATTGCTATAAATAGCGGAGGCAGGGATTTTGGACAACAATACAATACCGTCAAGGCTGGTGCAGCGACTCAACGCCACATAAACCTGCCCGCTGCTAAATGCAGCACCTGCATCAATCATCACTTTATCGAACGTGAGGCCTTGGCTTTTGTGGATCGTTATGGCCCAGGCGAGTCGCAGGGGAAACTGCGTGAAAGTACCGAGCGTTTCCTGTTCCAGCTTGCCGTCCGCTTTATTCAATGTGTACCGGGTGTTCTCCCAGGTTTCCTTACCAACATTGATCTCAAACCCATCTGCTTCCACAATGATATTATCCTTCTCCAGGTATTTGATCGTTCCTATCTTACCATTAAAATACCGTTTTTGAATATTATCATTTTTCAGAAACATGACCTGCGCGCCCTCTTTGAGCAACAGGTCTGCGTCGGCCGGAAACATGTGTGGTGGAAAATCATCTGACACTTCAGCCTTATAGGTAAACACCTGGCCAAATAATTTTTCCAATTCACGGGTGTTGATACCATCTGCCTGGTTATTATGGGAGGTGAGCGTAATGTATTTATCATCAAAAGCAGGCCGGTAACCCGGCGAATACCGCGTATGCAGGTCCACGTAATCATCTTCATCCATTGCATTATTCCGGACTTTGTTCAGTAGCCTCACAAAAGAGTCCTGTTTTTGGCGAAAGATCTTATCCAGTTCGATCAGCAACGGCATTTGTTCGTGGATCACCAGGCTGTCAAAGAAAAAAGGGGATGCATAATATTCCTGCAGAACCTGCCATTCGTGGCGTTGAGCAACCGGCGGTAACTGGTATAGATCGCCAATGCATAATAATTGTACACCACCAAAGGGGGTAGCGTGGTTTCTTCTTACCGACCTCAGGATCGTGTCTATGGCATCCATTACATCTGCCCGAACCATGCTGATCTCATCTATAACCAATAGTTCCATTTTTCGAAGCAGCAGCTGGCGCTGTTTATTAAACTTCATCTTCCCAAGTAATTCATCCTTGTTCTGCTTTGTTGGCAGAAAAGGAAAAAAGGGCAGTTGGAAAAGGCTATGCAGGGTTACTCCTCCGGCATTGATAGCCGCTACACCTGTGGGAGCAGCCACAACGATGTTTTTTGCACAGTGTTCTTTCAGGTATTTTAAAAATGTCGTCTTGCCTGTACCCGCTTTTCCCGTAAGAAAAATGTTTTCACTGGTTTCTGTTACAAATCCAAAGGCGAGATCGAATACTTCATTTCTCTCAATAGAAAGCATTTTATAATAATTTCGAATGTACGAATGTAGAATATGGAAGGTGGTTCTACGGGACATGTTGCATTGCACCCCACGGCTTCCCTCCGTTATTCAATTTGTTTTTGGCAGTTCTTCCCTTGTCTGTAAATATCGCGGTTAGTTCACTGGATTCCTTAATTAGTAGTTGAACCTTATCCTGCCTGATAAAAGCGGGTTCCGCTATCAATTCAAGCCAAAAATAGGACTCATCAGCTTCTTCCTCAAGAAATATTTAGCTTGTAGGAAAAATCGCATTTCCATTTTGCTTTTAGGGCAGAACGGTAATTAGCAGCTACCGATGTGGCGGACCAAATCAACTGGCGGATCAAAACACGATCTATATCCTCAGCAGAAATACTTTTCCCCTAATCTTATCAACTTTAAGGCAAAAGATTTAATGCCTTGCTGTAGTTCGATATTTGTCATCACGGGATAATTTTTTTGTTAAACAGGATATCGAATGTAATCCCGGATGCCAGAAGGAATAGCAACTCCTGGGTTACATTCGATCTCCGATTTTTAAATATTCGAAATCTGGCTGGAGGAAACTCATGCGGCAGGCTTACCCAGCATCAGCAATTCATTCACCTGGATCTCGGTAATGTATTTTTTATTGCCTTCCTTGTCTGTGTAGTTCCGGTTTACCAGTTTTCCTTCTACACATACTTCGGTTCCTTTTGCCAGGAATTTTTCTGCGACATCCGCAATGGCTCCCCAGGCAAAAAGGTTGTGCCACTGCGTTTCTGTTACCTTTTCTCCTTTTGCATTCCGGTAGGTTTCATTCGTGGCAACTGAAAAACGTACAAGCTTTTTTCCGCGATCTGTATTGCGTACTTCCGGTGCGTTACCTAAATTTCCAATCAGTTGAACCTTGTTTTTTAATGCGAACATAGCTGTAAAATTTGTGCCCTTCGTTATCCGTCGGGCGGTTAAAGATGTTTGTTTTGATGATGTACATTTTCGTCTCATCAACAACACAAAGGAACAACTGCTGATAACCCTTATCCGTATTTTATTCGGTTATAGACGGATATAGCCGTTTGTAAACGCTTGTACTTATTAAATAAATGGAGTATCTTTTATTATCAATCAAACTAACTTTATGACTACCCAATCCGAACCCAGGTTATGTCTTAGTTGCAGCAAGCCGGTAAAAGGCCGCACAGATAAAAAATTCTGTGATGACTATTGCAGGAACAGTTATAATAACCAATTGAAATCGGGGAGCAGTAACTTCGTAAGGAATATCAATAATGCACTCGCAAAAAACCGCCGGATTTTAGAAGGCATTTTCCCCGTGGGGGAAGAAATGGCGAAGGTAACCCGCGATAAACTGATGCAAAAAGGTTTTCAGTTCAAGTACATAACACATCTTTACACGAATAAAAAGGGCAGCACTTATTTTTTCTGTTACGATGTTGGCTACCTCCCCCTGGAAAATGACTGGTACCTGGTTGTGAAACGGAAAGAGGAATAAATAGCTGGCATATAGTTTTAGTTATATATTTATCTTTATTTCAATCAGCAAACTATGAGCACACTGACCATCACCACCATTCAAACTGACCTTCACTGGGAAAATAAGGAGGCCAATTTCCGGATGCTGGAGGATAAATTCCGTAACCTGCAGGAACGAACGGAGATAATCGTTCTTCCTGAGATGTTCAGTACCGGCTTTAGTATGAACCCGGCTGAACTTGCAGAGTTGATGGATGGGGACACCGTGAAATGGATGAAAGAAATGGCGGCCAAACACGGGGTGATCATCACTGGAAGTAGCATTATCGAAGAAGATAAAAAATTTTATAATCGCCTTATCTGGATGTTGCCAAATGGCCATTTTGGTTGTTATGATAAACGCCACCGTTTTAGTTTTGCCGGCGAAGACCAGCATTACACTGCCGGAACAAAACGACTGATCGCCTCCGTAAAAGGGTGGAAAATAAATTTACAGGTCTGCTACGATCTTCGTTTTCCGGTATGGGCCAGGCAACAAAACAATGCAGCAATATTACCAGGCGATGAGCCAAAACCCAACATACCCGAGTATGACCTGCTTATATATGTGGCCAACTGGCCCGAACGACGTAGCCATGCCTGGAAAACACTGCTTTGTGCCAGGGCGATCGAAAACCAATGTTATGTAATTGGTGTGAACAGGGTAGGAAAGGATGGGAATGACATTTACCACAGTGGTAATACGATGGTGATCGATCCATTGGGCGAAGTACTTTACCATATGGCGGATGAAGAAGATATTTTCACCATTGTCCTTCAGAAAGAACACCTCGAAATGGTTCGATCAAAATTTCCTTTCTGGAAGGATGCTGACCATTTTGATATAACAAATTAAGGCAGTACGGGCATTACATAAGCTAGTTTATTTCCATTCAATTATTGATGATGTCTTTTACAACCTTCATTTTGTAATCGATGCCTTTTAGCAGGGCATCATAATTAGTTCCTACATAAATATCCGGGGGAATACCGGAACCTGTCTTAGGTACGTGATTGAATTGCACAATTCGATATAATGGAAGCCTTACCGTGCTTTTTGTGTGGGGAAGTTTAATGTCGGGGATCATGATCCCACTGTTGCCATGCCAGCCGCCCCCGGTTTCTTCACCCAGCAGCACCACACCCTCCTGTCCTTTTACAGCATTACAAAATAATGCGGAAGCAGAAAAAGTAGGGCCATTGGTGAGAACATATACTTTCCCGTCAAAATGATTTCTTTTTTTAGGATCATAGGTCTTTTTCTCCATCATCCGGATATGATAAAGGCCATCTTTTCTTTTGCGGCTTATGAAAAACATTTCTACGCTATTTAGCCATCCCCATTGAATATAACGACTGCACCTGCCCAACCCTTTTGCTACAGCAAAAGCAGAATCTGCTACCTTGAAAGGAGACCTGGAAATATATTTTGTGAGCAAGGTAGAGGCCCAAACCTTGCCACCACCATTGCTACGCACATCGATCACAAGGTTTTTGATCTCTCTCTGCTGCAAAGTGCGGAATGTTCTCCGGAAAAAAGGCCTGAGATGGCCATTGTTAAAAGTGTTTAAGGTCAGGGTGGCGGTTTGCCCGGCGCTATCGGTCGACAGGGACCGATAAGCCTCCCTCGAACTTACCTTCGGCAGATCCGGCTTTTTGGGCCTGGGTCGCTTAAAGCCGCTGTCTTTTTTGGTGGAATCTTTTTTAGGGGTGAAAAGGGGCACCTCCGCAGTTTTTTCCTGGCCGGAAGAATCCAGGTAAGACACCCGGTATTTTTTGCTAAGGCCATAAATGTTCCGGTGGTAATAGGGAAAGTTGGCGCTAAGCCGGATATAATTTACATTATTGGCGTGCCCGTCTTCCGGCAGGTAGTCGAACATTTTGTTTATTTGTTTTTGGTTGGTTACCCCGTTCACGGAAGTGACCAATACACCCTTCCTGAAAATGCTGTCGTTTCGATTCAGGTTACTGGTAACCGACATGGTATCATTCCACACTTTAAAATAAAGAGGAAAAGACGGAAGCCGCCTTCCTTTAGCCCAGCGTTGGTATGCCCTACTGCTTCCTACACTGGTATGACCGCAATGTATTTTATCTACGAGCGGAGCTAAAATATGCCAGGCAAACTGCTGCTCGGTCATGCTATCAGGAATTGACTGGTAATATTTGTCGAAAAACCAGTTCATACTATCGCGGGATGTATACCAGTAAAGAGACGGGTGTTTAGTTTCCAGGATCTTCCTTAGCACGGAGTAATCTTCCCGCAACTCAGCCTGGGGGAATTTTTTGGCGGGTGAGTAATTTTTACTGGCTACGCAGGAGAACAGCAGGTTGCAGGTAAGGACGATCAAAAACGCCGTAAAAATTCTACTCATAACACGTAAACAACAATTATGAACGAAAATTAAAGCTATTTATGATAAAAGCTGCGAATTGTAGCTGTAAATGTAAAACTATTAACACTGGTTAATTTGCCCGTAATGCAGCGGCAAGTTGTTCCACATCCGCCGCATCGTTATACAAATGCGGAGAGATCCGGATCACATCACCCCGGAAAGAAACATGCACATTCTTTTCCCGGAGGGTAGCCTGCACTTTCTGCAACGAATGCCCTGCAGGCAGTCTGCAGCCAAAGAGATGACCAGACCGGTAAGTTTCCTCTTCCAGCCAGTAACCATGTTCCAATAAGGTCCTGATCAGCGGTGCGGTTAAGGATCTGCAGTAGGAACTAATTGCAACAGGTGTCCAATCCAACACCTGTGAAAGGGACGCTTTCAGCATAGGGAGGTTTATGAAGTTACTATATTCTCCCATGTTGTACCGGGATGCTGCCGGTTTATAAACTGCAACGTTTTCATAATCAGATAAGGTTCGGAAGTTTTCGCTGCCGACCCTGTTCAGCCAGCTTTCTTCAATCGGCACACCCTCGTCAAAATATTCACCCAGGTAAGCCAGCCCTGTAGCATAAGGCCCCAATAACCATTTGTATCCTGCACAAATTAAAAGATCTACATTGAATTTTTTAACATCAAATGGCACGGCTCCAACGGATTGTGTCCCATCCACAACAAACAATGATCCTACCTCCTTTGCCCTTTTACCAATAGCTTCCATGTCAAAGATGGTTCCATCAGCCCAGTGAACAGACGATAAATTTATGAGCGCGGTATTACTGTCGATCGCATCCAGGATCCTTTCATTCCACTTTTTGCCCCGTTCCACATTTTCGGACGGCGGCTTAACTGTAATTATTTCCATGCCCTGCTCCAGGCTGATCCTCTGCAAGGCATAAACGTCACTCGGGAATTCCTCATATACAGTAATAATTTTTTTACTTGCGGCGGGTTTAATATTCCTGGTTACAATTCCCATCGCATAGGATACGGAAGGCACAAGTGCAATGCGTTCCCTGCCGGTATTCACCAGTTGCCCAAATAGCCCGCGAATGTCATCGGCATCTTCAAAATAGTGGCCGGGTAGCAGCTTGAACGGGTTTCTTTTCCTGAGCATTGCCTGTATACCTGCTTCTTCCGCGGCTTTGGGCAGGGGGGACATATAAGCACAATTTAAATAGTGCATACCGGGTTCAAGGCTGAACAAGTGTTTCTGGCAATCTAACATCGTATCAAAAGGTTAAAAAAAACTGGTTTAAGGCCCCTTAAACCAGTTTGTAATTTATATAATTTTCCGATATTACCTGTCAGGCATTTATATGGGCTTCTATAACTTCTTGCTCTTCCAACAAATAAGTAAGCCCTTTCTGCGGCACCCCATTTACCAATAGTTTCAGTACCGTTTCATCCGCACCGTTTTCCTGCAGGATCTCAAAATCATACAGCTGGTTGTTGTAACGGTATTTTATTTTAATAGAAGGCCATTCAACCGGGAGGCAAGGTGAAAAACGAATGGCATCACCTTCTTTTTTTAGTCCAAGAAATGATTCTAAAACTAGTTGGTACATCCAACCCGCAGAGCCGGTATACCATGTCCAGCCACCCCGGCCTTTCTGCATGGGTTCTGCATAAACATCGGCGGCGATCACATAAGGTTCTGCTTTATAAATAGCAACTTTTTCCGGGGTATTACCACGGTTTAAGGGGTTGATCATCTGCAACAATTCCCAGGTCCTTTTTTTATCATTGATGGCTGCAAATGCCATAACCAGCCAGATGGCCGCATGGGTGTATTGTCCACCATTTTCCCGCACACCCGGTACATAACCCTTTATATAACCTGGGTTGAGTGCGGATTTATCAAAAGGGGGATTGAACAACTGGATCATTCCATCCTCCTTCCGAACAAGGTGTTCATCAGCAGATCTCATAGCCATCATTGTCCTATCATTATCACCCGCACCGGATAACACGGACCAGCTTTGGGCGATGCTGTCGATCTTACACTCTTCATTTTCCTTAGATCCTAATGGTGTTCCATCATCAAAATAAGCACGACGGTACCAGGCACCATCCCACCCATTCTTTTGAATATTTGCTTTCAGCTGTTTGGCTGACTGCGAACACTTCTCCACAAAACCCAGGTCTTTTTTGATGATGGCGATGGCCTGGAAGCGCATCAGGATATCATACAGGAAGAACGCCAGCCATACACTTTCTCCCTTACCATGGTGCCCCACCTTGTCCATACCATCATTCCAGTCGCCGGAACCGATGAGGGGCAAGCCGTGCTCACCGAACACCAATGCATGTTCAATAGCTTTTACGCAATGTTCATACAAAGTTGCTTTCGTATCAGATTTTACCGGCAGATCAAAGTAGGATTCTTCTCCCACGTTCAGCAACCTTCCCTCCAGGAATGGTATCATTTCGTCCAGCATATCCAGGTCTGCAGTAACGGTGATATACCTGCACAGTGCAAAAGGGAGCCACAGGTAATCGTCGGAACAGGTTGTTCTCACACCTCTGCCGGCAGGTGGGTGCCACCAGTGTTGTACATCTCCCTCTTTAAACTGGCGGGAAGCACACAATAGGAGTTGTTTTTTTAACAGGTCCGGTTCTGTGTGAACCAACGAGAGTACATCCTGCAACTGGTCCCTGAAGCCAAATGCACCCCCCGACTGGTAGAAGCCGCTCCTGGCCCAAACCCTGCAGGCTAACGTCTGGTAATTCAGCCAGCCATTGGCGAGGATATTTATAGCGGGATCCGGAGTCTGTACCTGCACCGCCGACAGGGTCTTTTCCCAATACTCGATTACCCGCGCAAGCGCCGCCTGTGCTGCATTGGTTCCTTCAAATTTCCGGTTGATATTTAAGGCATCCTCCATGTTGACCCCGGCACCCAACCTGAAGATGATCTCTTTTTCCTGGTCCTCTGCAAGTTCTACCACCACCTGGATAGCAGCACAAGGATCCAAAGCGGCTCCCGATTTCCCGGACAGCCTGGAGCGATTCATGCCATCAGGATTTGCCATGGTGCCATTGCGGCCAATAAATTCCGAACGGTCGGCGGTAAAATTCCGGTTCATATCATCAGCATCAAAAAAGGCTACCCTACCTGCAAAACTGGTACTGTAGGCATTTCTTGCGAGGATCGTTCCACTTCTCACGTCCACCTCGGTAATGGTATGCATCATCGATTTAGCCCGAAGGTCGCCGAGCACCCACTCCACATAACCAGTGGCCGAGATCTTCCGGGCCCGGTTAGAACTGTTGCGCACTTTTATCACAATAAACTTAACCGGCGCCTCGATATCCACAAACATTTTCATCTCGGAAACAATTCCGTCTTCACTATGCTGGAAAATGCTGTAACCGAATCCATGCCTTGTGATATAAGGCGAGTGCCCGCGGCTTGGTAAGGGGGACGGAGACCAAAATCTGCCACTTTCCTCATCCCGCAGGTAAAAAGCTTCCCCTTTCAAATCCCCGATAGGATCATTATTCCATGGGGTGAGGCGTAGAGAGTGTGCATTTTCAACCCAGGTGTAAGACTGGCCAGCCTCAGAAACAACGGTGCCAAACCCAGGATTGGCCAGCACATTGATCCATGGTGCAGGCGTAGCCTGCTGAGGATTTGTGGTGATTACATATTCTTTTCCATCTGCCGAAAAACCACCCGTGCCGTTGAAAAACTGCAGGTTAGTCGCGGGAGGTATCGCAGTGAGTGCCGAGGGGTAAAATTTCGTTGGGCTGAAATAGGGAACAGTACTTTTAAGTTTGCTTCTCCGGTTGATCTGTTCCTCCAGCGTACCAAGGCTGTCTGATATAATAATATGAGCCACCGTTTGGAAAAGAATGCGGTCCTCGTTTGAGATCTGGTCGGCCGAACGGATAAAGATACCACCAGGGTGTTCTTTCATGTCGCTGGAAAGACCCGGTGAGACCAGGCTCTGAATCTGGTTGTGCAAAACCTGCCGGTATCCGCCATGATCTTCGTTCCATATCACGAGGTCCACCATTAATCCTTTTAAACGCCAATAGGTATGGGCCTGCACCATCTGTTTTACAAGGTCGATATTTGCTGAGTCTGCGATTTGCAATAGTACGATTGGTATGTCACCCGAGATCGAGTACCCCCATAACCCTGACTGGCCTCGCTCGTTTTTCTTAATGGTGGCGAAGTCCGTCCGTAAAGATGCATTCCCGAACAGGATCGATGCTGCCAGGCGAGAGTATAATTGTGCATCAGCTTCCACGGCATTGATCTGCCTTAAGATCACCTGGCTATGCGTCCACGCCAGCTCCAATACCCTGTTGGTAAGATTGCGGTCCTGGTATTTATCAATTAATCCGTTACAGACCTCCCTGGTTTCGGCTATTCCAAAGATGAGATCTACGATCGCTGTTTCCTGCGGCTCTATTACTATCCTGTACTGGATAGAAACCACCGGATCCAATACAGATCCGTTTGTGCCAGATAAGGGTTCTTTCTGCAGCATCGCCTTCGGCTGATTGATACTAAATCCTCTGCCAATGAATTTTGAACGGTCGGTTTCGTAAGAGATATTTTTGATCTCCGCATCATGAACTTTCATTAAATGAAACATCGACGGAGTCTGTTCATCAGCAGAGCGCGGGCGACGGGTGCAAATAATGCTATGGCGGGGTTGGTTCAACGAAGTCTGCACAAATAAATTACTAAACGCCGGGTGGGCTTCATCTGCAGCAGAACTATTGAGTACGATCTCGGCATAGCTTGTTATTTCTATTGTCCTTCTTTTCCGGGAACGGTTAATGATGTGGATCCTTCTCAGTTCAATATCATCTTCTGGTGACACCACGATCTCCGTATGTGTCTCTAGTGCAAAATCTCTTCGCCTGAATTCTGCACGACCCTGGGAAAAAACCGCTTCATAATTTTCTCCTTCCTGCAGCGATGGGTGGTAGGCCGTGGACCAGTAAGCATCTGTATCCAGGTCCCGCACAAAACAGAAACTTCCCCAGTTATCGCAGGTGCTGTCTTCGCGCCAGCGGGTAAGAGACAGGTTTTTCCACCTGCTGTATCCACCACCTGAGTTGGTCACCATCACATGGTACCTTCCGTTTGATAAAAGCTGCACTTCTGGTACCGGGGTATGAGGAGTGTTGATCACCCGCATGAAACTGTCATAAGCCGGCATCACATTAATGTCTCCCTCATGCACGCTAGGAGAATAGAAGTTGGTTATCCTTGGAATTCTTTCCTGCAACAATAATAGAGTGGCTTTTACCTGCACGTCTGATTCAAACCTTTGTTGCATGGGTTGATCAAAAAGAAGGTAAGCAAGCGATAAAAAACTCATGCCCTGGTGGTGCGCCATGAATGACTTTACCACGTGGCTTGTCTGGCGCCGAAGCAGGCGGGTGCTCGTATAGTCAATCGCTTCGTAAAATCCATACTGTCCTTCAAAACCCGCTTCTTTCATTACCAGGAGGTTGTCATAAGCTTGTTGTGGAGAAACCATCAGCGACATGATCGTAGCGTAAGGGGAGATCACCAGGTCTTCTCCCAGTCCACGTTTGAATCCCAGTCCCGGAACGCCAAAGGCTTTGTACTGGTAATTCAGGTGCGCATCCACCATGTTGTAGCCTGATTCTGAAATACCCCAGGGAACATTTCTTTTCTTTCCGTAATCAATTTGTTTTTGCACCACCGATTTGTAAGTCTGGTCCAGCAACGTGTTGTCATAAGTTGGCATCACCAGGAGCGGCATAAGGTATTCAAACATGGATCCGCTCCAGGAAAGCAAAATAGGGGATGTGCGAAGGTTGGTTAACTGTCGGCCAAGCGCAAACCAACTTTCCTGCGGGAGTTTGCCCTGCGCAATGGCAATGAAAGTCGTAAGCCTGGCCTCGGATGCCAGCAGGTCATAAAAGCTGTTGTCCCTTCGGTGTTCCTCTGCGTTGTATCCTATCGTTAGCAGATGTTGGTGCTTATCATAAAGAAAATCATACTCGATATCGGCAAGGCTTGTACACCTGGCAGCCAGTTGGTCCAATGTCAGCACAATTTGTTTACCCCTCCTGCTGGCTTCTGTTATTCCCGCACGGAACTGGTGCAACCATTCATTTTCTTCCGGTGTATTTTCCGGAGAGTAGGAGTTCACTATTTTTTGAAGGAGGCACTGTTCTATTTTAGCTAGTTGGTGAATGGTCGGAATGGCGGGCAATTCCGGGATCAGCTCTTCGAATTTCAGGGGTGTGGCTGGCAATAAAAGCCACGGAACCCAGGCGGCAATTTCGCTTTTGGCAGCACCGATCTGGGCAACAATTTTTTGCGCCCAATCATCATCTTCCGTATCTGGTTCCAGGTCCAGTTCGATCAGGATCTCATTCAGCGACACCTGTAATAGCTCTAGGTAATCATATACTGCCCTGATATTTTCCGAATGATTTGTATAGTTCTTTGTCAGGTCTTTCAGGAAACCTTTGAGCAAAGTGGTTTCCGGAGTTTTTTCTACCAGGATCCTGATTCCGTCAACGATCCCTTCAAAGTTGTTGTCGGTAAATATTTTTTTATCTGCAAGGGCCAGCAGTCCCTGCTGCATGGTTATCAGGTGTCCAACGAGATTACCGCTGTCAACGGTGGATATATACCTTGGTGATAACGGCTCCAGGGTCTGCGTATCGTACCAGTTGTAAAAATGTCCGCGAAAACGATCCATCTTCGTCATGGTATTTAAAGTATGTGAGGTTCGGTCAATCACCTGCCCGATACTCACATAACCGAAATCATGTGCTGTAAGATTAGCCAATAGGCTAAGACCAATATTGGTTGGAGAAGTTCGGTGAGCAATCCTTTCCACCGGTTCTTCCTGGTAGTTATCCGGCGGCAACCAGTTGTCTTCATGCGTGATAAATTTTTCAAAAAAGTGCCAGATCTTTCTTCCTAACATCCGCAGGTACACGGTCTGGTCTTCATTTACATATTCCTTCTTCTCTACCACCGGCCGGCTGATCACCCAGGTAATGAGCGGGGCAATGGTCCAAATAATAAGAAGCGGTAATGCAAAAATTAATGTCAGGGGATGGTAAACCGTCAGGTAAAAATATAAAATAACCGACACGACGGGTCCCGCCCACATGGTGAGGTAAGAATCTGTGATGGTTCTTACATTATTAAGGGTACTATGATACGGATTCCATTGCAACAGGTTTTGATGGCTGAAGAACATCCTCCAAAGCGTACGCAGAATGGCATCAAGGTTAGTGTACACTTCAAAAGGAAGGCAGGCAAGTTCAATAATGTGCAGTACAAACTGGTTGCTTGCAGATTTGATCGAATAAATCAAATGTTGCGTAAAGATCACGTCCTGTGGTTTGGCAAACAACACCCAAACGAGGTTGATGACCGCTGGGAGTAGAATGATCACCATTAGTATTGTTGTCCAGAACATAGGAGTGCTTGAGACGGCCCAGCCATATAAAAACAGGAAAAGGATTGCTACAGGGACCAAACTTCTACGCAGGTTGTCAAAGATCTTCCACTTGGAGAGCAATGATAATGGATTTTTCACCACTTTTTTATGGGCACCAGGCACCCAGGGGAAAACCCAGTTGCTTATCTGCCAGTCTCCCCTGATCCACCTGTGGCGGCGCGCCATATCTGTACTATACCGGTTTGGATATTCTTCATATAGCTGAACATCTGTTACAAGGCCCGAGCGCGAATAACAACCTTCCAGCAAGTCATGACTTAAAATAGCATTTTCAGGAAAACGGTCCTGTAATGTTTCCTCGAATGCCGACACGTTATAAATCCCTTTCCCGATAAAAGAGCCCTCCGTAAAAAGATCCTGGTACACATCCGAAGTTGCTTTAGTATACGGATCTGTACCGGGCTCATTACCATGTATCTTTGCGTATAGTGAACTGGTATTACCCGGTAAACTATTAGAAACCCTGGGTTGAAGGATACTGTACCCTTCCTTCACGCGTTTTTTCTTTTTGTCAAAAACCGCAGTATTTAGAGGATGTGCAAGCGTGCCTACCATTTTCCAGGCAGCATCCCGGGGTAATTGTGTATCTGTATCCAGCGTGATCACAAACTTTACTGAACTGTACACTCCAGGATCACCGATAATAGTAGAGAAGCCCTCATTGCCATGCTGATGGCCCAGGATCAGTGCATTCAGATCTGCAAGTTTTCCCCTTTTGCGTTCATAGCCCATCCACTTCTTTTCTTTTTTATTCCATTTACGGGGCCGGTGAAAAAGAAGAAATGTATCATTCGAATCTCGTTGGTATTTCCGGTTTAGCTCGATGATCTTGTTTTTTGCGGTCTGTAATAACAAGTCGTCTTCGGGGAGTGTCTCGGTGTCAGCATCTTTGAAATCAGTGAGTAAGGCAAAATGTAAATTGGCGTCTCTGTTGGCGAGGAACCGGACCTCCAATGTCTCTGCAAGGTCAGTGATGCCTGCTACGTTTCCAAACATGGTCGGGATCACAACCATCGTGCGATGTTCCTCCGGTATGCCCTTTGAAAAATCCATCCTTGGCAACAAAAATGGACGTGCAAGCAGGGTAGACAACCAATTCACCAGGGATACTGCAAGCCGGCTGGCCGCAAGAGCAATACACAGGCAAAGTATCACCAACAGCCAATCACGGGCACCATCTTTGTAAACTTTCCATATGAGGCCATAGCCAAGCAAAAGAGTTATCAGGCATATTCCGCCGACATAACTGAAAAAAGGTACTTTATTAAAAATCTGTTTGCCGGTGTCCTGGTTGTTAGCCCGCATTTTTGCTTCTTTCTGCAACTTCAATAAACCTTTCCCGGTAAGGTAATAGCCGACATGCGTTAGTTTTGGATCACCTGCAACAGCTGTATTTTCCAGTGCGTGATGCAGCGCCATTTCTGCCACTTCTTTTTCTGAAAACTTACTGAACTTGGCTATTTTTTCGACGGCATGGCGGTAGGTATCACGAGTGTAAAAATCCATTTGTTCATAAATACCATTTGGATCTTTTAGCAGGGTCTGTTCCACGATGCTGGTTGTTTCCACAAAATCCCGCCAGTCCGTAGTGCTTAAAAAACGGAGACTGCTTATGCTGTTACTTATTGACACCTGGTCTGCAGCCTGTTTCTGGTTCTCATGCTGAATCAGCTCAATGCTATTGAGCCCGCTGTCGGACAAGGTCTGCTCAATCCATGTGAGGGGTAAAGAAAGGCTGCTACCCTTTTCCTGTAACCTTCTTGTAAATTCCGCGATAAAGGAACTTTCCATGGGAGGCTTGCTGCGGGCCATATCAGCTATAGTAAGTACCAGGTTTTTGGGATCCGTCTCTGCTACTTCTATCATCTCATCTGCCCATTTATTTGCCAGGAGCTTGTTAGCAATATCATTGGATATCTGGATAGAGAGCCTGCGTAGGTTTTCTATCAGGGCAAGGCGTAACATGATGGGGATAGCCCACAATTCACCAAGCTGCAAAAAAGTTTGCGTCTGGTAAGCTGTAACAAATCCGACCAGGGTTTTAAGGTCGACATGACCGTCAGTGTGGGAAATAATTTCCACAGCGATATCATATACCCTTGGTAATCCGGCAGATTCACCTTTCGCCAACTGTGGCAGGCCCCGGCTATAACCTTTGGGTAAGTGTTTTTTGCCGGTATATATCTGTTCCTCAACCAGGTAAAAATTATCGAGCAGCCATTCCCCGGCCGGCGCAATACGATTGTTGTTTTTTACGGTTTCAGTCAGCAATTCGTGTACATCCAGCAGCACGGTTTCGTTTTCTGCCAACCGCTTTAGCAGTTGCTCGGAAGGATGATCACTAATAAGCTGGTGTTTCCTGGAGAGCGCAATAGCGTGTTGCTCCAGTTGTTCCTCTGTGAACAACTCTGAGCGAAGTGGAGGTCTTTCATTGATATACTTTTCCAAACGACCATCCCCGAAGATCGGCTCTATGATGGACTTCTTTAACGTAGAAATGGCCTGAGGAAGCATCTCAAAGATTTCCGGATTTTGATTTTTTCTTTGATTTGTCTTCATCCCGAGAAAATGTTTAAACTTTTTATAAGAAAAATGATTAAAATGAGCAGAAATAGTTTCTGTACCTGAAAGCGAATATCATGCCTTGCTAGTTAAAGTACAGACTGTTATTGAGGTCTATTTCCCAGTGGCTATAGAAGAAATTATTTGAGGTTGTCAACCGTTTCCTGTAACAGATAACCAAACGCTGTGAACAGGTATTCCAGCAAAGTTAATTATTTATAAGCAGGCATGCGGAGCTCAGATAGGAGAAATGAAAGGTCTATCCAGGTTGGTTTTGGGCAAACACCCGCAACAAATTACCGCCAAGTATCTTACATATATCTTGTTTGCTGTAGCATCTTTCGGAGAGGAATTAAGTGATTACCAGGAGATCTCCTTCATCATATAGTTCCTGTGGGGTTGAGTTTATTCCGTTGAAGTCACTTCCTAAACCAACATGATCGCCTCCGATCATTTCCACTATATAATCCAAGTGGTCCGGCAACATAGAAAGTGGTGGCCGGATACCAACAACTTCAGCCGGGTAGGGTTCAAATAAATATTCAAACACCAGGTAAGGCTCCGGATTAAATTTTAGTAACGAGTCCATCACGGTTCTATGAGCGGATGTAAAAAATTTTTTTTTCTTTCATCCTCCTCAGGGGTGCATGCGCTTTACCTTTAAGGTCCTGGTCAAACCAGGTTTCTCTCCACGGCCCTTGTCGGAAAATCATTGTGCGTATCGATAACGATAGAACGAAAATGAAATTTTTATATGACTGCGCCGCGGCAATAAATGACAACGGCATGCAAGTAAAATAAAAATCATTTTTTTATGATAGCCTGTTTAATTTAAATCAATCAGCACTTCCTTTTTCGCCTATAAACCAATGCTCCTTATTTTTAAATAAAACATTAAATGTTGTAAGTGAACCATAACAACGGGTAATATATTGCTGTATGTTTACTTTGTCTTCATCACTTAATTTTTTATTGCTGTTGATGTTTTGCTCCAGCACCCGCAACCGGTCCCGCAGCAATACAATTTTGTGAAAAAAATCAGCGATAGGGATTTCTTTTGGCTTCAGGCTCTTATCTGCAGCTTGTAATAATAGGGTACCTCCCTGCCACTTGTCGCCGAGAGGAACCACTTCAGAAACATCACTCCATAGACGAAGGATCTTCAGTAGAGACTTTTCCACCTCCGAACTAGTTTCCACTTCGGCGGTTACATGCTCAGGGATGATCTCTTCCAGGTGAGCATCCGTTTTATCTATTTCTTTAATACCATGATGAATGAACGAGATGAGGTAGCTGGCGTATCTTACTCCCACTACAACACCGGGCCCAAGTTGTGTATGCTGAAGCCTGCTGCCAATTCCCAGGGTAAGCTGTTGTTCTTCCATGTTAAGTTTTGTATTTGTAGGTATCGTAATATAAAATGAAAATTAAAGGATATCAACAGAAAAAGCAAGCCTTCACGGCCAGCTATTATCAGGTAGTCCATTGATCGTGTACAATGGCTACCAAATAGATTCTCCCCTCGTAAAATGAAAAAACAAGTTTGAGAGAGGTCCAATCCATCCCACCATATTTTTTATTAAAACCGGAAAAATAATGTTCGGTATAATTACACCCAGGATAAACAGTTGCTAAATTATCAAGTGAGTTCCCTGTGCTTATTCTTTTATCAAGGCTGGACTTTTCTGCATTCAAAAAATCAGCATTGTAAATAAATTTATTATAATACTGCGCGGCCGTCAAAACAATGCTATCACCCGTGCCGTCATAAGATCCCCAATACAGCCGTTGTTTGTTTTTAATAGCTGCCAGGAAATCCGTTGCAAGTAAAGCCATGTGAGATGAGGTGTCTACTAATCCATAAGGGGAAAAACGAATGCCTCTTGTGGGATGAAACAAGGCAGAAAGCTGGATAAAAGATTTATTCTTTAACAGGGAAAGAACCCTTCTGCTTGTGGCTACCACTTCGCTAGCTGGATTAGAAAAATCTGTTATGGTATCTGCAATTACAGGAACGGTCTCAACTTTCGTCCCCCGATCTTTTTTAGGATTATCATTACATGAAATAACGACACTTACAACAAAAATAATAGCCCAACTTTTCATACGCGTGTAATTTTTTATGATCTGAAAAGCACTATAGGCCGGCCAAAGTAAATTGTACCGCAATTTACTTCAGCTAAATTCATTAAGTAACACCCTTTTTTGCAATCTGCCGACTGATCTGCCGGAAGCATGCAGGACCAAAGTTTTCAGGGTCCTAATTCCTCCCTTCCCTACACACATCGATATACGAATCCAAATATACATCAGCAGTCATTCTCCCTGGTTCATTTATTATGATTTCACGCTTCAATTTGCTTATCTTATGACTAAAAATTCTTTTTTGTTTCTTTGTTGTTCGACCCGGAAAAATGTCGCGAATAGAATATCTCCCGCGTAATATTAAAAGTGGCCGGTAGCCACCGGTCAAAACCCAAGGGTCGTATTTTAATATAAAAACATGAATAAGTTAATTGTAAGCGAATTGCACATCTACCCGGTGAAATCCCTTGGTGGCATCAGCATCCATTCATCTGTTGTCACCGACCGGGGACTGCAGTATGACCGGCGTTGGATGTTGGTGGATGAAAACAATAAATTTCTTACGCAACGGGAACTTCCCCACCTTGCTCTTTTTAAAACTTCGATTGAAAAGAATTCCATTATTATTTTTCATTCGGATGATGAAAAAGATAAGATAGAATTGCTTTTGACACCCTCCCCGGGTCCGGCAATTTTAGTGGAAGTCTGGAACGATACGTGCGAGGCACAACCTGCCGGGGATGTTGTGAATGAATGGTTCTCCGAAAAATTGTCCATAAAATGTAAAGCTGTTTATATGCCCGAAACCAGTAAAAGAAATATTGACCCCGATTATTCTAACAATGAAAATAATGTCACCAGTTTTTCTGATGGTTACCCCGTGTTATTGATAGGCCAGGCTTCACTCGATGATTTGAACAACCGCCTTGAAATTTCAGTGCCTATGAACCGGTTTAGACCTAACATTGTTTTCAGCGGGGGAGATCCATACCAGGAGGATTTGTTAAAAGCGTTTAAAATAAATAGCATAAAATTTTCTGCCGTAAAATTATGTGGTCGATGTGTGGTGACCACTACCAGCCAGGAAACTGCAGAGCGGGGAAAAGAGCCATTAAGAACATTGGCAACTTATCGCACCATTAACCATAA
Source organism: Chitinophagaceae bacterium (assembly GCA_043727215.1). Lineage (GTDB taxonomy): Bacteria > Bacteroidota > Bacteroidia > Chitinophagales > Chitinophagaceae > Ferruginibacter. The sequence goes on along the minus strand of JAYSYY010000020.1, from coordinate 63,004 downwards.
GATTTCTTTTGGGCAGAATATCATTAGCGAAGGAACCGGGGCAATCCGGATCGGGCAGGTTTTAGAAATTGTATGATTCTACGACTTGCAAGAACGCATAAGTCTTGTGAAGCAATGTGTTTATTCACCTTCATCTTTCTCAATTCCACGCGGCATACCCCTTGCAATATCCATCCCGTAGTTCATTTATTCATATGATTCCATCCTTGTGCTACCAGTGCATGTTTATTGCCGCCGCGGGTCACCAACTGAGTGCCCTCGCCAGCTTCGGTCATGTAGCCGATAATACTGATGGAAGGATTCACTTTGATTTTTTCATAATCACCCTGTGAAATGGTAAACAGCAATTCATAATCTTCACCGCCACTCAGCGCACAGGCGGTGGGGTCTAGCTGGAGTTTGTAAGCAAAATCTTTTGCCTCTTCGTTGATCGGGAGTTTGTCTTCGTATATCACGCACCCGGTATTGCTTTGTTTGCATATATGCATTACATCACTACTTAACCCGTCACTAATATCTATCATACCGGAAGGTTTTACTTCTGCCTCAGCAAAATATTCAATGATATCTTTCCGCGCTTCAGGTTTTAATAAACGGCCAACAATGTAAGCCTGTCCTTCCAGGTCCGGTTGTGCACCGGTTTCTTCAAAGATTCTTTTCTCTCTTTCCATCAGTGTTAGCCCGAGGAACGCTCCACCCAGTTCTCCGCTTACACAGATAAGGTCGCCAGGTTTTGCGCCACTCCGTTTTATATAATTATCAGGGGCAACTTCCCCAATAGCTGTAACACTTATCACAAAACCTTTTTGAGATGTTGAGGTATCTCCCCCCACAAGATCCACAGCATGTTCTTCGCAGGCTGCATATACACCGGCATAAAATTCCTCCAGGGCTTCCAGGCTGAACCGGTTGCTAAAGCCGATACTCAGTACCACCTGCGTAGGTGTGGCATTCATAGCATAAATGTCACTCAGGTTTACAATGATACTTTTATATCCCAGGTGTTTTAGGGGCGTGTAGGAAAGATCGAAATGGATGTCCTCCAGCAACAGGTCTGTAGAAATTACTGTTTGCCTGCCGAAATGGTCTATCACGGCGGCGTCATCACCCACACTTAAAACAGTAGAAGTGTTTTTTATTTCGTTGTTTGCAGTCAGGTGATCTATCAGGCCAAACTCGCCTAAAGATGCTATCTCCGTTCTTTCTTCCATTTCGATATTTTATAAATTGTGAAACCTACAGCCAATTCGTTGGTGAGCTGCGACAAAAAATTATTTCAAAAATACCTCGCCGCCATTTACGATAGCTCTAAGCTCCTCGTGTATAATACCATTGGTTGCCAGAATATGGGGCTGGTAAGGAGAATAGTGATTTCCTTTAAAGTCAGTAACTTTTCCACCGGCTTCCTCCACCAGCAAAAATCCTGCAGCACTGTCCCAGGCCTGCAGTTTATGTTCGTAAAAACCATCGAATCTTCCTGCTGCTACCCAGCATAGATCAATCGCAGCACTGCCCAGCCTTCTCACCGGGATGCCCTCCTTTACCAGTTTTTCAAAAACCTGTATCGGCCCATTCGGAGAATCCAGGTAGCTGTAAGGGAACCCGGTTACAAGGCAACTGCTGATTAGTTCTGTTTTTATACTCACTGATATTGTTTTATCATTTAACGTAGCGCCCATTCCCCTTTCTGCTACATATAATTCATTCAGCACGGGAGCGAGCACGGCTCCCATTATTACTTCACCGTTTTTTTCCAGGCCAATGCTTACACAACATAAAGGGATGCCATTGGCAAAATTTACGGTGCCGTCTATCGGATCGATAATCCACTTGTATTCGCTTTCAGAGGGAATCTCTCCTGTTTCTTCACTTAAGATAAAGTGATCAGGGTAAGCCTGCTGAATAACATTCAATATTGCTTTTTCTGCTGCATGATCCGCTTCTGTTACCAGGTTATTCATGCCTTCCTTGTTAGAAATCCGGAATTCCCCATTAAAAAATCTTTGCAACTCGGCAGCCCCGGCGTGCACTGCAGACAACAACGTGGTTTTTAACATCCCACAAAGATAATAAAGTCACTTGTCAACCGGCAAACCCTAACGGGGGAGCGATTTTACGGCTTATTAAAATACGCTTGTAACGGAGCAAGAATTCTTTTCAGATCCCTGGAGGGTTGCCAGCCCGGAAGTTTTAGGAAACACATTTTGAAGAATCCCTCAAATCCGCGTATTTCGTACACAAATAACCTGGTTTGCAGCTATCTGTCATCATCGTTAATTACAACGTAAAATATTTCCTGGAGCAATGTCTGTGCTCTGTGCTGAAAGCATGCGAGGGTGTTAATGCAGAAATATTCGTGGTAGATAATAACTCTTCGGACGGAAGCAGAGCCTGGCTTGAACCAAGGTTTCCTTCCGTTAAATTCAAATGGAATCCCCGGAATGATGGTTTTGGAAAAGCCAGCAACAGTGTGCTACCTGAAGCGACAGGCCAGCATATTTTGTTTTTGAACCCGGATACCCTTGTTCCTGAGGACTGTTTCCATAAATGCCTTTTATTTTTTGATGCCCATCCCGGTTGCGGAGCTCTCGGGGTACGGATGATAGATGGAAGCGGCCGTTTTCTGAGAGAGAGTAAACGTTCCCTACCCTCTGCAAAATTTTCATTTTTTAAGATGAGCGGGCTGGCCAGGTTATTTCCGTCTTCAAAACTTTTTGCGGGTTATTATGCGGGGCATTTGGCTGCTGATAAAAACAATAAAACAGCTGTGCTGGCCGGGGCTTTTATGATGCTTCACAAAAAAGCACTGGCCGCTACCGGCGGATTTGACGAAGCCTTCTTCATGTATGGTGAAGATGTAGATCTTAGCTACCGTGTGCAGGGCGCAGGGTTTGAGAATTGGTATTTTTCGGGCACAAGTATTATTCATTTCAAAGGAGAAAGTACACAGAAATTATCGCCTGAATATGCCGTTAATTTTTACGGGGCGATGGGTTATTTTGTGAAAAAACACTACCAGGAAAAAAAAGGGCAGCTCTTTTTTTTAAATACCGCGATTCAGTCTGTCAGGCTGTTTGGGGAGCTAAAAAGGGCACTACAAAAAACGCCTTCCCCATTTGCAAAATACAACCAGCCTTTAAATACAGCGGTTGCTGCAAGCCAGGAAGTATTTGACCGGTTACTGCACCTGATAAAACACCCAACTCACCCGCTGGTTATCTGTGGCAGGATTGCGGTATCTCCGAACGATGCAGGTTTTTGTATCGGGAATGTAAATAATCTCGCCGCGTTGTTGAAAAAAAACAAGATCCGTCAAATAATTTTTTGTCAGGGGGACCAAAGTTTAAAGGAAATCATCCGGGAGATGGAATCGGTGCCAGCTGGTGTGCGCATGCTGTTTCATGGGGACGGCACTGACAGTATGGTTGGGAGCAATAACAGCAACGCCCGCGGAATATTTATTGCAAAACCGTCTTTTCCCTGATAGACAAGAGCCATTCATACACCCGGTTGTCATCCACGGCTAACTGGAAAGGCCAGGCTGCAAACGAAAATGCTGCGGCATTTTTTAGTACATCACTGAGCAGCAGCTCTTCCTGCGGGCACGTATAGCATACGGATCGGGTGCGTAGATATTGTGCCAGGTATTCCTGCTCTCCTTGTCCGGGGGTGGGAACGAGAATGGCTTTTTTTTGCAGGGCCGCCAGGTCCATAATCGTGGAATAACCGGCTCTCGCAATTACCAGGGCTGACTCATTAATCAAATTGTTAAGCACATCTGCCGGCAGGTGATTGAAGAAACTAACATTTGAACTGTCGGCCCATTTATCTGACAATCCCGGCAGTCCTCTCACAAAGGCAATTCGGGCGGAAATTCCGGACAACTGTGGCAACAATAAATTTTCGAAAACCGTCCTTTGTGGTTCCGGCCCGGATAGTAAAACGAGCAAGTCGTATTTAAGGAGCAGTTGGCCGGGTCGTTTGAAACGGGACAGTGCCCCCAGGTATTTTACGGGGATTTTCGGCATTTTCCGTGGGTGGGAAAGTTCACCCCCTAGGCTTTGCGTGGCGGAGGAATAGTCTGGTACCCAACATTCCTGAAACTTGTTAATAAATTGATAATGAGCCGCTTGAGCGAATTTGTCCAGCCAGGTTATGCCGGTATTGATTTTAAGCTGGTGCGTAATATAAACCGAAGGAAGTTTTTTGCTGAAGAACCCAGGGCGGTTATCCGATATGATTCCATGGAGCGGCATTTGCTGTTCCAGCATTTTTACCCATCTATATTCCTGGTTGATAGCGGATTGTATTTTAGGGAGTTGGGCCAGAATCTTTAAGAAAAAGCCTTTTCTCCCTGCAGCGTAACGGATACGGTACCCTGCAATTGGAAGGATACGGAGGTGGGGGAATTCCTGCTGCAAAAGGGAGGCAACCGGCCCTTCCGCTGCTACAATCACTGTGGCATGGTATTTCCGTAAAGAATAGATGAGGGGAATACAACGGGTCGCATGTCCAAGGCCCCAATCCAGGGGTGATAATAATATGAACAAATGCTCCCCAGGGTTGTTAATATATTCCTGATTCATTTTAGCCAGAACAATAATTATTGATTAAAATAGTTTATTTTGTAAGTCTAAAAATATGAAACAAACATTTAAAGTATCAGTAATCCTGTTCCTGGCAATAAGTTTAATAATTACCGGTTGCTCCGCTTCCAAAAAAGGATCCTGCGGCTGCCCTAATAAACAAGGGATGGTTGGCTACCGGTAGCGAATACATGATTTTATGAATAGCCCGAATCGTGATTTATTAGTCCTCTTCAAACAAGAGTTAATGACACCGCAGGCAATGGAACATGAAGTTTCGTTACTGCACGATTTGTTATATACAGTGGAACGGCTGGACAACGTGAGCCGTGCGCATGAATTGATTGATCTCAACAGCTATAAACTCATCAGCAACCAATCACTGATCAAGAAACATCTTCGTGCCGGCAAGGAAAAAGCATTCGTGTTTTTAAATAACAAGAATTAGCAGAGCCTCGAAAGGCCTTCTTTTAGTTTTTCCAACATATCAGCTATCTCTTCTTTTTTACAGCATCCAACACTGAGCCTGTACCAGTTGTTATTTTTGTCTGCACCAAATGCATTGAAAGGGACCAGCGCCAGTTTGGCTTCATTTAATATATAGGCAGTTACTTCAGACTGGCTGGTGAGTAGTTCGCCCGATACTGTTTTTTTACCAACGAGATCAATTTGCACGGTGAGGTAGATAGCCGCCTGGGGCGCAATTGCATCCACAGCAAAACCCATGTCCTTCAATCGTTTAAACCCATCATAAATACGGGTAAGCCGGATTTCAACCTCGCTTTTTATAAATTGCAGGTAGTTACTTACAGCAGTTTCATTTTTTAAAAATTTTGCCGCAGCTTTTTGTTCAGCCATTGGCGCCCAGGCGCCTAAATGGCTGTTGATAGCTTTCATTTTTGCTATAAGTTCTGCGGGCCCCAGCGACCAGCCAACCCGTACCCCGGTAGAGGCAAAAGCCTTGCTAATGCCATCCACAAATACGGTGTATTCTTTCATTGCGGGACGAAGGCTCACGGGGTTGTAATGTTTTGTGTCACCAAAGGTCAGGGTCGAGTATATCTGGTCATACATCAGGTATAACTTCTTCTCACCTTCTTTTCTTTGAAGATTTTCTTCTATCACCAGGTCACAGATAGCTTCAAGTTCTGATTTGGTGAAAGTAGTACCAGTGGGGTTTAGCGGGGAACAGACTGCTATCAGGGCAGCTCCTTTTACATGAGGCCTTATCTGATCAGCAGTTGGCATAAAATTATTCTCCCTGGTTGCCGCTATCATTACATGCTCGCCCCCTGTGAAGTGCACGTAATGATTATTATTCCAGCTCGGGACAGGGTAAATCACCTTGTCCCCTTTATCTACGATTGCACGGTAGATAGCGTAAATAAGCGGCCTGCCACCTGCAGCAATCAATATTTCATTCGGCTGGTAATCCAACCCTTCATTTCTCTGTATGAAATTACTGACAGCGATCCGCAGGTCCAGTTCACCATCCGCGGCCGGGTAAGTAGTAAAGCCAGCCCGGTATGCTTCGATGATCTCGTTTTCCAGTTCTTTGGGAATGGGGAATTGAGAAGAATCAAAATCGCCGATAGTATAGTTGTAAATCTGGTCACCCTGCCTGATCTTTTCTTTAATGATACCACCCAACTTAACTATTTCTGAGCCGATCAATGTTTCTGCGAGCTGACTAAGTTTATAAGTGGCCATATTTATCCTATTTGGTTTCTGCATGCTGCAGCAGGAGCAAAAATACCGTTAATACTGCTGTTTACAAAGGGGCACTGAAAATGACAAAAATGGACGGTGCGGGCAAATGTGTTCAAATTACAAATGCTTAATTATCTTTGGAAGATTGCGGGAAGGCAATCTTTATAAACATTCTCAAAACAGGCTGGTAATATTTATATGTTCAATCTAATTCTCTTCGGCCCGCCTGGTAGCGGGAAAGGCACTCAAAGTGAAAAACTGATCGCCAGGTATGGTTTAAAGCATTTGAGTACCGGGGATCTGCTCCGTTCTGAAATAAACAGGCAAACTCATTTAGGGCTGGAAGCCCGCAAGTTTATGGACAAAGGGCAACTGGTGCCGGATGAGGTCGTGATAGGGATGATCAGTTCTGCCCTGGACAACAACCCGCAGGCAAAAGGATTTTTATTTGACGGGTTCCCGCGAACGTCTGCACAGGCCAAAGCGCTGGATGAGTTACTGCAAGAAAAAAAAACATCGATTTCTGTGATGATCGCTATGGAAGTGAGTGAGGAAGAGTTGGTAAAACGCCTGGCAAAAAGAGGCGAAACCAGTGGCCGGAGCGATGATAACAATGAACAAGTGATAAGGGCAAGAATAAAGGAATACCACGATAAAACTGCTGCTGTTGCAGATTATTACAATGACTTTAATAAAGTCGTAGTGGTCAAGGGCGAGGGTAACATTGATGAAATATTTGATGCACTGTGCAGGGAGATCGATCAGATATTATAACAACATAGTAATTAAAAGCTTCGTAATTTTTACGGAGTTTTTTATTGATACCATGGAAGAAGAAAAATTACATTTTATAAAAGAAGAAATGTTTATTCTGCTGCGGAAGTTGAACGCAGCAGCCTTACCGGTGTGGGGGAAGATGAATGCGCACCAGATGTTGGAACACCTTGCGGATTTTTTCAACGTGTCTACAGAAAAAATAATTTTTGACCTGGTGACACCGGCGGAGCACCTCCCGAAATACAGGGAATTTTTATACAGCGATAAACAATTCAGGGAAAATACAAGGGCTCCTCAAAATGTTTTAGGGGATGAGCCCTTACCCATCCGGCAAACCAGTTTTAGTGCTTCGCAGGAATACCTGGAAAAATCTGTAATAGCGTTTTTTGATTTTTTTACATTACACAAGAATAAAAAAACAGTTCATCCTGTATTCGGTCCGCTTTCTTTTGAGGAGTGGGTACTCCTGCATTACAAACATGTGAGGCATCATCTTCGCCAGTTTGGGCTATTATAATCCTTATTTGGGCGGGCATTCTCCTTTAGTAACACTTTTTACACCGGCACAGGTAGCAGTACACGCATTTCCATAGGTTTTATTATCGCAACCGCAAACGGGATCATATTGCTGAGTGCAAATACAATCTTTCACAGCTTCTCCGTTGCAATTAGTATCAATTGTTTTTATGGTTTTGCAGGATGCTAAAATGATAATGGCAAATAAGATTTGTTTCATAAAAAAGGTTGACGTTCAATTTGACTCAAGCATTTTTCAACAGGGGCTATTGAATATAAAAGTAGGTTTTTCTTTTCATTGCTTAGCTTTGCTGGTTCAAAAAATAACTATGCAGAAACTAGGCAATTTTGTTATGGGAAGCTGGATAGAAGGGGATGGAGAAGGCCAGCAATTATACAATGCTGTGAACGGGGAACGGATTGTCAGTGCCAGTTCCGAGGGCCTGGATTTTGAGGCGATCCTTCATTATGCAAGGCAGAAAGGAAATCCGGCTCTGCGAAAATTGACTTTCCAGGAGCGGGGCCGCATGTTACGTGCACTTGCCCTTCATCTCTTGCAACAGAAAGAAAAATTTTATACAATAAGTTACCTCACCGGAGCCACCCGGGTGGATAGCTGGATTGATATAGAGGGTGGGATTGGCAATCTTTTTTCCAATGCTTCGCTCAGGAGAAAACTTCCTGATGATCCTTTTTGCCTGGATGGTGATGCGATTAACCTGAGCAAGGGAAATAGTTTTATGGGACATCATATCCTGGTGCCAAAAGAAGGCGTGGCTGTGCATATCAATGCCTATAATTTTCCGGTATGGGGCATGTTAGAAAAGATAGCTGTGAATCTCCTGGCCGGGATGCCGGCAGTGGTAAAGCCTGCAACGGTTACCTGCTTTCTTACTGAAGCAGTGGTAAGAGAAATTGCAGCTTCCAATATCTTACCTGAGGGCGCATTACAACTTATCTGCGGCAGTGCCGGCGATATGCTGGACTACCTTGGGTCACAGGACGTGGTTACCTTCACAGGTTCGGCTTCTACGGGATTAAAATTAAAATCACATCCTGTTATCCTGAGGGATTCGGTACCCTTTAATATGGAAGCAGATTCGCTAAACTGTATGGTTTTAGGTGCCGACGTGAATCCCGGACAGCCGGAGTGGGATATATTTATCAAAGAAGTAAAAAAAGAGATGACGGTGAAGGCCGGGCAAAAATGCACCGCCGTCCGAAGGATTTTTGTACCTGAGGATAAAATGGAACAGGTTTCCAAAGCCCTGATTGCAGTGTTGGATAAGACGATCATCGGTAACCCGCTGAATGAAAAAGTGAGAATGGGACCGCTTGCAGGAGAGGGGCAGAGAGGCGAGGTAAGGGCACAGGTGCAAAAATTACTGGCGTCGTCGCAGGTTATTTATGGCTCGCTGGATAGCGTGGACGTTCTGGACGCCGATGCTGAAAAAGGTGCTTTCCTTAGCCCGATACTTTTACAAAACAATCTTCCGTTCTTTGCCAGTGAACCGCACAATGTAGAAGCATTTGGCCCAGTGAGCACTATCATGCCATACAGGAATATGGACGAGCTTATTGAGCTGAGTAAAAAAGGAAAAGGCAGCCTTTGCTCAAGCATTATAACCGCCGATGCCGGGATTGCGAAAAATTATGTGCTGGGTGCCGCCACCCATCATGGAAGGATCCTTATACTGAATGAGGATTGCTCTGCAGAGAGTACCGGGCATGGTTCACCACTGCCGTTATTGGTACACGGGGGGCCGGGGCGTGCCGGCGGAGGAGAAGAGATGGGCGGACTACGCGGCGTTAAACATTACCTCCAACGGACGGCTATCCAGGGATCGCCCACCATGTTAACCGCGATTACAAATGTATACCAGCCACATGCCCGGGGTAACAATCATACTTTGCACCCCTTCAGGAAATATTTTGAGGAACTCAAGATCGGGGATCAGTTGCTGACAGCGAAAAGATTGATTACCTCAGAAGACATAGACAAGTTTGCATTATTAAGTGGGGACCAGTTTTACGCGCATCTAAAAGAAACAGATTTTGATGGCACCATGTTTGAACAACAGGTTGCGCATGGTTATTTTATCATGAGTGCTGCAGCAGGACTATTTGTAGATAGCTTTGAAAAAAATCCTGTTCTGCTGAACTACGGTATTGATGAATTAAGATTTACCAAACCAGTTTACCCGGGGAACAGCATTTACATCCGATTTACCTGTAAGGAAAAAACAGCACAAGAACAGAAAGAAGTTAACCCGGATGTGCCTTTTGTAAAAGGGCAGACCATTCCGAAAGGCATAGTGAAATGGTATGTTGAAATCTTTGATGACACGGACGAAATAACCGGGGTTGCAACCATTCTCACCATGGTACGGATGAAAAAATAGGCTCCCCATACAGTAAAAATAACCTTGTATCTGCAGTAGATTTTTATAATTTTACCCTGGTGATTTGGTGATTTGGTGATTTGGTGATTTGGTGATTTGGTGATTTGGTGATTTCAAGTGGGAAGGATTTGCAAGTAACAACAAACTTCCCAATCATATTCAACAATTCTTCAGCAAATTTCAACAGTTCTCCAAAAATCTTCAGCAACCTTAAACCTTGTCCTTCGAACCTTAAACTTTGATCTATGGAATATGTAAAATCGGAAACCCACAATGGTATAAGCACCGTCGAATTTTATCATCCATTGAGTAATTCGTTGCCGGGAAAACTGCTGGAACAACTTGCAAGAGAAATTCATTTTGCCGGTACCCATGCAGAAACAAAAGTTATTATCCTGAAAAGTGCCGGAGAAAAAACTTTCTGTTCAGGAGCTTCGTTTGACGAGCTGATAGCCATAAAAACCGAAGCAGCAGGGCAACAGTTTTTCAGTGGATTTGCCAACGTTATTAATGCGATGCGCAAGTGTCCGAAATTTATTATTGCCCGTGTGCACGGCAAAGCTGTTGGCGGCGGGGTGGGGATTGCAGCAGCAGCAGATTACGCCATTGCTACCGTAAATGCCGATATAAAACTCAGCGAACTGGCTGTAGGCATCGGGCCCTTTGTTGTAGGGCCTGCGGTGGAAAGAAAGATTGGACCTGCTGCATTCAGTGCATTGTCAATTGACGCAGCTATGTGGCGGAATAGCGAATGGGCAAAACGAAAAGGATTGTTTGCGGAGGTACATGAAAATATAGAGAACATGGATGAGTCGATTGAACGCCTCGCACATTTTCTTTCCCATTCTAATCCCGAAGCAATGGCAGAAATGAAGAAAATGTTATGGAGAGACACGGACCATTGGGATGTATTACTGAAAGAGCGTGCTGCGATCAGCGGAAGGTTAGTCCTGAGCAATTTTACAAAGACAGCAATAGAAAAATTTAAAACTAAAATATAAAAAAAACCAGGTTAAAAATTAACCTGGTTTTTTTTAGTACCGTGTTGGCTACACAAAGTCGTATATCTTATGATCACTATCAAAAAATAAATTATTGATAGTGCTGAAGATCCTGTTTTTCCATGAGATCCTTTCCGAACCGTGGCCCTCGAAGTATTCCGCCTGCATGATCTTCATTCTCACTAACACCAGGCTGGCAGAGACAGACTTGCTGTAATTACTGATGGAAATAAATGAATCATTTTCATCTTCTATGATAGTGGCAGGCCCATTGACTCTTAAGCTACAATCCGAACCTTTTTTATAAAAGTCAAGATAGGAATAAAATGTCCGGTTAATACTCCTCGCTTGTTTGCCGGTGCAGGAAGTAAAGAACCAGATGTTTCCATCCTCATCCGTTTTCAAAACCTGTATGATATTATTAGGCAATAATAATTCTGAATTGATCTCCGATTTGAAGAGTGCAATTTGAATTTGTTTTATCTTCTCAGTGATAAAGCTGAATTGTTCCCCGGTGTTTTGCATTAGTTTCCATTTTAAGCATTGCTTAGCAATACTATTTGATGTGATGGTCTTAAATACGGAATGGTTGCAATCACGGTTTTGGAGAGGATCGAGGGAAAGAAGCCTAAATTGAAATTACAAAATTATTTCAGATTGTTGACTATCTCAATGTGTTTTTTTTGTTACCAAAAAAGTTTTTGAAAATCGCCAGCCCATAAGCTTTCACTTTATCCGTGTTGTTGAGCAGGGCCGTAGCTACAGAACTTTTTACCAGGCTGCCTATCACTGACTTTACACCATGGGGTTTGATGGTGCCACCGGTGAGTTTGTTGGTGAGCAAACCTATGCCGATACCACCTGCAGTTTTTAAAAATGTTTTTGCAACGTGGCTCTTATCAATGCTCCTGAAGGATGATTTCAACAGGTTGATCGGTTTCAGGCTCTCCACTGTGCTCCGGAATTCTGCAGACATTTCTTTCTTTTGCTCCAGCTTTTTGATTTCCAGCCGGACAATTGCATCCTCTAATTCTGCGATGTTACTGATCTTCATTCTTTTGTCAATTTTTGGATGATCGCATTGGAAACAGGGTCTTCCACCCATTTTGTTTTAAAGGCCTGGAACAGTACCGCGACCAGCAGGTAAAATCCACCGAGGGCAAAAAATCCGTAATAGGATTTCCCCAAAGCATCTCCCAGCCATAAGGCCAGCCCGATGTTCAACATGAACACGATGAAGCTAATGATGAATACCAAGATAAGGCTGCTTGCGAGGGAAGAAACCACATCCGTAGCTTTACGCGTCGCTTTCAGCTTAAATAATTCTAACCTTGTTTCTACGTAATCATTGGTTTTGTCCAACAGTAATTCCATCTGGTGTTTTTGTTCTTCCATGAGTCTTGTTTGGCCGGGTGATAAAATCAATCATTAAACAAAATCGTTTTTTACATCTTCGGTGTAGGATTTACCTTTTTGCATGATGTCATTCGCATCTCCTTTGATGGAGTCAAATTTTTGTTTCAGGGAGTCCGTCATTTCTGAAAACTTGGTTTTCAAGTTATCTCCTAACTCGCCTGTAGAGTCTGAAATCATTTTCCTAGTTTCTGATCCTTTGTCCGGGGCAAATAAAATCCCCAAAACGGCACCGACGGTCGCGCCCAACAGGATACCTGCTAATAGTTTACTGGAGCTCATAATTTAAATTTTATAGTTTATAATGAATGATATTGCTGTGTTACCAAAATTCTGCCAAAGAGACGAGTAGGGAATCCCCGTATGAACCCGGCTCCTTAATTTACGGAATTTTTCTTCTTTTTGTTATTTTTTCCAACAGGCAAAACCGGATCCATGAAGTTGGTAATAGTCAATATCGCCCATTATTGGAATAAAGCTCAGTTCAGGATGTCTTTGGGAAAATTAGGTTACATAACGCACTGAATTGGGTATGGAAGTTTAAACCCAATTCCATCGGGACGGGGAATTTTTTCTACAAAACTTTCGACTGCACGTGGATGTTGAGGGTTTCAAAGATACCACAGATGGTGCTCCGGCTGAATGGCTTACCTATAAAAAAATCGGCCCCTTCTTTAAGTGCTTTCTCCCTATCCATAGCTGTATCGTGGGCTGTGATCATTGCAATCTTGGTTTGGGGAAGTATATTTTTGATATAACTGATAAAGTCTACACCCATCCCATCCGGTAAATGATTGTCCAGGAAGATCACGCCTGGGCTGTCCTGCTGAAGCTGTGAGCGCGCTTCTGCAATTGTATGCACGAAGACGGCATCAAGATTTATCTTTTTTAAAAGTGTACTTAGCAGGTAACAGATATCTGCTTCGTCATCAATGATCAGAACTTTCAAAATAACAAATTTAGAATAAGCTGTTTGTGAACTTATATTGATAAAGGTAAGCCACATCCTAAGCTTTGGTTTAAAATCTGCAGCAGTCAGAAGTGCTATTGTTTTATCTTGTATATTGTTAAATAGTTAACAAAAAACATACCTCCTTCTATTTCCAGGGAGATGTCGCCCAGGATTCTACAAATTAATTTTCAAGCCATCAGGATTTATGAAAAAATATGCCATTGGATTTTTCAAGTTTAATAAACAGGTAATTTCAGAATTTATTGCTGATAATGTTTTAAAATATAGCGCCTCATTGGCTTATTACACCATCTTGTCCCTGGCTCCACTACTGATCATCATCCTCACGGTAACGGGCAAACTGTTTGGTAAAGAGGCCATAAGCGGCGAATTGTATGCCGAAATAAAAGACCTGGTTGGGCCTGATGCTGCTTTACAGGTGCAAACTGCCATCCAAAATATCCACTTGAGCAATGGCAATTTCGTAGCCACTAGTATTGGTCTTGTTATCCTGCTGATCGGTGCCACGGGTATTTTCAGCGAAATACAGGATTCATTGAACCGGATATGGGGACTGAAACTTACCACGAAAAAAGTGTGGTGGAAGCTTTTTATTGACCGGCTCATTTCTTTTTCTCTTATCCTGAGCCTGGGATTTGTCCTCATTGTCTCCCTGGCGTTGAATGCGTTGGTTGCGGCGCTTAGTAGTAAGATAAGTCAATGGTTCTCCGCTCCCGGAGAAACATTATTGTGGATAATGGACAACCTGATCTCCCTTTTTATTACAACAGTTTTATTTGGGACGATCTTTAAGGTATTACCCGATGCAAAGATCAAATGGAAAGACGTACTGATTGGTGCGATCATCACCTCATCCCTCTTTACGCTGGGTAAATATGCCATCGGTTTTTACCTGGGGCAGAGCAATATTGCCAATATTTATGGTGCTGCAGGCTCTGTAATGATATTAATGATATGGGTGTATTATAGTGCGGCGATACTCTACCTGGGGGCGGTATTTACAAAAGTGTACGCGACGAATTTTGGCGGAAAAATATACCCGAATGATTATTCCGTCTGGATCAAAATAGAAGAAATACCGGTGAACAAACCGATCATTCACGAACCTAAGGAGATTGAAGTTTAAACCTTTGCCTCAAATGTTTCGAATCTGGCAACCTATCAGGAGTAGGCGGAGTAGAGTGGCAGTATCCTGGTCACCATCTGCACAAATACAGGATCTATATTACCAGAAATCACATTCGTGTTGCCCATAATTTGCCAGTTATCTTCCTCCATCTCCACAAGGGTATATAAGTATTTGCTACGGCAGTCATAAATCTCGTACATCTTGTGGTGCCCTTTCATATAGTTAAAGAAGCCAAAATGAATCACCCGGTTATCATTCACCTGTTTGTGCCAGGTAAGTAATTTTGGAACATGATAGGGATTTTGTAAGGTGCTCCTGATCTGATCCCCGATCTGGGCAGCCAGTTTAGTAAAACCGAGGTCTTCTTCAATCCACTCACCAGTTTCCACATCTGTATAAAAAACATTTTCATAACCATTCTGGAATATCACCTTATACATGTTGTGTTTCCTGTGTGGGACCTCGATGGCGTGTCCCGGGATATTTTTGCCGTTGTGTTGTATATGTATAGTTGTAGTCATATTAGTTTGATCACTAAAAAGCATAAAACCTGCCATAAGTCAGACACGCCCCGGCATCTGTGGATAACAGGTGTATACAAGTAGTAATCAAAGGTAAATACGTAAAAAATGGCCGGCCGGTTATAGTGCGATCCTGAGCCGTGTTTTAATAATGGGGAAATTGTTGCACAGCCGCGTATCGCACTGGCCTCATTTTAAGGATATCTTTTAGAAAAGGACAGTAAAAAACGCAACCTTGATGGGATTGCGTTTTATATGTGGGCCCACCTGGGCTCGAACCAGGGACCACCTGATTATGAGTCAGGTGCTCTAACCAACTGAGCTATAGGCCCTGTTATTTTCAATAACAAGGATGCAAAAGTAAGTAAATTCAGATATTTGCGAAAACGAAATTTAAAAAATAATGGTTACACCCGAAAATATCATCTTTGACCTCGGCGGTGTTTTATTGAATATTGATTACAATAAAACGGATAAAGCTTTTGAAGCGCTGGGCTTTTCAACATTTACAAAAATGTATAACCAGTTTGCTGCCAACACGCTTTTCGAAAACCTGGAGACTGGAAAACTAACACCAGAGGAGTTCTACCACGAATTATTGCGGGTGTCCGGGAAGCCGGTCAGCCGCCAGCAGGTTTGGAATGCCTGGAACGCTATGCTGCTTGATTTCAGGAAAACATCTCTTTCCTTCCTGGAGGGACTGGCAAGCAAACACAAGCTATACCTGCTAAGTAACACGAATGCCATACACCATGAAGCATTCATGAAAATATTTGACCAAACACGCCCTGGGGATGATTTTGATTCTTTTTTCACCAAAGCTTATTACTCTCACAGTATAGGGTTGCGAAAACCGGGTAGGGAAATATTCGATTTTGTGCTGCAGGATGCAGGTCTGGATTCCGCCCGCACCCTTTTTATCGACGATTCTTTCAATAACATTGATGGAGCAAAACAGGCGGGGCTTCTCACAAAACTTTTATTGCCGGGAGAATCAATAGAAGAAATATTGGCATAGGCTGGCTTATTTCAATTCCTCGAATTCAATATAATCCTCTTTTCCATCCTGGGGAGCGCGTTTGGTAGGAGAATCTACAAAGGTTTCCTGCCTTGACGGATGTTGTTGACGTTGCTGCTCCTGCATTTTCTGCTGCATATGATTCACTTCCTGCTTCATTCTTTTGCTGGCCTTGTACACAGGGATGATAAATTCAAACACCAGTTTGTATAACATATACAGTAAAAAAAGCTGGAAGAGCAGTTTAAAAATATTCATGGCACAAAGATATTAAGCACCAAAAACATTTTGCTGTTAATTTTTTTGTCCTATGCTAACCCATTTTTTGGATGATAGCAATAGGTTTTATATATTTGCAAACGGAAAAAAGAAACAAAAAGAAGGGAACAGGGCTGTTCCCTTCTGCTTTTTAAAGAATATGAGCAGTTTAAACCAGGTAGAAACGGTTGAAAAGTTATTAATTCCATTACTGGGAGGTGACCTATTTTTAATAGAAATCAAGGTTAAGCCGATCAACAACATCAAGATCTTCCTGGATGCAGACTCCGGGTTGGGTATTGAGAAATGCATAAAGATAAACCGGGCTTTATATAGGATCATGGAAGAAATGGGATTGTACCCGGAAGGTGATTTTTCTTTGGAAGTATCCAGCCCGGGTATTGGGGAACCTCTTAAACAGTACAGGCAGTACTTGAAAAATAAGGGAAGGGATGTGGAGATGATAACAACAGACGACAGGAAACTGACTGGGAAATTGATGGAGGTGAATGAAGAAGGGGTAACTGTAGAATCGGTCGAAGGCAAGGGGAAAAAACAGGTGATCAAAACAGAAAATATTACATTTTCTGGTATCAAACAAACAAAAGTTCAGATAAAATTTTAACTAACAAAAACCCATGGCCGGCGGGGTTTAGCAGAGGGCCGGTGAGGATTATGGCAAGCATTAATTTAATAGACTCGTTCCAGGAATTTAAGGAAGCAGAAAACATTGATCGTCCAACGCTGATGAAGGTCATGGAAGATGTTTTTAAAACCTTGATCAGGAAGAAGTATGGCAGCGATGATAATTTTGATGTGATCGTAAATGACCAAAAGGGGGATCTCGAAATCTTCCGCCGCCGCACGATCGTGGATGATGATGACCTGTATAATACTTTAACCGAGATCGAACTGAAAGATGCTATTAAGATTGAGCCTGATTACAGCGTAGGGGAAGAGTTATACGAAGCAGTTGATATACAGAAGGAATTTGGCCGCAGGGCTATCCTTGCTGGTAAGCAAACATTGGCTGCACGTATCAATGATCTTAAAAAGAATATTCTTATTAAAAAATATGAAGAGCGTGTAGGCGAAATAGTGAGTGGCGAAGTGTACCAGGTCTGGAAAAAAGAAGTGTTGATCCTTGACGAAGACGGCAACGAAATGTTGTTGCCCAAATCTGAGCAAATCCCCGCGGATTATTTCAAAAAAGGGGAAAATGTACGGGCTGTTGTTAAAAAAGTAGAATTAAAAAATAACCAGGCTGTTATCATCCTTTCCCGAACCAGTCCATTGTTCCTGGAAAAATTACTGGAAATAGAAGTTCCGGAAATTTTTGACGGATTGATAGTTGTGAAGAAGATCGTCAGGGACCCGGGGGAAAGAGCAAAAGTAGCAGTAGAAAGTTACGACGATAGAATTGACCCTGTAGGAGCCTGCGTAGGTATGAAAGGTAGCCGTATTCATGGTATCGTTCGGGAGTTGAAAAATGAAAATATAGATGTGATCAACTGGACAGCCAATTCGCAGTTACTTATCCAACGTTCGCTTACCCCGGCAAAAATAACCACCATCGACCTGGACAATGAGAAAATGCATGCGAATGTGTTTCTTAAACCCGACCAGGTGTCGCTGGCAATCGGTAGAAGAGGGGTGAATATAAAACTGGCTTGTGAATTGACCGGTTATGAGATCGATGTCTTCCGTGACACGGAAGATGAGCAGGATGACTTTGATATTGACATGGACGAATTTACGGATGAGATCGAGCCATGGATCATTGAAGAACTGAAAAGAGTAGGTTGTGATACGGCCCGTTCGGTATTGGATCTTACACCGGAAGAACTCGAAAGAAGGACCGACCTGGAAAAAGAGACGATCGATGATGTGAGAAGGATCCTGAAAGAAGAATTTGAGAAAGAATAATATTACGCGAATCTCCCGCCTGAAAGGAGGATCGCTAAAAAACAAAAAAAAGCCCTGGCAAAAAATTACCGCCAACGGCCCATAATTAAAAACAACGAATGTCAGAAGTAAACACACCAAGGTTGATGGCTGCGGCCAAAGAGTTTAACATAGGTACCAACACCTTGATAGACTTTCTTGTGTCAAAAAGTTACAATGCCGATGACCTGAAACCTACAACGAAATTGTCGGAAGATATGTATCGTGTGTTGCAGGGAGAGTTTCAGCAGGATAAAGCTGCGCGGCAAAAAGCTGAGCAGATCGACCTTCCGAAAGGTGCAAGCGGCAATGAAGCCAAGAAAAAAAGAGACGAAGAGGACCTTTCAATTAAAAGAAAAGAAGAAAAAGCAATAAAGGAAAAAGTAGAAGAGAAACCGGCAGAAGTTGTGGCAGAAGTGCCCCCGGTCGTGGAAGAAAAACCTGTGGTAGAAGCCGTGGAAGAGAAACCGGTTGCCAGGGAGGATAGCGGGATCACTAAGATAGATGCGCCTGAACTGGAATCGCCAAAGGTGCTGGACAAAATAGACCTGGACACTATTGATTCTTCAACCAGGCCGAAGAAGTCTGCAAAGAAAAAAGAGGAACCGGTAAAAGAAGAAGTTGCGCCAGAAGTACCGGAGGTAGTGGAAGAGGCAAAAGCCAGGAAAAAAGAAGAGCCGGCTGCTGAAGTACCGGCTGCCGTGGAAGTGATAAAACCTGAAGTTCAGGAGGAACCCGCAGCGGAAGCGCCCCGGATTGAAAATATCCAGGCAACCCGTCTCACTGGTCCAAAAATCATGGGTAAGATCGTGCTGCCGGTAGATAACGATACAAGGCCTAAAAAAGACCAGGACGAAAAACATAAAAGGAAACGCATTCCTATTCCGAAAAAACCAGGAGCGCCCGCGCAAGGCAATGTGAGCAATGACCCAAGAGGAAACAGGCCGCCAATGCAAGGTAACCGCGGGCCGGTAACTGGTGGACCGCAACGTCCGGGAGGTCCCGGAGCCGGTAACCAACAAAGGCCTGGTGCAGGCAGCAACCGTTTTGCAAAACAGGGACAGGGCACGCCAGGCAGGAGAGAAGATAAAGTAATTGACGCGAAAGAGATACAGGAGAAGTTGAAACAGACGCAGGCCAAACTTGCAGGCTCTGGTGGACGGGGAAAAAGCTTAAAGGCAAAATACCGCAAAGCCAAGAGAGAGGAAATGGCCGATACGATGGGCAATGAGGGAATGGAGGGGAACAAACTGCAGGTTACGGAATTTATTTCTGTGAGCGAGTTGGCCAGCCTGATGGATGTAAGCTTTGCAGATGTTATCAGTAAATGTATGAACCTGGGTATCATGGTTTCTATTAACCAGCGCCTTGAGGCAGATGTTATTGAACTGGTAGCCGGGGAGTTTAATTTTGAAGTAGAATTTATTGGTGTTGAAGATGCCGCCGAACTGGCGGAAGATGATGAAATAGATGATCCTGCAGACCTTAAACCAAGGGCTCCGATTGTTACCATCATGGGTCACGTAGATCATGGTAAAACGTCGCTGCTGGATTATATCCGCCAGACAAATGTTATCGCAGGGGAAGCCGGTGGTATCACCCAGCACATCGGGGCATACGAGGTCACAACCAAAGATGGAAGGGCAATTACCTTCCTGGATACACCAGGTCACGAGGCCTTTACGGCCATGCGTGCACGTGGTGCAAAAGTGACTGATATTGCAGTGATCGTGGTGGCCGCAGATGATGCTGTGATGCCGCAGACCAAGGAGGCCATTTCTCATGCGCAGGCAGCCAATGTTCCGATGATCTTTGCTATCAACAAAATAGACAGGGACGGTGCTAACCCGGAAAAAATTAAGGAGCAACTGGCGGGTATGAATATCCTCGTCGAAAGCTGGGGGGGTAAGTTCCAAAGCCAGGAAATAAGTGCAAAACAGGGACTGAACATCGACCTGTTACTTGAAAAGATATTATTAGAAACGGATATACTGGAGTTAACAGCAAATGCCCACAAGCAGGCATCCGGGACCATTATTGAAGCTTCGCTTGATAAAGGACGCGGTTATGTAGCCACCATCCTTGTACAAAACGGAACGTTGCGCCAGGGTGATATGATCGTTTCCGGCCAGTACTTCGGAAAGGTGAAAGCGATGTACAATGAGCGGAACCAACGTATCGAAACTGCGCCGCCGTCCACACCGGTGTTGTTGTTGGGCCTTAACGGCGCACCACAGGCCGGTGAAACATTTAAAGTGTTTGAAGACGAAGCTGAAGCAAGGGAAACCGCTTATAAACGCGGACAGATCCTGCGCGAGCAGGGTATGAGGGCGAAAAAACATATTACGCTTGATGAGATCGGGCGCCGTCTTGCGCTAGGTAACTTTAAGGAACTGAACGTGATCATTAAAGGTGACGTGGATGGATCTGTGGAAGCCCTGAGTGATTCATTACAAAAACTTAGTACAGAAGAGATAGTCGTAAAAGTTATTCATAAAGCGGTAGGTGCTATCACGGAAAGTGATGTTACCCTCGCCAATGCATCGGATGCTATCATCATTGGATTTAATGTAAGGCCGAGCCTGCAGGCTGCAAGGATGGCAGAGAGTGAGTCCATCGAGATCAAATTATACTCTATTATCTACAATGCCATCGAGGAGATCAGGAGCGCAATGGAAGGTATGCTTGAGCCTACCGTAGAAGAAAAGATCCTTGGTAATATTGAGATAAGAGAAACCTACCGCTTTGATAAAGCCACTGTTGCGGGATGTTTTGTATTGGATGGTAAGATCGCCCGGAACAACAGGATCAGGTTGGTTAGAGACGGTATCGTGATCTTCACCGGTGAACTCGCCAGCTTAAAGCGTTACCGGGACGATGCCAAAGAAGTGACTTCTAATATGGAGTGCGGACTGGTGATCAAAAACTATAACGATATCAAAGTGGGAGATATAGTGGAGGCATTTGAAGAAGTGGAAGTGAAACGCACATTGTAATTTTTGAAATCAATTTTTATTAGTCGGAAAATTGTAGTGGCAGGTGCACTACAATTTTTTGTTAAATGAAACCCCAAAAAACCATTGCGGGGTATACAAAGGTAATTTTGGTAACATTCTGATTAGACCAACAGCATACATATGATGAAAAATAAAATTTTACTTAGCGCACTAGGTGTATTATTTACGATGGCTGCATGGGCCCAACCCAAGCCCGTTCTTGCAGAAAAAATCGTAGCTGTTGTCGGAGATAAGATTCTTTTAAAAACGGATATTGATAATGCCCTGCTGGATATGCAGCGGCAGGGGATCGAAGCACCAGCAGATGCACGATGCCTTGTATTGGAACAGGCACTTGGCGTAAAGGCGCTCGTGCTGCAGGCAGAAAAAGATTCATTGCCGGTGACGGATGAAGAAATTGATGCAGACATAGAAAACCGGATCCGTTATTTTATCAGCCAGTATGGGTCCAAGGATGAACTGGAAAGAATCGCTGGCAAATCAGTGTACCAGTTAAAAGAAGACTTTAAAGAAGGTATCCGTGATCAGAAACTGGCAGGGGCCATGCGGAATAAAATTGTGGATGATGTACGTATCACACCAAATGAGGTGAAAGCCTATTTTGAAACCCTCAATACTGACAGCCTGGTTTTTTATGAAAGCGAAGTGGAGGTGGGGCAAATTGTAAGTTATCCCAAGGCCAGCCGGGACGCAGAAGAATATGCAGTGGAGCAATTGAAGGAATATAAACAACAAATAGAAGCAGGGAAGGATTTTAAAAACCTGGCAGCGCTTTATTCGGAAGATCCGGGAAGTAAAGACCGGGGAGGTCAATACGAGATCAACCGGAACCAGAAAGACCTGGATCCCTTGTGGATGGCAAAGGCCTTTACCTTAAAAGAAGGACAGGTGAGCAATCCCTTCAAAACAAGATTCGGATACCATATCATCCAGTTGGTGAGCCGTGCAGGTGAAGATGCGGTGGTACGCCATATTTTAAAAGTACCACAGGTTACCCAGATAGAAATGGCGGGAGGTTTTGGTAAAATGGATTCTGTAAGGTCAAAGCTGATCGCGGGCACACTCGATTTTGGTACGGCAGTTAACAAATACAGTGATGACGAAGCCAGCAAATTTACTGCTGGTATGCTGCAGGGTCCCAATGGCAGTTTTCTAACCATTGATCAGCTGGATCAGGGAATGGTTACGATGCTAAAAAATTTAAAAGTGGGAGAATTTTCTCAGCCGGTAGAATACACAGATGAACGTGGTAAAAAAGGTGTTCGTATTGTTTATATCAAAACCCAGACACAACCTCACCGCGAGAACCTGAAAGATGACTATAGTAAAATTGCTGCAAGGGCCCTGGAAGAAAAAAAGGAGACAGCTCTGGAAAACTGGTTTTACAAGCGCATCAATACTTATTATATAATGATCGACGATGAGTATAAAACCTGCGCCGTAATGCAGAAATGGGTGGATGCGGCAAAAGTGTCTGCCAGCACCGGAAAAAAATAAGTAGCATAAAAAACCTTTTATACAAACGTTCCGGTCATATCGGAACGTTTGTTGTTTAAATAACAAATAAACAAATTTAAGAAATTGGGCTCTACCTTTGGGAGGCCCCGGGGCAAAAGTAATATGATAGAGAAAAAAAACAATTTACAGGAAGACGAAGTGGCGATCCTCATTGGTGTGGTACAAAAAGACCAGACAGAGACTCAGGTGCAGGAGTATATGGATGAGTTGGCCTTCCTCGCGGAAACGGCTGGGGCAAAAACGGTCAAACGTTTTACCCAGAAAGTCACACGGCCGGATAGTAAAACTTTTGTTGGAAAGGGCAAGCTGGAGGAGATTAAAAATTACATTCTTCTGAAAGGAAATATTTCCATGGCCATTTTCGATGATGAGTTAACGGGGTCACAGATCCTCAACATCGAGAAAGAACTGAACATAAAAACAATTGACCGCAGTGATCTCATACTGGACATCTTTGCCAGAAGGGCTAAAACTGCGCAGGCTAAAACACAGGTGGAATTAGCGCAGTACCAATATATTCTGCCCAGGCTAAGGGGAATGTGGAAACACCTCGAACGCCAGGGGGGCGGGATTGGCTCCAGGGGGCCGGGTGAAACGGAGATAGAAACGGATCGTCGTATTGTAAAGGATAAGATAACGTTGTTGCGTAAACGCCTTGCTGAAATAGACAAACAATCTTTTACGCAAAGGAAAGAACGGGGGGAATTTATTCGCGTGGCGCTGGTGGGTTACACCAATGTTGGTAAATCGACCCTCATGAGCCTTCTTAGCAAAAGCGAGGTATTTGCGGAAAATAAATTGTTTGCAACATTGGATACCACCACACGTAAAGTTGTTTTTGAGCAGACTCCTTTCCTCTTAAGCGATACGGTCGGATTCATCCGCAAACTTCCTCACCACCTGGTCGAAAGCTTTAAAAGCACGCTTGATGAGGTAAGGGAGGCAGATGTATTATTGCACGTTGTAGACATGTCTCATCCCCAATATGAAGAACAACTAGCAGTGGTTAATAAAACGCTGGCAGACTTGGGTTGTGCTGAAAAGCCCACGATCACCATTTTTAATAAAATGGATAGATACGAAGAAGAAGTTTTTGACCAATGGCTGGAAGAGGAAGTAAAAGCTGATATTTTAAAGGAACTAAAGGACAAATGGCAGGAAGAAACCAAGGGCAATTGTGTATTTATTTCTGCCACGGAAAGAACAAATATTGATAAACTCCGCCAGACAATCCTCAATAAAGTGAGGGAAATGTACCAGGTGCGTTATCCCTACAGAGCTGAGTACTTCTACTGACCCATTTTGTTTTATGAACCCTGTGCCCCCATATACCTGGTTAAAAATAGCCGATAGCATTGCAGAACTTTTCCCGGATGGGAAAACGATGGTGGTCTGCGAGGTAAATAACAAAAAACTGTGCGTCACGATGCATAAAGATAATTTGTATGCCTGCACCGCTACCTGCCCGCACGCAGGGGGTATACTCGGCGAAGGTTACGTGGATGTCCTGGGGAACATTGTATGCCCGATCCACCGGTATAAATTTAGTCTCCGAAACGGACAAAATACGAGTGGGGAGGGGTATTATCTCAAGACCTACCCGGTAGAAATGCGCCTTGAAGGAATTTTTGTTGGATTTGCAGAAAAGAATCTGTTTAATTGGTTTAAATAGTCGGATAAATTTTTTTACAAAAACTAAAAACCCTTATTTTTGCAACCCCGTTAGCGTCAAAGTAATGGTTCAATAGTGGGTCGTTATTTTAGACACCGTAATAAAGTTGAAACATACTCCTCCTTAGCTCAGTTGGTTAGAGCATCTGACTGTTAATCAGAGGGTCGTCTGTTCAAATCAGACAGGGGGAGCAGGACAAAGCACTTACATTTTGTAGGTGCTTTTTCATTTTATTAACCTTTGTATAACTCAGTTGGTTAGAGCCTCCCGGCTCTTTAGCATGGAGGGCCGTCTATTAAAATCAGACAGGAAGCAGGGTTACAAAGGGTTCCAGGCGATTGAAGCCTGGGAACCTTTTTCATTTGCTTACTATCTTAATTAAAGATGGTAATTACTTTGAGCACATGATTTATATGGGTATTGCAGGTATCACCCTGAATTTCAAAATGCCCTTGGTATAAAACCCAATAAGCCCATTTTTGGGGCCCCTGGCCTGAATCCAATACATTTCACCAGGATTTTTAGGTAAGGCCCTGTTTCTCAATTTTTAATATCTTATTGGCGCCGATTTTACGGCATACCCTTTGTCTTTACAACCTGTCAAGCATTTAAGTCTTAAAACCAAAGGAAGGAAATATCATGAAATCATTATCAATCTTTATCGTAGGTTGTTTTACAGCACTATCGGTATTTGCACAAAATAATATAACGGTTACGGTTACACTGAACGGTAACCTGAACCGCGAAATACTCATCGATGGGAATTCCTACCTGGCAAGCGATTATGCCAACACCGCCGAACCCGGGAAAAATATGATAACCGTCAACGACCTCGCACCGGGACAACATACATTACAAGTTGTGAGAACTACTGCGAATAATACCCGCCGGAATATAGGTTCAGAAAGAGTTTTTAACCTCAGGGCAGGATACGACCTTGCTATCGTAGTTAACGGGAACGGGGCTATTCAGTTAACCGAAAAGCGTTTACGGAACAAGGGCCGTAACAATACTGCTACGCAGACTGCGATGACGCCGGCCAATTACAATAATCTCGTTCGGGACATTAGCAGGATCAGTACCAGCTCTGGAAGGATTACAGCGATCAATACAGCCTTCAGCAATACATCCAATTATTTTACCACTGCCCAGATCTCGCAGTTGGTGAGAATGGTTACAGGAGATGCGAACAGGATCCAGCTTCTGAAGGCATCCTATCGTTCGGTTACGGACCGTGCAAGTTTTTACACACTTTATCCTTTGCTGTCAACACGGGCAGGCAGGGATAATGTGGCCGCGTATGTGGACAGTTATGCCGGTTCAAATACAAGCTCCTATCCGGAAGCTGGGGTTCGAACAGCTATGGCCAACGCCAGTTTCAACCAATTGGTAACCCAGGTGAGGAATGAATATAGCGCTGAGGGAAGAGTGAATACCATCTACAATGCGTTTTCAAATACTGCTAACGCTTTCACTACAGAGCAGGTGCGCCGGCTTATACAGTTGATAACGGGGGAAGCCAATATGTTGCATTTAGCAAAAGCATCCTACCGCCCTGTGGTAGATAAAAATAATTTTCAGAACATCTATAATTTAATTCCCACACAGGCAGGTAGAAATGACCTGGCGAATTACGTTAATACTTACAATCCCAATGTAGTCTACAGTGGTACTACTAGTGGCCCCGGAACGAGTGTTACAACCGCAATGACGGCAGCGGAATTCAATACATTGCTTACGCAGATAAGGGGCCAGTGGCTCCCGGGTGCCAAAAGGACGGCTGTGATCAATGCATTTAATGTTGGCAATTATTTTACAACAGCACAGGCTGTGCAACTTATACAGCTTGATAAGCACGAACCGGACAGGCTGGAAATGGCCAAAGCTTCGTACAAAACCATTGTAGACCCCGCTAACTTCAGCCAGGTGTATACACTCTTTTCTACAAAGGCTTACAGGGATGAATTAGTTGTGTATGTAAATAATTACAGTAGTACCGGTGCAACCTCAACAGCCAGCACCTACCGTACCGCCATGGCTGATACAGAATTTAATACACTCATGAATAACATCAGGGGTCAATGGTTACCAGGTGCGAAAAAGGCGGCAGTGATCAATGCCTTCAACAACGGCAGTTACTATTTTACCGCAGCACAGGTGAGCCAGCTTATACAATTGGACAATCAAGAGGCGGACCGTCTAGACATGGCCAAAGCAGCTTATAAAGTCGTGGTAGACCCTGCAAATTTCGATATGGTTTATAACTTATTTACGACCCAATCATATCGGGATGCACTTATTGTGTATGTAAATGCAAACAAGTAACACGATATTTTCGCAAAAAAGCTAGTTACTAAGGGAACTGGCTTTTTTCTCAAACAGGAAAGTCCGTTATGCCAGCATTAAAGGTTGTCGTAACGAAATACGGGATCGATTACGGCGGTATGGTCCATCTCACACACAGGTTTGATAATACCATCATTTAAACGGTACACCCAGCCATGCAATTGTGGCCTTTGCTCATCCTGCCAGGCTTTTTGGATGATAGACGTTTTGGTAAGGCTAAAAACCGCCTCGCGCACATTCAATTCTACCAGTTTGTCAAATTTATCTTCTTCGCCTTCCAACTTATCCATTTCCTCCTTATTTAGCCGGTATACATCTTTTATCTGTTTAAGCCAGTTATCCATTAATCCGAACTTGTGGGAGGTCATAGCTGCCTTCACCCCACCACATCCGTAATGACCGCATACAATCACATGCTGCACTTTTAAAACTTCCACTGCATATTGTAGCACACTCAGGAAGTTAATATCTGTATTGACTACCAGGTTAGCTATATTCCGGTGTATAAACATTTCCCCTGGCTGGGTTTGAGTGATCACATTGGGGGGCACACGGCTATCACTGCAGCCGATCCACAAAAATTCCGGCGCGTGCTGACTTTGGAGGCGGGAAAAAAATTCAGGATCCGTTTTAAGCTGATCTCTGGCCCAAACTTTATTATCCTGTAAAAGTTTTTGGTATGATAACATAATTCTCCGGTGCTTTTAATTGAATGGCATCGAAAATGCTGGTGAGGAAAGCGGGGCACGTTTCTTTGCACGGTAAATATACAACCAGATCAAAGAATGTTAAACCTGTTTAGTTTTGCAAAAACCGTCAACAAAACACTTAACTTTTTGTATTAAAAAATGAAATGACTTACTTTCGCATTGGGATAATGAACCAAAACCGAAAAACATATAATTTTTATCAAAAAGGCTCAGCAGTGTTTATGATTCTTACGTTGCTGTGGCTTACCATCAGTACGCCGTTCGTTATTGCCGGTCAGCAGGAAATAGCCAAAATGGAAAAGATGTCAGACTCTCAGGCCTGTGCACCGGAAACGGAACAAGAGACTGATAATCCCCTTGGTACTACCAACGAGGAAAAAACGCCGGGTGCCAGCAGCAGTTTTTCCGAGGAATACCTTCATGAAAACCATGACAATCACTACTTTATTTCGATATTGTCTCTCTACAATAAGTGCGAAAATGCAGATACTTACCATGCCTACCATGGGGAACTCCTTGTGCCCCCGCCGAACGCTGCATAATTCAAATACTTCTCCCATTTTTTATTTACGGCTTATTTAGAGCCTGCCTGTTTTATTGTATTGTTACGCCTGTCCCTTTTGATAATTTGAAAATCAAAATGCGGTGTGGCATTCCCGACGTGGATAAGCATGCCTCCTTTGTATCAGCGGCAGCAAAAAAGAGGAACAGCATTCAATCTGGTAAGAACCTGCAGTGACTATTGCAGTGAGAAGGTTTCTAATATTTCACCACACATTCCCATACAGGCAAAAATTAAAAATGACCGGAGGGTTATAGACGTGGTTCGGGGGAACCCTTCAAAAAAAAGAAATTATATAAAATCAAAAAAGTTCAGTATCAGATGAAATTGACTACAAAGTATTATAAGTCGGATCTGCTGTCAGGGATGGTAGTTTTTCTTGTGGCATTGCCGCTGTGTTTAGGAATTGCAATAGCCAGTGGGGCACCGCCTTTTGCCGGTATTATCTGTGGCGTTATTGCAGGTATCGTGGTAGGATACCTGAGCGGATCCAATGTAAGTGTATCAGGTCCGGCGGCAGGGCTTATTGCAATTTTGTTAGTGGCAATAACTGACCTTGGTTATGAAACCTTCCTGGTTGCAGTGGTCATCGCAGGCTTAATCCAGTTGACACTGGGTATAGTTAAGGCCGGCAGTATCTCTGCTTTTTTTCCCACAAGCGTGATCGAGGGCATGCTGGTAGCAATCGGTATCATCATTATTAAAAAAGAAATCCCCCATGCCATTGGTTATGATAAAGCGCATGAGGGAGATTGGTTTGCCCTGGAAAAAGGCTCTGAAACTGGCTTCTTTACAGAAATAATCAATTCTATCAACTATGCGCATGTGGGAGCCATTATAATCACGCTGGTTTCCCTTGCAATATTGATAGCCTTTAATAAACTGGCTTTTCTTAAGAAGATCAAAGCGATCCCGGGTGCCCTTATTGTGGTCATTGTGGGGATCCTTCTTAATGAAGTCTTCAAATCAACAGGGTCTGCATTAGCTATTTCCCAGGATCATTTGGTAACGCTTCCTACAGCATCTTCTTTTAATGAGTTTATTGGGCAGTTTACCACACCGGATTTTTCCGGGATTAGCAATCCCAAGGTTTGGATAGTGGGCCTCACGATCGCTATTGTAGCAAGTATAGAAACCTTGTTGTGCCTGGAGGCAGGAGATAAGATGGATCCGTTGAAAAGGTATTCCAGTGCGAATACAGAATTGAGAGCACAGGGTATTGGTAATATATTATCAGGTTTAATCGGCGGACTCCCTATGACATCTGTGATAGTAAGAACCTCTGCCAATGTAAACGCAGGAGCCAAAACTAAATTATCAGCAATGGCGCATGGTTTTTTGCTTCTGTTGACGGTGGTGCTGATCCCTGGATTCCTGAATAAGATACCGATGGCTTGTCTTGCTGCCATCCTAATTATGATCGGTCTCAGGCTGGCCAGCCCGAAAGTATTCTTACATATGTGGCATACAGGCAAACACCAGTTCATTCCCTTCATAGTTACGGTAGTTGCTGTGGTATTAACTGACCTGCTGAAAGGTGTGGGCGTAGGTTTGGTGGTAAGTATCATCTTCATCTTAAGGGGGAATATGAAACTGGCCTACTTTTTTAAAAAAGAACAGCACCATGAGGGGGAGACTATCCACATTGACCTGGCCCAGGAAGTATCTTTTCTAAATAAGGCAGCTATTAAGCAGACATTGGCACATTTACCGCGGAATAGTAAGGTAATAATTAATGCCGCCAATACGGTTTACATAGATTATGATGTACTGGACCTCATACGGGACTTTTTAAATTTCGGTTCAAAAGATAAAAATATAGATGTAACACTGCTTAATTTTAAACCAGCATACAAAATGGAAGACGCCGTGCATGTGCATTCTGAAAAACCAGCGGTGCCGGAAAAGGAAGTAGAGTACAATCTCTAATTTGCAAATTTTCATCGCAAGGTGAATCAGATTAAAACAATAATAAAATGATTACTAAAAACAAAGAGAATATGGAAAAGTCATATCAAAAATTAATAAAAGGCAACCAGATCTATGCTGAAACAAAATTGTTCCAGGATCCTGACTATTTTAAGAACCTGTTCCAGGGGCAAAAACCTGATTACTTATGGATCGGTTGCAGTGATAGCAGGGTACCCGCAAATGAGATTACAAAAACTGAAAGCGGTGAAATTTTTGTTCACCGTAATATCGCGAACCTGGTCGTTCATACGGATACCAACCTTCTGAGTGTGCTGGAATATGCGGTGAAATTCCTCGGTGTTAAGCATATAATCGTTTGCGGGCATTATGGTTGCGGTGGAGTGAAGGCAGCTATGACCAATACCTACCATGGTTATGTAGATAACTGGCTCCGCAATATCAAGGATGTATATCACCAGAACCGCGAAGAACTGGATGTTATAAAAGATAAAAAAGAAAAGGAACACAGGCTTACGGAATTAAGCGTGATAGAGCAGGTAAGAAACCTGGCCAAAACGCCCATCGTTCAGCAGGCTTGGGCGGAAAGGGAACTGCATCTGCATGGCTGGGTATATGGTATGGAAAATGGGCTGATCAAGGACCTGAGTGTGATACACAACAGCCAGGAAGATATTAATGACATATTCCGTTTTGCTCCTAATTCCATTGAGGTTGATACAAAGGTGGGTGCGGTTACAAAAAACAAACCTTTACCATCAGCCGTTAACAGAACTGTTTCTAAAGTAGCACAGCAATATACTTCCGTAAAAAAAGCGGCTCCAAAAAAGGCAGTGCCAAAAAAAGCAGTTTCATCTAAAAAGACAAAACTAACCAGATGACCCATCACCACATTGTGAAGTTTGATGAGGGTCACGTACTGCATGAGTTAAAGCACTACCTGCCTTCGCAGCAGGCTTTGAAAGATTTCATTCATCACAATTCTTTGCATGCTTTTCAGCATATGAAGTTTTATGATGCCATCTTCAAGGCATCCAAAATCTTTGGCTTCCAGGTTCACCTGGAACTGCCGGAATACAGGGAGCTTTTTAAAACCGGCAGGATAAGGGAAGACATACTGGAGATGGTCATCAGCAAGAAGAAAAGCGATGTGGAAGAATGGAAAAAAAAGCTACTGCACAAAGAATACGACACAATTAATATTGCCCGGATAGGGAAGTTACGCAAGGTTTGGAAAAACGTCCTGCCTTTTGACCTGGATAATAAAGTTCATCCATTGTTGTTTCGTATTCTTTGTGGTTTTTTAGACCAGGGAATAGCTGTGAAAGGATTCCCGGTGGTAAATAAAAGTTTTACAGAAAGTGTGAGGGAACTGGAACAGAAGAGCATGATCAGCTTTTTTAAAACCAAAGCAGTAAAACAGAAATTTTTATCCGGTGATTATTCTGTAACGGAGTTATTGAGGACGATAGTAGGCAAGGCGGAATATTTTGAACAGTATTTATTCGATCAGCAATTTGCTCACCATGGATGGAGTGGGTTTGTATCAGCGGTGGAAGACAATCCTCATACGCTCCTTGACCGGAAAGCCATTACACTGAAGGAACTGGTGGAGTTTGAATTATTGCTGGAGCTGGACACGCTTAATTATGAATCAGGCAGTCAATGGCAGCCCCTTACACAATATGTCACCGAGCTACCTTTGAACTTATTTGAGGATCTTCCAAAAACGGAATTAGCTGAATCAATCGAGCTCTGGCAGGACGCTTTTGAATGGAGTTATTATGACTCCGTTTTGAAAGGTATTCGTCTTTCTGATCTAAAAAGAGAATCGTTGCAAAACAACGGCACCCTCAATCCGGACCGGGCAGGTTCACCTTCACTGCAGGCTATTTTCTGTATTGATGAACGGGAAGACTCCATCCGCAGGCATATCGAGGCCGTGGATAAAAATGCAGAAACATTTGGTGCCCCCGGCTTTTTTGGAGTGGAGTTTTATTTTTTGCAGGAGGGCAGCAAATTTTACGACAAACTTTGTCCGGCACCCGTTACCCCTAAGTACCTGATTAAAGAGTCCAATGCAACGAGCATAAGAAAGGATGAATTGATCTATACCAAATTAACGCACGGCATTTTATCCGGCTTTTTCCTTAGCCTCAGTTTTGGTTTTTGGGCACTGGTAAAAAAAGTGCAAATGTTGTTCCGGCCCAAAATGAGCCCTGCCATTTCCAATGCATACGGGCATATGGATACAAAATCTGTTTTGACCATTGAGAATAAAAACCTGGGCGATGTTGAGAACGGACTACAGGTCGGTTATACATTTGATGAAATGCTGACGCGGGCTGAGGGCTTTTTAAGAGGCATTGGTATGATTAAAAGTTTTGCTCCCGTGGTATACATTGTCGCACACGGAAGCAGCAGTGCCAACAACCCACACCATGGCGCACATGATTGCGGTGCGTGCAGCGGACGACCTGGCGCCAGCAATGCAAGGGTACTGGCCTTTATCCTTAATCACCAGGGAGTGCGGGAGGTGCTGGCGCAAAAAGGAATCGTCATACCAGGAACCACCCAATTTGCCGGGGCGATGCATGACACTGCTGCCGACGTAATAGGCTACTATGATCTGGATGTGTTGGGTAAGGAAAATGCCGCTAACCACCAGATAAATGCACAGCATTTTGAAACAGCCTTAAACCTCAATGCAAAAGAACGGAGCAGGAGGTTTGCTTCCATCAATACTAAACAGGAATTAGAACAGGTGCGTAAAGCCATCCACAGCCGTTCCGTCTCTTTATTTGAACCCCGTCCCGAACTGGGACATGGTACCAACACCTTGGCGATTATCGGGCGAAGGCAGGTCACCAAAGGTTTGTTTCTGGATCGCAGGGCTTTCCTCAATAGTTATGATTATACAACCGATCCCGATGGCAATATTCTTTCCGCAGTCATGCGCCCGATCGGCTTGGTCTGCGGAGGTATCAACCTGGAATATTATTTTTCCCGCGTGGACAATATTAAAATGGGTGCCGGCACCAAACTCCCGCACAATGTGATGGGGTTATTTGGCGTGGCCAATAGCAGTGATGGCGATCTGAGGCCCGGCCTTCCCTGGCAGATGATAGAAGTGCATGACCCTGTTCGGTTGATGGTGATCGTAGAGCATCAGCCCGAAATCGTTTTAAAGGCACTCCAGTCGAGCCCGGAAGTTTTTGAGTGGTATAAAAATGAGTGGGTACATATTGTAGCACTGCATCCCGAAGAGAAAGAATTCTATTATTTCACGGATGGGGCATTTGAAAGGTACCAACCCATTACGAAGTCGAGCGAAATAAAGACCATACATAATATGGTAGAATTTATTGAGGGAGCGAAGGAAATGGAGACGAATCATATAGTGCATGCGACGGAAGAAAATCTGCCGGTGTACCTGTTGGATTAGGAGGAAATCAAAACAATAATTCACCATCAACAACAGCCCAATTCCTGGCAACGTGGAGGTAAAATAAACTTTAAATGAACCAACTACTCACGATATTCATCGCCATCCCATTGCTGGCTTTTTTTGCCCTGCTGGTTTTGCAGAACAAAGACGAAAGGCCGATTGCATGGATCGTACGATTCACAAAAGTATTTTACATAGCTGTTGCTATGTTTTTTTGTGCATGGTGGATGATCAATGGCTTTGTTCCTGTAGGTTACAAATTTGCGACGCTGTATGAAACAGAACATTTTGTTTTCGCCATCCATTTATACTACGATGAAATTACCGCGGTGTTCAGTATCGTTGGTTCCCTGTTGTTCTTTTTAGTGGCCACTTTTAGTAAATATTATATGCACCGGGACGCAGGGTACAAACGTTTTTTTCTCACTATACTTTTGTTTGCAACGGCCTATAATTTTATCATTCTTGCGGGCAACTTCGAAACATTGTTCATCGGGTGGGAGATAAAAGGCGTGTGTTCCTTTATCCTGATAGCCTTTTATCGTAACCGTTATTTGCCCGTGAAAAACGGGTTTAAAGCTATTTCGTATTACCGCATCAGTGATGTTGCCCTTATGCTTGCGATGTGGATGATGCATCACCTCACGCACCAGAATATTACCTTTCCCCAGCTGGGTGAGGCAAAAGCAATAGCTGTTAATACCGGGCAAACCGGCATGGCCATCTTTATCGTTTGTATGATCATATTGCCAGCTGCGATCAAGTCTGCCCAAATGCCTTTCACTACCTGGTTGCCCAGGGCTATGGAAGGTCCTACTGCTTCGTCTGCCATATTTTATGGTTCAGTGAGTGTGCATATCGGAGTTTTTTTATTGCTCCGCACGCATCCTTTCTGGGAAGATATGCTCTGGGCAAAGATCAGCATCATTGTGATCGGTGGGCTTACCGCTATCATCGGAACGATGATCGCCAGGGTTCAGCCTACGGTAAAAACGCAGATCGCCTATTCCTCCGCTGCACAGATCGGGTTAATGTTTATTGAAGTTGCTTTGGGCTTTCACTGGCTGGTATTAATCCATTTTGCAGGTAATGCTTTTTTAAGAACCTACCAGTTACTGGTTTCGCCATCAGTGCTAAACTACCTGGTGCATCATCAATATTTTCACTACATAGCTCCCACCCAGAAGCCGGTTTCGAGGTTAGGGGCCACAATCTATATGCTGGGTGTTAAAGAATGGAATCTGGACAGCCTCCTGTTTAAATATGTATGGAGTCCATTTAAATGGATAGGTAAACAATTATCTTTTTTCGAATCCAGGTTATTAGTGATCATTATTGCATTCACCGGCATGGTACTTATCTTCCTGGGGTACAACAACCAAAACCTTATTCCATCCTTAGCCGGTGTTTCACCAATAGTTTTAATGAGCATGGCCTTAGCTATCATCCTGTTCGCTTTTTCATCCAGGAGGTCCGCATTAACCGCCTGGACGTATCTGTTCACGGCACATTTATTTATAATAGCCGCGGTGCTGGTCAATGCGTCACACATCAATGCTATAGAAATCATTTACTACATCAGTGGCGTTTCGCTTGCTTTCCTGCTGGGGTATTATTGCCTTAAAAAGATCCAGGCCATCGATCACGATATTTCACTGAATAAATACCATGGTTATGTCTACGAACAGGAAGGCACCGGTTTCTTATTCCTGATATCCGCCATGGGCATGCTTGGATTTCCCCTTACTGCTGCCTTTATTGGAATCGATGTTTTATTTACCTATGTGCACAGCAACCAGTTAGCCCTGATTGTCCTGATGGCACTGTGTTTCATTTTTATCGAGCTTTCCGCATTCCGCATATTACTTCGCATCTTCTTTGGCCCTCATAAAAAGTTAAGTCACCCCGTCGCATTCCGGTCTTCCTAAAAAAGCCCTCCGGGATCCGGGGGGCTCTTTTAGGACTGGTCACATTTTTTTATATATTCAGTCCTCCACAAACACTGATGGTTTGCCCAGTGATATAGCTGCCCATATCGGAGGCCAGGAATAAGGTGGTGTTGGCGATATCTTCTGCCGTTGCAAATCTTCCAAGCGGGATACCTGCTTTATATTTATCTCCAGCTTCCCCTTCTTTCAGGTAAGCCGTCATATCTGTTTCCACGAACCCGGGCGCAATTGCATTGCAACGGATATTCCGGCTCCCTAGTTCTTTTGCCACCGATTTTGTAAACCCGATCACACCGGCTTTGCTGGCGGCATAACTGCTTTGACCTGCATTCCCCATTTCCCCGATAATAGAGCTCATATTGATGATTGCTCCGCTTCTCGCCTTCATCATCGGCTTAATTACCTGCTTGGTCATGTAGAATACACTGTTCAGGTTTACCTGTATCACTTCTTCAAACTGTTCCGGGCTCATGCGAAGCAGCAGGTTGTCTTTGGAAATACCTGCATTGTTCACACAAATATCGATCCTGCCAAAAGTTGCCAATACATCCGTAACAAATGCTTCGCAGGCAGCAAAATTTCCGGCGTTGCTTTGGTAAGCTTTCGCGTTTACACCCAGGGATATTAATTTTTCTTCCAGTGCTTTTGCCCGTTCTGAACTGCTGTCACTGACATAGGTGAAAGCTACATTTGCACCTTCTTCGGCAAATTTAATAGCAATAGCTTCACCAATCCCCCGGGCAGCTCCTGTTACGATCGCTGTTTTTCCTTCCAATAGTTTCATATATTTTGTATTAGTTTATTAAATAAAGGGTGATTACAAATAAAATAAATTTGTAGACGATCTGCATGTTCAGGGTATGCACAAGCAGGAATAAAAGTCCGAATACGGCCGCATACCATTTTTTGATCTTATAGAACCGGTAACTACCAATGGCAGCAAAGAGCATGATAGGGATATAGATGATCAATCCAAAAATAAGCTGTCCTCTCCCCGGGCCTGCATAACCAATCTGGAAAAAATATTCCAGGATTTCTAACAGGAGAGGGAAAAGCAGGAACCCCCACAAAAGATACAAACAGTTTACTTCGGCAGAAAAAACAAGCTGATCAAAAAAGAATGGTTTCTTCCTGTATGTCAGTAGCCAGAACCATAATGCAGTCAGGGGAATGAGGATGACCAGCAGGATCCGGGAAACTTTTTCGCCTTTAGCATGAAAAATATTTTCAAATTCAGCCAGGCCTAAGCCGGTTTCGCGGAGAACCGAATTTATTTTTCCTTCGGCGTAATTCCCGTAAAAAAGGTTACCTGTATGGTAGACAGCCTTCATATTTAATCCCTCTGTAAGTGGGAATAACAAATAAATGACTACCAGCAGCAGAAACAGGGAAACCGGTTTAAAGTATTTTTTCCTTACACCATTTGAATAATCAAGCGATACTTTACCTGGCCGGGCAAACATTGTTTTAATGGTTATAAAAAATTTGCCTTCAAGATGCGTAAGGAAATGCAAACCTTGTTCAAAAAAAAGAAGGATGCTTTTATCCTTTTCATGAAATATCTTTTCACCGCAGTTGTTGCAATATTGTAAAGTGAAGTTATGTCCGCAGTTTCTACAGGAGTGGTTGGGCATAATTGTGCAGCATTAAAATTTCATCGCAAGGATTTCCTCGATATACTTTCTTTCATTGCTCAGCCGGGGCACTTTGTGCTGACCCCCCAATTTTCCTTTGCTTCTCAGCCACTGCGTAAAAGTGCCTTTTGGGAGCATGCGCACCAGCGGCATACGTAATGCAATGTCTTTATGTCTTTTGGCTTCGTAGTCACTATTGGTATTTTTAAGTTCTGCATCCAGCGCCGCCGTAAACTGGGCCAGGTTTTCAGGTTCTTTATCGAACTCGATCAGCCATTCATGTGCGCCATTATTGTTGCTCGAAAAATATACGGGCGCTGCGGTGTAGTCGCTAACCACTGCGTTGGTTTGTTGCGAAGCAGCTGCTATCGCTCTATCACTGTTGTCTACGATCACTTCCTCTCCAAATGCATTCATGTAATGTTTCAGCCTGCCAGAAACAATAATCCGGTAAGGATTAAGAGAGGTAAAACGGACCGTATCACCTACCAGGTAACGCCAAAGCCCGCCCGTAGTTGATATTACGAGTGCATAATTTTTATTTAACTCCACTTCGTTTAATCCAACAGTATAAGGTGAGACTTTGCCATATTCTTCCACGGGCATAAATTCATAGAAAATACCGTGTTCAGTAAACAAAGTCATACCGTCATCATCAGGTTTTTCCTGGGCCGCAAAAAACCCTTCGCTTGCGTTATAAACTTCCAGGTAGTTGATCGGTGCTCCAATAATCTGTTTGAACTGCTCCCGGTAAGGTACAAACGAAACACCCCCATTGATATACAGTTCCAGGTTAGGCCATACTTCTATGATAGTTTTTTTATTTTTTATTTCCAAAATGCGCTTAAGCAGGAGAAGGGTCCATGTGGGCACCCCAGCAAGAGACGTCACATTTTCATTAGCGGTAGCCAGTGCCAGTTGTTCTATCTTGGTCTCCCACTCGTCCAGCAATGCAATACTTAATTCTGGTGTGCGCAACCACTGCCCCCAGAAGGGACTGTTCTGCATGAGTACTGCACTGAGGTCGCCGTACTGTATATCGTCATTTACTTTGTTGATCTGGTGTGAGCCCCCTATCACCAGGGCTTTGCCGGTAAGCAGGTCGCTTCCCGGAAAATTATTGTAATAGTGGCTCAGCACATCTTTATTGGCCTGGAAATGATTGTCCTGCAGGCTTTCTTCGCTGATGGGTATAAACTTACTTTTATCGCTGCTGGTGCCGCTGCTCTTGGCAAACCAGTTAACCGGAGTGTTCCATAGCACGTTTTCTTCTCCTTCCATCATGCGCATGATATAAGGACGCAGGTCATCATATTCCTGGATGGGCACATTTTTCTTAAAATCCTTAACAGTAAAAAGCCTGGTGAAGTGGTATTTTCTTCCGTAGCAGGTGTATTGCCCGGCAGTTACCAGATCTTGCAACACTTCCCGCTGGGCAGCAACAGGGTGATTGGTCCAGTTCTGAATACGCCAAAGGCGCATGCGGGCAATTTTAGATATGGCTGGTGACAGCAGCTTCATGCAAGGCAAGATAAAAAAATACAATGATATTGCATACTAATGATGCATTCGGGTTTGTCAGCAGATGTTTCAAGTTCATGCAGAGAGATCAGGACGCTCTGGTACCCGCCGCTTCTTCGTGCAGGTAATCTTTCCTTCGTAATTCAAAATTCTTGCCCAGGTACAGTCTTCTGACCTGTTCATTTTCCGCAAGCTCTTCAGCCGTACCGTGCGTGAAGATCTTTCCATCGATAAGCAGGTAAGCCCGGTCACAAATCGACAGGGTTTCGTTCACGTTGTGATCGGTGATGAGAATACCGATATTCTTGTATTTAAGTTTTGCAATAATAGATTGGATATCTTCCACAGCAATCGGGTCTACGCCTGCGAAGGGCTCATCCAGTAAAATAAATTTAGGGTCTACTGCCAGTGCACGGGCTATTTCAGTCCTTCGTCTTTCCCCGCCACTGAGCGTGTCGCCGTTATTTTTTCTTACCAGTTGCAGGTTGAATTCGTTTA
Source organism: Chitinophagaceae bacterium (assembly GCA_043727215.1). GTDB lineage: Bacteria > Bacteroidota > Bacteroidia > Chitinophagales > Chitinophagaceae > Ferruginibacter. Next base: position 23,952 of record JAYSYY010000020.1, on the reverse strand, counting down.
AAAGGATTTCCAGTTTTTCTTTTTGCGCTGCTTTTTTGAGTTTGGTCATTTCCAGCACAGCAAGGATATTATCTTCCACGCTAAGTTTACGAAAAACACTGGCTTCCTGCGGGAGGTAACCAATACCCATTTGCGCACGTTTGTACATGGGGAGCTTAGTGATGTTGATATCATTTAAAAAGACCTCGCCTTCATCCGGTTTGATCAAACCTACCACCTGATAAAATGAAGTCGTTTTTCCCGCCCCATTTGGTCCCAGTAAACCAACGATCTCACCCTGGCTCACGTTGAAGGACACGTGATTTACCACCGTACGGCTGCCATAGATCTTTACAAGGTCCTTTGTGTAGATGGTTAAATTCAATTGCTGTTGTTTTGGCAAAAATAAGTAATGTGATATAAGGATCATTAAATATCATAGCGGATTACCAAAACTTTAGTGACAGCAACTGGCAAATCCGTGATTGGTTCCCTGTTCAAAAAAAATCCGGGTATTAATGTTTCGTAATTATTTTTGCGATCACCTGAATAAATTTCCCTTCACCAATTAAAATGCCCAAAATGAAAAATTTCATCCTCGTAGCCTTTATCCTTTTGGCCTTTAATTGCGCGGATGCTCAATCTTACAGCGATTCCGGGCGATCCCGGAAAAATATTATCAAGGTAAATCTGCCCGCGCTGGCGTTGAAGAATTTCTCATTGCAAGTCGAAAGAGCTGTAGGTAAAAAGATATCGGTGGCTGCAACAGTACGCTACATGCCTGACGGTAGTGTACCATTGAAAAGTTCTTTCGTGAAACTTGCAGATGACCCCGAAACAGAAAGAAAATTAAACAACCTGAATGTTGGCAATTTTGCAGTAATGCCGGAAGTAAGATTTTACCTGGGGAAAAAAGGAGTCTTCCGGGGATTTTATCTCGGACCGTTTGCGGGTATTGCCCGGTATAGCGCAGACCTCTTATATGAATACGATGACGCAGGAACTACCAAAACAATTCCCCTCAGCGGCGACATAAACAGTTTTACCGGCGGGCTAATGATAGGGGCACAGTGGCAACTAAGCAGCATTATTTACCTGGATTGGTGGATATTGGGAGCAAATTATGGAACATCCAAAGGAGATATCAGCGGTCAGCAAAAACTTGGCACTTCCGAACAACAATCTTTGAGAGACGAACTGGATGACCTGGATGTACCGCTTACAAAATTTACTTACGTTGTAGATGCCAACGGTGCTACCGTAAACTTCAAAGGTCCGTGGGCTGGGGTTCGGGCTGGAATATGCCTTGGTATCAGTTTTTAATCCATTGCCGGGTAGCCAAAAGGTACATTTTTCACCAGGTATGTTACTCTCCTGCAGCAGGTAGATTTTAAGGCGGCGGCAACTTTACTTAATCAAAAAGTCTTTCGCATCAGAAGGGCTTTTTTGTGATCCAGCAAGCCTTGCGTAAGTTTGCAAATATTTGCAATACGAATCAAACTTGCCTTAACGGCAAATTTTCTTTTATGAAAGTTATCGACCACATTAACCAGGCAACCAAACCCCTGGTGTCTTTTGAAATTCTTCCCCCATTGAAAGGGAAGGGTATACAATCTTTGTATGGCCACCTGGATCCATTAATGGAGTTCAATCCATCTTTTATTAATGTTACCTACCACAGGAGCGAACACGTCTTTAAGAAAAAGGCGGATGGCACTTTTGAAAAAGTTGTGGTGCGAAAAAGGCCGGGCACGGAATCTATTTGTGCAGCTATCATGAACAAATACAATGTAGATACCGTTCCGCATCTCATATGCGGTGGCTTTGGCATCAACGAAACGGAAGATGCGCTGATTAACCTTAATTACCTGGGTATAGATAATGTCCTCGTGCTTAGGGGCGACGCTGCTAAAAATGAAGCAAGCTTTGAACCCGAACCCGGCGGGCACGAATATGCGATCGACCTGCTGAAACAGGTTAACAACCTTAACGCAGGTGTTTACCTGGAAGAAGAATTAAAGAACACGACCAAGACAAAATTTTGTATTGGTGTGGCAGGGTACCCGGAGAAACATTTTGAAGCGCCGAATATGGATAGCGACCTGCGTTACCTGAAACAAAAAGTAGATGCGGGAGCAGATTATATCGTGACCCAGATGTTTTTTGACAACAGTAAGTACTTTGCTTTTGTAAATGCCTGCCGGGAGGTCGGTATTACAGTCCCCATCATTCCGGGACTTAAACCTGTTTATACCCGTAAACAACTGACCGTGCTTCCTAAGATATTTCACATAGACCTGCCTGCCATTCTTTGCAATGAAGTAAACAAATGCAAGACGGACGAAGAGGTAGAACAAGTGGGTACTGAATGGTTGCTGCAACAATCCAGGGAATTGTACAATGCAGGGGTACCGGTTTTACATTACTATACTTTGGGTAGGCCGGGAATCATCTGTAATGTGGTAAAAGAATTACTTTAATCGGGCGATCCAACTGCTCATACAAATTGAAAAGGGCCGTCCCCCACGGAAAGCCCTATTTCTTTTTTGCTCAAAGAAGAAATTTATCTCCCCAGTGGAATACCCACGGAAAGGCTAAGTGTACGGTATTTATTTTTGTCGTTCTCACTGTTATTTGTCTCGGTAGAATTGATCTTCGAAAAACCAAGTCCGTAATTAGCTTTCAGGATCACCGAACCCAGGTCCAGTCCTGCTCCGAAATTGGCGCCCAGGTCAAATCGTTTTAATTTGTCGTAAGCAGCATCCTCCTGCTGGCTGGTAGATGGATCATCATCATTGAATTGGATAGATTCACTTGTAGTAGAGGTGATGCCTATGAATTTTGACTCGATCTTGGATTTACCTGCTACACCCATTGCCACATAGGGTCCCGCGTGAATGAAGAAGCTATTGTCGCCCGCCGGGGACAAAGGAAATTTCACCACCGCATTTAATGGCAGCTCAACATAATAGGGGTTAAATTTTGCCTTGATATAATTGTCATCTACATCCCCGGAGAAATACGTTTCTGTTTTGGAACCGCGGCCTGTAAAAAGTAAACCGGTTTCAAGGTCGAAGACCTTCGAGATCCCAAAACGGCCTAATAAACCTGCATTGAAAGTGGTGAGCATATTGTTGTCGGAGGTTTCGCCTGCATTATTTTTTGTGATGTTGGCAAGGTTTACTCCGCCCTGTACGTAGAATTGTGCTTTCGCACTACCAATCGCTGTGCCCAGCACCGCGACTAAAAACAACTTTTTCATATCTGTTTTGTTTAGTTAGCAATCTTTTTTATTAAACCCCGAAGGCTGATAAAAAAGAGTCACCGGTAAGCGGTGAGTAAGTGCACGAATACAAAAAGCCTGCCAACGGATTGTTGACAGGCTGTACGAAATTTGGATGAAGGAATCCAATAACAAAAAATTCCTCTTCTCCCACACCTAAAGCCCCTGAACCTTTTGAAAGGCCTGAAACGCTACCTCATAATTTCTCTCAGCATATTTTCGTTTACACGTACGGGGTATTTTTTCTTCAATGCCGTGAGCCATTTGTTTTCCAGCACCTGCTGGTAATCATTAATGACCAGTCCCCGGGCTTCTTCAAAACTTCTCTGCTGGTCGGCCGGATATATAGTTACATATTTTACGAAAGTAGCAGTCCCATCCACATTTGTAACGATGGCGGTATAAGAATTTTTCGCGGGCGTGCCGGCATAGTTTGCGCCCGTGATCTGGGTCAGCTCATACCTACCGCTATCAGCCTGAAGGGAGCCGGCATTTTCATCGGCGATCGTTCGCCACTCTTTACCTTTTTTTAACGCGGTCATAGCATCCTCCGCTACTTTAGATGTGGAACAGTTAAAGATCAACACATCAGCGCTTGTACCCCACTTGAAATTAGCTTTGTTGGCATTATAGTGATTCAGCAGCCCTACTGTATCACCACTGGCCATACTCCATACATTTCGTTCCATGATTTCGAACAACATATTACCTTCCCTGAATTCCTGCATCTGGAATTTAAAGTCAGGATTATATTCTTCCAGGTGATCCTTGTAATAATTTACGGAAGCTGCGGGGATAAATTTTTCCCAAAGCTGCTTGTTTGTAAGCGTTTTATTTTGTGTTCCGTAGCTTTTATTCTCCCGCACAAATGCCAGCCAATCCTCGCCTTTCACTGCGCCGTTCTTGAAAGTGAGGATGTTCTTATTGCTGATGGGGTATTTTTTTGTTTGTTCGATGCTGGGGTTGATGATGATGCTGTCCGCAAACCTTAACAGATCTGCTTCCTTCACAAGATTCGTTTTCTTTAACTCAACTTTGTTGCTGATATCCCGGGCAAACTTTTCTTTTTCGGCATTTACCCTGCTATCCTTCATAATTTTTTGCTTAAGGTCGTACATGAATGTAAGATCTGAAGTATCTGAGGGCGTAGGAGTAAAGCCCAGCCTTTTCACAATATGGTAACCAAACTCCGTTTCAAAAGGCTTACTGATATCCCCGTCTGAGGTGAGTTGGTGTACCTCTTTTTCAAAAGCGTAGCTATAGGTGCCGGTGCCGAATTCCGGCAATTCACCTGCATTTGTAAAACTTAATTTATCATCGCTGTATTCTTTCACCAGGGTCCCAAAGTTTGCTCCTTTTGACGCCAGTTGATAGGCTTCCTGTGCTTCCTTAGCCGCGGCAGCCTTCGCTTCCGGGCTTGCAGCGGGTGCGAATGAGACGAGAATTTGCGCTACTCTCCAGCGGCCGGCACTTGGGCGCTCCTCCGTAACTTTAAAAAGATGCCAGCCACTTTTACCGCGATAAGGCCTGCTCACTTCCCCCGGGCGTAATGTGTAAATAATATTTTCAAATTCGTATGGAACGGTAAATGCCGTAATATAACCGAAATCACTATTTTTTACCACAGCTCCTGCCGCAGCGGCATTTTGCGCTACTTTCCCATAATCCGTCGTGCTGTTTTTTAGGGCAGCATACAGGTCCATAGCTGCTTTGTAAGACCTCAACGTATCCGTGGGCCGGGCGTCAGGAGCCACGGGCACAGAAAAATAGGTAACATGTTTATCTTTTTGCATCCGCATAAAAGCTTCCTGCACAAGCCGGGCGATACCCTGGTTATCGCTCAGGTAATTTTCAACTATCTGTTGGCGAAAATTGGCAATATCATATTGTATCTGCGGCAATGTATCTAACCTCAGTTCACGGGCAGCCTGCACTTTTAATTTAAAATTGGTGTAGAGTTCAACGTACTCCCGCAATGATTTTTCAGGGTCCGCAACGGCAGTTTTATTTTTATTGTAGGCTTTTAAAAACTCATCTTTGGTGATAGCATGGTTGCCATAATTGATCAGTGTTTGCGAGTAACCGGCCGACGAACCAAGCGCCAGCACAAATAGGAGGTAAAACTTTTTCATGCGTAAACAGTTATTTAGTTTGGGTTGTTTTAGTTTTGGGGTGTACTCCATTTCACGTGCATCAGGTCGTTCATTTGTTCCAGTGTCAGTTTTTTACCTACAATTCTTTTCTCTTTGTCCAGCAGGTATAGAGTAGGCGTCTGTGTAACATCATACAGTTGCCGGAAAGAAGGCCGTTGCATCTCGTTATTGGCTTTGCTCATTTCCGGAGACAGGTAAACATGTGTCCAACCTGTGAGGTGATTGTTACTAATGTATTTTTTCCAGCCTTCCACATCATTTTCCGACATCACCGCATAAATGCCTACATTTTTATTTTTCCAGCTTGACCTGTAAATGGAATCAATCCGGGGAATTTCTTCTTTGCAATGACCGCAGTTCGGATCCCAGAATACAACGACCGTATAGTCTGATTTCAGGTCATACAACGCAGAAACCTTTCCCGCAGTATCCAGCATCTCTAGGTTAGCCGCTTTTTCCCCAACGAGGTTGGACATAAGCATGTAAGCCCTGCGGGTGATGGCATCCATTTGTTTTTCATTCAGCCAGGGGCTCAGACCTTTGCTGTGGTATTTTTCAAACAGGTGTACAAAAACCGCGTCCTGCCCCATATACTTGGGACTGATATAAGTATCTGTCAGCCAGTTAAGCAAATATTTATACATTTCGGGCGCACTGCGTGCGAGCAGGAGTTTGTAGTCAGCATCCTTAATAATGCTGTCAGCCGATTGCGGCATCACTTCACCATAGTAACGTTTAAGTTTAGGTGCAAAAAAGGGCGTGCGTACGACTGCTTCATCCATAAAAGTAGTACCGTCCCAGTAATGCGTTTTATAAAACTGGTAATTGTCCAGGGAGTCCTGCCTTGTCAGAGGAATTTTAGTAGGGTAAGGCGGTTCTCTCATTGCATTCAGAATCACAGCCATCATAGAATTTGGTTGCATTTTTACCAGGTTGTTCCGGTAATCATTCAGCTCCTGATTCGTTTTATTATATGCAGCCTCAGAGCTGGCAGAATCCTTTGCAGTGCGGGCATTGATGTAGGCCTGCTTTTCCTCAAATAGCTGTTTGCCTTTCCGGGTCACGAACTGTTGGTATTGCTGGAACAACACGTTCTCCGGTGCCCCTGTCACCTGCATCCGGAGGAGGTTAGTAGTATCCGCAATAATAGTGATATTGATATCCTTTTGTTTGCCAATGAGCAGATCTGTACTGATCCTTTTACCGGGGAAAACGATGGCGTAGATACCCGGGGGCAAAGTTCTTTTCCCTTTAAAAACCGCAAGGCCTTTCTGATTTACGGCTGCAGAATCTTCAATACTAAGATTGCCGCCTGTATGGTGGGTCAGGTAGGCAATACCTGACTTATAGTTGGATTGCAGGCTCACCTGGAAAGATTGGGCATTTAAAACTGTTGTAAAGAGGGGGATTACGAAGAGGGTAAATAATTCTTTTTTCATATCTGTAATAACACAACAAATGTATTTAAAATAGCCGTTCTACAGCTATACTTAACAAAGCTATAAGGATTATGGCAGTGATAATGTGTCGTTCCCGCAATTTTATACAAGGCATTACCAGTAATTTTGCACGGTGAGAAAAAAGAGTAAAAACCTGGAGTTACAAAATATAGCCATTACAGATTATGCGGCCGAAGGCAAGGCAATCGCGCGACAGGATGGTAAGGTTATTTTTGTGTCGGGTGCGGTCCCCGGCGACACGGCCGATATCTTTCTTACAAAAAATAAAAAAGACTGGGCGGAAGCAAGGGTAGTCAGGATCACAGGGTATTCCCCGGAAAGGGTAGAGCCTTTCTGTAAGCATTTCGGCGTTTGCGGGGGATGTAAATGGCAAATGTTGCCTTACCCTAAACAATTGGCCTACAAGCAGCAGGAGGCAGAACAAAATCTCCGCCGCATAGGAAAAGTGACAGATGCCATTTTTCTCCCGATCGCGGGGGCGGATGAAACCGTTTATTACCGTAATAAACTGGAGTTTACTTTTAGCAATAAACGTTACCTGTTGCCGGAAGAAATGGGTCGCATAACCTCACCCGGGGAGATACCGGGTTCTTCCCCAGCCGAAACATTTTTTCCTTCACAGGAACCTGCGCAGGCCGCCAATACTTCCGGCGAGGTCTTAGTGACGGTTCCTGGGAATGGAAGCGCTGGCGCACTTGGTTTTCATGTTCCCCGCATATTTGATAAAATAATTGACATCCATGAATGTTTTCTGATGGACGAGGTGAACAATGCCATCCGGAACACGGTACGGGATTTTGCGCTCGCCCATGATTTTAGTTTCTACGATATTCGCCAGCACAGCGGCTGGCTCCGCAATATTATCATCCGCTATTGCACCACGGGTGAACTGATGGTAAATATCTGCCTGAATTATGAGGATGAGGACAACAGGAAATTATTGCTGGATCACCTACTGGAACAGGTACCTTCTGTCACGACCCTCCTGTACACGATCAATCCTAAATGGAATGACAGCATTTATGACCTTACACCCCAGGTATATTTTGGCAAAGGCTTCGTGGTGGAAAAGCTGGAAGGATTTGATTTCATTATCAGCCCCAAATCTTTCTTCCAGACAAATACCCTGCAGGCGGAAAAGTTATATAGCATCACCCGCGACTTTGCCGGCCTCACGGGCAATGAAATAGTATACGATCTCTACTGTGGTACGGGCAGCATTGGCATTTTTGTAAGCAAGGGCGCCAAAAAAATTATTGGTGTTGAGATGATCGGGGAGGCAATAGAGGATGCAAAAAAGAATGCTGCCCTGAATAATATTCATCACGCTGAATTTTTTGCAGGAGACGTTATCAAGATATGCAACGATGAATTTTTTGCCACGCATGGCAAGCCCGACGTTGTGATAACAGACCCTCCACGGGCAGGGATGCATGAAAAGCTGGTGATCAAATTATTAGAAATGGAAGCTCCACGCATCGTTTATGTAAGTTGTAATACGGCTACCCAGGCCCGGGATATCCTGCTCCTTAGTGAAAAATATACGGTGGAGAAAGTACAGCCCGTGGATATGTTCCCGCACACCCACCACATTGAAAGTGTTGCCTTACTCACATTAAAGAGCTGAACTCATGGAGGGGTGATGTTAAATAAGCGATCAAAATGGTAGCCTGGATCGGCTAAATCAAGAAATACTAAATTTGTAATATGTCCTATAATAATTCTGGCAATAGTTTCCAGCGTACAACGCCGGTGGTATTTAACTTGCTTATCATTAATGTGTTGGTATTTCTGCTGCAGATATTTGTAAACACCCCGGATTTTAGTATGGGGCAATTCCTGGCGCTCTATCCCTATAATTCCCCCGCATTTGCTCCTTACCAACTGGTAACGCACATGTTTGCCCATGGGGGCTGGTCCCATATCATTTTTAATATGCTGGGACTATGGATGTTTGGAACCATGCTGGAAAGGATATGGGGCCCAAAGAAGTTTTTAATTTTTTACCTGGCCTGTGGACTTGCGGCCGGGATTGCACATTTATTTTTAACGGATAGTGCGGCAGTGGGGGCATCGGGCGCCATCATGGGCTTGCTGGCCGCTTTTGCCTACACCTTTCCCAATACCGAGCTTTTTATGTTTCCTTTTCCTTTCCCGGTGAAAGCGAAATACGCTATTGCCGTAATGGCTGCTGTTGATCTTTTTGGTGGCGTATACCCCACAGGCAGTAATATTGCCCATTTCGCTCATTTGGGCGGCTTACTCACGGGACTTATCCTGGTAATTGTCTGGAACCGCACAAACAAAAAAACATTCTATTAAATAGTTGGCTTTATTTTGATCCACAACATTTGTAATTTTATAATACAAATGCATTTCTAAACACATGGGCGAATCAGATAGATACGGGGATTTCAACAAACCGAAAAAAAGGATTTTTTTCGGGGACGACAATAATGCGATGGTGAGCCTATTCACCATCAATATTATTTTCTTCCTCCTATTGATGCTTATCCAGGTAGTTTACTTTTTCATGCAGCAGAATGTAGCAGTTTACAATGCGGAAGTCGTGCAATGGTTTGAGTTACCTGCGAGCCTGAGGAAATTAAGCGAGCGGCCATGGACATTGCTGACCTACATGTTCAGCGACACCGGGCAAAATATTATTCGCCTGATCAGTAACATGATCTGGTTATGGGCTTTTGGTTACCTGTTATTGCAGATGGCCGGAAATGACAAGCTCATTCCAATTTATATTTATGGCGGACTACTGGGGGGGATCGTTTTCATTGCATCCCATTACCTTATCCCGCCGCTGCAACCAGCAACCAACAACGCAGCCCTGCTGGGAGCAAACGCCGGCAGCCTTGCCGTTGCCATGGCCACCACAACGTTATCGCCCGATCACCGGTTTTTTACCCAGATAAGGAATGGTATTCCGATATGGGTACTGATGAGTATCTATATTCTTATTGACTTTGCCGGCATTGCCGACCAGGGTGCAGCCTACAGTTTATCCCACCTGGCTGGTGTTCTTGCAGGATTTTTATTCGTGGTGTTCCTCCGTAAAGGAAAAGATGGCAGCGTTTGGATGAACCGATCCTATAGTTGGGTGATGAATCTGTTCAACCCCTATAAAAAACCTACAAAGGAAAAAATAAGGGAAACCGTTTTTTACAATACCGGGAAAAGGAAGCCGTACGAAAAAACAACCCATATCACCCAGCAAAGGGTAGATGAGATTTTGGATAAGATCAGCCAGAAAGGGTACCATTTTTTAACGGAAGAAGAAAAAGATATTCTTAAAAAAGCGGCTGAAGATGACGAACTTTAAAGGGGCAATAAAATATAAGCGGTACCCAGATTTGCCCTTGCCTGCATAGATTAATTTTTTGAACATTGCAATACTGCATAAACCACGGAGCAAAAAGAACATTATGAAAAAAACAATAGTAGGTACTGCACTTGTAATTGTTGTGGCCCTGTTGGCATGTAACAATTCAGACACTGCAGAAGTAGATAAAAGCATCATCCCGGCGGGTAGCAGCCAGCCAAGCGTGACAAGCATTATTCCGGATAGTAGCCAGGCAATGCAGGTTATTAACCAGGTAAATACGGCGCAATCAAACCTCGCGACGGGCCTCGGAAAAACAACCCCTCCAACCATTGTCGGCGGAAGTGCCGGATCAAATCCTGCGCATGGACAGCCCGGGCACCGCTGTGATATTGCAGTGGGAGCTCCCCTGAACTCAGCTGCAACAGTGCCCACCCAACCAAAAATGCAGCAAACGGTGGCTGCCACTCCTGCTGCCACCCCGGCAGTTACTTCTGCTGTACCGGTTTCTACTGATCCAAACGCCAAATTGAATCCGGCCCACGGACAGCCAGGTCATGATTGCAGTATTGCGGTTGGCGCCCCCTTGAAGAAAAATTAAGTTTTAACTATATAAACGTTTTAAACAAGCCAACCCCTGGTTGGTTTTTTTGTGCCCTAACCTTTTAACAAACAAGGGTTTAATTTTTCCCCTTAACAGGTTTCAGCCCCTCAACCCTGATCTATTGTGCCCCGTGGCACGATTTTCGCTTTTTGTGGCATGTCAAAACAATAACCTATCGCTACGACCCTTACTTCATTATCCAATTTAATAAAATCTAAAAAAATGAAAAATACCAATGAACCGATTCCCGGGGAGGAACAGCCTGTAAGAAAGCCTGCGGTCAATAACAAAAACCTGCTGATTGGTATCCTTGCGGCAGCCGTCTTAGCGCTGGGTGGCTACCTGGTGTATGATGAGAGCAAAACAGGGGAGAACCTGCAGCAAAAGGAAACGGCTATTTCTACAGTGACCGCCGAAAAAAGCGAAGTCCAGTCCGGTTTTGATGCCTCGCTCTCCAGGCTGGACTCAATGGTGGGAGTAAATGCTGGCTTAAGTGCCGAGCTGGATGAAAAAAATGCAGAAATCGCCAGGACCAAAGAGGAGATACGTAGTATTTTAAACAAACAGGATGCAACAAAAGAAGAACTGGCGAAAGCAAGATCGTTGATCAAAAAACTGAATGGTACCATTTCGGACCTGAGAGAGGAGGTGGCCCGGTTAAAAACGGACAACGAAAGACTTTACAATGATCTCACTGCAAGTAATACCGCAAGGGTAGACCTAGAGCAAAAAGTTGATATCGGCTCTACCCTCAATGCTTCCAATATACTGATCACCCCGATGGATGTAAAAAGAAACGGGAAAGAAAAAGTTTCTGAAAGAGCAAAACGGGTCGATAAATTGCTCGTGAGTTTTGATGTTGCCAACCGTATCGTGCAAACCGGTACCACTGACCTTTACGTAGTAGTTCTTGGCCCCGACGGGCAGAAAGTAGAAGCTGAGCCTGCCTCCGGCGGTATGTTTATGGCAAGGGAAGAGGGAGAAAAACCTTATAGTGCTAAAGTTCCGGTTGAATTAGAAACTGCAAAAAAACAAAAAGTATCCTTTTCATTTGCACCTGTAAAATTTGTGAAAGGGAATTATACCATACAGATCTACCAGAATGGTTTCCTCATCGGAGAAGGCGTGCGGCCACTGAAAAAAGCGGGATTATTCGGGTAAGAATATATTAATGTTTCAATCATGCCATCCTGCTATGCAGGATGGCTTTTTTGTTTTTCTCCAGCCTTGTTCCACCGGCTTTTAAAAAATTCTTGAAATCGGCTTATCTTTATTCCATGGCTCACCCGGTAAGACGCTTCACCAAAAGATTTCTCATTTTCTGTAATGTGTTGGTTGCACTGTCTTTCTTGTTGGGTTGTTATAGTTACTGGTTTGATCCGGCCAGCTTTTGGTTCATTGGTTTTTTCTCTCTGGGGGCTTTTTACTTCCTGATCCTTCTTATAGTCTTCATTTTTTTCTGGCTGGTAGCAAAACCTGTGGGCATGCTCATCAGTATAATTGCACTTTTACTCGCATGGACACCGCTGCGCCACCTTGTAAAATTGCGGCTATCACAGGATTTTAGCCTGAAAAAAGAAAATACTTCTCTCCGGGTGATGAGCTGGAACGTAGAGCACTTCGAAATCGGGCAACATAAAAAACATCCTGAAAAAAAGCAGCAGATGATCTGGCTTATCAACCATTACCAGCCCGATGTTGCCTGCTTCCAGGAGATGGTAGGCAGTGATAGTGTTCCCACTGCTATTAATTATCTGCCGGATTTTGTAAAGGAACTGAAAATGCCCTACTTCTTCTATACCTATAATTCCAAACTGGATTTTGATAAGGACCATCGTTTTGGTATCATCGTGTTTTCCAAATATCCTATCCTTGATAAAAAAAGCATCAGCTACAGCCCAAACGATTATAATTCGATCTTTCAATACATTGACATCCGGAAAAGTGAAGACACATTCAGGATCTTCAATCTCCACCTGCAATCCTTGAAATTCAGCGACGAGGACCTCAGGTACCTGGACGAGCCGGGAATAAACCAGGACAACAATCTTAAAAAATCCAGGAATATCCTATCCAAATTCAAAACCGGATTTCTTCGCAGGAAAAATCAAAGTGAGCATATCAGGGAAGTGATCAACCAGAGCCCGCACCCTGTGGTTGTGTGCGGAGACTTTAATGATGTGCCAAACAGCTACGCTTATGCCACTATTGGCAAAGGCATGAAGAATAGTTTTGCGGAGAAAGGAAGTGGCATTGGCAGGACTTACTCCCATATATCGCCCACCTTGAGGATTGATAATATTTTTGCAGACAACAGGTTTACTATCCAGCAGTTTGTGCGCGATAGCAAGGATGTAAGCGATCATTTCCCTATAGTGGCGGACTTGTATTATAATAAACCCTAACTTAGCGGTATGCTACGCATTTACCTTTCCCGGCATTTTATCTCTTGTTGCCCTTGCGGCAAATAACTCCTTATTGCCCTGCAGGCAACAAACACACTCAAAAATTTATCTTTAATTTCGCCCGGATCAGTTACTATTTCGCCAGTGGTGGAGGACTAATTTAACCCGGTTTTAAAAAATAAATGCTATGGCTTTAAAAATTTACAACTCTTATACAAGGCAGAAGGAAGAATTTAAGTCTATCACACCGGGCCATGTGGGAATGTATGTATGTGGCCCAACAGTCAGCGGCGAAAGTCACCTTGGTCATGCACGCCCCTATATTACTTTTGATGTAGTGTTCCGCTACCTCACCCACCTGGGTAATAAAGTGCGTTATGTACGCAATATAACAGATGCCGGTCATTTTGAAGAAGAAGGGCGGGAAGCCGAAGATAAAATATCTAAAAAAGCAGTGTTGGAAAAACTGGAGCCGATGGAACTGGTGCAGAAATATACAAACCTTTATCATTGGGCCATGAAGCAGTTCAACTGCGTAGAACCCAGCATTGAGCCCACTGCAACCGGTCATATTGTGGAACAGATCAACATGATCGAAAAAATTATCAGTGAAGGTTATGCATATGAAAATAACGGCTCTGTATATTTTGACGTAAAAAAATATGCGGCCAGCCACGATTATGGCAAGCTCAGTGGCCGGGTGCTGGATGACCTGTTGGAAACAACCAGGGAACTGGACGGGCAGGAAGAAAAAAGAGACCTTGCCGATTTTGCATTGTGGAAATCTGCTGCACCCGAACATATCATGCGCTGGAAAAGCCCATGGGGAGAAGGTTTCCCTGGCTGGCATATCGAATGTTCTGCTATGGCAACAAAATACCTGGGAACAGCATTCGATATTCATGGCGGAGGAATGGACCTCCAGTTCCCACACCATGAAAGTGAGATAGCGCAAAGCACGATTTGCAATCACCACAGCCCGGTCAGGTATTGGATGCATAATAATATGATCACCATCAACGGCAAAAAGATGGGAAAGAGTTATAACAACGTGATCAAGCTGACAGAACTTTTCAGTGGAGATCATCCTTTGCTTACCCAGGCTTTCCACCCGATGACCGTGCGATTTTTCATTTTGCAAAGCCATTACCGCAGCACGTTGGATTTTAGCAGCGAGGCACTGGCTGCGAGTGAAAAGGCATTCCACAGGCTATGGGATGCGCACGAGCACCTGCAGAAGTTGTCGGTTGGCGATAATCAAACGGCAAAAGATGCAGAACTGGAAGCAAAGCTCCTGGCCTGGCTTGGTGAGCTGGAGGGATTTATTGAAGATGATTTCGGAACCCCACGGGTATTGGCCAATCTTTTCGAGATAGCCCCGGTGATCAATTCCCTGAAGGATGGAATTATTGGCCGTGATGCCATAACTGCAGGCACATTGCAGTTGATGAAAGATAAGTTCAATTTATACCTGGAAGATATCATGGGACTGCAGTACGTATCTATCACCAGCAATGAAACCTTTCAATCGGTGATGCAACTTCTGATAGACATCCGGAAACAGGCAAAAGAGAAAAAAGACTTTGCCACTTCAGACAAGATCAGGAACCAACTGGCATCTGCGGGCATCCAGGTAAAGGATGAAAAAGGTGGAGAGATGAGTTGGAGTGCGGAGTAGAATTGAATGGCTAAAAGTTGTAAGGCAGGGAAGTTTTTCCTGCCTTTGTTGTTTGTTATTATGATCACAAATATGCCCGAATGCAAAGCCAAAGACACGGGGGCATTTATTTTTATTGACTAAGAGTAAAAAGGAGAAAAAGAGATGAGGCCCATTGCCCTCTGTATATTTTAAACCACTCAAAACTCAATTAGGCCTTGTGAACCTGAAAAATGGGATACTCTTAAATTTCAAAGTTAATCTGATGAAAGTGGGTATCCGCAGGGTTTACAATAATCATGGGCTTGATGAGCCTTAAGCCAGGAGCAGGATTCAGTTCGAAACAATTGGTAAACCGCGCATTATAGATCCCAATCCCGTTCTGGCGAAAAAAATCTTCGCAATCACATTAAACCATTTTATATTTAATAAGTCAATACCATTCCTTTTCATCTTTTTTACCAAAACTATTGCCATGGACAGACGAGATTTTTTAACCGCGGCTTCCCCTTCCCGAAAAAAAGCTGTTCCCTGTTCCCCTTACCAGGGTGCCCGTGTGATGAGCGGCATGCAGCCTTATACCGGGCCATGGACGGCTACAGAAGTACTTCACCTTTTAAGAAGAACAATGTTTGGCGCCACTAAAACCGATGTAGATTTTTTTGCGGGGATGCCCATGAACCAGGCGGTAGATTATCTGCTGAACGTTCCGGCCACGGAACCCGTTCCTCCAGTAAAAACTTACAATAATTCAACCACCGCTGGTGACCCCGATGCAGCTATACCATTGGGCAGTACCTGGGTCACGATCAATACAACAGATGGGGGTATCGAAGGGCAGCGGAGGCAAAATTTCAAGAACTGGTGGTTTGGACTTATGCTAAACCAGGAAAGAAACATCCGGGAAAAACTGGTAATTTTCTGGCACAATCATTTTGCCACAGAAACCCAGGATATCGCCAGGGGCATCTGGTGTTACCAGAACAATGCAGTGATACGGAAAAACGTGCTGGGAAATTTTAAAACCTTTGTAAAAGACATCAGCCTCGATACCGGTATGCTTCGCTACCTCAATGGCTACCTGAATACAAAAACTGCACCGGATGAAAATTATGCCAGGGAACTACTGGAGCTTTTTACAGTAGGTAAAGGGAAAGACAATGCATCTGCCCCATTTACAGAATCCGATGTGCTTGCAGCGGCAAAGGTCCTCACCGGTTGGCAGGTGAATGGTACTACTAATACATCCATGTTCACATTAAGCAGGCATGATATTACGAATAAACAATTTTCGGCTTTTTTCAGTAATACGATAATCACTGGCAGGAATACGACTACCGGGGGAGACCTGGAACTGAACGACCTGCTGACCATGATCTTTAATACCAACGAGGTTTCGCTGAATATCTGCAGGAAACTGTACCGTTTTTTTATATACTACGAGATAGACGCAGCCACCGAAGCAAATGTTATTGAACCCCTCGCGCTGATATTACGGAGTAATAACTATGAATTGAAACCGGTAATCAGCGCACTTTTCAAGAGCGAACATTTTTTTGATGTACTTAACCAGGGTTGTATAATAAAAACACCGCTGGATGGTATTGTTGGTATGTGCAGGGAATTTAAAGTGCAGTTCCCTGTTGCAACTGACTACGTCAGCAATTATTTTATGTGGCAGTACCTGCAGGGTATCGCCAATAACCAGCAGATGAATATTGGTGATCCTCCTAATGTAGCGGGCTGGGCAGTGTATTACCAGCGGCCACAGTTTCATGAAATATGGATCAACAGCGATACGCTGCCAAAAAGAAACCAGTTTACCGATACGATGGGCGCCGCGGGATACACGCGAGCTGGCAAGAATATCAAGATTGATCATAGCTTATTTGCATCCTCTATGCCCGACCCCGGAAACCCCAATGCGCTGATCAGTGATTCCATAAAATACCTGCTTACACTCCCGCTTACGCAGGCCAGTCGTGACCAGTTAAAAAAAGATATCCTGCTGAGCGGCCAAACCACAGATGCCTACTGGACCACGGCCTGGAATACTTTTATCAGTACGCCTGGAAACATGTCTAATACAACCATTGTAAAAACAAGGCTTGCCAGTTTATACCAATACCTCATGCGCCTGGCAGAATACCAGTTAAGTTAAACACCATAACTCTTCCAACAGCAAAACTAACATGCAATGAAAAGAAAAGAGTTTTTAAGGAACACGATCACCGGGGCGATTTTGCCAACCGTGATCAACGGGTTTTCTTTAAAATCCTTTGCCGCAGATAGCCCATTGGCAAAACTGCTTGGCACCGGTACCGATAATGACCATGTACTGGTGATCGTGCAACTCCAGGGTGGGAATGATGGATTAAATATGGTGATCCCAATTGACACTTACAGCAATTATTTTAATGCGAGATCAAACGTTGCTATAAGCGAACCAAAAATTTTAAGGCTTTCAGGCAATGATAAAACCGGCCTTCATCCTTCCATGACAGGCCTCCAGGCAATGTATAACGAAGGTAAATTAGGCGTGGTTCAATCGGTGGGATATCCCCAGCCAGACTTTTCACATTTCCGCGCAACGGATATCTGGATGAGTGCCTCGGACAGCAAACAGGTTTTGGTGAACGGGTGGGGTGGACGTTACCTGGATTATGAATACCCTAACTTTCCAACAGGCTACCCCAGTACGAGCATGCCTGACCCTTTAGGGATACAAATAGGATCGGTGACGTCGTTAGTTTTCCAGGGTCCCAGTGTTAGTATGGGCATGAGCATCAGCAACCCCACGAGTTTTTACAATCTTATTAGCGGCGTGGAAGACCCTGCACCGAATACGCTGGCAGGTAAAGAGTTGAAATATGTTCGCCAGGTCGCCAAACAAACCTCTCAATATGCAGATGTAGTTAAAAATGCGGCGCTAAATGTGACTGTACAAAATCCGTATCCCAGCCCCAACCCCCTGGCAGACCAGTTGAAGATCGTTGCCCGGCTGGTGAAGGGAGGATTGAAAACAAAAATTTACATGGTGAGTTACGGGGGATTTGACACCCATTCCCTCCAGACATCCGCTACCGATACCTCAACGGGCACACACGCTAACTTGATGAAAAATGTAAGCGATGCCATCAAAGCCTTCCAGGATGATCTGAAATTTTTGGGGGTGGAGGACCGCGTAATGGGGCTTACCTTCAGCGAGTTTGGGCGAAGAATAAAAAGTAACAGCAGCACCGGTACTGATCACGGGGCAGCAGCACCCCTTTTTATTTTTGGCAGTAACGCAAAAAAAATGGTTCATGGCACTAACCCCGCTATACCGGCTGTTGTCACGGTCAATGATAATATACCCATGCAGTATGATTTTCGCAGCGTGTATGCTTCTATGCTGCAGGACTGGCTCTGTGTAAAAAATACGGACCTGCAACAGATTATGCTGAAGAATTTTCAGAATATTCCTTTGGTGAAAAGCAGCGCATGTAATCCTTCTGTTCCAAACACGGGCGGCACAACATTGATAGATAATTACCCGAATCCATTTGACAGGGGTACCACGATACGATTTACTACCGCGGGCGGGCATACGCTGGTGCAGGTCATGAATACTCTGGGCCAGGTCATCGGTACGCCCGTGGATAAGGAATATGCCACAGCAGGAACGTACACTGTTTTTTGGGATAGCCGGCAACTAGGCACGGGCGTATATTATGCACGGTTTCAAAATGGCGCGGTGCAGCATGTGAGGACGATGGTGAAGGTGAGGTGATTGGTCCCTGGCGGATAGTCCATCCCCCGTTGCTTGGTCAGTTATTATTTTCACTGTTTATAAGACACAAATAATGTAGAGTTGGTCGGGCTTTCAAGGTAATAATGGAGCTTATATTTGTACAACGGTTCATTATCCATTGACCTTTCATCTTTATGCCACATATTTCACACCTCTCAAAAGACAAAAAACTTCATGAGATCATCCTCTTACAGGAAAAATACGCGCTGCAGAAAACGAACAATGTTCACCTGCATCTCTGCGCATCCATTATTAGCCAACAACTGAGTACCAAAGTAGCCGCCGTGATCTATGCAAGGTTCCTGGCCTTGTTCACCAAAAAAAATCCCTCCCCCAAAGATATCACTGCGGTACCATTTGATAACCTAAGAGGTATCGGTTTGAGCAATGCCAAGGCAAACTATGTGTTGAATGTCTGTAATTTTTTTATTGAAAACAAACTAACGGACGCACAACTGCACAAAATGGATGACGAAGAACTGATCGAATACCTCATGCAGATAAAAGGGATTGGCCGGTGGACAGCAGAAATGATCCTGATGTTCACGCTGGGAAGAGAGGATGTTTTTGCTGTCGACGATCTGGGGATCCAGCAGGCGATGACAAGACTTTATAAACTGAATCCGGAAGATAAAAAAGCCATGCAGGCGGACATGATAAAAATTTCTGTAAAGTGGCGACCTTACCGCACTTATGCCTGCAGGTATTTATGGGGGTGGAAGGATGGGGAGGGGAAAAGGTAGAAGGTAAAAGGTAGAAGGTAAAAGGTGAAACGGTAAAAAGTAAAAGGCAATAAGTAAAGAAGGCAGGCAAAGGAAATAGACAACAGCTTGTCAACCATCCGGATGAAGGCACTATGCAATTGGCGATGAGCAACTGGCAACTCACCATTCACCACTCACAACTCCACCCACGAAACAATCTCCTCCAAAAATCGCTGATCCGTTTCATCATAGGTATTCAACGCTTCGCTATCGGCATCCAGCACAGCGACTACCTCATCGTTAAGGATGATTGGCACTACAATTTCTGACCGTGATAAACTGCTGCAGGCAATGTGCCCCGGAAATTTTTCTACATCAGGTACAATAAGCGTCCTGGCTTCGGCCCAACTGGTTCCACACACACCCCTGCCTTTTTTAATTCGGGTGCAGGCCACCGGGCCCTGGAAAGGTCCAAGTACGAGTTCATCCGCCTTTACCAGGTAGAAACCGATCCATAACCAGCCAAACTGTTCCCTGAGCGCAGCTGCAACATTTGCAAGGTTAGCCACAAGGTCGGGCTCGCCTTCTATCAATGCTTTGATCTGCGGTAATAAGGTTTGGTATTGCTCGGTTTTACTTCCTTTAATGATGTCCAGGTCTTCTGCCATGCTGCAAAGATAAGACGCTTAAGGGTTATAAGGGAGGCGGTGTAGCGTACAAGATAAAGCCCGTACCTCCCCGGGAAGCAAAAATCCTTGCGTGTCAATATATTATGTTCTTCTTCCACATACCAAGACTTCTGTTGCAAAATAAATGACGCAAAAAAATTGCTATTCCGTGGCTTTGAAGTATACAAAATCAAAAGGTTGTCAATCGCTACACCCGGGATCGTTTGGCAGCCCCGTACAGGGCTATCGGTCCTTATCGGGTTTATTTACAATGAAACCGACCAGCAAAGGTTCGAACCCTTTCTGTAAAAGGTAATTTTGAAGTTTTACCTTACGGGTAAAAATATTTTTCTCCGACTTCAATGCAGCCAGTTTTGCGGCAGCTAGTTTTTGGAGACATTTTTCATAGTCTGACTCATCAATGGAGGCAACCGCTTTTTTGATGTTATACGGGCTTATTTTTTTCTGACTGAGCGCATATTTAATTTTTAGCCGGCCCCATTGTTTTGTCCTGAAATGACCACCCGCAAACGCAATCGCAAACCGTTCCTCATTCAGGTAGTTTTCTTCTATCAGGCGGCTGAGCAATGTTTCCACTTCATGTTTATACAGGCCAAAACTGTACAATTTTCCCCGGGCATCTGCATGGCTGCGTTCCTGGTACGCACAATAATGCCTAATCTTTTCCCAGCCTTTTTCCACCCCAATATTTTTTGCCTGCATATTTCCTTCTTTCGGCTGCCAAATTAAAGAAAAGCGGGGGTTAAAGACCCTGGATTTTTACGGTTAATTTTGGTGCCCCGTTTTACCCAGCAATCAAAAAAATACTATCTTGTCGTCTTCTACAAAGAAATTATCTTTGACCTTCAATTTTTAAGACTTATGAAGTTTATTGTTTCTTCTTCAGCGCTGCTGAAACAACTGCAACAGATCAGCGGTGTGATCAATGCCAATACCGTTCTTCCTATTCTGGAAGATTTTTTATTTGAGATAGAAAAAAATAAATTGACCGTGGTGGCTACTGACCTGGAAACGGTAATGAAAGTGCACCTGGATATTGAGGCCAAAGACAGCGGAAAAGTTTGCATACCAGCCAAAATACTGCTGGAATCACTTAAAAATATACCGGAACAGCCACTTACCTTTAATATTGACAAAAATTTTGGGGTAGAAATTACCAGCGACAACGGGAAGTACAAGGTGATGGGAGAAAATCCTGACAACTTTCCAAAGGAGCCGGCGGCTGATGATGCCAATAGTTTCACCATGAGTTCTTCGGCGCTTGTGACCGCTATCAATAAATCCATTTTTGCGGTAAGCAATGATGACCTGCGGCCGGCTATGACAGGCGTCTATTTTGAATTAGATAACAAAGGACTGAGTTTTGTGGCAACCGATGCACACAGGCTCGTGAAATACACCCGCAATGATGTAAGCTGTCCGCAAAAGGATTCTTTTATCGTACCTAAAAAGCCGTTGCAGCTGTTAAAGGGAGCTTTACCAGACAACGAAGATGAGTTGAATGTATCTTATAACAGCAATCACCTTTTTGTAAAACATGGGGGAACCGAACTCGTCTGCCGCCTTATTGATGCCCGTTTCCCGGATTATAAAGTGGTCATTCCCCTGGACAATCCATATAAAATGACCGTGAGCCGTTCTGCATTCCAGAATGCGCTGCGAAGGGTAAGTGTTTTTAGCAACAAAAGTACCAACCAGGTTGCTTTGAGCATCAGCGGAAGTGAATTGCAGCTTGCGTCACAGGATGTAGACTTTAGCTTTGAAGGGAATGAAAGAATGTCCTGCCAGTATGATGGCGAAGACCTGCAAATAGCATTTAATGCAAAATTCCTGATCGAAATGTTGAATGGTGCAGATACAGACGAGATCAATATGGAGTTGAGCACAGCAACTAAGGCGGGTATTATAAAACCAACTGAAAACGGGGATGGGGAGGAATTGCTGATGCTTGTAATGCCCCTGATGCTGAATAATTAATTCGCAGTTAAACATGACTTTCAAAAGTCAAAAAATATAAAACGCTTCCATTTTACAGGAAGCGTTTTTAATTAAATACTAACTATGGATACAGTTGTAATCAGAACCTTTGATAATCCTATTCTTGTCCATATCACTTCAGATAAATTAAGGAATGCAGGTGTGGAGAATTATATATTTGACGAAACAAGTGTGACGGTAATGCCCATATGGGGTGCTGCTATAGGTGGGATAAAACTGGCAGTAGAAAAAAGGGATGAAGCCCTGGCCCTGCAAATATTGTACGATTTAGACGAAGAATACCGAAAATCCGCAGTCTGTCCGAAGTGCCATGCCAACGAAATTATTTCACTTCCAAAACAAAGCGCGGGGAGTATGATCACTGCTATCCTTACATGGCTGTTTTCCCGTCATGCGGTGGCAGGAGAGGAAATCTATCAGTGCCAAAACTGTGGATATGAAAGTGAGACCCTGCCTGAACCACCTGAAGATTATGTGAGCTGACTTACTTTAAAACTACCTGGGATAGAAGCAATGCCGGAAATGCATTAATGAATACTGTTTAATATTTTTGCTGTATGATCAAAATTGCCATGATTCCTGCACGTTATGCTGCCACTCGTTTCCCTTTTAAATTGATGCAGCCCCTCGGGAATAAAACGGTGATCCGCCAGACTTATGACAATACAGTTGCTACGGGGTTATTTGACGCAGTATATGTGGTAACCGATCACGAAATTATTTTTGATGAGATACAGTCGCATGCTGGCAAAGCTATCATGAGCACACAACAGCATCAAAGCGGCAGCGACCGTATTGCAGAAGCGATAGGGGGTATGGAAGTGGATGTCATTTTAAATGTGCAGGGGGATGAGCCATTTGTAAAAAAGGAACCGCTTCAAAAATTGTTACAGGCTTTTGACGACGAAAACGTACTTGTGGCTTCCTTGATGAAAAAATTTACGGACAGCAGACTGTTGCTGAATCCGAACTATGTGAAAGTAGCAGTGGATAAAAACAATGATTCTTTATTGTTCAGCAGGAGCGTGATCCCCTACCAACGGGATGAAGAAATGTCACTGGATTATTTTGAACATATCGGCGTGTATGCTTTTCGCAAGGAAGCATTGCTCCGCTTCACAAAATGGCCCCAGGCAAAAATAGAACAGGTAGAAAAACTGGAACAACTTCGTTACCTGTATAATGGAATCCGCATCAGGATGATAGAGACAAACGAAGTGAGTGTAAAAATTGATGTGCCGGAGGACCTTATAATTGCAGAAAATTTTTTACAATCTTTGCATCGTTAAACCCAATTTTAATATGCAATCATTATTTGACACCGGTACTTACAACAGTATCGTGGACCGGATAAACAAACTCAGCCCCTCATCGGTAAAAGGCTGGGGAAAGATGAATGTATCCCAGATGCTGGCACATTGCAAAGCCGCATTCAGTGTACCCCTTAGTGAAAAACCAATGCCACGGAATATGCTCGGGCTGATGATAGGTTGGTCATTTAAATCAAAATTATACAATGAAACGCCATGGAAACGAAACCTGCCCACCTCCCCGGATTTTATCATTAAAGGTGAAAGAGATTTTCAAAAGGAGAAAAGGGAACTAACGGACCTGATCAATAAATTTTATACAAAAGGCCCAGGCAACGTAGGCAAATTTCCTCATCCGATGTTTGGCACGTTTACGGCAGAGCAGTGGGGCCAGTCGATGTATAAACATCTGGACCATCACCTGAATCAGTTTGGTGTTTGAGTGGGAACTGCCAAAAAGAGAAAGTTGCGGCCTCATTTTTTCCAGGCGTAATACAAAACGCCTTTCAGGTCATCGGTAAAGAAAAAGGAGCGGTTGCTGCTCATTAAAATATCACAGGGCCGGCCATGGCGGCCGGCTTCT
>JAYSYY010000019.1:0-5229 GCA_043727215.1 Chitinophagaceae bacterium | reverse complement strand
CGATCAGCTGCTGGTAAGCACGCTGCTTAAAAAGTTCCAGCCCGTTTATTCGCCGCTCTGTCGCTGCATCCGTTTCTCCCTTCTCCCGGAACTCCCTCGGCAAAGTGGTATACACAATGATGGCATGTTCTGCATTTCTTTCCCGCTGCTTCATCTCCTGCAATTCCTCCGACAACCTTGTTTGTTTGAGCCGGCATTCTTTTTCCCGTGCCTTCATTGCGGGCAATTCAATTTTGTAGAGGCCATTCAGCAAGAGCCGGGTTTCCAGCGAACAGTAACTGGCCTGATACCCTTCTCCAGCTCCATAAACTGTAAATACATTTTTGTCACGAGCAGACTGGCTTCCGTCGCAGGGAGCGTTCCCTAGTATCACCCCTGGCAATTAGCGGCCGGGAGACCCCTAAAGTGTCGAAAGTTCGTGCTCGCTGATCCCAGGCTTTTGCCGGATTCCTGCAATAATGATGGATTTTTGCCAGCATTTCTTATAAAATTTCCTGTTTTGATGCATAAATTTTCATTTCTGGTTGTAACCATTTTTTCAGGTGTTGCGTTTTTGGTTACAAGGTCCACCCGCAGATAGGGTTGTAACCATTTTTTGGTACGCCAGAAAAAATATTACAGAAATAATAGGATTTTTGCGGCCGATTTCACTGGATAACCGGTTATTTCCGGCGGATTTTGCCCGGTTTATGCCGATTTCACTCAAAAATAGGGCTTTGCTGTTTGCAAAAAGAGGACGAAACAGGCGCATACAGCCCGATCCAGTTGACCAGGTGTTGAAAGCTGCAAAAACTTCAAGTCCTCCAGGCGTAACATGGCTGCTTCCTGCCTCAGTATTAAAGGCTCTTTGTGGCTTGCTTCTTATTTTGCCGGCGTCAAACTGGGAACCGGAACGATTAGGAAGGCAGTGTGGATCCCACCGGGCACGTCACAAAAGCTGTGAGCCAGCTGTTTCGTGCCTGCCAATGACAGCAGTCTGCGTGTTGGCCTGCTTGTATGCTTTGCGTAACCGGCAACCTATTAGTATTATATTTATTGCAAATTCGCAATATGAAGCTTTTAATTCTTGCCTTTGCAGTAATTTTTTTCAGCGCCTGTAGCACCGGAAAAACAGCAGCACAAAACAAAAGCCCTTCGGGCACCGCTATAAAAACCGGTGCTGAACAAACCCAAAAGTATATAGGCTACCTGAAAGGAAAAAGAGTGGCGATATTGGCCAACCAGACTTCCATCATCGGCAAAACACATCTCGTGGATAGCCTGAAAAAACGCGGCGTAAACATCGTTAAAGTATTCGGGCCCGAGCATGGGTTCCGGGGACAGGCGAGTGCCGGTGACCATGTAAAGGATGAAGTGGATAAGGGAACGGGTATTCCAATCATATCGCTCTATGGTGCAAAAAACAAACCGTCGAAAGAAGACCTTGCTGACGTAGATATCATCATCTACGACCTGCAGGATGTGGGCGTTCGCTTTTATACCAATATCAACGCACTGTCAAGATTGATGGCAGCCTGTTATGAAAATGGAAAAGAGCTGCTCATACTGGACAGGCCAAATCCTAACGGGTATTTAATTGACGGGGCCATGCTAGACATGAAATACAAATCGGGCATTGGCATGTTTCCGATTCCCATGTCGCATGGCCTCACGGTGGGTGAGTTTGCACAAATGGCCAACGGGGAGGGATGGCTGGACAACAAGGTGAAGTGTAACATTAAAATTATACCCGTTGCCAATTACAACCATGATATGCCGTACACGCTTCCTGTGAGTCCTTCGCCTAACCTTAATACAGCACAGTCCATTTTATTGTATCCTTCCACCTGTATGTTTGAGGGCGTGTACCTTAACCACGGCCGCGGCACGTATTTTCCTTTCACCATAATTGGCAGTCCCGAATTGAAAGGGATATACGATTTTTCCTACACGCCCACCGGTATAAAAGGAATGGCGGAAACACCTTTGTTTATGAACCAGGTTTGTTATGGATTGGATCTGCGAAAATATGATACAAAGTTATTGCGGCAGTCAAAGAAAATAAACCTGAAGTGGATCATGGAATTGTATAAAGCACATCCCCACAAAGAAAAATTCTTTGATTCAAAGCTGAGTAACCAGATGAACAATATTGAAATACAGATAGGATCGGGATTGTTTCGTCAACAGATAATCGATGGAGTGTCTGAAGAAGCAATCAGGGCAAGTTGGGAACCTGGTTTAAGTCAATATAAGGTGATGCGGAAAAAATATTTGCTTTATCCGTAACAGTGCAGCGGCAAAAGGCCTCCCCGGTAGAAGTCGGTACTGGCCGCCAGCGTTCCAGTCCCGGGAAGTCATGGAGAAAAAAAAATTCCGCCCCGATGGGGCTTGTTTCATGATAAGGAGATGAGTTACCAAAGTTTCAGCCCGACGGGCTTGAAGAACGTTTTTGCTGATGTCTTAGAATACGAACCCAGGTGAGAAGGGTTTCGTGTGCCACGAAATCCGCGGCTGAGTAAAAATTACGCACACAACGTCCGTGCTGTAAAAATCCTTTAATTTTCCTCGCTCGCGTCTTTGCCTCTTATATGCTTTGCGTGAAACGATTATCACAACCTTCCCAACGGGAGACATAATTCAACATTTATCCCGAAAAAGGCGGGACAACATCCAGAATAGTCCGACAAAGTTTAATGTACCACGAACCTGCGGCGGACGTCACTTATTCCTGGAGATTTTCGTTCTACCATGATTTGAGTTTGTATCAAACAATTCAAAGTAATCGTTCGTCATCAGTAAACTGTCTGGCCAATTCGCTGATGGTTTATTATCATAAAATAAGATGATTGTAGCTCCAGCTTTCTTAAAATCTCCTTCCGTGGGGGCCATACCAAGTTCGAGTAGAAATCTACTGTCATCCTATAAAATGACCTGTTGCGCCCCGAAAACAAGATCATTGAATCCGGAGTAGATTATTTTGTCTTGTCGGCATGAACAGAGTGTAAGAGTTAAGATTACTAATATGAATTTTGCCATTGCTACCGATTATACTTTTGTCTTCCTTTGCCTCTTTGCCTCTTACTGCTTTGCGTGAAACAATTGTCACAACCTTGCTTGCGGGAGTCATCATTCAACCTTTATCCCGCAACAGTCGGGACGAACCAGGTGAGAATTTAGTGGGCAACGAACCCAGACATAGTTTCGTCTGCCACGAAATCCGGTGCGAAGGGTAAAAACAGCATTTAAAATTCAACATTTAAAAGAGTCTACCCCAGGTCTTCCACCAGCTTAGTAAAACTTATTTCCTCCAGGATCTTTTTCTTTGAACCATTTTCTTCGTCATACCATTTTATCAAACGGATAGCACCATCAGAGATCTCGATCCCGGTTATGTCCCCGTCATCAAAACAACAACAGCCCGTATTGAAATATACCGGCTTCAGTTCTTCCCGGTCTTCCAGTGTTTCTATCCGGTTGCTCGGGTGATTGAGATACCGGCCTGCCGCAAACACAGGGCTATGGGTATGACCGGTGATTAGCAGCAACTTTTTTTGCCGGCTGCTCCAGTCATACATCATTTTATTATGGTGATTACGCAAGGAGAAATCCGTACTCGCACTATTGATATTGATCCGCAGAAAACGTTGCATCGGCATCCAGATATGCGCTACGATCCAGGTGCTGAAAGCATTGTTATCACTCATGAGGTCGCCCTGGTGGCCATGGGTTAAAAAAATATCCAGCGCACTTGCGAGGCCATTTACTTTCAGGATCACTCCTTCATAAACAGTCAGGGTTTGGGGGAAATATTTTTTTAAATAAAATGCGACGGCAAACTTATCCTTCCAGATGATATCATGGTTGCCAAAAGTTTTGATGTAACGTTCGGGATGAAACAAGGCTTCTGCGGTTAAAATTTTTTCATTGGCCGTCATCAGTTCCGCGGTTTTAAACTTCCACAGCTCTTCGCTGTCCCCGAGGTTGATGAATGTAAAACCCTGTGCATAGTAATATTCCAGGGCGGCCAGGTAATTGATCTCGCTTTGCTGGAAATCATCGGCCCAGCTCCTGTTCCCTTTATGCTGGTCGCTGAAGATAATAAATTGGTGCCGGGCGGGATCTATATCCAACACTTTTACCGCCTTGGTTGGTTGATCCACTCCATCAAGGTATAATTTCGATAAAGAGTCAAACACCATCTCCCTTTTTGGCGAAGCCGCCAGTTTATTACCCATCCAGGTGAGTGGCTTCTTCAACAAATATTGCAGGAGCTTTCGCATAGCAAGCTACACGACTTTTGGGGTGAAGTATTTTCCCAGCACGGGCAGTTTACCCATTTCTTTGGCTTCTATTTTTGTAACAAACCAGGTAAAAAAACCAAGCAGGAGGATACCCAGACTGATGGAAAACCATAATGCAGGCTGCACCCAACGAACAAGCGCCACATGTACCCCATAAATGATAACGACCAGGGCGATATAAGAAATCAATTTTTTTACAGCATAAGGGATAGGATAATGTTTTTGCCCCAATTTATAACTGGCTATCATCATAAACAGGTAACAGCAGAATGTGGCGATGGCGGCGCCGAGATAATGTAGCCTGGGGATCAGCAGGATGTTTAAAACAATAGTGATAACAGCTCCTCCGATAGTAATGACAGCACCCATCATATTCTTATTGGTGAGTTTATACCAGATGCTGAGATTATAATAAACGCCCAGGAATATATTACCCAAGGCTAACAATGGCACAATATTCAGGCCATCTATCCATGCTGGTTTATCAATAGCCTGGAAAAACCAGGCAACTACATCAATATACAAACTTATGAAAAGAAACATAATGCAGCAGGCGATCACAAAGAATTTCATGATCCTTGCATAAGTGCGGGGTGCATTTTCTTCTTTGCTCCGGCTAAAGAAAAAAGGTTCCGCTGCCATACGGAAAGCCTGTATCATAATAGTAATAAGAACAGCAAGGCGGTATATATTTCCAAAAATGCCAAGCTCATGTTTGGCCTGTTCTTCCGGCAGGTCAACCACATGCTGATAAATAAGCCGGCTGAGCATATCGTTTACCATTCCGCCCATACCCACTATTACCAGCGGGTAAGCATAAAGCATTACTTTTTTCCAGAGAACCTTATCAAAATTAAAACGTATCTGGACAAACTCTTTTCGCAGTATAATAAAAGTCAGGATACTACCTGCTAAATTGCCAATAAGATAATAGCCAATACCAATA
>JAYSYY010000018.1:0-43104 GCA_043727215.1 Chitinophagaceae bacterium | reverse complement strand
TATCAACGCATCTTTTATATTATATTTTTGTGTTGATGCATCTCCTTCGTCGATGTGCTAAACGCCATTTTTCTAAGGCCGCCCGAACTTTCCAATCGCTGGAGGTTAGGGTAAAGAATGCAGTATGCCAACTCCAACAACGGCAGAAAATGTGTCCACACGATAGGATTCTTTCGGGAGCGTCCACGTTTACCCCGCATACTTGCGGCGGCCAACCACGATAAAGAACTTCAAAATTTCACGGCAACTATTTTACGAAGCAAACATCGGTTGTGCTCTTCACTTCGCGGTTGGTGGGGTCGCCAGACGGGAGTAGCTACCTACGGCAATAAGGATTATTCTGCCGACAGCGGCAGATGTGCTTACAATTTAAACCCGCCGCAGTCAGGCAGAATTAAGAAGGCACAAGTGGTCCCTTATGTTTCTGTAGCATAGACGTTATCAATGGCAACACCAACACAGGCGAAGAATATATGAGCTGAAGATTTTGCTAATTCCGCTTTTCGGCCTTCATTGCGTTAAGCAGCTCATCAATTTGTTTTTGCTGAGCATTCATTCTTTTTTGCTGATCAATCATATACAAGGTAAGCTCTTCAACTTTCTGTAGCAGGGTTACGTTCATTTCACTAACGTTAAAGCCTGTTTGCAAAATCTCCTGGCCGGAAGGAACCCCAGGTAAATGACGGTTTGCTTTTATGAAGCTTTCAACTTCTGTAAGGGTGGGAAGCTTATAATCATCATCAAAAACAAAATCAGCCCAGTTTGTTACAGGCGCAAGGCGGAGGCTGTCTGCGATAATGCCGCCGATGACATTCAATGTTCTGTTGCCGGAAAATATATAACCGGCCGTAACTTTTTTCCCAAACAATACCTGCCTTGTAGACAGATCTGCATACATGGTTGCATTGCCCGCACTATTGGCTACGATCAATTTGTTGCTGGCTGCTTCACTATAACCAGCGTTGTTTCCAATCAAAATATTACCGCTGCCCTGGTTGGTATAACCGGCGGAGTCACCAATAATAATATTATAGCTCCCGTTTGCGTTAGAAGAAAATGCATAATTACCTACAACTGTATTGTGGCTGGCTGAAGAACTGCTGAAGCCCGCCAGTGCGCCAACGAGTACATTGAAAGAGCCCTGGTTACTATAACCAGCGTTGCTTCCAATCATAACATTATTCGATCCGGAGGCATCACGTCCGGCTCTTGTGCCGAAGAAGCTATTATTGTTACCGCTAACATTTCCATATCCTGTTTGAAATCCAAAACAGGCATTATAATTTCCATTGATGTTGTTGTAACCAGAGTAGCCTCCGGTAAATGAATTTTCCTGGCCGGACAAATTTGCTGCGCCCGATACAAAACCGGTAAAACAATTGCCACTTCCGGATCCGTTTTGATAACCTGCCCGGAAGCCAACAAAGCTGTTTAACGAACCTGTAGCGTTTAAAGTCCCTGCCTGGTATCCAACAAACACGTTATTAGTGCCGCTTGTATTACCCCTTCCCGCACCGGTGCCTACCATTACATGATTTCCAGCCGCAGTAACATTCAAACCCGATTCAAAACCCAGGAAAACATTGTCGGAACCTGTGGTTAGAAAACGCCCCGCATCAACACCAAACAGCACATTTCGGCTACCCGAGGTAGTTACCACGCCGGCATTATATCCAAGAAAAGCATTTCGGTTACCGGAAAGGCCACCTCCCCCGCCAGCGCCAGGCCCTACGAGTGTATTAAATGTACCCGGTGTTGCAGAATTAGATGTAAAGGCTACATAATTACCCTGTGCGGCAACTTCTGCTGCATTTAAAAGCAGGATGAAGAGTACATAAAACTGTAGGTTGCGAAGTAAAAACATAACAACTTATTTATTGAGTGAATAATATTGACGAATTGCCGGAAGGGTAAAAAAGGCAGCAGGAATAATTTCCGATAGTTAAGAAGTAACCAAATATAATACAGATAAAGCATAAAACAAAGCATTCGCACAGGCCACCTATAGACTGAAGAATCCGAAGTCACTTATTGGTATAACAACGAATAATAACTGCTTTCTATAATAGATGATAACGTTAACTTATCCCTGGTTTTATATATATGTTCGCCTATTATGAAAGGTTGGGTGATGTGGCGGGTGTCCACGAAGCGGTGAGGGTAATGGGCTGTCTTATAAGCTGTCAAACTACAACAAAGGGAAATTATTCACCGACAGCGGCAAAAGGCCGGCAGCCACCTGCTCACGCAGGGTTTTCAGCAGCCGGAGCCCACCAATGCTACCTACACTTTTCTGACCAACGACAATGGCCTGGGAAACAATCACATCACCCCCACAGTGGGCGCCTACCAGGTAGAGTTTTTAAATAACCTGCCGGTGCGCATCATTACTAAGTATGGTGGGAATTAAACCAGGTGGGCAGCTCTTTCTTTTTTTACCAGAGCGGTAATTCCTTCCGGCCATGGCTTGTAGCACAAGCAACATTTAATCTCTCTTTTGGTGTGAACGGAGCTTACATAGGCCGGCCAACAACAAAGGATCGTTTTATATTTTTTAAGTTGCTCTTTAGGCATGGTTGGCAGTCGGTGACAACAGCAGACGGCGGCAGCTCATGGGACGTAGCTGTGACATTATAAGGTGGCAGGTAACAGCAACAGCGGCGGCAAAATTAGTTAGTCTAGGATGCGGCCTCGCTGCTGACCATTTATCTGCCGGACAGGTAGAAAGCTGGCGAGGGAGTTGCAAAAGTTGTGGTAGGGGAACAGCAAGGGTGGATAAAACAAGGAACACCAACATCCAAAAAAGGAAAATTCATGATCCGCTACGACTTTGGCATAATTTAGGAAACAGTTTCAGCAAATAATAAAATACAAAATGGATAACCAGGAAAAGAATCAAACACCCCCTGTTGGCACCGGTCCGGGAAGTAGTGGAATAGAAAATGCAGATATGGATCGGGACCTGACCGCAGATGCAGAAACAGATAAATCTGCGGAAGCACCGGGTAACGACCCAGCAAAACCGGGCAAATCCGATGGGCCCCAAAAAAGCAGCCAGGATGCAGCAGCAGAAAAATAAGGGATGGCATGATGTGCATGCAGGGAGGCGGGGAATCTTTGCCGGACGGCATCCTGCGAACAAATTCAATAACTGCGGTTAGTTGAGTTTTCGAGCTGTACCTATATCTTACTGGCGCAAGTGGTCCGCCCTAGCGGACCACTTGATACTCTTCGATTTTGCCAGACTGTGTCCGCACTTAGATGTACAGGTATTCAATATCAGCACATGCTTCAACATTGCTCTTAGCATTTCCTTTTCCGGCAGTAATTTTTCTCTTTTTTAATTCCCGCATGTCACCATTTATTAGCGCTGTTAAATTCAATCCTTTATTAAACTTGAAAAGGCGGCTGGCATCGCATTATTGCGCCCGTGCCTTGCTACTGTATTAATGCTGCACTGCTGGTGAAAATTTATCTTCCGGGCAGGCAGACAGCTCGCAGTAGCGTCTAAGGGTTGGCATATTACTTCTTTTGCTTTTAAGGGAACACCATCATGGGGAAAAAGGAAGCTCCAAAGTTGAAGGATGGGAACAGCGCCGGGGGATAAAAATATCGTATTTACCCTTATAGGCATATCTTTATTACATATAGTCTTGCTGTACAGTTGCCGCATCTGAAAGGACAACATGGAAGAACGGGAAGAAATACTTTGCAGCCATGCGTAAATAATTCACTAACCTTAAAATTTAATTGTATGTCGAAAAAGAAAGCTGAACCTAAAAAGAATAAGCCTACTCAAAAGAAAAGCTCAGCACAGAAGAAAGCGGATCCAAAGAAAAAAGCACGCTAAGGTCAAAATGCACAGAGCCCGGTTCACAACGCCGGGCTTTTTTTTACGCCGTTGTAGGTATTTTTATGCCAGTGCAGGTGAAGCATTGTTTTTTCTGCATATCACTAATCTTACCTACGCTAATGAGTTTTGGGAATACCTGCCGGAATAGGAAATGTTCGCTACGCTTTTAAGGTTGCACTGCTGGTGAAAATTTATCTTCCGACCCGTAGACACCATGCAGTGGCGTCTACGGGGTCGGAGCATGGCTTCTTTTGTGTTGAAGTAACACCAACATAGGAAAAAGACCTGCAGCGGCGAAGGGTAATGAGGTGTTTTTGAGGATGCAGGGAAATTTAAAGGGATAGCTATGTGAAATAGCTTTCTGCAAGGTGCAAGTGCTTTTAGATATAATTGGATATATTTTATACTTTTATTTCCGAATCTACCTGGTACATCATGTATTCTATTTCCTTTTCTGGCTATATACTCAACACCGTAATTTCAATATTTATACTGGGTATTACTTACGGATGTTCCAATCAAAAGAAAAATCCAAATTTGCCAGATACATCTCCATACATCTCCATATTTGGAAAAAATGTGCTCGTATTTGACGATTCAATGGATCAGGATAGTATTAAGAGGACGCTCCATGCCTTACACGAGCAGCAGAAGTTCAATGAATTTGGCTCAGAGCGATATGCATTACTATTCAAACCCGGAACCTATGACCTGGATATCACAGTCGATTACTATGTTCAGGCACTAGGTTTAGGAATGTATCCTGGCAATGTTATCATCAACGGAGCGGTACAATCTGTAACAACTACCAGTAGCAACAATGTTTCTAACAAGGTTACAACCATGTTTTGGCGTGGCGCTGAGAATTTCAAAGTTGTGCCGCAACATGGTGCAATGGTTTACTGGGCAGTATCACAGGCGGCACCGTATAGACGCATGCATGTAGCAGGTGATATTAATTTTGATAAAGGTAGTTGGGCAAGCGGTGGTGTTCTTGCCAACTCACTTGTGGAAGGTAGGGCAGGATTAACATCCGGTCAACAGTGGATGACCAGAAATTCAAGCATAGGATCGTGGGAAGGTGGAAACTGGAACAGGGTATTTATTGGTGTGGAAGGCGCACCGAATGATTCATGGCCTGATAAACCAACAACAATAATTGACAAGACACCGGTAGTTAGAGAAAAACCGTTTCTAACCTATACTGAATCCGGAAATTACGCTGTATTTGTCTCTGCACTTTTAAGAGAAACTTCTGGCCCATCCTGGATAAACCGTAATGAGGAAGGTGCGCTCATACCGATAGATTCATTTCATATTGCTTATCCTGATAAAGATAACGCCACTTCTATAAATCAAGCCTTGGCTGATGGCAAGCATATTCTCTTCACCCCCGGCATTTACACGCTCGATACAACGCTTACCGTAACAAAACCCAATACCGTAATTCTGGGACTTGGATTACCAACGCTCATTCCTCAAAACGGAGCGATTGCGCTTGCTACCCTTGATATTCCGGGAATAAAATTAGCAGGCTTTATGGTAGATGCGGGACCTGGGCTATCTCCAACACTTATTCAAATTGGGGCAGGAAATTCTGATTATGATTATCCCGATACTCCCATCTCTCTTCATGATATCTATTGCAGGGTTGGAGGTGCGGTAGCAGGCCAGGCGGAAACCACCGTGACTATCAACAGCAATTACGTGATTGCCGATCATTTTTGGTTATGGCGAGCTGATCATGGTGTGGGAACTGAATGGATGGACGGACAAAATAAACACGGACTCGTTGTGAATGGGGATCACGTTACGATCTACGGATTGTTCAACGAACACTTTCAAGCCTACCAAACGCTCTGGAATGGAGAATACGGCAGAACTTATTTTTATCAATCTGAAATTCCCTATCATCCCCCCAGCATTGAGGTATGGAATGATAAGGGAAAGGCTGGCTATGCTTCTTATAAGGTGGCAGATAACGTTCAAAATCATGAAGCGTATGGCCTGGGTATTTACAGCTTCTTTAGTGGTGAGCCTACGGTCTCAAATAATGTCAGGCTGGAAAATGCCATGGAAGTTCCAAATCATTCAGGCATTGTAATCAAACATATCTCAACCTTCTCCGGGCTTAACGGAGGTATCAACCATTCCATTAATGGATTGGGACCAGCAACTGAAGTAAGTGAACTTAAACAATACGATGGATTTAAAGGGCGTGAATAGCCTCAATGCGAATTTAACCTGGAATAGCCATCTAAATATTCCTTTATCTTATCGGTTGATGTCCTCAGCAACCGAACCTTTCAATCAATTAAACCCTACATTTCTATGATTACCTCAAATGGATACATTATCGCAAAAGGAAACCTCTAATAAATCCCCTTCCCCCCAAACAACCCAGGGAGTCAGATCCGGCTCCGCAAACGCACGATCTTTTTTTCTCCGCAGTAGGTAAAACTATGGGTTTTTTATCATGGATCGTTTTCGGATTGATTGCGGGAGCAATTGCAAAACTCATTCATCGTGGAGACGACCCGGGTGGCTGGATTGTTACCATCCTCATCGGGATAGTCGGCGCCTTTGTCGGCGGTGCGATAGGCAGGTACTTGTTGGGCTGGGATGATGCCATGGGCTGGACTTTCAAAAGTTTTATCTGCGCCATAGGTGGTGCCATCATTGTGCTGGCCATATATCGCCTGGCAACCGGCCGTAAAAAGACCATTCTTTAATTTCCTTTGTGTCAGCCGCAGTAATTATTTTGAATGTTGTCCCGCCTTTTGCGGGATAAATGTTGAATTGGGGGCAATGTTAATGGTTCATTGTTGATGGTTCATGGGAGATGCAGTTAGTGCCGATTATTTTGAATTTTAAATGTTGAATGTTGAGTTAGGGGCAATGTTGATGGTTCATTGTTGATGGTTCATGAGAGATGCAGTCTTTCCAGTGGTGGGAAACTCCAAAGGATTTCACGCAAAGTCGCAAAGAGAAATACAGGAGATGCAAAGAGAAATGCAGATCCTTGTTGGAGGACTACCGGTTAGAGAAGACCCAACGAGAAACGACCAACGAGAAACCAGAAACATAGAAACGAGAATTGTTGAAAAAAGAAACGTTCAAAAGATCCTCTGCTGGTACTCCGCCTGTATTAAACGGAGGACCAAACGGGGACCCTTCACTATCGGGCCTGAAATTCTCAGAAGAAATAGGGACAAATCATACCGGAATCCAAAATCACGGGGCCTGGGTATGGAGTTGCAAAGAAAATACAGTAATAATACTTTTAACCCCGGTTATTATCCTGTACTATTTTTTCAATATCCGTTACCGTTGAACGCCTGAGTTTTTCTACTTTCAGGGTCCTTCCAATCAGTCCGTGCTGGCCGTTGAAAGCCACAAAACAGGAATCTTTCGGCATGGCATTCCCGTACAGGTCGCTTTCCATGATATATACATTCTCCAGCTCGGGATAGAGGTATACCCGCGCAGCAAAGGGAATTGACTCCGCAGTCAATGGGGTGTCAGTCAATCGTAATCCTACGGACTCGACTGTTTCCTCATCTATATGAAATTCATTTCCAGGGATCATAGTGTGTTGTTTTAAGAATGATTTGATAATGGTTTTGAATGACTGTAAAACGAATACTGCATACCCACGGGCACAGGGAGTTATCGGGTAAGACGGATGGATGAATTGGATTGATAACCGGCAGGAATGTGCTGTTTCAGTGGCATGGATTTCACCCCTTCGCGATCGCCGATTACTGACAACAACCTTGCCATGGGTGCGTATTGTTGATATCATTATTTGTTATTTTAGCACAGGAAGGATATTCAACAAGAAATAAGAAAAAGAAAGTTGGGGTTCATTTTGTCCACTTCCCACTGAAGCTGAACCAACGCCAAACACCAAACACCAAATGGCAAACAACTGTCTTTACCTGGGGGGCATTTAACCGGGTATTCCGGGCCTGTTAAAGTGCCTGGCCCGTGTCGTCCGCGTTCCTCGGCTCCTTACACTAAATGATACAAATGAAATAAACAATAAACTGTACCTTATAGTAAAATAAGCATGCTATGAAATTAGCACGAGCACTTACGGCAGGTTTATGTTGCTTTCTACTCGCCTGTACGGCATCTAAAAAACCGGACAAGGTTACTTATACAGGCCGGTCGTACCAGCAGCTTTTTGTTTTTGCCAACACGGCTGATATTGGCGTGAGGGTGCAGTTTGAAAATGACCTGGCTGGCGCTGCGCTTGCAAAGGGATATACCGTGGTAAAAAGTATAGCTGTATTTCCGCCATCCTTCCGTGATCCGCGACCGCCCGGGATTGAGCAGGTGATGGATTCGTTAAAAGCCAGGGGTTGTGACGCTTTATTCGTGGTGAACCTGGCAAGAAAAGAAGACCTGAAATTCCAGCCCGGTGTAAAAATAAAAGCAAACGATGGTATGATTGGCAGCATCCTGGCAGGTGCCTTACGCCGGAATGATAATAGTACCGATGTGAAAGAAGTGAATACACCGGGATCGTATACTTACCAGTCTGGCTTCTATATAAAAAGTGACCTGGCGGATGCCAGTTCAAAGCTGGTTGTTTACAACGCCGTTTCTGAAATGATGGAATATGCAAAATTGAATACAGACGGAAAACTTTACCTGGCCGGGCTTGTGGACCTGCTGGAAAAACAACAGGTTTTGAGGAAGTAGGCGCCTCAACCGATTGTTCGGAATCATCGCCGGGTGTTGTCTTATTGAAAAACTAACAGCGGGCAAACTTAACACCGCTAATCTCCTTTTGATGATTGTGCCATTTTGTAAAAATGTAAACTGTGCAAAATGAAAATTAAATGTTTACTATTTATCGGATGCTTTTTCATTTTTACAGCGCTTGCCGCACAGAAAGTGCTCTCCCTTCATCCCCTGTTCACCGAGCAAACTGCTGTGCTTGTACCTGGCATCGAAGGCACATGGTATATCACGCAGTTTGAACAGGCCATTCGCTTTGAAAAAGCAGGCGACAATTTCTACCAGCTAACATACGGCAGCGAAACAAACCCTTCGCTTTTTGAAGCAGTGTTTGTGAGGATCGGGGAGCAGCTATTTCTCGACCTGCAGGGAAGCCTGCCGGATACTTTAGGTGAGAGCGATTACCGGGATGGTTTTTTATCGGGACATTCCGTGTACAAGCTGTCTATGCATAAAGATACCCTGCATTTGTCCGACGC
Source organism: Chitinophagaceae bacterium (assembly GCA_043727215.1). Classification (GTDB taxonomy): domain Bacteria; phylum Bacteroidota; class Bacteroidia; order Chitinophagales; family Chitinophagaceae; genus Ferruginibacter. The sequence continues at coordinate 34,023 of JAYSYY010000018.1, read as the reverse complement.
TAGCTACAGCTGGTTTTATAAGTACAGTGTAAAAAATAATACAGCTTTCAAATACGAATGGGTGCAACCGGGAATGTTGCTGACGCTAAACACGGACAGCCTGATCGCATTTATAAAAGAACATGGCAGTGAGCCGGGTATTTTTAAGGATTACCTGGGAGCCATTAACAGGGAACCTGCCGGTATTAAAAAAGAACGGGTTATTCAAAATGTGCCGGGGGTTAGTTACGCGAACGGCTTGTCGCAATCCTGTTTACCGGCCTTCCCTTTAAAGGACGGCTGGCTTGGCGCCGATGGCGATGTGTCTGTACCTCTAAATCCCACAACCAGTTTATTTATTTTCAGTGATACTTATGTTGGCAATCAGAGTCAGCAAAGCCGGAAGGGGCCAGGGACAACAATGGTATCCAATACGGCGGCTGTTCAAACCTGTTTGCCGGATGGCAGCACAGCTATAAAATATTACTGGGGCAAAATGTATACTGACCACCCGGAGCCGCTTTTTAAATCTTTTACCAGGCGTTATAATTTTTGGGTGGTCAATGCATTTATGATCAAAGGCAGTTTGTACGTGGTACTTCAAAAAGTGGCACCTGGCATCGGAGTAGCGCCGGATAATATTTTTTCTTTTGCTCTCCTGGGATTTACACTGGCAAAGGTGAGCAACCCTGCCTCGCCTCCCAATGAATGGGAAATTGAATACCTGCTCCTGCCGGGTTTTAGTAATCCCTTCATGGCCATCGGCCCTTCCATAAAGCTGGACAATTACATTTACTTTTTTGTGAGCCGCGAAGACAAGGCGCAGTTACTGGTGCGCAACCAATTTGATATAATCGATGATCCCGGAAAACCATTTGAATATTATGCGCTGGACAGGTCGTGGAAAGAAGGGTTGAATACGAGTGATATGGAAACGGTTGTAAAAGGATTCAGGTCCAATACGGTTAACTATCACCCGGACCTTCAATTATGGGTAATGATCTGCGACCTAAAATTTATGGATAATAAAATACTGATGCGCACGGCAAAAAAATTGACCGGGCCATGGTCGGATGAAATACCTGTGTACAAGATCCCGGAACTAACGCCGGGCAATGCGGCTTATCACCAAACAAATTTTTGTTACCTGGCCAGGGAGTGTATACAATATTATGATCCGAAGAAAAAGGAGATGCTGTTGACGTATGATATTAATAATTCCGATTTTGGCGAAATAGTTTCGAACGAGCGCATTTATACGCCAAAGCTGATCAGGGTTTCGTTGAAAAGGTTGAATTAGGTTTCACGCAAAGCAGGAAAGAGAGCAAAGAAGCAAAGATTATTTTGAATTTTAAATGCTAAATGTTGAATGGGGGTTCTGCTGTTTATACGTTTGTTGGTGAGAAAGAACCGAAAAAGAAAAGGGCGTCCACAATAAATGCTGAAGCTATCGAGAGCGAAAAGTGACAACAAAAAATATTTAATTTTTTAAAAAAAAAATCCCGCTCTTCCACTTTAGAGACGTTGCTACAATGAATTTTTTCATTGAGCGTTTGTCACCTCTTCGATATAGACAATTCTACAAATATTTTTTTATTAGGATATGATTTCTATCTTTCCATTTTACCAAAACCAATACTATGCGTTTTTACCTGATTTTTTTATTCGTAGCAATTGCTGCCATTACCATGGCGCAGAATGTGGGTATCGGCACCCCTGCCCCCATCGAAAAACTGGATGTAACAGGCAACATGAACCTTACCGGCAATCTCCGGCTGAATAACGTGAGCGGGCAACCGGGACAGGTGCTGATGACCAATAACAGTGGCAGTACGCAATGGGTGGATATGGGGGGATATAAAAATTTCGTGAGACTGGGTTTTCCCAGTGGTAACTGGACCGTGCCCGCGGGTGTTACAAAAATAGTAGTGCAATTATGGGGCGGCGGAGGCGGTGGCTCCAAAGATGCCGGCGCGGGCAGTGGCGGTTACATGATGGCCATGGTACCGGTTACGCCGGGTGACGTGCTCCCCTATGTTACGGGAGCCGGGGCCCTCGGTGGCACTACCACAGGGGGAAATGGCGGCAATACTACTTTGGCTGCTGCGGGCGTTACCTTTTATGCCATGGGGGGCGGTGGTGCGCAATCAAGCGGTACTGATCTGTACTATGGTTCAGGCGGCGGCTTTGACATCAGCAGTGCCCTTTTCCTTAGCTCTTTTGGCGTGAACGGCGAAGCAGGGCTCAACAATACATTAGAATACATGCAGAAATCCAGCACGGAGTTTCTAAAAGTAACATCGGGTGGAAATGGTGGCAACAGCCCTTATGTGCCCAATACCGGGGGAAAGGGAAGAACGATGATCGTGAACGTTCCCGCGCTGACTTCGGTGCTGATCTCCAAAACTACGGACGGGATACAACCAGGCGGCGGTGGTGGCGGTGGTTTCGACAATGGGAGTATCGGGGTTGGTGGTACCGGCGGACGCGGTCTGGTGTTGATCCATTATTAATATTAAACTGATTTACCCGGTGAGGCTCCTTTGATAAAACTGTGTTTAGTTCGCCAACGAAGACCAGTTGTTCGATCCGGGAATGGAACGAAACTTAAAAGAATGATCGAAGGCGCTAAAGACCGCAAAGCTGCGTGTACGCAGGAGCTGGCGCAAATTGTACCCTGCACTTCCCGAAGTTTATACTGTTCGATAAACATAAAAAATCCCGGTAAAATAAATACCGGGATATTGTTTGTGCTGCTATACGAACCCGATAAAACTTCAGCTTAGCAGGCAGGCATACCCTCCGGCAATGCAAGTAATCATCCTGCGTACAGCAGACCGGTAAGGTTTATTTTTAAACAGGGATGGGGTACCTGCGGTAATAAACGGATCCATTAAGGTTGTGTTACGCCTGCAAAAATGACCAGGTCGGCGAATGTAAAATTCCCTGCCGTTGCTGATGGCAACATCGGCGTAAAACCTCCCGGCACATTTACAAAGGAATTAGCATCCCTCTTCAGGATCCGCACAAAAGTCTGGGCAATTATTTTACCTCCCACAGGCCCTAACTGGTTGCCACTACCAAGTACGGCAGACTCCCGGAGTATGTAATACCAAAGCGGCGTTTTCTGCAAAAGAATACCGCCATTTTGATTTAACACGGCCAACTCATCAGCAGGTAACCCTTGTGTTAGTTGAGCGATGGTCAAAGGCGTCTCACCGAGGAACCCGGCCATCCCCTGTCCGCTGGGTAATCCGAATGCAAGCCCTCTCCTGAGGTTGCGGGTTGCCAGCACTGCCTGGATGCCGCTGAAGCCGGGAATACTTTCCAGGCCATTTGCCAGCACACTATCAATTTTCCTTGCCTTGTTATTCACAGGAACAGTTACTCCGGTATTAAAAAACGCATTGAAATCAACCACCCAGTTGGATAACACGGGCAGGTTGGGATTCCGGCTGAATTGAAAAACCTGGCCCAGGCTGGCATTGATAAAATTAAAATTTACCCAGTAATTATTGCGGATCATACTGTGGCCAAAACGATAGGCCGCAACAGCAAACTCTACCGGCATTCTGAACGGACTACCGATGGCCGCAGATACGGTGGACATGGCATTGTTCACCACCGCCGTTCCACAAATTAATTTCAGAAAGTCGTTTACAACGGCCCATTGGTAATGATGTGTCACGATCTTTTTTGCCTCCACGAAAATATCACCGCTGAAATTGGCTAACAACAGCAGGTCAACCACATTATTGTGAAACCTCAGCATGGTTTGATGAAACTGGGTTACGATCAGGTTTTCATCATTGCGTGGATCACCGATTATCGCAGTATGGGTGGATAAGGCCGGGTTCAGTGGATTGTGCATCCTTGGCACGTCAAAGTCTGTTTGTACCTGCATGCCCCCGAAACCCCCAGCACCACCAGGCCCGCCCGCACCAACATTGGTATTGGTACCTAATTGAAATTTTATCGCCGTAGCTGGCCCTGCTCCGGGAAACACATAAAGGAAAGGATCCAGCGCCGGTCCCCTGCCGTAAAGCGAGTCCAGGTCCAGGGAAGGATTGCGCATATTATTTATAGTGTTGGCATCTGTAGCCACTTCAATTGAAGAAGATACGTCCAGGGTAATATCATGGTCCACAAACTGCCCCACATAAGTAAACCCCGCAGGGATGGTAGAATCAGGGGAGGTGTCGCGATTGGGATCTCCCATCATTTTTCCTAGTTCGCCTAAGAGCACCTGGTTGGCCAGGTTGAAAGGCATTTTGGTCGCAGTCCTCACAACAGAAGATGACATGTAGCCGAACTTATCTGCGCAGGGAGATTTTACCCATGGAAAAGGAAACCATGCCAGAGAAATTTTTGCCCCGTGGAAACGTTTGGTCTGCGGTTTCAATGACTGGATAGACTTTTTAATATCCTCCGGCATCCGGCTCACAGGCACGGTGGCGTCAGGATTAATTTTATTTACGCTTGCCAGTAATTTTTTAATGTCCCGGCCCGGCTTTACGTTAAATTCCACCATACGTCTTTCCAGTTCAGCCATCCGGATGGGTTTGGGGTTGGGCGATAGCCTTGTGCGTAACGTTTCCAGCAACACTAGTTCGGGCGGAGCTCCAACGGTTTTTTCCCTTTTTTCGGTTGTTTTTTTCGGTGTTGCTTTTTTTAGCGGCCCTTTTTTTACCGCAGCTTTTTTAGGCACAGGCAGGTTAACGGATTTTTTAAGTGAAGTTTTTTTAGGAGCTGCTGATTGAATAGCTTTCTTTAGAGGGGAAGCTTTCGCATTTTTTTTTGTAGGAGCCATAAAATAGAATTTAGCGTTTTAAATAATAGCTGGCACAGGGGGCAGTCCGGGTATCTCTAACATCGGCCGATCTGCAAGAGGCTGACTGGTTTCCCGCCTAAGATGCTATAGAGATACTTGCATCATTATGTAGTAAGTGTTTTACCTGGCTCAAGGATCCCAAACCGAATTCGGTATGGGCGAATGGTCATGGAGGAATTAGTTTTAGAACGTTATTCCGGAATGGGAAGCCCTTACAAAAGCTAACTGAATCAGCCGATGGGCAACTCAGGATGCATAGCTAAAGATATGGCAGGGGATGCGGGAAAGTGGTAGTGTAATCAACGTATTTGGGACGTGTAAAAACCCTTTTTAAATTATTTTGAATGTAAATGTTGAATGGGGGGGGGGGGGAATTTTCATGGTTCATTGTTGATGGCTCATGGGAGATGCAGTTTGAAATTTAGGTGAGGATAATTATTAGTGGAAGGTATTACAAGGTTGCACCCCGCAATCCTGCGGGGCAGGCTGCAAAGTGGCAAAGAAAGCGAAGAAGCAAAGATTATTTTGAATGTTGAATGACCTTTCACGGAAAGAGCCGACAGCTTTCTGCATTTTTAATTTTTAATCAGGAAAGAGCAAGTATCATGCATCTCCTGTTTATCCGGTTGGATTTTTTTCGATGTCTTTCACCGCAGCGGGCAGTGTTTTGAGGAAGATTCGCAGAGAAGCAGCCTGGTGAAGGCTTCCTCTTAAATTGTTGCCCGCTGGTACGTTATTATGAACTATTTTCTCTTCCCTTAAGAAATGGCATCTTTTATGATAACATTTGTGCAATCTCTTTTTTAACCTAAAAAATAAAACTATGGGCATTTTATCATGGATCGTTTTCGGACTTATTGCGGGAGCAATTGCAAAACTCATTCATCGCGGGGAAGACCCGGGTGGCTGGATTGTTACCATCATCATCGGGATAATAGGCGCGTTTGTTGGAGGCGCGATAGGCAAGTATTTGTTGGGCTGGGATGATGCCATGGGCTGGACTTTCAAAAGTTTTATCTGTGCCATAGGTGGTGCTATCATTGTATTGGCCATTTATCGCCTGGCAACCGGCCGTAGGAAGACTCTTTAATTTCACTTTGTGTCTTTGTGGTAAACGGTTTTGAAATATCCGTTGCTGCAAAGGCACAAAGATTTTTTTTTGGTGGTGGGAAATTTACACAGCAGTTACTGTTCCCCCTTACCAAAACCAAATCTATATTCCAGCGAGCGTACAAAGTGTACTAAAAAGCCCGACCCTGAGAGTGTACTTGAGTAACCCTGTTGCTGCATTCTTTTAATCTTTTTTCCAAAGAATATTTTATTCCCTCCCGATGTGTTAACTACTGCACTCAACTACCTCTGTTTACCCCGAAACAAAAATAGGCAGGATTCGTCAACCAACGCTTCGCTAAGTGTCCCTCCAAAATTTTCGTTCTACAAGAAAGCTTATGATAAGGAAGGCTGTACATTAGCTTTTACAACCATTAATTTTAACAAATTAAGGAAGTTTCTAAAGGGTGTCCTGATTTGAATACCTTTCAAGAATAGCACAGCAGGATCGTGGATCCCATCATAACGTCTTAAAACAAATATCCGGATTAGTTAAATGTATAAGCTGGTTCAATGTAATTAAACTTTAAATTAAAATCATGCAATCAAAAGCCAAAACACCGGAAGAGTATCTCAAGGAATTGCCGGAAGACAGAAAAGAAGCCATTATTAAGTTGCGTAAAGAAATATTAAAAAATCTGCCGAAAGGTTTTAAGGAAACCATGGGTTACGGGATGATGGGATATGTGGTGCCCCATTCGCTTTATCCGAACGGTTACCATTGTAAACCAGAGGATCCGCTGCCTTTTGCAGGCTTTGCGAGTCAGAAGAACTTTATTGCCTTTTATCACATGGGTATTTATGCCGACCCGAAATTGTTGAAGTGGTTTACTACTGAGTATCCGAAACACACGGATGCAAAACTGGATATGGGAAAAAGCTGTATCCGCTTTAAGAAGGCGGAGCAGATCCCTTTTAAATTGTTTGGCGAGCTGATGAGTAAAATGTCGGTGAAAGATTGGATCGCGACGTATGAAGCTGCATTTAGAAAGTCGCCGGTAAAAAAGAAATAATTTTTTCGGGAATGGACAGCATGGTTATACATTCTATTTTGTTTCTGCATCCTCTATGCTATTGGAGTATTATTTACGTCCCGGAGACGATGCTAAAGAGTTATTTTTTCATGGGTTGTAACTTCCAATAGGTAAGACTTCTCCAGAGCCATTCAAACGGACCAAAACGGAAATGCTTAAGCCATATATGACTGAAAATGATTTGAAAAAGCCAGATTGCGGCCATTACATAATACAATTCATATCTCTGCAATTTGGCAAACAGGCCAAACCCAATACCATAAAAAATAATTCCACAAATAATAGTTTGTAAGCTGTAGTTGGTAAAAGCCGTTTGCCCAACCGGCTGCATCAGGTTGAAAAATCCTTTTAACCAACCTGATTTATAGAGAAGCATCAGGAAACCAAAAAAGCCCATAGTTCTAAAAAAGCGATGAATTTGTTTGAATCCGAAAAAGCTGTTTTTTACAATTTCATAGCGGTCAAAACCGAACTGAATCTCGTTGTGTAAATAGAAATAGGATAATGGTAAACCTATTCCGAAGCCGATCAAAAACATCAGCCAATAGGTTGTGTAAGTATGCAAACCTGTTATGATCCCTGTTTTGTAAAAGCCCATTCCCAATAACATGAAAAACGCTAACTCCCAAAAAAAACTATAGAAACCTATCGTTTGAGAAGCAATTCCTTCTGCAGATTGCAGTGTATATATATCTCCAAAACTACCTCTCATCTTTCTTACAGTTTCAGCAAACTCTTTTTTCTTTTCTTCCTTACTGTTTTCATTTTTAAAAGCCTGCATCTTTTCTAAAGCCGCTTGCTGAATACCATTTAATGGTATGGTATCGGTATCTATTAAAGCAATGCTTTCACCAGCAGCTATTATACTTTTATCGTGGTACAAATTTGTATTTTCTCTTGCAATACTGAAGAGAAAGCAAATAAAGGCGGCCATAAATAACTTTTTTGGCGCTAAGCGGATAAAAGCAAACAATAACATTCCACATAGGGCATAGGCGTACAGTATCTCGCCTGAGAATAAGAATACAAACACATTTACCAACCCAAACAGCAATAACCATAACTGCCGCCTGAAAAAATACTCCGCAGGCTGAGTGCCGGGTAGACGCTGGTCAAGGCGGTTAATAAAAAGAAGGATCCCAGCACCGAACAAAAGGGAAAACATGCCCCGTTGAGTGCTGTCAAATACCCCGTCGATAATAAACCAGGTGTAATAGTTTTTGCCACTCTCATTCAAAACGCCTGGGTCAGAAGTAGCAATGTGAGGTAAGCCAAAGCCTGGGATATTCATTAATAATATTGCCAGAATGGCAATGCCACGCAAACTATCCAGTATCACAAAACGTTCAGTTTGAACAACGGGTGCTGCAATAGAAATTCGCTGGGAAGTAGCCGTTAATTTCATTTATAGTCAGGCTTAAAGTTGACCCTTTAGAATGGGAGATTAATATAGGCAAGGTAATACTTACCCGGGATGCTTCAAAGGGACTCTATATAGGAGAGGTTTGCAACCTTGGCGATCTTATCTTAAAAATCTCCTGTTGCCACCAGAATAGCTTCATCTTTCACAGCTTAATTAATAAGATACTTGTGCCGCTCATATCCAATTCTGCGAATCAGCGGCAATAAAAAAGCCACGTCAGCTCTGAAGTGGCTTAGTGGTCCCCGCTGGGACTCGAACCTAATTTTAGAATGCGGTCTGGGACTGCATTTCACCAGAGCCACCTGAATGGACGCCCTTATTGCGCACCAAATATTTGGGTGAATTTGATCTGGTTTGTGTGCATATTGAAAAAGTCTAATAGTATTAGTTGCAAATTGTAATAAGATATTATTGATATCCATGATGGACGGGACTCGAACTTATTTCGCAGCTAGTTGATCTTTAAGATTTTACACACAAGCTTTTTGCAGTGCTCTCTTGATGCTCCCATACCATTTAACATGTTTTGTGTGGCTTTGGTCCCCGGGGGTTCCGGTCCTAGTAGTTTGAATGGGACTGTCTTTGAATCCGATAACAAGATGGCAAATTATTTGGAATTGTTTCTTACTACAATTGTATGTGCTATCAAATCACCAATTCTCTACTTGCTGATGTTTTTGTGGGCGATAAAATAACCTAGAAGAAAGCACACATCTATAGGAGCGAGGAAGTGCCTTATGACAGATCCTAATATGTTTGGCCTTTCATCGCTTTTATCAACAACCTTGATCCCCATAGCCCACTTACCAACTGTCTGACCGCATAATCCTTCAGGCAATATGATAATGAAAAAAATACCGGCAAAATAAAAGGGGATCAAAGATGCGTAAACCAGTAGCTGACTGAAATCATCGCCGGCAAGATTTACACATTTGCGAATTAGTTTGAAAGCCAGGAATGTGTAAGGCGTCAGAATAAGCAGGTCTATAAGTAGAGAATATAACCGAAGTTTTATGGGGGACAATTGAATACCATCATCATTCATGTGGAACTGGCTGCCAGGATTTGCTAACCTGGAAAGGCGGCTCAAATTATTAAATACTCCTGGAATAGGCTGGCAGCTTTTTCACTTCATTTTTACCTTTTATTCCTAATGTGATTACCCTATTAACAGGGGCTGGACCTGGTCCACTTTCAGACCGGTGTAAAGGCAGAACTCTTCAATGCTGATAAACTGGTGTTCTTTCTTATTGAAGGTCTCCCGGATCTTTAGGAGAAGCATACGCCCATAGCGCTCACTTTTGCCGGTGATGCGCTGCACGTCTTTAGGGTAAACACAAAGCCTTGTGGTTTGGGTTTTCATACACTATCTATACTTAAGCCATGCTTATTCCATACAGCAGCAATGGAAGAAAACGGCAAACAAATCTACAAAAAATCTATTTGTGATTTTACCACCTATTAAGGTAGATGCCGGCAATTTTGGTTAATCGCGGAAGTAGTTACGACTGAATTTTAAAAGCAGTATTTAACCTGTCTGCTACATTATCCCAATTGATAATGTTGAATAGCGCATCAACGAAGTCGCTTCGTTTGTTTTTATACTTAAGATAGTAGGCATGCTCCCATACATCAATCACCAATAAAGGAATGGCTCCCCATTGGGTAAGCTTTTCATGATTTTCACATTGCAGGATGGTGATACTATCCGAATAAGGCTGGTAAGCCAAGATACCCCATCCATTTCCATCCACGTTTTTTGAAGTGGCCGCAATGTATTTTTTTAGTTTGTCAACTGAGCCGAAACCTTTTTCGATTCTTTTTAATAACTCACCCGCAGGCTCATTCTTTTTGTTGGTGAGATTTGTCCAGAAAATAGTATGCAAAATGTGAGAGGAGAAATGATAGGATAATTTTTTGGTCCAGTAATCAACTGTTTCCATATTGCCGTCGGACACTGCTTTTTGAATCATCTGCAAATCTTTATTGGCGGCGGTAACAGCTCCGCCATGATGAAATTTATGGTGCAGCTGCAATGTTTCTGCGTCCATGTACGGCTCAAGGAAGTTCAAACTATATGGAAGCGGTTGGTGGATGAAATTACCACTGGCGTCAGTGAGCTTATCGATTCCGTTGTCTTCAGCACTTTGTGCATATACGCCATTGGCACCCGCCAACAAGATAGAACTTGTGGTAAGTACGGAGCCTTTGATGAATGATTTTCTGTTCATAACAATAGTTTTATGATAATACCTGCAATAGCGGCACCAACAATGATGACCGGCTCTTTGATCTTAGGAAGGTAAATCAATATCAATACAGTTGCAAGAGCTATTAAAAATGTTGCTATATCGGAAATACTACGCATAGCAATTACAATGACCGCACCTGCCAATGCCCCAACGACTGCAGCCGTGATACCATCCACAAAAGCTTTGACTGAGTGATTTTTTACTATTTCACTGAAATAGGGTACCGGTATGACTGTAAATAAATAACATGGTAAAAATGTGGCCAATGCGGCAACACAGGCTCCGGGGAAGCCGGCTACCAGGTAACCAATAAAACCCACGGTGATAACAACGGGGCCAGGTGTGATCATCGCGACTGCTACTGCATCCACAAATTGTTGTTCAGTGAGCCAGTTATTTTCTGTAACCACCCCACTATGAAGAAAAGGGACTATCGCAAGGCCGCTACCAAACACAAATGCTCCCGCCTCAGTAAAAAACAGGGCTATTTTACCAAGAACGCTTGGATTGAAATCCCAAAAGCCGATCTGCAAAAGGGGAAAATAATTCGCGGCTTTATTTGCAAACCATTTTGGCGGGGCCCTCACAAACATATAAAACAGACCTGCGGCAATAAACAATAGAGCTTCTTCCCGCTCTCTGATGAAAGTAATGATGGCCGCAGTAATAAAAAAGGACCACAACATCCACTTACCTGTGAAGGAGGGAATAGTAAATTTTCCTATAGACTTTGTAGTGAGCTTGTATGCACTAAGGGAAATAATGCCAATTACGGCTGCACCCACGCCGTAAAAAACTGCCTGCATCCATGGAATGCCCCCGTATAATTTATAGGCTATACCCAGCAAAACAACCATTATAAAAGACGGCAACACAAATGCTAAACCTGCCAATGTTGCTCCTAACACACGATAATGCACAAAGCCGATATAAATACCTAATTGTGCAGCCAATGGCCCGGGAGTTAACTGCGCCAACGCCAGGCCCTGTTTGTACTCATCATCTGTAATCCACTTTCTGTTCTCTACCAGGTCGGTATGCATATACCCTACCAGGGCCACCGGCCCACCAAAACCTATGGTACCCAATTTTAAAAAATATTTTATAAGATCGTTCAGGGTGTAGTTCGGTGCAGTATTCATAACTGCAGATTTGGATTCCAGTTGTGCCTTTCATTTGATACGTATTTTGCCCAGCTATACAGCGCCTCATAGATCTTCATACCTACCCTCAATTGCTCATGATCATCGGCTACATTGTAAGAGAGCCCTGCAGATATAGCCCAAAGGCCTGCAGCCTCGGGAGCAATATTAAAACGATCCGTATCCGCTCCACGAACTATTAATGCCAGCTGCAATAATGCCGGATCAGTAAGGTTGTGCTTTTTGAGGATGGTATCGAAAGTGCAAAGTTCTCCATCGTGAGAATATTCTACATTGGGGATGTCATAAGGAATTGCATCCAACTCCTTTGCCTTCGCCAATACCTGGTCTGTGGGTACATAAATAAACTCCGCGGCGGGATCAACAAAATTTTTAATTAACCAGGGACAGGCTATGCGGTCTATTTTAGGACGCTCCCTTGTAATCCATTTCATGATGCAAGATTTTACTGCAAAAGTGAAAGGATAAAACACTATTAAATAGAATGTAATTAACCTTTTGTACCTGCTTTACTTTTTGCCAATTCTTTTCTGTAAACGGAGGGGTTCTTACCGGTATGCTGTTTAAAGATCCTGGTGAAATGGCTCTGGTCCGAGAATCCGGTGAGATAGGCCACTTCCGTGAGAGAATATTTTGTTTCCTGCATTAATTCCATTGCTTTTTCAATACGGAGCTTACGGATGTATTCACCAAAGGAAAGATTATTAAAGTGTTTAGAAAACTCCCGGGATAAATAGGAAGGATGTATATCGAGGCTTTTTGAGATATCTGTTAAACTCAGGTTGGTATCCACCTGGTCCTGGATAATTGCTTTCAATTCCTTCACCCAATCAGGTGTCTTTTTTTGTGCTGCTTTTTGCTTTATAAATTTATTGAAGACGTCGATAAATAAATGGTCAACCGGGTTTTGTGTGTGCTTGACATTTTGCAGATGTTTTGCCCAAATGTATAAGGCGTCATAGATCATCATGCCTTTTTGCAGGAGTTTCTGATCATCGGTTGTATTGTATGCCAGGCCAGCAGAAATAGCCCAAAGCCCGGAAGCTTGCGAAGCGATGTCATGCCGGTCCGTATCTGCACCCCTCACAATTAAAGCCAGGCTATGGATAGCGGGATCTTCTATCTTGTATTTTTTGATGATGTAATCAAACGTGCACTTGTCTTCATAATGAGAAAACTCCACACCGGGAACATCAAAGGGAGTTGCCTTGAGTTTTTTAGCCTGCTCTATTACTTTATCTGCATGTACATAAATAAATTCAGCGTCTTTATCTACAAAGTTTTTGATGAGCCATGGACAGGCGATGCGGTCGATCTTTGGGCGTTCTCTTGTAATCCATTTCATAATTGGGTTTGAATTGGCCAGAATAAATTTACAACTGATATTTATATAACCTTGCTATCGCTTGTTGGTACTCCCACTCTGCCTGTAGATATTTGTCATAGGCAGTAAAATAAAAGCTCTCATCATAAAAGTACTGGATGATGGTGATCTGCCCGAGGGCGAGCGCTTTGTTTAGCAGAGCTGTGTTGTTTAAGGTTGATAACAATTCCTGATAATCCTGCAGCATTTTTAATCTTGTGGCCAACTGGTCATAATATTGTTTGTTCTCCAGGCGATGTTCTAACCGGTGAGTTTCCGCGTTTGCTGTGGCATAGTCCAGATTTGAGCGGGCCGAACTCAACTTATTTTTATTCTCCCATAGAGGAATACTGATACCCGCATGAAAACCCCTGTAGTTCTGACCCAATATCCCTTGCGAGTGGTAACCGGTTTCAAGCTTTGGAAGGTTCATTGCTTTTTGCACAGCTATTTGTTGTTGCAAAATGTTCTTTTCCTGTTCATACACTTTGATGATGGGATCGTTTGCCTCGATCGAACTGTCCAAAGTCTCAAAGTCCGGTACTATGGGAACAGTCGGATAAGCTGTATCGGTAATTGTTACAGGAATGCCACCATTCAATTCTGAAATCTTAGTAAGTACTAATTGCTTTTCATTCCCGTTAAGGGCTGTCTCATTTTTAATATTGAGCAACTGTAATTTTGCTTTATTCACATCAAGAATTATTACATCTCCTTTGTCTAATTTTTTCTGGTAGTCCTGCACCAATTGTTGGGTAGTATTCAACCGCCGGGTTAATTCCGCATCTTTTTTATTTAAATAGATTACCTGGAGCGCCAGCAGTTTAACTTCCAATAAAATATCCTGCCTGTACACCTGTTGCTGCAGGGCCGTTTGTGCAACCTGGCGGCCGGATAATTCTCGCTTCTTTTTGTACACCGTAGGAAAATCCAGGCGTTGGGTAATACTAAAGTCTTTTTGATTACCGGCACCAACAGGCGATCCGAAGAGGTAATCATATTCTACCTGTGGATCGTAAGGTGCCAAGCCTGTTTTATATTCAGCCTGTTTTGCTTCCCAGTATTTTTTATTCGACTGAAGAGACTTGTTATTTTTTTCGACGCTTGTGATAACAGCAGAGACATTAGACTGCGACCTAACTACCATGGCAGTAACCGATGCAATTAAGCCAAGTATGAAATATTTTTTATTCATTAATTTGAAGTTTAAGTATGCTGCACACTAGGATTTAATAATTTTCATTTGGCTTCTATTTGCTAAATAGTACACGATAGGTACGATAAACAAATTGAGCAATGTTGAACTTAAGAGGCCTCCTAAAATTACTTTTGCCATGGGACTCTGAATTTCATTGCCCGGCAGATCGCCACCAATCGCCAACGGTATCAGTGCAAGCCCCGCCGTTAATGCAGTCATTAAAATAGGGCTTAACCTGTCTTTGGAGCCCTGGATGATTGTGTTGTATAAACTTATGCCCTCCGCCTGCAGGGTTTTATAATGCGACACGAGGAGAATACCATTACGGGTTGCAACGCCGAACAACGTGATAAACCCAATAATAGCAGGAATACTCAATATACCTGAAGTGAGCCATACACTTAATACGCCGCCAATTAATGCGAGCGGGAGGTTCAATAAAATGATGGTGGAGATTTTTACATTTTTAAACTCCATGTAGAGCAAAAAGAAAATAATTACTAAAGCAAGCAGCGATGTAAGCAATAAAGTTTTGGAGGCTTCTGCTTCTGATTCAAACTGGCCGCCGTATTCTATCCTGTAGCCTTCCGCCAACTGAATATTTGTTTCAATATTTTGCCTGATGTCATCCACCACACTTTTTTGGTCCCTCCCCGCTACGTTTGCAGAAACAACGGTTTTGCGCTGCACGTTTTCCCGGTTGATGGTGTTTGGCCCTGATGTGGAAACAATGCTTGCCACATAACTCAATGGAATTTTTTGCCCGTCTTTTGTATCGATTAGTGTGTTGCTTATATTTTCAATATTGCCCCTGTTACTTTCATCAAAACGCAATACAAGGTCAAAACGCTGGTTGCCTTCATAGACTTCTGAAACTTTTTCACCGGCGAAGGCAACATCGGTAAATTCTGCAAATTCCCCTATTGTTATACCGTATTTG
This sequence comes from Chitinophagaceae bacterium, assembly GCA_043727215.1. Classification (GTDB taxonomy): domain Bacteria; phylum Bacteroidota; class Bacteroidia; order Chitinophagales; family Chitinophagaceae; genus Ferruginibacter. Next base: position 18,730 of record JAYSYY010000018.1, on the reverse strand, counting down.
CTCAACATATCCCTGTTGGCTTTTATCTGCACCTGCGGTATTTGCACCTGCTGTTCCACGCTTAAATCCACAAGGCCATCTATACCCTGTATTGAATTTTTTACCTGGTTGGAAACGGAAAAGAGTTTATCCAGGTCGCTGCCGAAGATCTTGATGGCGATGTTGGCCCTTGTACCGGAGAGCATATGATCTATCCGGTGGCCAATAGGCTGCCCGATAGTAATATTTACACCGGAAATGCCTGCCAGCTTCTGGCGAACATCCTTCATAAATTCTTCCCTGCTTCTTTTGTCCAGCACAAAAGGTGCGTCGATCTCTGAAGCATTCACACCCTGTGCATGCTCATCCAGTTCTGCTCTTCCTGTGCGCCGCGTAGTCATTTTGATTTCGGGAATAGTTAGCAGTGCCTTCTCAACACTGGCTCCTATTTTATTGCTTTCGGCTAAAGAGATCCCTGGCAGGCTGGTGGCACTAACCACAAGGGAACCTTCGTTAAATTCCGGAAGAAAACTTCTACCTAAAGTGCTTATCAGTATCAGGGCGCCAATAAACAAAACAACAGCCATCGCGATAATAGACTTTTTAAAACCCATTGCCATTTTCAAACTGCTTTCATAGGCAGTGCTGAGGTTACGAACGATCCAGCTTTCCCTGTGTTGTTTTTGCAACATGCGGTCGCTCGTGAGCAGGTAACTACATAACACGGGGGTGATGGTAACCGCTACAATTAACGAGGCAAACAAGGACACAATAAAAGCTATACCAAGCGGGGCCAGTAACCTGCCTTCCATACCGGATAAAAAGAAGAGGGGAACAAACGCAACGATAATGATGAGTGTGGCATTGATAATGGATGTCCTGATTTCTACGGAAGCATCGAATATAACATCTAGTTTATTTTTCTGCTCCTCTTTCGGCCTGGCTGAATTTTGCTTCAGCCTCTTAAATACATTCTCCACATCGATAATAGCGTCATCAACCAATGCACCAATGGCGATGGCCATGCCTCCAAGACTCATAGTATTGATGGTAAAGCCGAGCCATTTTAATGTAAGGATAGCTGTGAGTAGAGAGACAGGTATAGCAACCAGGGAAATAAATGTTGGCCGCCAGTTCATTAAGAATAGAAAGAGGATCACGACGACGAATATGGATCCTTCTATCAATGTCTTATTGATGTTGCTTATAGATGCATTGATAAAATCAGCCTGCCTGAAAATTTTTGTGTTGATAGTTAGATCCTTCGGCAAGGTTTTTTGCAGGTTAGCCAGGGCATCGTCAATTTTTTTTGTAAGCGCCAGGGTATTTGTTCCCGGCTGCTTCATAACCGTCATGATCACAGCAGGACTGCCGTTAAGAGAACCATCGCCAATCTTAACAGCAGCTCCGATCTTTATTTCTGCCACGTCCTCAATTTTTACAGGCGTGCCGTCGACCGTTTTTACCAGCGACCTGCCCAGTTCATTGATATCATTTGTGCGACCAATACCCCTTACAATGTACTCATTGCTGTACTGGCTCATAAAACCCCCGGCTGCATTTTGATTGGCTTCTTCTGTTGCCTTTAATAGTTCGGTGAGTGATACATTATAGTAACTCATTTTCTGGGGAGATGCCAACACCTGGAACTGCTTATACTCACCACCAATCACCACCACCTGCGATACGCCACCGATGGATAAAAGGAGGGGGCGTATATTCCAGTCTGCAATTGTTCGCGTTTCCATTCTGCCGGTAGCCGTTCCCGTTACACTGATGAGCATGATCTCTCCCATAATGGAAGATTGCGGGGCCATGATGGGCGTGTTTACGCCTAGCGGCAATTGGCCGGAGACCACGCTTATTTTTTCATTTACGATTTGCCTTGCCCGGTAAATATCGGTTCCCCATTCAAATTCGACCCACACGATGGAAATACCAGCAGAAGACGAAGACCTTACCCGCCTGACGTTGCCGGCACCATTCACAGCAGTCTCCACCGGAAAGGTTACCAATCTTTCTATCTCTTCCGGCGCCATTCCGTGCGCCTCAGTCAGTACAACAACTGTTGGGGCCGTTAAGTCGGGAAAAACATCCACTTCCATTTTGGTAGCAGTGTATGCCCCAGCCAGGAGCAACAGGATGGATGCGGCAATAACGAGTACCCTGTTTTGGAGAGAAAATTTGATTATTTTATTAAGCACAATTTGGAAATTTTAAATGTTGAATTTAAATGTTGAATGAAGCATTCTTTAAAATTTCTAATGTTCATGGCCGTGTGCAGGTAAAGAACCACTGGCCTGTGCTAATTTAATCTGGTATCCCCCTTTAGTGACCACGCGTTCGCCCTCAGTAATACCGGAAAGGACCTGGACTCTTGCCCCGTCATTGGCGCCGAGTTTTAATTCCCTCTTTTGAAAGCTCTCTCCCTCCGTCTGGACATAGACATAAAAAGTACCTTGTTCTTCCACCAGCGCAGAAACAGGTAAAACAAGCGCATCCGTAATGAGCGTCGTTTTAAGATAAACTTCTGCAAAAGAACCCGGCAACATACCGGGCCTGCTGTCAATCTGGAACTGCACAGGAATGAACGGTGAATTAGCCGCGGTCGTTTTGCCAACGGCCAACAGCTTTCCGTTCAGGTCTTTTGTATTGTAGGACAGTTTGTTTTGAATGACCGTAAAGTTTGCTTCCTTTATGCTGTATAATTGATCGGCATCCTTTAGTGATACATCTGCCTTAAGGATCAACCGTTGGTTTTTGGTAACGGTTGCAAGTGGCTGCCCTGCGGATACGAACTGGCCTTCGCTCACCATTATATTCTTTATGTACCCGCTTATCGGAGAAGACAAAGTTTTGCCGGCTGCACTGTAATTACGGCCCAGGTTGTTGAGTGTAATCTGTGCCTGCTGGTATCGGAGTTTTGCATTTTGAAATTCTGCCTGGGTAATGAGCTTGTCCTTTATCAGCTCACCTGTTCGGGCAAACTCAGCTTTGGCTGCAGCCAGTTCTGCCCGGGCAGTTTGTTTAGCCGACTCTACATTCTCAAAAGGTATTTCTCCGCCTGAAATGCTAAACATGGGTTGCCCAGGTCGTACCGGGGAACCTATAATATTGTTCCTACCGACGAATTTTACGATACCATTTGACCTGGCAGCAACCGTAACCTCATCGCCGGGTGCAGATAGAATTTCACCTGTCGCTTTTATCACATTATACATGCTGTCTTTTTTCACTTCCGCGTTGGCAAATTCAACTTTCCAGGCCTGTTCCTTCAGGTATGAGATGTCGGCGCCGGGCGTTTCATCCGGCTGCGCTTCAATGGCTGTTTTCTCGTCTGCGTATATCGGAATACTATCGATGACAAACTGGTCAGTGAAATCTTTTGTCCGGATATCAAATACCAATTTACCTGTACCGGCTTGAGCAGGCTGCAGGGCCAGGCGAAAGATACCGGGAGAAGCAGGTGAGGTGGCATCATTTTTCAGGCCCTTGCCGCCCTGGATCAAACTTACTGTAACGGTCCCTTCTGTGTAAGGAAGGAAATTCTGGCCCAGGAGCGTGAGGTGTGCTGCAAACCGGGAAGTTTGCCCTACAACCAACGGTTTAAATTCAACAAACAGTTCAGATTTGTCACTGTAAAGCGTATAGGAAAGTGCCTCCAATTCCTTCGCTGGTGCTGGTTGCCGCGTTGCCTTTTGCTTGCAGCTGATTATGCCAACGGCCAGCAGGCTGAAAACTATAAAGTGTTTCATAAATGTATTTATTACATGACCACTGGCCGCGAAGAAGTAGTTCGTTATCGTGCCAGCTTCGTAAATCGCAAGTTTAAATTCTATCTCAATGCGAATGTTTCCCGCCGTCTTTGTGTGTATGTGCTGTGGTATCTTTTTTTAATGTGTCCGTAACCTGGAACTCCTGCTGGGCAGGTTTCACAGTATCGGCGTGAACGTGGGTGCTACCATCTTCGTGCTGATGTGCATCTTCTTTATTAGCGTTATTGTTGCAGGCAGATGTAAATACTATGGCAGTGATGCCTGATAGAAGCAAAATCTTCTTCATTGGAATAAATTAAAATCTTTGAAATAAAAAAAAACTGCAGAGACCCAGGCATGACCTGGTGATGCCGATTGAATCAGCTTAGATAGAAAGCGGGAGGGGCGCGGGAGGGAAGATTATAAAAGTAATTGTCCGGTGGAGGATACTCTTTATACCTCCCAAAAATATTTTTTGTATAAACCGGAAAAGTATCCAACAAATAAGTGATCGCTACAGGGGATAAGTATTGTACCGGCAGCTCAAATTTTTTGAATTGGCTTTTTGAATGTATGAAGTCTTCATCCAGCTGGGCAAATGAAAATAAATTTTGGTGACCTGCTTTGCTATCACCTGGATCATGGTGATGACTCTTACCATCGGCGCTTTTTTGATGATGATGGTGATGGTCTACCATCGCCACAATATCATCAAGGTGTATATGCGGAAGGATGCTATGCGTTATGACCGTGAAAACGGCCAACAGTAATAGTATCTTTTTTCCGACTTTAGGCATGAGGAGCAAAATTAAGGGAAATTGGCAGAAAGTATCGATTTCGATGATATCTGTGCTTATGGAACGAAGGGATCAGTAGTGAGGACTTCGTATTCGTCTATAGAAAGTTCCTGATACCCGAGGATGAAAATGTTTTGATTTGCCCCAATACCGCTTTCAAATGAAATTCAAAATCAGGACTCTGCCATGAATGAAACACTTAAATATTAAGGGCCTACTCCTACTAACCGGCCCACTTACGGGATACTCTCCGGCAATCTTTTTAAAAAGCGGCAATAAAGGTTGATATCGGAAGTGTCCTGATACATACAGCAAAAATGCTTTGCAGATTTGTTGTATGAAAAATTTACAACTACTCCTTTATTAGCATTTGATCAACCATCCACTTGCTGGAAAACATTCCCTGGGATGGATAAGGAAGTTAGAGTAAACTTTTGGGTATTGTTTATTTGGATTAGGGCGTATTAGTGATCCCCGACATGCATCGGGATCTCCCGTTTCGCTTTGCTTACGGGACCCACGCAATGCTGCCACCGCGATTCGGCGGGGTGAACGGGGCAGGCAGGTTGTTATTTCTAAAACTCCTTCGTCGTTTCGAAAAACTAAGATGACCTGTGAGCTTTGTTTTTATCACCAGATCGTTTTGGTTTGCCCGGATCTTTTTGTGCTATAAAAGTCTTGTAAGTTTCTGCATCCATCAAGCTGACTGTTTCCTGTGCGTTGGTTAACCTGATCTTAATCATCCAGCCTTTAGTGTAAGATGCAGTGTTCACAAAATCCGGTTTTGTGCTTAAGCCTTGATTTACCTCCAAAACCTCTCCACTGACTGGCATGAACAAGTCAGATGTGGTTTTGAACGACTCAAGAGAACCGAATACTTTATCCTTTTTGATATTGCGTCCAATTAAAGGCAGCTGCACATAAAAAATTTCACCCAGTTGTGACTGGAAAAATTCAGTAATACCCATCCTTGCTTCATCCCCCTCTATTCTTACCCAGGTATCCTCCTTTGAATATTTTAGTTCTGCCGGAAATTTTATCAACGTACTCTTTTTTATGTATGTAAAATAACCGCCACTATCAGATCTTATACCTGCACTGTTTTGGCCGGTTGGCGCTCCCGCACTAACCAGGACCAAATTTTTAATCCGCCGCCGGGATTGCATTTCATCCTGTAACGGATGATCAACGCAGATACAAATGTAAGGAAGCCAATGAAAAGAATGGCGGCATTGATACTAACGAAATCGGCAATGATACCCGTAAGTATGGCACCAATGGCATAACCCAGGTCCCTCCATAACCTGAATATGCCAATACTTTTTGCCCTGTCCCGGGGGTTGGTATTTTCTGCCACTGTTGCCAGGAATGTTGGATAGACCATTGCTGTTCCCCATCCTAAAACAGATGATAGCATTACAAAATGAAACATGGTATGGGCCCATACCATCACAATCAATGCAATAGCCTGTAGAAGCATACCGCTATACAACATATCTTTTTTGCAAAACCTGTCCGCCATTTTTCCTGTGAATAGCTGGCCCAACCCCCAAACGGCAGGATAAACCGCTGTAACAATACCAATTTCTGCTATGGCAAAGCCTTTGGAGGCCAATAAAATGGGAAAAATGCCCCAGGCCATTCCATCATTCAGGTTATTGATGAGGCCCGCCTGCGTGACAGAACCTAAATTTTTATTTTTCCAGGTAGTATCCCAAAATATATTCTTTAACGGAGGGATTGTATTGCTCATCGTTTCTTTGGCAACGTGGTGCTTAGTGTCTTTTACTAAAAAGATACTTCCGGATAATCCTAAAATCACTAAAACGATCCCCAGGTAAAAAGGATAGGGCCTAATGCCGTATTCGCTGGCTATCCAGCCGGTTAAAAATGCAACGATGGCCACAGCGATATAACCGGCAAATTCATTTAAACCCATTGCAAAACCTCTTTGTTTTTCGCCAACAAGGTCAATCTTCATGACTACCGTACTGGACCAGGTTAACCCCTGGTTGATACCCAAAAGCACATTGGCAGCTATTATCCAACCCCAGGAAGGAGCAAACATCAAAATGAATGGAATAGGGACACCAATTATCCAACCTGCCACTAATAGATTTTTTCTCCCAAACCGGTTTGCCAACGCACCAGTGTAGTAATTGGTAATTGCTTTCACAATTCCAAATACTATTATGAATGAAAGTATGGCTGTTTTAACTGCAATATGAAATTCAACTTCAGCAATTCGTGGCAATATACTTCTCTCCAAACCAACCATACCACCTACAAAGCCATTGATGATGACCAACAACGCAAATTGCTTCCAGTTTTCTTTTAGTCCTAATTGAACAGTTCTCATTTTATATTTTTTGCGAACGAATGACTACAAAACCTCCTTTACCAAAACCCGGTAATGTGCCTGTTAATTCTTCTTTATCACTAAATAATGTTTGCAAGTATGCGAAGTTTGTCAAACCTGCCGGTCTTAATTGTGTTGCATAACCATGACTTAGCCAAGCTATCTTTAGGATACGGGGCAAATTCTCATTCTTGATAGGAGGATTTGCTATTACGTTTATACTGTTTATGAAATTGCACAACGGTTTGCTCCCGCCTCTAAATCTGCCGGGTTTATATCGCTAAAATCTCCTTTGATGTTTTTTTCTACAATAGAAAGAAAATTTGTGGGTGTCGGGGGAATACGTTGCTGGATGGCATTAATGAAATCCTCTTGGTTTAATTGAAGTATAGGCACTGTTTTTTTAATATTCTCTATAGTGGCCTGAACTGGTTTATTATCGAAATCTACCGGGTGACTTGTATGTGCCGGCATAACAATGATTTTGTCATCCATTGCCAGTATCTTCTGGAGTGATTGAAACAACATTTTTGACTTCTCAATGACTTCCGCATCGCTGGATTTTAAATCAGGCCGGCCCACACTATCAATGAATAGGGTATCACCGGTGAGTAATATTTTATCATCTATAAAATAAGTAGTGCTTTCCAGGGTATGCCCGGGCGTTGGAATGGCAGTGATGGTAATGTTTCCAATTCGTAAAACGGTAGAGGCATCTATTGGCAGGAAACTAAAATTCACTTTGTTTGGTACAGGAAGCTGCAAAGAAATATGATTGTTTTCCGCCAATTGTTTTGACCTTGAAAGATGATCGGCATGAATGTGGGTTTCGATTACATACTTCAGCCGGAGGTTTTCTTTTTTAAGCATCTCCTCGTAGGCTTCAACCGGTAGAGAAGCATCCACCACTATAGCTTCGCCATTTGACGATATAAGGTAGGACAGGCAGCCCTTGCCGGTTCTTCTAAATTGTATGATGTCGAAATGAGAGTAAGAAACTTTTGCAGTGTTCCATGCGAGGGTCCAGGCCTTCATACCGCCCTGAAGGGAATAGGCTTCGTAGCCTTGCTTTTGTAGCTGACCGGCAGCAATCATACTGGTATTTCCACCAGCGCAAACAGCTACTACCGGAAAGGTCTTATCAAGATGTAAACCATGCAGGGGATCAGGATGGTTTGTTTTTATTTTTTCGTAGGCATTTAAATATATACTTCCCGGGATATACCATTCCACTCTCTCTTGCAAAGGGCGGATATCGAGAATGGTGACTTCTTTTTCCCCGGCTAACCAGGTGCTGAGCGTATGCGCATCAATTTGCTGTACTTTTTCCATGATCTAATAATTTGGTTCACAAATTTTTAAAAAAGTCATTACCGGCCTAAAAGCGTTTCGCTATGCATCAGTTTCCAGTCCACGTACCCATCCTCCATTCGGATGGCCTTGAATTTCTTTTCGTTGAGCAGCTTCACAGCATCGGCAGCCCATACACACAATGGTCCGCGGCAGTACGCAATTATTGTTTTGTCTCTGGGCAATTCCCGCAACCTTTTTTTCAGTTGTGCGAGTGGAATCGAAATAGCATTTGGTATGTGACCTGCAGCGTATTCCTCTTCCGGCCTTACGTCGATCAGCATTATCTTTTCCTTTTTTGCCCTCATCAGAAGATCATCGAGCGTGATGGATTCAAGTATATTTTTGTCGGCTTTAAAATCACCCATTAATTTATTCACGTCCGCGATCTTGAGAGCACCCATTTTTTTTACCGCTGAAACAATCCACAAAACGCTATCATCTGTGACGTTGTAAATAATAAAATTTCCCTGGCGCTGTGTTTCCACAAGCTTTACAGATTTCAGCACCTGTAAATGCTGGGAAGTACTGGCAACGGACATCGCTATCTCTTTGGACAGTTCTTCTACAGAACAGCCTTTTTGTGAAAGGACATCGATGACTTCGATCCGTTTAGGATTAGATAATGCTTGTGTGACCCGTGCCAGTTCCTGGTACACTTTTTCTTTGATAGAGGATGTTCCCATGTGAAATTATTGTGCAGGCAAATATAGCGACTCCTTATCTATTCAACAAGTTTATTGAATAGATTATATTCGGGGTGTTTTAATTCGGCAAAACCTATTTTATAGTTTTATAGCTTCCGCAACCTTTTCATTAATTTAAACGGGCTAAGTAATTTTTACTGTTTTGATAAGTACCTTTACCGCATTGAAAACCTGGTTCGCCTACATATTATCCTTTTATATACTGTTCAGCGCTATTGTGCCCTGCACCGTTTTTGACAATTGCGAGGAGGAGGAAAAAACTGAACAACACAGCTCACCTGAGCATGAAAAAGATTGTGCCAACTGCACGCCTTTCTCTTTTTGTTCGACCACAGCGGGTTTTACTATAAATGCAGTTAATCACGAGATTGGCCCCATAACATTAGTTAGTTCACCTTCCTACAGCGAATATTTACCTGCTCATAAATCAGATTATTACTCCAGCCTGTTTCAGCCTCCCGAGAATTAAAAAGCTTATTTTTTTACAGAGACTATCTTATTGTACTATTTATTTTAAAACTATCATGAAGTATATACTATCATTGTGTGTAGTGTTGCTTGTGTTCACCAACTTGTATGCGCAGGGCACAATCAGGCTATCCATCAAAAAAAACGAAGACAAAACAGCCCTGGCCGGAGCCACGGTATTTATCGGATCATTGAATAAAACGGCTGTGGCCGATAGCACAGGGGTTGCAATATTTGAAAACATCCCCAATGGGAGCTATTTGATTAAAGTAACACATGTGGGCCTGAAAGCACAGGAACTGACTGTGCAGGTACCACAGGCAGACCCTTCGGACCTGGAAGTGTTATTAGAAAATCACGGAGAGGAAGAAGAAGAAGAGGAAGAAGTAATAGTCACCACTACACGGACGAGCCGAACTATCAGCGATATCCCAACAAGGATTGAAACTATATCGGGGGAAGAGCTGACAGAAAAAGGCAATATGAAACCCGGAGACATAAGAATGTTGCTGAACGAGAGTACCGGTATTCAAACACAGCAGACTTCTGCTACTTCCTATAATTCCAGCATCAGGATCCAGGGATTAGATGGCCGGTATACTCAAATATTAAGGGATGGCTTCCCGCTCTACTCAGGTTTTTCCGGTGGGCTGAGCCTGATGCAGGTAACACCCCTTGACCTGAAACAGATTGAAGTGATCAAGGGATCCTCTTCTACCCTTTACGGAGGTGGCGCGATTGCCGGGTTAGTCAATCTCATTTCTAAATCCCCTGGCGATGAGCGGGAATTAAGTTTCCTGGCCAATGGGACAACAGCGGGAGGCCTTGACCTGAGTGGCTTTTACTCCCAGAAATTTAAAACGATCGGTCTCACCGTCTTTGGGTCACGAAACAGCGGAAGGGCCTATGATCCTGCTGATATCGGCCTAACTGCTATCCCGGAATTTGAGCGGTATACCATTAATCCTAGGTTGTTTATTTATGGTAAAAAAACTACCGCCAATGTGGGTGTTAGTTACATTACTGAAGAAAGGGTCGGCGGCGATATTAATTACATTAAAAACGGAACAGGCGGATTTTACGAAAAGAATAATACTGACCGCATTACTACCCAGGCCCAGATTACCCATAAGATCAGCGATCAATCGATCATTCAATTCAAGAACAGTTACAGCAGGTTTGACCGACTCATTGAAATACCGACCTATGCGTTTGAAGGATTGCAACAGTCAACTTTTTCCGAATTAACTTATGTTACAGAAGGTGAAAAAGCGGATTGGGTAATAGGCGCCAACTATTTAACGGATGATTTTGCAGAGGACCAGAGGAGCAATAATGCTTTAAGAGATTACAATTATAATACTTTGGGCGCATTCATTCAAAACACCTGGACGCCAAATGCCAGGTTTACATTAGAAACGGGCTTAAGGGGCGACTACGTGGAGCAATTTGGTTTTCAATTACTGCCAAGGATATCTGCGATGCTAAAAGTGATGCCCAACCTGACTGCAAGACTGGGTGGCGGGCTTGGCTATAAAACACCCACCGTTTTCAATGAAGAAGCTGAGAAAACACAATTTCAAAATATACTCCCCATCAATGCAAGCCTGACCCAATATGAACGCTCAGCTGGTGGTAATTTTGACATTAACTACCGTACAAAAATTGGTGAAGTAGGTTTTGCCATTAACCAGTTGTTTTTCTATACCAGACTTGACAAACCATTAGTTCTAACAAACGTTGGTGCCAATTATCAATTTTTAAATGCTGAAGGCAATATTGATACGAAGGGACTGGAAACGAATCTGAGGTTTACTTACAACGATTTCAAATTGTTTGTAGGATACACGTATGCTGATGTGAACAGTCATTTCAATAATGTGGATAGCTGGTTTCCGTTAACAGCAAAACACCGGCTTAATAATGTATTTATGTATGAAGTGGAAGGAAAGCTGAAAATTGGGGCAGAGGCCTATTTCTTTAGCCCTCAAAAATTAAGCGATGGCGCCACTGGTAAATCGTACTGGCTTTTTGGCCTGATGGGAGAAAAGAGCTGGAAGAACTTTTCCATCTTTGTGAATTTTGAAAACCTCTCTGATACCAGGCAAACAAAATTTGATACCATTTACACAGGGCCAATCAGCAGCCCAACATTCAGAGATATTTATGCCCCGGTAGATGGTTTCGTTGTGAACGGCGGGCTAAAACTAAGGTTTTAAATTGCCAGGATGGGATGAGGTTAACTAGCCACGGCTGACGGCGCGAATACATTTTTCATTGCAAACTACCAGGGGCCAGATTGTATGCTGGCCCCATTTTCTAGCCGGTTTGCAATTTTGGTAAGCTGTAAGCTGAGGAGTGAGTTGGGCCTGTATGGATTGGGAGCTGATCGGTAACCACTATCTACATCCTGAAGAAAATGGCAAGGATAGATTCCCGATCCTCAAACGGTATGGTTTTATCCTCTAAATCTTGCTAATTCAACTATAAAACTTACCGTAGTTATCAAAAAAATTATGATACCAACATAGACCTGGGGTTCATTTAATATGGGCAAGGCAACACAAAACATTATGCAGTTAATTAGATTCGGAATCAGCGCAATCTGTTTTGTGAACTTAGAGGCGCCACTTTCTATTGCTACCAGGTTAATTAACCCCGAAAAAAGAACCGCCATGCCTGCCCCCACAAATCAGAGTGTGTCGGTGGTCATGTCCAGGGGAAAGCAAAACCAATATGCACTAGTCCGAGAAGAATAATGCTATAAGAAACTATTTTAATCAGGCTACGCACAACAAGATTTATTCATCTGAATGGGAGGACAAGCCACGGTGCCGTAGCTACAAAACACACAACAATCTCCGTGTGTCGGTTTTAACCGCGCCTGGCAGTTAGTACACTTATAAAAGTACTGACATGCATCCGTGGGCATTGTTTCTTCTTTTTTAAAACCACATTGTGGGCAGGTAATTGTTGATTGGAGTTTTATCGTTTTTTCCATTATCTTTTATTTTTTTTCAACCTTGTACCCTGTTTTATTGATAGCATCCGCAATTGTGTTCACATCAACTTTTGATTTATCGAAACTGACTAAACTACTCCTGGTGGCATAAGAGGTTTTATAGGCTAATACTCCATTGACTCTAGACAGTTCGTTGTTTACATGTTCTTCACAAGCCTCGCAGGTCATCCCCTGAATGGTGAACCTAACCTGCTGTTTGTTATTAACCACTGCAAGAGTTGCCTGGGCTTTGGGTTTTGCGTAAAACAGTTTTGCATAGATTGGAAAAGCCATCATAAGAATAGCAAACACAGTTACAATAACAAGAAATCTTTTTGACTGAAAAAATGAAGCTTTTTTAGTTGTATCGCAATTGCAATCAACCTCCTTAGTGTTAGCAGGTTTTAATTTGAGATACCAGGCAAGTGACAGGACCGTGGCTGATAACCCTATCAGATAAGGACGTGCCGGCTCTATCCATGAGAAGTTAGCGGCTAGGCTGCTGCTACCTGCGAGCAGTGCGATCACAGGTGTTATACAACAAAGTGAAGCTGCAACAGCAGAAAGAATACCTGCTCCGGTAAATGTTCCCGGTGATTTTATACTTATCATACAGTCTCCAGTTTTTTTTGAGTTTGAACATTTATATGTTTGAAGAAATGCTTTAATATTCCCAAATTTCCTTTTGTGAGAGAATAATAAATTGTTTGACCGCTCTTCCTGGTTTCCACAATGTTGCCATCCTTAAGCTTACGGAGGTGCTGTGAAACAGCCGGAATACTCATTCCCAATATATCAGAAAGGTCGCACGGGCATAATTCCTTTTCCTCTTCCAGTAAATACAATATTTTCAATCTTACCTCATTCCCTGCCAAAGCCAGAATGTTGGATAAATAACCAAATGACGTTTGTGCGCTCTTCAGACTGGCTTTGCACCCATTAATTTGCTCGGGGTCAGCGAATAACCTGATACAAGTACTTTTTTCCATCAGTCAAAGATAAACCAAATAACTATTTAAGCAAATGCTTAAATAGCCAAAAGATTGCCAAGCTTTTAAGCCCATACTCGCCTCCGCAGGTTCTTTTGTTACGACGTACCGTGCGACCCGCTGCAGTCCATATGGGAACTGCAGCGGGTCACTTCATTAGTTGTCGGTGGGGAGGGGTCCATGGTCAAATGTGAGTTGATGAGGTCTTCATACGGCTGCTAACATCCGTGCTTATTAGGTGAGATTAGCATAGGTCTATGTATTTTTAATGTTGGACTCAAGAATTTGATGCGTCAGTTGTCTAAGCATGGATTTTCGAATAAGCTGGCTGAAGGGTTTTACAAAAAACCAATAGTATTTAAATTTCGATTTCATTGCTTTACTACCACACCAGATCCTTGTTTCAGTGGAAATAATATGCCGTGAATTAGAGACTTCCTGCAACTTAAAATTAATGACGGCTTTTATAATGGCAGGGTCAGAATCTTGGATAAATTCTATTGGGGAGCTGATCGGTTGGCAGGTATTGAACATAGGGCTATCTGTTACCATCCCATAAATTATTTCCTTTCCGGGTTCTTCATGCAGTTTAATAAAACCAAGTTCAGTGAGGCGCTCAATTGTAAAAGATTCAGTGGGCATTCCTCTTAACCTGAAAAGAAGTTTAATTAAAGTGTTCGTGCTAAAGTCAGTCTGCAGCATTACCTGATAGATACCATTAAAGAATCCATGCACACTAACAGAGTGAAACTCGCTGAACTGGTAAGCCGGAAGATATTTATTTATTAACATGAAACCGAATATTGAAACAGTAAAGGACAGTTCATCGACATACCGAAGTTACAGATGTACATTATTCGTTCATTAAACCATTTTCGAATTCATTCCGTAGCTTTTTATGCATCCTCATTTGGCAAGGGGCTACCCTCATTTTCATTAATGCAATTGATTATGATGGTCTGTCCTAAAACGCTATTATATTTGTTACACTTTCATCCGCTGTATTCTCACCGCGTTTAGAATTGCTAACAAAGCTACACCCACATCCGCTATGACAGCCTCCCAAAGTGTAGCGATACCACCCGCGCCGAGGATGAGCACAAATACTTTTACTATCATAGCAATACTGATATTTTGCCACACAATGCGCCGGGTGATCTTGCCGATCTTAATTGCAGAAACGATTTTAGATGGCTGATCATTCTGGATCACCACGTCAGCTGTTTCAATAGTAGCATCACTTCCGAGCCCGCCCATTGCAATACCGGCGTCTGCCAGTGCTACTACAGGGGCATCGTTCACACCATCACCAACAAAGGCAAGACGCATACCCTGGTCTTTTAACTCCTGTACCTTTTGTACTTTACCCTCCGGCAGCAGATCCCCGTAAGCCTGATCGATGCCAACTACTTTTGATACCTGATCTACTACAGATTGTTTATCGCCGGAAAGCATGACAGTTTTGATACCAAGTTTATGCATGTCTTTAACCGCCTGTACTGCGTCCTCTTTAATTTCATCGGCAATAGTGATATAACCTTCATATTGATTATTGATGGATACTACAACAATCGTATCTACAATGCCCTCGAGTTCCGAGGGATATGATATATTGTATTTTTTGAGCAGCTTCACGTTACCGGCCAGCATTTCCTTGCCATCTACTTTGCCCCTCAGGCCATGGCCTGAAATCTCTTCTAATTCTGCCACAGCTATGCTGTTCGTTTCGCCGGCATACTCAGTAACTGCTATTGCAATTGGATGGGTAGAGTTTTTTTCTAATGCTGCGGTTAGCTTCACCAATTCTTTTTCATCCAAAGCAACCGGCACTACTTTCTGTACCTTGAATACACCCCTGGTCATGGTGCCAGTTTTATCCATCACCACCACATTTATTTTCGTCATTACATCCAGAAAATTTCCGCCCTTGAATAAAATACCATTTCTAGATGCCAATCCAATTCCGCCGAAATAACCCAGCGGTATGGAAACTACTAATGCACACGGGCAGCTGATCACCAGAAAAACCAATGCACGATAAAACCAGGTCTGAAAATTATAGTCATCGACAAAAAGATATGGAACAAAACAAACTGCCACGGCCAGGAAGAAGACGATCGGTGTGTACACTTTCGCGAACCTCGAGATGAATAACTGTGTTTGAGATTTGCGGGCTGTAGCATCCTGCACCATTTCCAGGATCTTGCTCAATTTGCTATCCCTGAACAATGCCTTTACTTTTACTTCTGCAACAGTATTCAAATTAATCATGCCGGCCAATACAGTTTCACCTTTTCTTTTGGTGTCCGGTTTGCTTTCACCCGTTAGAGCTGCTGTATTAAAAGAAGCAGTTTCGGAAAGCAGTTCTCCGTCTAAGGCAACTTTTTCTCCCGGCTTTATTTGAATAGTTTCCCCTAACTCTACAATGAAAGGATCAGCGACGAGCGGAGCATTGTTACGAATTACTGTTACTTCATCCGGACGTATATCAAGCAGGGCCTTAATACTCTTTTTTGCATTATTAACTGCAGCATCCTGGAACCATTCACCAATCTGGTAAAATACCATAACAGCTACCCCTTCCTCATATTCCCCGATAATAAATGCACCGATGGTGGCGACACTCATCAATACAAACTCATTGAAAAAATCACCCCGTTTTGATTTTCGAAACGCGAGATCCAATACCTTTCTTCCCGCCAGCAAATATGCGATACCATTAATTATTAAGGAGGGGTATTTAGGTATTTCTATTTTAAAGCCATATTCCAATACCAGCAAAATGATTAAGATGAATAACGCTAACAATAAATCCCAGTGGGTTTTCCATCCAGCCTGTTCATGCTCCGCAATAGAATCATGGTTGTGTCCATCATCTTCTGTATGGATCTCTTCTGCCTGTTTTTGAGTTGCTGCTGTAGCCCCCTTTTTCAGGCTATCCTTTTCCCCGGTTTTGCAACATTCTTCTGCCATATAGTTTTATTTAAGAAATAAAAAATGATATAATACCTGTTATAATTAATACAAGGCCTGTTATGATGCCTGCATTGTGTTCCCATTTATGCCAATTCAGTTTAAGCATCCCTGTATAGACGATCCTAACCCATATCAGCATCCCTGCAATGCTGATCAGCGAATAGATGATAGCTATGAGTGCCATCATATACCAACCCCGGGTACCTGCCAGTAAAAAGTAAGCTTCGATTTCCATGCACGGAGAAAGAAACATAGCTACAATTAGTGCCCAGATGATGGAGTTTTTACTTTTCTTTTTTATTGCGCCCTCATTCACATGAAAATGATGATGCTTATAATGCTGC
Source organism: Chitinophagaceae bacterium (assembly GCA_043727215.1). GTDB lineage: Bacteria > Bacteroidota > Bacteroidia > Chitinophagales > Chitinophagaceae > Ferruginibacter. Next base: position 2,005 of record JAYSYY010000018.1, on the reverse strand, counting down.
CGCAAAAAATAAAGCCCCATTAATATTAAAATGCAGGGCGCTATAACCCGCGTAAAATTTTCGATATTCTGTGTTAATTCACCACCTATCAAACCCAGCAATATACCAATGATCACGGTACTGATGACATGGGCCATACCCGCGATGAAAGTAATCCGGGTGGTTTCGCCGAGGAACCAACCTTCCTTTTTGCCGATTGCCAATACCGGGAGCCAGTGATTTGGTATCACTGCATGAAGTAAACTGATTAAAATGCTGCCTGTAAGGATGCTGTACATATTTAGTAGAGACTTAATAAAATAAAAAGTTGCGGAAGCTATCGCCCCGCAACTTTTTTAATAAAAAATAAGACTAGTTGTTATGCTAAAAACACCTGGGCCATTCCCATTATAGATGCAAGCATTACCACACATTTCCAACAATAAGTTCTGTTCATCCTGATTGATTTTATGATTGTAAAAATACATACTATTTAGTTTTTGTCTTGTTAATGATGGCTGCAAGATCTTCCGGTATTTCCATGGGTTTTAATGGAGGGACATTGGCACCGCCGGTATTGCCAACGGGAATGTGACCCACAAATGATTTAACCCCACCAACCAACAGCCTTGGTACCTGTCCTAAGACCTCCCGATAGTTCTTTACTTTTATACCAAAACAAAACATTTTCCAATGGACTGCAGTGTGCTCATAAGGATAAGGCTGACCAAGAATATGCGCCCTCTCCAGGTGCCGCCAACTTACCTGAAAGTGGCCCTTGTCAAGGGCTGTCCGGTATTCACTTAATTCCCGCTGATAAAAAGGTTTCAATGCTCCCGGCATTGTGGTATGTATGCCCATAATAGTTAGATTTTAGTGTCCATGCTCCCCTTTATTTGTCAATTTCGCTAATACAAAAAAAGCGCCCTTCACAACAATCTTTGCATCTTTTGGAATCTCCTTCAGTAAAGTGATTTCCGTATAGCCAACGTCTGTAGTGCCTTTGGCTACCGGTATCTTTTCAAAAGTCATTCCTTTTTCATTTTCATGACTCCCTTCTTTATGATCACCGGGTGTTTCAGACTTGTGTGTTGCACTGTCTTCCGCCCCGTGCTTGTCCCCCGCTGCATGTTCTTCTGCTACCATGAAGATATAGTCCTGCCCTGCCAGGGTTACGATTGCCTCCGATGGTACGGCCGGTACAGTGGCCTTTTGCAGGCTGATAAGAGCGGTTATGTTCATACCATCTATGAGGCCAGTTTTATCTCCCTGCACCCTGGCATGCACTGTAACGGCTTTACTTTCTCCCTCAAAGGAAGAACCCAATGAAAAAATCTGGGCATCGTATTCTTTACCGGGATTATTGGTAAGTGTAAAATGGATCAGTTGATTATTTTTTAATTTGGGAATGTCTTTTTCATACACAAATAAATCAAGATGTAACTGGCTATTGTCCACGATTTCCGCCACTGTTGTACTTAGATCTACATACCCCCCCATTTTTACCAATACATTGCTTACTATGCCGCTGATGGGGCTGCGAACCGCCAGCACAGAAACCAGTTTACCGTTCCTGAGAGATGAGGGGTTGATGCCCATTAACTGTAATTGTTGCTGAAGGGATGACCTGGCGGTTCGCAGTGACCGAAGCTCTGATTCGGCCGCCTGCAAATTTTTTAATGCACCGGCGTTGCCGGCATTTAATTCCTTCTGGCGTTTTACTTCCAGTTCCGCCAAAACCATCTTAGAATTAATATTCAGGTATTCAGTTTGCGATTGAATAAATTCGGGATTGGAAATAGTAGCTATGGTCTGTCCTTTAGAAACCCTATTCCCAGGCTCTACCAACAAGGACCTTATTACACCTCCATAAATTGAGTTAACCGTGGCCTTGTTCTGGTTGGGCACTTTTAACAAGCCGTTTGTTTTAAGGGATGCGGTTAGTTGTTTCTCTTCAACCAATCCCAGTTCTACACCGATACTCTTCATTTGTTTTTCCGTAAGTGTAGCGGTATTGCTGTTTTCC
>JAYSYY010000017.1:0-2152 GCA_043727215.1 Chitinophagaceae bacterium | reverse complement strand
CCAGCAGGTACACCGGTTATCGGTGCAGATAACCGTGGTTTACGGTTTGGCGACGGGCTGTTTGAGACGATGAAATCCGATAATGGCCGGATAATATTATTGGAAGAACATTTATCAAGATTTTGGGACGGCCTGCAACTTATGCAATTTGAACTGCCAAGGTTGTTCACGAAAGAAATGATAACCACACGTACCCTGGAACTGCTACTGAAAAACAATCACCCTGGTGCAAGAATACGGTTAACGGCCATACGGGGAGATGGTGGGCTGTATGACCCGGCCGACCTTATGCCAAACCTTGTTATTCAAAGCTGGCAGCTAAACCGGGAGGCAGGTTTAAATGTAAATGGCCTGCAACTCTGCATTTACAGGGATGCTTTGAAACCCTGTGACAAGTTTAGTAATACCAAACATAACAACTATCTCTGCTATGTCATGGGGGCCATGTTCGCCAAAGCAAATAAATACAATGATGCTGTAATTTTAAACAAGGATTTACGCGTCTGCGATAGTACGATCGCAAATATTTTTGTCATCAAAAACAAAACCATCTTTACTCCTTTACTGGCGGAAGGCTGCGTTGGAGGTATCATCCGTCAGTACCTTTTACGGCATTTACCCTTACTGGGATTCCAGGTGGAAGAGACACAGGTTACAGAGGAATTTTTGCTGGAAGCTGATGAAGTTTTCCTCAGCAACTCTATTTATAATCTCCGGTGGGTGGCATCCATCGCCAACAAAAATTACAGTTACGCTCATACCAGGGAAATATATCAACTTTTAACGAAAACAAATGATGGGGTCTTTTGTTAGCTTTCACCAAAGAAACAAATAACATGCAGCAGCCGGCAGTCAGTATTATGTGGTTTAGAAGAGATCTTCGTCTAACCGACAACAGCGCGCTGTACCATGCCCTCAAAAGTGGAAATTCAGTGTTGCCCGTTTTTATCTTTGACACTGAAATATTGGATAAACTGGAAGACAAGGCTGATAAAAGAGTAACCTTTATTCACGAGGCCATTACTGAGCTGCAAAATCAATTAGCGGCGTTTGGCTGTGCAATGGAAATAAGGATAGGGAAACCTGCAGAGGTGTTTGAAGTGCTGATAGCCAGGTACCAGGTGAAACAGGTTTTTACTAATCATGACTATGAACCATATGCCCTGGAGCGGGACAAGGCTATTGCCATTCTCCTCGAAAAAAACCAGATCAGCCTCACAACCTACAAAGACCAGGTGATTTTCGAAAAAGAGGAAGTGGTAAAAGATGATGGTAAACCCTACACTGTTTTCACCCCCTATAGCCGGAAATGGAAAACTAAATTAACAGCCTTCCATTTCAAACCTTATCCCACGGAAAAATATTTTAAAAATTTTCTACGCCAGGACAAGCTACCCGTCCCAACAGTGGCGGAAATTGGGTTTATAGAAATGCATGCGGTTTTCCCCGCTAAAGAATTAATTACGGATCTGGCTAAGCATTATGGCGAAACCAGGGATTTTCCCGGCCTCATGGGAACGTCTCGTCTTGGGGTACATCTCCGTTTTGGCACCATCAGTATCCGTGCTATTGCTGCCAAAGCCGGTAGCCTGTCGGAAGTTTACCTGAATGAGCTGATCTGGCGGGACTTCTATCAAATGATACTCTGGCATTTTCCACAAGTGGGAAAGGGAAGATCGTTTAAACCTGCTTACGATATGATACAGTGGCGAAATAATGAAGCTGATTTTGAAAAATGGTGCAATGGTAAAACGGGTTACCCGATCGTTGATGCGGGTATGCGGGAATTGAATGAAACCGGGTTTATGCATAATCGTGTACGTATGATCGTTGCTTCTTTCCTCTGCAAACATCTTTTGCTGGACTGGAGATGGGGCGAAGCTTATTTCGCACAGAAATTACTCGACTTTGACCTGGCTTCCAACAACGGCGGCTGGCAATGGGCGGCAGGCAGCGGCTGTGATGCCGCGCCCTACTTCAGGATCTTTAATCCCTACCTGCAAACCAAAAAATTTGATGCCCAATTGACCTATATTAAAAAATGGGTGGCGGAGTTCCAGGAACTAACCTACCCCGCGCCAATGGTCGATCATGAGTTCGCCCGGAAAAGATGCCTCGAGGTGTATGCGAAGGCTTTAAAGCAGGATTAGGG
>JAYSYY010000016.1:0-14736 GCA_043727215.1 Chitinophagaceae bacterium | reverse complement strand
TGCGAAGCATTTAGAAGCCCGGTGCTGTTTGAGCCCGAAGAAGCTTTCGTAATAATACAGTTTTCGGGGCGAGTTCAGCGGGCTTAGGCGAACGCAGTGATTTGTAGCCATTTTTCGACAGCCTTGATTTTTTTGCCTACTTTTTTTATCAAGAAAAAAAGGAGGGCCTGCCCGGCGAGGGCAAAAAGCGCAATGGAAATTATCACTGCGACAACGTGCAACGGTGTCCTGTTACCCAGCGGTTCATAAATGTAGTTAATGGAATTTAGAACAGATTACGGAAGAAAGATGTGACTGAGCCCCGGCATAGTGTGGACTGGCTTGAAATATTTTAAGCTTTGCACGAGGGTTGACAAATATTTAGAATTGTGTCCACACGGTAGGATGATTGCTCGGGACGGGATGAAGCATATTTTCATACCAGCATTGCCGCAGGATAGCCCATGATGCCCCCAGGCTCAGATACACTAAATTGTGGATACAAACGATCGCTTTACATATGTTGCCTACAGCCCAAAAACTTTTTTGCACTGCACTGTTTTGCCTGTTCGTTACTTTCCTGTCTGCACAGCTGAAAATAGGGGAGGTTTTTTCCGATAACATGGTATTACAACGGGATAAACCCCTAACGGTATGGGGTAGGTCCACCGCGGGAAAAGAAGTGGTTGTGCAGTTTGCCTCGCAGCAAAAAAAAGGTTATGCCGACAGTGCGGGTAAATGGCAAATTATTTTTGATCCTTTACAACTTTCTTCCACTCCCCAAACCCTGGAGATTAGCTCTGATGGGGCGTCCCTTGTTTTAAAAAATATCCTGGTGGGCGATGTCTGGCTTTGTAGCGGGCAGAGCAATATGGAATATACGCTGGACAGGAAATTAAAAAGATATGCGGGGCCAAAAAAAGGGGTTGATGAGGTAGAAGCCGAATTAACAAAACTTAAACCCGGAGGCATCAGATATTTGTACGTGGAGAGAACCTTAAATAAAATTCCTTTATTACCGACCAAAGGGTGGACCGATGGAAACGATACGCTTGTAAGGTATGCGTCTGCTATCGGTTATTTTTTTGCCAAAGACATTTTTGAAAAAACCAATGTACCCATCGGTATTATCTCATCTACATGGGGTGGTACCAGGATAGAACAATGGCAGCCCGACTGGAGTTACCGGCAATCGCGGGTATTTAGAGATTCTGCTACTTCGGCTAATTTCAAAATAGACGGCATTCATCCCGGGCAGATGTACAATGGTTTAATTGAACCCATGGTTCCCTTTGCCATCAAAGGGGTGTTGTGGTACCAGGGAGAAAGCAATGCCATGATAGAGGACCATGCTACTTACCCCGCCAAGTTTGAATTATTAATCGATACCTGGCGCAGTTTGTTTAAAGATAATAACCTTCCGTTCTATTACGTCCAACTCGCACCTTATTCCTATTCATCAAGGAAAGACAAAAAAAATCATTCCAGCACTTTGTTGCCAGAATTCTGGGAAGCCCAATCCAATTCTTTAACGTTAAAAAACGTAGGGATGGCAGTGACGACCGACCTTGTAGATAACTTTTCGGACATTCATCCCTCCTACAAATGGACGATCGGTCGCAGGCTGGCGCTATGGGCATTGCAAAAAGATTATCATTTAAAGCAGGTTGCTTACTCAGGTCCCACCTATCAATCATACAAAAAGAAAAAGAATACAATCGTTTTAAAATTTGATCACACGGGCACTGGTTTAACCAGCAGCGATGGCCAACCACTCACCTGGTTCAGTATTGCGGGCAAAGATGGCAAATTTGTAAATGCAACAGCGGTGATTAAGAATAATAAACTGGTGGTTTCATCGCCGGAAATTAACAGGCCAACATCGGTTCGTTTTGCCTGGGATGAAAAAGCACAACCCAATTTTTTTAATAAGGAAGGGTTACCTGCATTACCCTTCAGAACAGGTAAAAAATAATAATAACTATGGCTAAAAAATTCCTCTATACATTATTTGGGATACTGCTTACACTCGGTGCTTCAGCCCAGCGGCAGATGGAATATTTAAACCGCGGCGTAGTGGCGGTGCCGGATGGCAAAGGAAATATTTTTGTAAGCTGGCGCCTGTTAGTTACGGATGATGATAAAGTAGCTTTCAATGTTTACCGGGCTATCAACAAAGAAAAGGCTACAAAAATTAATACGACCCCAATAACCGCAGTCACGAATTTTTCAGATCAAAATATTGACAGCACAAAATCTTACACCTACCATGTAACACCAATTGTGAATGCAAAAGAATTAACGGCGTCAGAAAAATTTACCCTGCCTGCGTTAGCAAAAGCATACCTCTCGATCCCTTTACAAACACCCGCAGGTTATTCCGCGAATGATGCTTCTGTAGGCGACCTGGATGGCGATGGCGAATACGAGATCATTATTCATATGACAGGCAGGGGAAGGGATAATTCACAGGCAGGTTTGACGGATCCCCCGATATTCCAGGCCTATAAAATGAATGGCACTTTGTTGTGGCAGATCAACCTCGGAAAAAATATCAGGGAAGGGGCGCATTACACACAGTTCATGGTGTATGACCTGGATGGTGATGGCAGTGCAGAAATTGCCATGAAGACAGGAGATGGTTCAATGGACAGTAAAGGAAATATTATCGGGGATTCCAGCAAAGACTGGAGAAACCAAAGGGGTTATATTTTATTAGGCCCGGAATACTTAACCGTTTTCAATGGCCGCACCGGCGTGGCAATGTCAACAACAGACTATAGCCCCCCCCGTCACGGAAAACTGAATCCCACCGAGCAGGAATTAAAAGAAATGTGGGGAGACGGGTACGGCAACCGTATGGATCGTTTCCTCGCTTGTGTAGCGTATTTAGATGGGGTGCATCCCAGCCTGGTTATGTGCCGCGGATATTACACAAGAACAATTTTAGCCGCCTGGGATTTTAAAAAAGGCAAACTGGAAAAGAGATGGGTGTTTGACAGCAAGGATAAAGGCAACGAGAAATATGCTGGCCAGGGTAACCACAACTTATCTGTTGCGGACGTAGATGGCGATGGCAAAGATGAAATTGTGTATGGCCAGATGACCATCGATGATAATGGCAAAGGATTGTATTCAACAGGCATTGGGCATGCGGATGCGTTACATGTGTCTGATCTGGATCCTTCGCGCCCGGGCCTGGAAGTATTTAGCATACAGGAACGTTTTGATGATGCAGGTGCTAATTTTCGTGATGCTAAAACCGGGGAAGTGCTCTGGAAAAAAGCTTCCGTAAAATCCGGCGAAGATGGTGAAGGGCCGGGCAGGGGATTGGCCCTGGATGTGGATCCACGGTACCCCGGTTTTGAAAGCTGGGTGGCAGGTGCAGGCATCCTTGGCATGTTTGATTCAAAAGGTAATGTGATCTCGGAGAGAACGCCAGCCTGCAACATGGGTATCTTCTGGGATGGCGATGTGCTAAGTGAAATATTGAATGGCGTAAACATCAGTAAATGGATGTACGACAGCAGTAAAACTCAAACAATTTTTGATGGAAGGAATTTTGATTGTGTAAGCAACAACGGCAGTAAATCAAACCCCGCTTTATCAGCCGATCTTTTCGGCGACTGGAGGGAAGAAATAATTTGCCGCACGAGAAACAGCAAAGAACTGCGAATTTTTACAACCAGCATCCCAACCGATAGAAGGTTTTATACTTTGATGCAGGATCCACAATACCGGTTGAGTATCGTCTGGCAGAATGTGGCGTACAACCAACCTCCGCATACCAGTTTTTTTATGGGAGAGGGGATGAAGCAGCCGGTGAAGCCGAATGTTGTGGTAATGAAAAGAAAGTTGTGAGTAGTGAGTTGTGAGTAGTGAGCGGGATTTTTTTCGTGGCAATCTAATAAAGCGAAAGCATTTATGAAAAAATATTTTAAGATAAAGACGGCTGCGTGGCTGATCGTACTTGCAACCTTGTTGTCATTTGTATTGATGCAAAACGAAAAGCCCACCTTGTACATCATCGGTGATTCTACGGTAAGGAATACCAACCGGCCGCAATGCGGCTGGGCGGATAAGATTGCGGACTTTTTTGATACAACAAAATTAAAAGTCTCCAATCAGGCCATGGCGGGGCGGAGCACCAGGACCTTTATCAAAGAAAAACGCTGGGACCGGGTGATGAGCACACTAAAAAAAGGCGATTATGTGATCATGCAGTTTGGCCACAACGAAGGCAGCAAACCGGATACGAACCGTGCTGGTTATCGTGGGGTGTTGAAGGGCATTGGGGAGGAAACGGTGGAACTGACCTGGCCGGATAGCGCTAAAGAAGTTGTACATACCTACGGATGGTATTTACGCAAGTTTGTAAATGATGTAAAATCAAAAGGCGCCATCCCGGTGATCGCCTCCATGATCCCCCGGAACCAGTTTGTAGAAGGCAAAGTAAAACGAGCGGGGGGTGATTACGGCAAATGGGCAAAAGAAGTGGCCACCAGCGAAGGCGCTCTTTTTATTGACCTGAATAGGATCACTGCAGATAAATATGATGTGCTGGGTCCGGATAAAGTAAAAGAATTATTTTCCGGCGATCATACCCATACCAACGAAGCAGGGGCTACTTTGAATGCCGCTTCGGTTACAGAAGGGATCCGATCTGTTCCCGGGCTGGGCTTGAATAAATACTTACTTAAAAAATAATAAATGAATTTATTTAGAAAAACCAATTTGTTCCTGGCTGGTACTTTTATTTTATTTTCTTCCTTTTTAATCTTAGTGAAGGATAAAACCAAACCAAACTTGTTTTTTATCGGCGACAGTACAGTAAAAAACGGCCGCGGTGACGGTGGCGGGGGCATGTGGGGCTGGGGAGATATGATGAAACCCTTTTTTGATACCTCAAAAATAACCATTGAAAACCACGCCCTGGGTGGCACCAGCACCCGTACTTTTATCAGCAAAGGTTTATGGGATAAAGTGCTGGGAAAAATTAAAAAAGACGATTACGTGATTATGCAGTTTGGCCACAATGACAGCAGCCCATTGGATGATACAGCCCGGGCGCGAGGAACTATAAGGGGCGTTGGTGATTCCGCGAAAGAAATCTACAATCCCATAACCAAACAACAGGAAGTGGTTCACACTTATGGCTGGTACCTCTCAAAATTTGTAAACGATGTAAAAGCAAAAGGAGCTACAGCCATCATTTGTTCACCCATTCCCCGCAACGGCTGGAAAGATGGGAAAGTGATCCGTAATAATAAAACAAGTTATAGTTTGTGGGCGCAGCAAACAGCTTCATCTACCGGGGCATTTTATATTGATTTGAATTCGCTGACTGCTGATAATTATGACGCGATGGGACCGGAAAAAGTGAAACCGCTGTTTCCGACTGACAACACGCATACTTCCAGGGAGGGAGCGGCACTAAATGCTGCCAACGTAGTGAAAGGCATTAAGGAATTGAAAAAGTGCAAACTCAGAAAATATATTAAACGATAGCCTGATCCTTTTGAACCCCATAAGCAATGATGTTGAAATCCTTTCGGGTAGACGCCGGTAATAGCATACTTCCACTTCTTACAAATAGTAAAAAGGAATGGGTAAGAAGATATGCGTTTTGTATAATGGTTTGTATAACTTCTGCTGTCTCTGCACAGACGGATTCAACACAACTATGGCATGGCAAAGAGCGCAGCATGCACTACCAACCGCAGGGAAATGATTTTCTTCTATACAAAGGCAAAAGAAAATTTAACCGGGCATTATATGGCACCAATACCGGGTTCAGGGTAGAAACCGGTGACTTGCCGGAGTTTGCTTTGTACATGCCTGGCATGGGGGGCAATTGCAAAATAGGAATCAGCGTAAATGGAAAGAGTAAATGGCTTAGCGACGCGAGCCAAATTAAAACTGTTTATCGTCCCGGTACAATGTTGTACGAGATTAAGGATAGCTTATTAGGTACCGGGGTCATCAACCTGGCTGTGCTGGCCATGGCAAATGTGGAAGGGATGATCATCAAAATGAAAACAGCAAATATCCCGGGCAATACTTCCCTGCTGATTGTATACGGTGGTGCCACGGGTAAAAAATTTAGCCGTGATGGTGATATTGGTGCCGATCCTGAATCATCTTTTTACCTGCAACCTGCTTACTGCAAAGACAATAGTTTTAGAATTGAAAAAAATACCTTCCGCTTGTTTTATGGTCTGTCAAAACCATTAAGTGAAGAAGAACGTTACGAAATACAATACGGCAACAAACAACCAGATACAACCGGCAAAGAAAAACCGAAAGAGTTGATTGGTGTGTTTCCTTTGAATGCAGTTCTCAAAATTGGCGATGCCGATAACCAGCAATCACCCGTTGAACTATTAGCATCCTCAACAAAAGCAGCCTTCTCTGTAATTGTTGGTAAGGTGAACTTAATAAAAAACGAGACGATTTATTTTGCTGTGCAAAAACCTTCCACCTCTGTCGGGTATAATAATCTTCCGGCTTTATTTGCCAATGCGGAAACAGTAAGAAAAAAGCTTACAGAAAGAATTGTATTGCAAACACCCGATCCTTACATCAATCCTTTGGGCCCAGCATTGGCCATAGCTGCAGATGCGATATGGGAAGACCCGTCTTACATGCACGGTGCGATCGCATGGCGTATGCGTTTGCCTGCATGGCGGGGAGCTTATTGTGCCGATCCGCTGGGCTGGCACGACAGGGCCCGGCAACATTTCAGCAGTTATGCTTTATCACAGGTAACGAAAATCCCTCCCGGCCCGGTTGTGTTTGATACCGCCTTACACATTGCGCGGCAGCAGGAAAAAATGGGCACGGCCATGTTCAGCAATGGGTACATCAGCCGTAATCCCGGTGGTGATATACGGCCACACCATTATGACATGAATCTTGTGTTTGTAGATCAACTGCTCAATCATTTTAATTATACCGGGGATATCGCCTTTGTAAAAAAAATGTGGCCGCTTATTAAACTTCACCTGCAATGGGAGAAGAGAAATTATGATGCGGATGGAGATGGATTGTATGATGCTTATGCCGCTATTTGGGCAAGTGATGCATTGCAATACAGCGGGGGTGGCGTTACTCATTCCTCTGCCTACAATTATCGATCAAATAAAACAGCAGCGCAGCTTGCAAAATTAATTGGAGAGGATGGAAGCGGCTATGAAACAGAAGCCACAAAGATCCTTGCAGCCATGAATAAAAACCTTTGGTTAAAAGACAAAGGTTGGTTCGCGGAATACAAAGACTTGCTGGGCCTGCAGCAGGTGCATCCTTCTGCAGGTTTGTGGACGATCTATCATGCCATTGATGAGAACGCTGCGGATGTTAAACAACAGTACCAGATGCTTCGGTATGTAGATAATTATATTCCTCACATTCCTGTAAAATTAAATGGCTTAAAGGATGATGGATATTACTTATTGTCCACTACCAACTGGCAGCCTTATACCTGGAGCATTAATAATGTTGGCCTTGGAGAGAATCTGCACACAGCATTATCCTATTGGCAGGGAGGGGAAAGTGACAATGCGTATAAATTATTTAAAAGCACGCTTTTGGAAAGTATGTATGCAAGCGCCAGCCCCGGTGGTTTCCAGCAGCTTTCTTTTTATGATGCCATACGGGGTGAACTGTACAGGGATTTTGCAGATGGGGTAGGTATGACCGCAAGGACTTTAACCGAAGGGCTTTTTGGTATTTTACCGGATGCATTGAACGACCGGTTATTAATTAAACCTGGCTTCCCTTCCTCCTGGAAATTTGCGAATCTAACCCTCCCGGACATCAGTGTGGAATTTAAACAGGATAAAAATGTATCCACTTATTCCATCACCCAGGCGTACGATAAATTGCTTACTTTCACGCTGCAGTTGAAGGCATTGAAAGATAAGATAGCGGCAGTTACCGTAAATGGCATATCAGTAAAATGGTCCTGGATCCCGGGTGAAGTCGGGCAGCCCCAAATCTCGATTGTAGCAGGCAAGGGAAAAACGGCCGTCGTTAAAGTAACCTGGGCGGGAGATGATTTTGAAAACATATCTCTCCCGTTATCTTATAAGCTGAACGAAAAAGTTGCCGTCACTTTATCAAAAACTACCTGCATTGGTATTGAGGATACGCAGGAAACACTGAACAACATCAAATTCACAAAAAATAATGTTCAGTTTGAAACAGGGGAAAAGGAAAAACATCATACTCTTTTTATAAAACTGCAGCAGGGAGATGCTATATGGCTGGAGCCACTGGTTTTCAGCACCATTTCAGGTAAAAGCAATACAGCAGCAGGCTTTAAACTTCCTTCGAACCCTGCATTTTCCACAATAGATCTGCAGCCATTCTTTAATGACAAGGTCACACAAATCTTTAAGAATAAATATTTGTCTCCACGCCCTTCATCACCAACTTTACAAATTCCCTGGCAAGGGATTGGTAACTGGTGTTACCCGCTGACCGATGCGAATATCAATGATAGTGGTATGAGGATGAAAGCAGGTAATGCGAATATGTTGTACCTGGAAAAAATTCCGTTTGCGACCCCATCGGCTATGGGTGCAAAAAATATCATTTATACTTCACAGTGGGATAATTATCCAACAACTGTAAACGTACCGCTGAATGGTAAGGCGCAACATGCTTATTTGCTGATGGCAGGAAGCACCAATCACCAGCAAAGCCGTTTTACTAATGCTAAGATTATTGTGACTTATACAGATGGCACAACGAATGAATTGCCCTTGATCAATCCAACAAACTGGTGGCCCATAGAACAGGATTACCTCGAGGATGGTTATGCATTCACAACTGATGCGCCTAAACCTAATCGCCTGATCTTAAAAACCGGCGAGTTTACGAGGTCATTTGATAAGTACAGCTCTATAAAAGGATTTAGTAACCGTGCGATTGATGGTGGTGCGGGAACGGTAATTGAAATGCACCTGGAAAAAGATAAAGAGCTCAAAAATATGCAATTGATTACCCTGGCTAACGAGGTCGTTGTAGGTTTGATGAGTGTAACCCTTGTGCGTTAAGCTTTTTATCCGGGCGCTATCTTTTGGTTCTGCCAGTACTATCGCTTCACCAAATCAATAGACAAAGCGCATAACAATTGCCATGGCTGATGCGTATCATGCCGCGAAAACGGCTAAGGCTTTGCATGAGGCCTTCGAAAGCTGGCAAATGAGGACGGCTCTAACTAAAGGCGAACCCTAAAAGGATCTAGGAAACCCGGCAACTATTGCCCTACATACCTGGTGCAGGATAGCACATGATAATGAATACCCGTTAATAGGCTAAACTGCAGTTTGATTGAATCTTAACTTGCACATATGAAATATCTAAAAGACTTATGCCTTGTGGCATGCACCCTGGTGCTGATACAATGTTCTCCCGGCCAAAAAATGACTGCGCAAAAAATGGCTTCACCGGGGCAAACCTTGGCAACAATCACCCTGGCCAATAAATATTTTATGGATAAATGGCCCGACCCGGCCAAACCCATCTTCGTGCCGAGCCGCAGCCGCACCTGGCCAAGCAATATCTGGACGAGGGCCGTGTATTACGAAGGGTTGATGGCACTTTACAGCGTTGATAAAAAAAACGCCTATTACGACTACGCTGTTGACTGGGGTACCAAACATAAATGGAACCTTCGGGACGGCACCAAAACCCGCAATGGCGATAACCAGGCTTGCGGTCAAACCTATATCGACCTTTACCATATTGATAAAAAGCCCGAACGCATCGACAGTATCAAGGAATCCATTGATAAAATGATGCGCACCGATAAGATCGATGACTGGCATTGGGTGGATGCTATCCAGATGGCGATGCCTGTGTTTGCACAGCTGGGTGTAATCTATAAAGACACCAATTATTTTCACCGCATGTATGAAATGTATGCCTTCACCAAGTACAAACATGGAGATAAAGGTTTATACAATGCTGCGGAAGGTTTGTGGTGGAGAGACAAGGATTTTGACCCGCCATACAAAGAGCCCAATGGAGAAGATTGTTACTGGAGCCGGGGAAACGGCTGGGTGGTTGCAGCGCTGGTGAGAATATTAAATACCATCCCGAAAGATGAACCGCATTATGCAGAATACCTTTCTGATTTTAAAAGTATGATGGCAGCATTAGTACCTATTCAACGGCCGGACGGTTACTGGAACGTAAGCCTGCATGATCCAACAAATTTTGGCGGCAAAGAGATCACCGGCACTGCTTTGTTTGTGTATGGTATGGCATGGGGACTCAACAATAATATCCTTGACAGGAATACATACTATCCGGTAGTGGCCAAAGCCTGGAATGGAATGGCTCCCGCAGTTCATCCAAATGGATTTTTAGGATGGGTGCAGGGCACGGGTAAAGAACCAAAAGAATCGCAGCCTGTTACTTTTGACAGGGAGCCTGATTTTGAAGATTTTGGATTGGGTTGTTTTTTATTGGCGGGAAGCGAGGTGTATAAGATGAAGAGGTAGAAATTAATTATTTTGAATTTTGTCCCGCATTTTGCGGGATAAATGTTGAATGCGGGGATGTCGGATGTTTCGAATGTATGTAATAGTATAAACCAATTGGATAATGGGTGTACGAATGTTTGTTTTTCTTTTGCTAATGTCTACCGGCACAATTGCACAAAGACAAAAATATAATTTTAACAGCGACTGGAGAGTTATTGTGAAAGATGATAGTCTTGCATCCGCGAAAAGCTACAACGACAATAGCTGGAGAAAAGTAACGCTTCCATGGGCGTGGAACGAAGATGATGCCTTCAAAAAAGATATTGTTGACCTTTCTACAGGAATTGCCTGGTACAGGAAAAAATTCAAAGTGCCGGCCAGTGCAAAAGGGCAGAAAGTATTCATTGAATTTGAAGGTGTGCGGCAGGCAGGAGAATTTTATGTAAACGGGAAATATATCGGCCTTCACGAAAATGGCATTACATCATTTGGTTTTGATATTACGGACTGATTGGAATATGGCGAAACAGAAAATGTGATAGCCGCGAGAATAGACAATAGCTGGGACTACCGGGAAAAAGCCACCAACAGTAAATACCAGTGGGAAGACAGGAACTTTAATGCCAATTACGGTGGCATACAGAAGAATGTTTACCTGCATGTTACAAACCCGCTCCATCAGACCCTGCCCCTGTTTTCTAACTTAGGCACAACGGGGGTGTACGTTTATGCAGATGAATTTAACATCAAAGCAAATTCTGCAAAAATTCATGCTGAGTCACAGGTAAAGAACGAAACCGGTAAACCACAGCAGGTACAATACGAAGTGCAGGTGGCAGAACAAAACGGTAAACTGCTTAAAAAATTCCCCGGGGGAACACTAACTATTGGCAAGGGTGAAACGAAAACAATAAAAGCCGCCGCAACAATTACCCGTTTACAATTCTGGAGCTGGGGTTATGGTTATTTATATGATGTGACCACCCTGTTGAAAGTGGATGGGAAGGAAGTGGACAAAGTAGTTACGAAAACGGGCTTCAGGAAAACAGCTTTTAAGAATGGGATGATCTATCTAAATGATCGTGTAATGCAGGTGCACGGATATGCACAAAGAACCAGCAATGAATGGCCCGCCATAGGAATGAGCGTGCCTGCATGGTTAAGTGATTACAGCAACAGGTTAATGGTGGAAGGGAACGCCAACCTCGTAAGATGGATGCACATTACGCCCTGGAAGCAGGATATTGAAAGTTGCGACCGGGTAGGTTTGATGCAGGCCATGCCTGCAGGCGATGCGGAAAAAGATGTGGAAGGCGTTAGATGGACACAGCGTACGACTGTGATGAGAGACGCCATCATTTACAATAGGAACAACCCAAGTATCATATTTTACGAATGCGGCAATGAAAGTATCAGCGAAGCACACATGAAGGAGATGAAGGCTATCCGCGATTTGTATGATCCTTTTGGTGGCCGTGCAATCGGCAGCCGCGAAATGCTGGACAGCAAAACTGCGGAGTATGGCGGTGAAATGTTGTAC
Source organism: Chitinophagaceae bacterium (assembly GCA_043727215.1). Lineage (GTDB taxonomy): Bacteria > Bacteroidota > Bacteroidia > Chitinophagales > Chitinophagaceae > Ferruginibacter. The sequence goes on along the minus strand of JAYSYY010000016.1, from coordinate 2,724 downwards.
ACGAACAAAAGTGCGGGTATACCATTATGGGCCATGGAATATAGCCGGGATGAAGGCCTGAGAAAATACTGGGATAATTTTACACCTCCTTTTCATAAAGATGGTGATGGCCCCTTACACAAAGGACAGGACGCTAGCACATATAACAGAAACCAGGACAGCCATGCCAAAGAAAATATCCGGCGCTGGTATGAATACTGGAAGGAAAGGCCCGGGACCGGCAAAAGGGTGAGCAGTGGTGGGGTGAATATTGTTTTCTCTGAAACGAATACGCATCACCGTGGTGCGGAGAATTACAGGAGAAGCGGGGAGGTAGATGCACTGAGAATAAAAAAAGAAAACTTCTATGCTAACCAAATCATGTGGGATGGTTGGGTAGATGCAAACCCTAAAGGCATTCATATTATAGGGCATTGGAATTATACGCCGGATGTGATAAAAGACATTGACGTGATTGCAGCCGCTGATAAAGTAGAATTATTTGTAAACAATAAGTCATTGGGTTTTGGTAAACAAAGCGACCGGTTTTTATTTACGTTTCCTAAAGTGCAATACATTGCCGGCACCATAAAAGCAGTGGGCTTCGATGCCGCCAACAAAAAAGTCAGTGAAACGAAAATAGTAACGGCGGGTAAACCTTATGCGGTTAAACTAACGCCAATGGTTAGCCCCGCGGGCCTGAAGGCAGACGGCCACGACCTCGCATTTGTGGAAGTAGAGGTAGTGGATAACAAAGGCAACCGATGCCCCACGGCACTCAACACGATCAATTTTTCTCTCAACGGGAATGCAGTATGGCGGGGTGGTATGGCCCAGGGGTCGGATAATTTTATTCTTTCCAAAACATTACCTGTGGAGTGTGGTGTAAACAGGGTGCTGTTAAGAAGCACAACAGCCCCGGGCCATATTGTATTAAAAGCGAATGCAGAAGGATTGCAACCCGCATCTATAAAACTTGTTTCAAAAAAGCTGGAAGTATCAAACGGCTTGTCACTGGTATTGCCTGGGGATAAATTACCTTCCAATCTAGCAAAGGGTCCAACACCGCATACGCCGTCTTACAAAAACTCGAGGCTTGCATTGGATATAGTGAAAGCTACATCCGGTGCCAATGCAGATAGCGCCTACAAAAGTTTTGATGACAATGAACTAAGTGACTGGTTCAACGATGGCAAACTTAATACTGCATGGATAGAATATGAATTGGACAGGCAGGAGACCGTTTCCGAAGTCACGATGAAGTTGAATAATTTCCGCAGCCGCAGTTATCCCATCCGCATAACCGTAGATGGGAAGGAAGTTTTTGCCGGCAATACTCAAACAAGCCTTGGTTATTTTACGGCCATATGTAAACCCCGGCCTGGCAAAAAAGTTCGTATTGAATTAACGGATGCAGCGAGCAATAAGGGAACCAATACTATGGTGGAAGTAGGCGGCCAAAAACTGGATGATGGTGTGGCTCGTGATGACAGCAAGGCGAAGGGGACATTGAGCATCATTGAGATAGAGATCTACGAGAAGGCAAAAAATTAATCTTGAAGTGATGTTTTTGAAATAAGTTTGGCTATGTACAACTCCAGGATAGCAATTACATTACTGGCCTTGTTTATTTCCGCAGCATCTACTGCGCAACAAACAAAAAGCAGGCAGCCTAATATCATTTTCATCTTTGCAGATGACCTCGGTTATGGAGAAATTGGCTGTTATGGCCAACAAAAAATTGAAACACCGAATATCGATCGCCTGGCAAAGAATGGTATGCGGTTTACCCAGTTTTATTCAGGGTCATCTGTTTGTGCACCCGCACGTTCCAGCTTTTTAACGGGGCAACATACCGGCCATACACCGGTGAGGGGCAACAAACCCTTTCCCCCGGAAGGACAGACGCCGCTCCCGGATTCTGTTATTACCCTCGCCAATATTTTGCAGCAAAACGGCTATGCCACCGCCGCCTTTGGCAAATGGGGCCTGGGCTTTAATCAAAACAGCGGCGATCCGAATAAGAAAGGCTTCGATAAATTTTTCGGTTACAATTGCCAAAGTATCGCGCATGATTATTACCCACCCTATTTGTGGGACAACCATTCTAAAGTAGACCTGTCGGTAAACAAGGAAACAGATTCCATCTATTCGGCAGCATTGATCCAGCAACAGGCCATCAGTTATATCGGGCAAAAAAACAGCAAGCCCTTTTTTATGTACCTGGCCTACACACTGCCGCATGGTGATGTGATCGGCCCGAAGGATAAATTTTATCAATACTATGCGGCAAAGTTTAAGGAAAAACCATTGACAGGTAAAGATGCGAAATCACGGGAGCATAACGTCCTGCCAGAACCTTTACCACATGCACAGTTTGCGGCTATGGTATCCCGGCTGGATGCGTATGTCGGCGAGATCGTACAAGCGCTCGGCCAATCCGGACAGCTCCAAAATACCCTGGTCATCTTCAGCAGCGACAATGGCCCGCACAAGGAAAATGGCGGAGACCCCGAATTTTTTAACAGCAATGGCCCTTACCGGGGAATAAAAAGAGACCTGTATGAAGGGGGTATCCGTGTGCCGTTTATTGCTAACTGGCCCGGTAAAATAAAGCCCGCTGTAACCAGCCAGCCGGCTGCACTCTGGGACCTGTATCCCACATTCCTGGAACTGGCTGCAGTTAAGACCGTGCAACCCACCGATGGCGTTTCCCTTATTCCAACCTTTTTTAAAAATCGTTTG
>JAYSYY010000015.1:0-15082 GCA_043727215.1 Chitinophagaceae bacterium | reverse complement strand
CGTTTCGTGGTGATCCAATCAGGTATCCGCGCTGATAAAGGTCAGAACTACAGTGATCTGCTGACTGAAGAAGAGTACCTGGATATCCTGGATACGCTGCCAAAAGAAAACCAGATGCTTCCTGATGACGATCCTGAAAAATTCATCGCTAAGATGGGTGCAGAAGCTGTTCATGCAATGTTGGGCAAACTGGACCTTGATCAGCTGAGTTTTGATCTTCGCCATGCAGCCGCCAACGAAACATCTCAGCAACGTAAAGCAGATGCCTTAAAGCGTCTAAGCGTGGTAGAAAGTTTTCGCGATGCCAATACAAGGATTAATAACCGTCCCGAGTGGATGGTAATGCAATACATCCCGGTTATCCCACCGGAACTTCGTCCATTGGTTCCATTGGATGGTGGCCGTTTTGCGTCTTCGGATCTGAATGATCTTTATCGTCGTGTTATTATTCGTAACAACCGCCTGAAAAGATTATTGGAAATTAAAGCGCCGGAAGTTATCCTTCGTAATGAAAAAAGGATGCTGCAGGAAGCTATCGATTCATTGTTTGATAACAGCCGCAAATCCAATGCTGTAAAAGCAGAAGGTGGACGCGCACTGAAATCATTGAGTGATGTATTGAAAGGTAAACAAGGCCGTTTCCGCCAGAACCTGTTAGGTAAGCGTGTGGATTATTCTGGTCGTTCGGTTATCGTGGTAGGTCCTGAGTTGAAAATGCATGAGTGTGGTTTGCCAAAAGATATGGCGGCTGAATTGTTCAAGCCGTTTATTATTCGCAAACTCATTGAAAGGGGTATTGTAAAAACAGTAAAGAGTGCCCGTAAGTTGGTCGATAAAAAAGAAGCGATCATCTGGGATATTCTTGAAAATATATTGAAAGGTCACCCGGTTATGTTGAACAGGGCCCCAACCCTTCACCGTTTGTCCATCCAGGCATTCCAGCCAAAATTGATCGAAGGTAAAGCGATCCAATTGCACCCATTGGTAACGACTGCCTTCAACGCCGATTTCGATGGTGACCAGATGGCAGTACACGTTCCTTTGAGCAACGCTGCTATTGTGGAAGCCCAGTTACTAATGCTTTCTTCTCACAACATTTTGAACCCGCAGAATGGTACGCCCATCACTCTTCCTTCCCAGGACATGGTGCTTGGTTTGTATTACATTACCAAGGGTAAAAAATCTACGGATACAGAGATCGTTAAGGGACAAGGAAAATCATTCTACTCTTCAGAAGAAGTGATCATTGCATATAATGAAAAGCAGATTGACCTGCATGCAAACATTAAAGTAAAGGCTAACTATCGTAACAACGACGGAACACTTACTTATAAATTAATTGAAACTACTGTAGGTCGTGTACTGTTTAACCAGTTTGTGCCTAAGGAAGTAGGATTTATCAACGCACTACTTACCAAAAAAAACCTGCGTGAAATTATCGGTGATATCATTAAATGGACAAGTGTTCCGATCACTGCAAGGTTCCTGGATGATATTAAAACACTTGGTTACCGGATGGCATTCCGTGGTGGATTATCATTTAACATCAATGACCTAATTATTCCTGCAGTAAAAGGAGAGTTGGTGGAAAATGCAAAAGGTGAAGTAGCAGAGGTGTGGGATAGCTACAACATGGGTTTAATTACCAATAATGAGCGTTACAACCAGATCATTGATATCTGGAGCCGTGTGGATACAAAAGTAACGGAAACGCTTATCCGTGAACTTGCAACAGATAAACAAGGGTTCAACTCTGTTTATATGATGCTTGATTCCGGTGCCCGTGGTAGTAAACAACAGATCAAGCAGCTGGCTGGTCTGAGGGGACTGATGGCGAAACCACGTAAAAGCGGTTCATCAGGATCTGAGATCATCGAGAACCCGATCCTTGCAAACTTTAAAGATGGCCTGAGTGTATTAGAGTACTTTATCTCTACGCACGGTGCCCGTAAAGGTCTGGCGGATACGGCCCTTAAGACGGCGGATGCAGGTTACCTTACCCGCAGGCTGGTTGACGTTGCACAGGATGTTGTTATCAATGAGGAAGATTGCGGCACATTACGTGGTATTGCAACTTCTGCATTAAAAGATAACGAAGATATTATTGAACCATTGAGCGACAGGATTGAAGGTCGTACTTCACTGCACGACATTTTCAACCCGGTAACCGATGAGTTGATCATCAATGCCGGTGAAGAAATCAGTGCAGATGATGCAAGAAAAATAGATGACAGTGGTATTGAAACTGTTGAGATACGTTCTGTATTAACCTGCGAAAGCAAACGGGGTGTGTGTGTAAGATGTTATGGTAAAAACCTGGCAAGTGGTATCCTGGCACAGCGGGGTGATGCAGTAGGTATCATCGCTGCCCAGTCCATTGGTGAGCCTGGTACACAGCTTACGCTTCGTACCTTCCACGTGGGTGGTGTGGCTGGTTCTACTTCGGTTGAATCTTCTCTCTACGCTAAATTTGACGGAACCCTGCAGTTCGACGGCTTACGTACAGTAGCTACTGAAAACGCAGAAGGTAAAAAAATACAGGTGGTTATCGGTCGTACCGGTGAGATCAGGAACATCGATGTAAAATCTGATCGTTTATTGAACAGCATGCACATTCCTTATGGTTCCGTGCTGAATGTAAAAGACGGTCAAAAAGTTGCAAAAGGTGATGTGATCTGCACATGGGATCCGTTCAACAACGTAATTGTTGCGGAGGTAAATGGTACCATCCAGTTTGACGCATTGATCGAAGGTGTTACTTACCGCGATGAAGCGGATGAGCAAACCGGTCACCGTGAAAAAGTGGTTATTGAAACAAAAGATAAAACCAAGTTGCCGGTTATTATTGTAGAAGGCAAAGAGAAAAAAGCATACAACCTTCCTGTTGGTTCACACATCGTGATTGAAGAAGGAGATGATGTAAGAAGCGGGCAGGTGTTGGTGAAAATTCCAAGGATCTTGAGCAAACTAAAGGATATTACTGGTGGTCTGCCGCGCGTAACAGAATTGTTTGAGGCACGTAATCCAAGTAACCCCGCAGTTGTTTGCGAGATCGATGGTGTGGTTGCCTTCGGTGCTATCAAACGTGGGAACAGGGAGATCATCGTGGAAGCCAAAGATGGTGTGGTACGTAAATACCTTGTTCCATTGAGCCGCCAGATCCTGGTACAGGATGGTGACTTTGTGAAAGCAGGCTCTTCCTTATCCGATGGCCAGACCGCTCCTGCGGATATCCTTTCCATCAAAGGCCCGTTTGCGGTTCAGGAGTATGTAGTGAATGAAATCCAGGAAGTTTATCGGCTACAGGGTGTGAGGATCAACGACAAACACGTGGAAGTGATCGTTCGGCAAATGATGCGTAAGGTAACGATCGAAGATGCCGGAGATACCAAATTCCTGGAAGGAGATACAGAAGACAGGATTGACTTTAATGCAGAGAACGATTTCATCTACGATAAAAAAGTTGTTACAGAACACGGCGACAGCACAAGGTTGAAAACCGGCCAGATCATTACCCTGCGCGAGGTTAGAGAAGAAAATTCTATCCTGAGAAGGGCCGATAAAAAACTGGTTGAATTCCGTGACGCTAGTCCTGCTACGTCCTCACCGTTATTGCTGGGGATCACCAAAGCATCTTTGGGTACACATAGCTGGATATCTGCGGCATCATTCCAGGAAACTACTAAAGTATTAAGCTCTGCAGCTATACAAGGTAAGACCGATGAAATGCTTGGATTGAAAGAGAACGTTATCACAGGACATCATATTCCGGCGGGTACAGGTTTACGTGAGTTTGAGAATATGATCGTTGGAAGCAAGGAAGAATATGAATTGCTGATGACTACGAAAGAGGCGATGAGCTTTGATGAAGAAGAGTAAGGTTAATTAGCTGATTTGATAATGAAATAATTAAGGAGTGAGATCAAAATCTTGCTCCTTTTTTTTAAACACGAACTACACGAATTATACAAATTACACTTAGGCGTGCCCCCGTCTGGGTTTCAACCAACGGGGTGTTGGAAGTGACACGAATGGCACGAATTATACGAATTACACCAATGAGTGCCCCCAACCTGGCTTTCAACCAACGGGGTGTTGAAGATGAATTCAGTAAGTAAGAGGTATACGTTATCAATCCCGAAGGGATGACATTATTATAGCTATACAGAATTTTGGAGTTTTACAAAATCCGAGGGGGTGAAATTATTTCAAAAGTTGCGACTAAATGTTTCCCCATACCTTTAAAAATCTAAACGCCATAATCTCACTAGCTTCGTCTTGTTTAAAATCTGTGGTTCAATTCTTTTTTGGATACCCCGGAATATTTTTTCCCAGGTAAATATTTCTTTCCCCTATTAATATCCCGTTTTCATTTTTCAGTTTGATCACGCCGCCCCCACCACGTTGTTGCTGTTCTTTCCTGGCTGAAGGCGTGAGAAAGGGATCATCATCAAAAACAAACTCATCGATCCAGTATTCGTTTATCCCGGGTTCCTTGATGATAGGGTGGATATGTTTCACGGCCCTCGTATTAGGATAGGATGCCGGCTTCAGGGTGTAAAACCGGTACTGGCCTTTTTCATTCGTCTTTATCCAGCCGCGGATGTATCCATGGCGTGCTCCCCATCCGGCCTCGTTATTTTTATTGACATAGTTCCCGGCCTGGTCAGTTTGATAAACATAAAGGACTACATCTTTCGCAGGTGTTTTCCCGTCGGACTCGTATACAATCCCACTGATAACCATCTTCGGTCCCGGTTCTGAGAAGCCAGGTAGCGTATCGGTCCAGGGTAAGCTGTGGAATGGAATAGGGCTTTCATGTATAGCCTCACAACTTTCGCACCTCCCCCCAACCGGTTGTGTGGCAGTAGCTGCTGCGGGTTGAGCACCTGCCGGATCCTGGGCACATCCCGGCGTGGCAAAATAACCAAGCCACGCTATCATAATAATAGATTTCATCTTATCGGTTTTAGAACCACAAAATGAAAATTTCCTGCCGGAGCTCAAATACAATTTACACCAACGGGAAACCCGGCCTGACAAAAGGAAACAGCATTTCATGCCGAAAATGATGCCGATCCTGTAATAGCTTTTAAAAAATGGAAAGTGTAATTTTAATTTGGGTTATGAAAATAAGGGGCTACCTCATACGATATAAATTTCACCATGTCATCTTCTGGATGATACTGTTTGGTTTATGGTATTTCCTGCGGTACCAGGATTATGCACGTTCCACAACGGCGCTGCAGGTAACCAGCATCAAAGTCGCAGACCTTGCGCTTATGATTTACCTCACTAATTACCTGCTTATCCCAAAACTGCTTTACAAGAAAAGATATACAGGGTTTGCATTGGCTTTTATTATTATGATCACCTGCAGTAGTATAACGAAAATGTATGTCATCGGCCATGTGATCGACAGCCCGGCGCTTATCAATTTTACGGCAAATTTTAAAACCCGGTTGTATGACAACATTATTCCACATTTTTTCCTTGTAACATCAGGCGTGGCTATAAAGCTATTGTTTGATTATATAAGGATCCAAAAGAACATGGGGGAGCTGGCCAGGGAAAAAGTGGAAGCAGAATTAAACTTTCTGAAGTCGCAGATCAACCCACATTTTTTATTTAATTCCCTGAACTCCGTTTATTTTCTGATCGATAAAAATAATCCGGAGGCGCGGGACGCCTTGCATAAATTTTCTGCGATGCTTCGTTACCAGTTGTATGAAATGAATGAATCGCCGATACCGATTGAAAAAGAACTTGCATACCTAAAGGACTATATCGATCTGCAAAAACTTCGAAAGAATGAGAACTACTCGGTGGCAGTCGAGGGTACAGAAAGTGTAAAAGATTTTGTAATTGAACCCTTGTTGTTGATCCCCTTTGTAGAGAATGCCTTCAAGCATATATCGAATTTCCAGGCTCGCCCGAATTATATAAATTTGAGTATGGATCGGAGCAATGGGCATTTTACCTTTGTCGTGGTGAATTCAAAGGATGCTGCTGAACATAAAACGGAAAAACCAGGGGGTATCGGTTTGCAAAATGTAAAAAAACGCCTGGAATTGCTCTATCCCGGCAGTTACAAATTGGAGATATTGGATGGGGAGGATAACTTCAAGGTTGGATTAACAATTAAAATCTAAAATGCCCGTATGAACATCAACTGCATAATCATTGATGATGAACCTTTGTCCCGTAAGGGGTTGAAGGAGTACATTGCTGATGTGCCATTTCTCTTTCTTCTGGGCGAGTATGAAAACGCGCTGGATGCGGGGGAAATACTGGCAAGGGGGGATGTACAGCTCCTGTTCCTGGATATACAAATGCCAAAGATCACAGGGCTGGATTTTTTGGGGACTTTGCCTGCTCATCCGCCGGTGATATTTACAACAGCCTTTTCGCAGTATGCCCTGGATGGTTTTGACCTGAATGCATTGGATTATCTCCTTAAACCAATCTCGTTCGACAGGTTCCTTAAGGCGGTGACTAAAGCAAAGGAATTATATGCATCCAAAAGCACCGAAACTGCTGACAGGGATGCCGCAAAGTATTTTTTTATTAAGGCAGAAAACCAGCTTGTAAAGATCTTACTGGAAGATGTCTTGTTTGTGGAGGCATTGCAAAATTATGTGGCCATTCAAACGACCACTAAAAAATATGTGAGTTATCTCACTTTCAAATCGGTGGAGGCGTATTTACCAGCGGGCAGATTTATAAAGGTTCACAAATCATTTATCATCGCAGCAGAAAAAATTGATAGCATCGATGGCAATGATGTGAGGATGGGACCCTATCATGTGCCCATAAGCAGGAACTTAAAAGAGGAAGTGATGCAACAATTATTAAACGGGAAATATCTCAAACGATAAGCCTGCTATTCCTTTGCTTCGAGGTTGAAGCCGGGTCTTATTTGACTTTTTTGAGGAGCATTACATAACCGCAAAGGTCTTTCTTTTTCTTTTTATTCACCTGCACGGGTTTGATCATATGGTATTCGGAAACCTTTGGGATATAATCGTAACGGATAACATTGCCGTCTACATCACCCCACATTTTTTTCTGGTAAACTACCTGCTTCTCGCTCCAGTCAAACATGCGAACCTCATAAATTTTGGAACTCATATCCCCGATAAAAACAAACTGGTACCAGCTACCCTGGGTCAACGGAACTATAACCGGCATTTCAAATTCACTTTCCATCGTAACCGACGCCTCTTTCACCACGATAAAACCTCCCAGTGTAAGTTGTTCCTTGATACTGTCTGCCTGCTGGCGTATAGACATATTATTGCAGGGGGCCTGTCTTACAACATCCTGGGCCCCGGCCGGTTGCCCGGCAAGGGTGAACAAAAGAATAGAGGTGAGCACAAACAGGTTCTTCATGCGGGAAAATGATTACTGGACAAAAAAATTTAGCACTCATACCGAACTGCCCAAATGATATAACGTTCTGTAAACGAGGGGGAATCACTAATATTGTGCCACCTCCATTAAAAGATTCGTTAATTGACCTTTCCGTTACTTTACAAGCCTGGCCAGATCAAAAAGAGGATGGTTTGTGAAAATTAGTGATCTCATGATTTGTAAAAATAATAGGAACCCGCTTGCTGCAGGCAGGTGATCACAAGGTCATTGATGCAGACATGAGGCGGCAGGCTCGCACAATAGAGAATCGTGTCCGCGATGTCCATTGCGGTTAACGGTACCAGTCCATTGTAAGCCGCCTCCGCCTTTCCTTCATCCCCTTTAAATCTTACAAGGGAAAACTCCGTTTCCACCGCCCCGGGGTGAATAGCTGTCACCTTTATCCCATGTTTCAAAAGGTCGATCCGCATAGATTTACTCAAAGCATCCACCGCAAATTTACTTGCACAGTAAACGTTCCCGTTTTCATATACTTCTTTTCCCGCTACCGAGCCCAGGTTGATTATATGCCCATGCCCTTTTTTTTTCAACATCGGCAGCAAAGCCCTGGTTATATAAAGCAGTCCATTAACATTGGTATTCATCATGGTTTCCCAATCGTCCATATCCGCCAGGTCAAACGGATCTTTTCCGAGCGCCAGCCCTGCATTATTCACTAATATTTTTATGTTTTGCCATTCGGGTGGCAGTGATTCGACCGCGGTCATTACTTCCGCTTTTTGCTGAACGTCAAAACACAGACTCCTGACTTCCACGCCATAGGCTAAGCGAAGTTCGTTTTCAAGTTCTGCCAGGCGCGCCTGGCGCCGGCCGGTAATGATCAGGTTATATTTTGCGGCGGCAAACTTTTGTGCACAGGCATGGCCGATCCCTGAACTGGCCCCTGTAATAAAAACGATGTCATTCATAAATTTCTACTTGTCTAAAAGTTAGAGATTGTACAATGCAAAATAAAGTAAAGATCCTCCACCCGGCGCATGGATCAGCCACTTGTAAACGAGCTAATGCATGCGCATTCAGTTTACCTGATCAGGATGACATATCCTTTTTTTCTTCGCAGCTGGTTTTTATAGGTGATCCCGGCTGCCATCCACACATAAGTGCCAACGTTTTGCGGTTTGCCTTTAAAGATGCCGTCCCAGCCTTTATCTACCTGGTTGGAGGAGAACACCAATTCTCCAAATCGGTTGTACACCCGGAAATAAGAAATGGATTTCATACCCAGCAGGATAGGCTTAAAGTCATCATTGAGGCCATCCCCGTTAGGGCTAAAAGCAGTGGGTACATATAAGTCCTCGTCTACCCGGTAAAGGCGAACAATTATGCTGTCAGTGCCGGAGCATCCATTGGCGTCTATACCTGTTAAAAAATATTTGATGCTGTCCCGTGGATTCGAAACGGGATTGGCAGAACGGGTATTATTCAGCCAGGTCGGCGGACTCCAGGTATAATTCATCGCGCCTGCTGCGTTTAACTGCAGCGGTTCATTTTCTACTACGCTTGTGTCAGCGGGGCCTGCATCCACGTTCAGCGCCTGTATAACTCTTACCAGCACAGTGTCTTTAACCGCAGCCGGGCAGCCTAGTGTATCCCTTACCGTTACAATGTACCGGATATCTCCGGCAGGTCTTTGCGAGACAGGGTTTGCAATAAAACGATTATTTAAAAATAAAGGAGGACTCCATTCGTAACTGCTGCCACCACTGGCGTTTAGTTGCGCATCAAAGCCAATGCAGATGGTTGTGTCCAACCCCGCAAATGCAGCAGGATAAGGTGTTACTCTAACGGTAACCACTGATTGCGACTGGCAGTTTCCAATGTTTCCTGTCAAAGTATAAGTGGTAGTAACGGGAGGATTGGCAAAAGGATTTTTAATTGTACTGCTGCTGAGATAAGTACCGGGGGTCCACATGTAGGTAAGTGCATCCCCTGTTGCCTGCATCGTAAAACCATCGGTCCTGCAGATACTGGTATCCGGCCCTGCATTGATGGTTACCTGGCTTTTTACATTCACCAGGACAGTGTCATCAGAATAACACCCGAAACTATTGGTAAGGCGTACCTGATAGGTGGTGGAAATGTCCGGGCTTACCAGGGGTGATGGGGAAATCGTATTATTGATCATATAGTTTGGGGACCAAAGCACTGTACCGTTGCCGGAGACGTTTAACTGTAAAGTATCTATTATACATATGAGGGTATCGTTTGTTACGTCGATCACTGGTTTTGGCCGCACAACAACAACAACGGTATCTGATTTTGCTTTGGCACACCCGGTAACTCCTGCCGAGACGATATAACTGGTGGTAACAATAGGTGATGCAATCGGGTTCGGCGTATTAGTATTGCTAAGTCCTGCAGCCGGAGACCAGCTGTAAGTATTCCCTCCGTTTGCGGATAATTGTATAGCCGCCTGCTGCAGGCAAAATGCCGTATCAGGACCCGCATTTGGAATGGCTAAGGGGACAACAGGGATAGCTATACTTGCATTGGCAATACAGTTACTTCCCCAGCGGGTTTGTAAATTATAGGTAGTGGTTGCGGAAGGGAAAGCGCGGGTAACCTGCTTGAGCGGTGTTGCTACGGAACTTGTGGGGGTCCATTGCCATTGGAGGTGGGCAGTTTTATTACTCACACCTGAAAGCATAAGGGTGTCTTCCTGGCAGATGGAAGCCGGTGAGGCGGTTATACTATTGGTAACGTCATTTACGGGTGAAACCATCACCGAATCCCTGCTGGTACAGCCCTGGTTCTCGAGTGTTACAAAATAAGTGCTGGCTGCGCCGGGAAAAACCTTTGGCGTGGCGGTATTAGCCCCGATAATATTTGCTGCCGGGCTCCAGCTAAAATTTCCGGTACCCGTTGCCGCTAGTTGAAGGCTGTCCAGCCGGCAATAACTGGTATCGTTTGAAACGGCCGAAATAACAGGGCTGTTCAACACCGTGAAGTTTCGAAACACGGTATCTATACAACCTTTGTTGTTGGAAACAATTAAGCGGGCGTTGTAAGTGCCGGCAGATGCGAATGTGTAAGTGGGATTTTGCAGAAGGCTTGTATCGCCCAGGGCAGGAGAATCGCCAAAATTCCACTGCCAGGAATTGATCACGCCATACCTTGTATTCGATGTATCATTGAACCGGATTGGTACGCCCACACACAAAGGTGCAACAGGTTCAAAACCGGGAAAGAAACCCGGGTACACACCGATTGCCCGGGTAGCAGAATCTGTGCAGTTTCCACCTTTATTGATAACCAGTTTGATGATGTATAAACCGGTATCAGGGTAAACGTAAACGGGATTGTTAATTGTAGATGTGTCCGCCAATGTATTGGGATCACCAAAGTCCCAGAACACCGTATTTGCGCCGGTGCTTGTATGGTTAAACTGTATGTTGAAACCATCACAGGTCGTAAACCCCGGCATGGCATTGGCTTCGGTGGGGATACATCCTGATACCTGTACAATGAGGTCTTTACGATGGAAACCTATAAGTATCCCTTGCCGGTAGACAGCAATGCAAACGCACACTACATAATTGCCTGCGTTTGGTGCTACACCGGAAATGATACCAGTGCGTGAGTTGATCGTGGCCTGGGGACCCATGGGGGACACACCCGTAAATGGGTTAACATAAGCTACTGAGAGGTAGGGTGGAGGTACAGGGTTCCTGAAATCGGCTAAGCCTGCAGCACCGCCATCATAGGCATTGCAAAAACTATATACCAATGAATCTGTTGCCGCATCCGTAGCACTAAAATCCAAAGTAAAATTGGAATTGGCGCAAACTACACTCACGGGTAAGCTAAATGCAGGGGAGCTGTCCGTTTGAGGGCTGGGCAGCGAATTTAACCCCGGTATGATACACAAATAATTAGCACCCTGCCCGGTCCCACTTGCCCCGGTTGAAAGGTTCTCCGCGAGCTGCCGGCTAAAAGTCTGAAAGGCTACGGTGTACCCGGAATTATTATTGGGCAGCTCAATCAAAAAAGAATAGGTCTTGTAAGTATAATTCAGGTTCGGGGGAAACTGGATACATGGAGAAATATTGATCGGGACAGGCAGCGGGTTCGCAAAATCCTGCACAGCTAACCAGTTGCTGTTTTCTGCAGTTCCTAACACTTTAGCGTTATTATCATTATTGAACACGCCAACCACATACTGGGTGATAAAAGTGGCACCACCCGGCCCACGAAACAAAAGCAGCCTGATACGATATTGTTTGCTGTCAGGAGCAGTACCCGGGCCAACATATTCATACCGCATTTCGCCACCTATGAGATGGGTTGCCTGGACTCCTGAAATAAGTGTAAGACAAAAAATAAGCAGCAGAATTCTTTTCATAACGTCAGCATGGTTGCGGGGCATGAATATAAAACAAAACGCCGGAACAAAGAGTTCCGGCGCTGATAATAATTGATAATTTAATGCGTTACCTGATAAGGATGACCGTCCCTTTTTTCTTTATTTTTCTTCCCAGGTAATTCGTCCCTTCTGCATACCAAACGAAGGTAGCGGTGGCCTGAGGTGCGCCTCCAAAAGTTCCATCCCAACCCGTTTCAGTTTGCGTAGTAGCGTATACCAATTGGCCCCATCGGTTATATACCATAAACGCATCCAGTGACCGCATGCCTACCATTATCGGTTGAAAAATATCATTCAGGCCGTCACCGTCGGGGCTGAATGCAGAGGGGACCAGGAGATCAGGATCTGTTTCAAAAACATTTACGCGTATGGTATCAAGATCAAAACAACCCTGTTCATTACTGACTCTTACAACATATTGAGTATTTTCCTGGGGAAGCGAGACCGGGTTAAAAATAGTTGGGTTATTGAGCCAGGTGGCTGGCGTCCAGCTATAACTCATACTACCGGTGGCGGTTAACTGCAATGGTTGCCCAATTACAACATTCGTGTCGGCAGGTCCGGCATCCGCTATGATGCGGGCCACCCGTACCAATACGGTATCGTTTCCAGGTTTGGGACAGCCCAATGTATCTCTTACACTTACGATGTACCGGGTGTCTTCCCTGGGACTCTGTGCAACAGGGTTTGCAATCAGACTATTGTTAAGCCAGGATCTCGGGCTCCAGGAATAACTGCTGCCTCCTGATGCCTGGAGTTGAATAGATGTGCCGAAACAAATGTTGTTATCCGCCCCGGCATTTGCAAGAGGGTAGGGAACAGTACGGACCGTTATTTCAGCATCCTTTGTGCATTTTCCTATCCTGCCTGTTACCCGGTAGACCGTAGTTGCAGCAACCGGTGTTGCCACAGGATCCTGCACAGCCGGATCATTTAATGTGGTGGCTGGTGTCCAGGTATATTGCAAGGCGTCGCTGTTTACCTGCAGAGTTAGCTGGTCTGTTCTGCATATCGTTGTGTCATTGCCCGTGGTGAGTGTAACTTCATTCACTACCCGCACGGTTACGGAATCAAAGGCCACGCAGCCATAGGGGTCCGCATATCTTGCCCGATAGGTAGTAGTAACATCAGGGCTTACCAAAGCTGTAAAACTATTTACATTGTTGATCATGTACGCCGGGCTCCACGTGACGCTGCCACCTGAACTGCCTGCAGCGGTTAGTTGTAGGGTATCAATAGAACAGATCAGCGTATCATTCGATACCCCAAAAACAGGCTTATCAATTATCTCAATCTTTTTAACAATGGTGTCAATGCAACCCTTGTCACTTCCCACTATAAGCGTAACATCGTAAGAGCCGGGGTTTGCAAACGTATAGCTGGGATTTTTTATACCGCTTGTATCATTGACAACTGTTGTATTTCCGAAATCCCATCGCCAGTAATTTACTGTTCCATAATTCGCACGTGTGGCATCATTAAATTGTACCGGCAATCCTTTGCACATCGGGGAATTATCGTTGATGCCGGGAAAATATCCAGGGAATACACTCAATTTGGCAGTAGTAGAATCAGAACAGGAGCCTCCGCGGTTGATCACGAGTTTTAGATCATAAACACCCGCGGTGTTATAGGTATGCACAGGGGTTTCTTCTGAGGAGCTGTTGCCGTCACCAAAATCCCAAAAAAAAGTTTCATTCAGCGGCGAAGTATTCAGGTTGTTGAAAGTAAAAGTAAAACCATCACAACTGATATAATTGGGCAATAACTGCGCCCCTGCGAAATCGCAGGGTGCCACGGAAATGATAAAATCTTTTCGGTGTTCGGATTTAAACTTTCCTGTACTCCTGTCATAAGATTGCACACAAACAGATACAACATACTTACCAGCTTCAGGAGCAATGCCGGAGATAATGCCGGTTTGAGCGTTGATACTGGCGCGGTCACCGAGGGGTTTCGATCCTGCATACCCGTTTATATAACCCAGTAAGCCGTAGGGCGGAGGCGAAGGATTTACCGGGTTTGCGTTGGTAACCGATCCGCCGTTGTACCCTTCACATAAGCTGTACACCAGTACATCGCTATCCGGGTCGGTTGCGCTAAAATCCAGGGTGAAAGGTTTATTGTAACAAACAACTGAAATGCCCTGTGCAAAGCGCGGGCTGTTATCACCAGCAGCACCCAGTGTGGCGGTCCCCGGTATAACGGTCGTATATGTTGCGCCCACAGAATTCGGGATATTGGCAATGCCGTCTATCCTGCAACAGGTTTGGTATGCCGCAGTGTATCCTGCTGCGTTGTCGGGAAGGTCTATTGTGAAACTGTAGTACCCGGCTGTGTATTCGAGTGTCGGGGGGTTAGTAATACAGGGCGGCAATGCATTCAGGGGTAATTCTTCCGAAGAAGTTCTTCCAACAGACCGGAAGGTAAAAGACTGCCGCGTGCTGTTGTCAAATAACCCGATGATGACAGTCGGGGGCATGAGCGCACATGCGAAACAATTCTCGTCCCTGAACAACCTTAAAGTGATGCGGTAATTTTTACTGTTTGGAGAAGAGCCGGGCCCGAGGTAGTCGTAAATTATTTCGCCGCCGGTAATATGTTTTGCAGACGCAGAAATAAAACCTCCGGCAAGCAGTAGTATGAGGAAAAATTGTTTCATTTAAACTATCACGTGAGCGTATTTCGGTAAAATACATAAAAATGCCGGGCCCACCTTGCATTATACGTAAACGGAATGCAAAAAGTCTGCTAAAGTCTTTCCGGCTTTTTCCTCTTCCTCTATCATCCCCATATGTGCGCTCTCCCTTAATATGCTAATATGGGATTCGGCGGGTAAATGAGATTGTTTTAATCCCTGGTCAAAAGGAACAGCCTTATCGTGTTTGCCAAGAATGAATAACACGGGAAACCCGGCCGATAATAATACAGCCGTTCTATCCGGTCGCGCAATCATAGCCTCATAATATTGTGTGAGGGCCTGCGGTGAAAATTGCCTTCCTTTCATCAACAGTTCTTGAATGGCCAAATGCTGTTTTTCACTGTCTGCAAATAAACCTGGAATACTTGTTTTTAGAAATGAGTCTGCTCCTTTTTCATTAATAAAATTGATGGCCTTCCTGCGCGTCTCCTTTTTTTCTTCGTCATCTGCATAGGCACTGCTATGAAAGAGGCCGAGGCCGGTGAGCATGTCGGGATATTTTTCTGCAAATGCCAGGCTGATATAACCGCCCATGCTATGGCCCACGATGCAACATTGAAGTATATCTTCTTTTGTGAGCATAA
>JAYSYY010000014.1:0-5459 GCA_043727215.1 Chitinophagaceae bacterium | reverse complement strand
CAAGTCTTATACGACCAGCTCCTGTTGAACTCCCCCAGGACCGGAAGGTAGCAAGGGTAAATGGTTGAGCGGTGCGATGTAAGTAACTTGCCATTTTTTATGTCTGCAACCGTGCCCGATTCCTAAAAAAAATTTTAAGACAAGCTTTGATTCCTACTGCTTTCCCCTCTAAACCCTGTAATTTTTATTATCTGAAGATATTCAAATATGATACTTTTGCGTGAAACCTGATCTACTCACCATTTAAAATTAAAACCCTGCAGGGGTTGAGGCATTATGAAATTTTTTATCGACACAGCAAATCTTGCTCAAATAAAGGAAGCACATGATCTCGGTATATTAGACGGTGTTACCACAAACCCCTCCCTCATGGCCAAGGAAGGTATCAAAGGCCAGGAGGCAGTCATTCAACATTACAAGACCATCTGCGAAATGGTGGATGGAGATATTAGTGCGGAAGTGGTTTCTACAGATTTTGACGGTATAGTTGCAGAAGGCAAAATTTTAGCTGCCCTTCATAAAAATATAGTGGTAAAAGTTCCGATGATCAAAGAAGGTGTGAAAGCCATCAAGTGGTTTACAGATAATGGTATCCGGACAAATTGTACCCTCGTGTTCTCTGCAGGCCAGGCAATTCTTGCTGCAAAGGCAGGCGCAGCCTACGTTTCCCCCTTTATCGGCCGCATAGACGACAGCGGATGGGATGGGCTTGAGTTGATTCACCAGATTCGCCAGATATTTTCTATACAGGGGTATAAAACAGAGATCCTGGCTGCTTCTATTCGTTATCCCAACCATATCATTAAATGTGCAGAAGCAGGTGCGGATGTGTGTACCTGCCCGCTGAGTTCCATACTCGGACTGTTAAAACACCCACTCACAGATATTGGCCTGGCACAATTCCTAGAGGATGCCAAGAAATTTGCATAATATTTAAACGCCATAAAAAATCGCCACCTCACTGGGAGCATTGGATAATTTATAATTTAAGAACCCCGGTTAACCGGGGTTCTTAAATTATAAGCTTATGGCTTTTTTCGTTTCCGTTGTGCTTTGAGTTCGGCCAGTATTTCTTCCTCCGTTTTGAGGGGTTCGTCCTCTTTGGTTTTGATATACATTTCCAGGTCCTTTATCACCTTGTTGTCTTTTTTCAAAATAAGCTGGATGTCAACTTTTGCTACAGCAATGTTCCGCTCTATGAAGAGACTGTTTCCATAAAACTTTCCATGCGAACTTTTAAAAATCACATGGTTCGTATCCAGGGGGATATACTGACCGTTGGTTAGCAGTCCATCTACATTGATGTAGTTGTAGGTTCCTTTTTTCAGGCTGTCAGTGTAAAGGTTTACATACACACTGTCGATCTGCTGCGCCTGGCTGCTAAATGCCACAAAAAATAAAACGATAAAACTTGTTTTTTTCACCTTCCCAATTTATTTCAGCAAAGATGGCGCAAATAATATTTTAACCCGTTAAGATGCTCACAAAAGTTAGCATTACCTGCTGGGTAAACCGCTAATTGGATATACCGATCCTCTTTTTTACATACTGGTTTTTTCCGAGTTCATTCAGCATAAAAAGGCAAAGGTCCCCCATGTTAATCCTGAATTTACTTTCAGGAGGATTAACATCTGCAGTTGTGAGAAATTCACCCGTGGCGGGGGCATTGATCAGGTTTGGCGCACATACAAAACTCCATTGCAAAGTGGATTTTTCAAGGAAGTGGAAAGCTTGCAGGTGTTCTTTACCCACGGGAAGGTATTCCGGGGGGTAATCAGGCTCATCCATAAGCAAGCCTCCTCCTGGTGCATCCAACACACCCATGCCCCCAACCGCAACGATGCGGTTTACTTCTTCCTTCTCCATTTGTTCCACAATGTTTTTCATGCCGAGTGACCTGCTTTTGTCTGTACCGTCAAAAGCACCACCAAGCGCTGATAACACTGCGTCACTTCCTTTTATGGCATTGCCTACCTGCCCTTCGTCGAACAATGCACCTTGCACCAGACCCAGCTTGTCGTTCCGGGGAAAACGGGTCGTAAAGACGTTCCTTCCGAAAGCTTTTACAGTGTGTCCTTTATGTAACGCCTGTTTTACAAGCTCAAGCCCCACCATGCCGGTAGCTCCAAAAATAGTCAGGGTCATATTTTCAGTTTAAAAAGTGTTTATTCAATATTGTTGCCATGTAAAACTCTCAAAATTCTGACCGGAATGGCTCAGGCAATTTTTTTCACATCGCTGAATTCTTTTACTTTTTTGGCAAATACCGCACTGGCAAAAGAACATTGGGGAATAATGCTTAATTTTTTCTGCCGGGCATATGCAGCGGCTTGCTGCAGCATATCATAGCCAAAATTTCTGCCTCTTGATTCCTCGGTTACCAACGTGTGCTCTATTATCATGGTATCTTCCCCCCGAAGGGAATAAATCAGTTCGCCAACCAGTTCTTTACCATCTTTAATAAAAAACGACCCTTCAGTGCCTGTTTCTTTCTGTTGTATAACCATAGTCCCTTTTTTGGGAAGGTAGGAAAAAGTTTTTGTGGTATCATATTTCTCCACCATATTTGCATAACGAATGGAAAATTATCATCTAAATAGCAAAAAAAGCTGGTGGCACTTTATCAGGAAATGATGATGTCTTAGCGCTATTTGTATAAACTAACAATATTTGGCCCCGACATCATTGTCGGGGCCTTTTTCATGGTGTTGAATGAACGGTTGGAGTAAAAACTAACAGGTAATTTTAACGAATATTTTCTCCTGCAGGGTAAAAATAACTCGCCGCAGGTCTAAAAAGAAAAACAGGGGGATGCTGTATGAAAAAAATAACATTGCATACTACGTTTAAAAAAATACTCGCTGATGTTTACACCCCTGTGGGGATCTACCTCCGCCTGCGGGATAAGTTCCGCGATACGATCCTGCTGGAAAGTACTGATTTTCACGCCGGCGAAAACAGCTTTTCTATTATCGGCATCAATGCGATTGCGGGTATCGAGGTCATTAATAAGGAATTGCTGGAATTTAAACTTCCGGGCCAGCCACCGGAAAAAATGAAACCAGGAAAAGACGTGAAGTTATCTGAAACAATGGCGGACTTCATGGCTCGCTTCGAGGTTTCAGCCGCAGCTCCTAAACCAGTTAACATCGCACAGGGCCTTTTTGGCTATACCAGTTATGACGCCATCCAGTTTTTTGAGAATATACAACTGAGCGAACAAAAGGCAAAAGACGACCTTAATCCTCTTCCCCTTTTGCGATACCGTCTTTACCAGTACGTGATCATTATCAACCATTATAAGGACGAACTTTTTATCTGCGAAAATCATTTTGCCGGCCTCGAAAGCAGGATAGCCGATGTGGAAAGTATCATCAGGAATAAGGATGTGCCGGTTTTTCCTTTTAGCATAAAAAATGAAGAAGCCTCGAACGTGACCGACGAAGGGTATAAAAAGATGGTGGAAACAGGAATAGCGGCCTGTCACAGGGGAGATGTTTTCCAGATAGTATTGAGCAGGCGGTTTACCCAAAGTTTTGCAGGAGATGAATTTAATGTGTACAGGGCCTTGCGTAGTGTAAATCCAAGTCCTTACCTTTTTTATTTTGATTACGGAGATTATAAACTCATGGGCTCTTCGCCGGAAAGCCAGGTGATCATTGAAAATGGTATAGCTATCGTGCACCCGATTGCTGGTACTTTCAAACGCACCGGTGATGATGAAACGGATAAAAACCTTGCCATCGAACTGGAGAATGACCGGAAAGAAAATGCAGAACACGTGATGCTGGTAGACCTTGCCCGCAATGATCTGAGCCGTGTTTGTAATCAGGTAGAAGTAACAAGTTTTAAAAAAGTTCATTTTTACTCACATGTGATCCACCTCGTGAGCGAGGTAAAAGGAAAACTGGCTGGTATCAAAAATCCGTTCCTTATCCTTGGCAGTACTTTTCCGGCAGGCACGCTCAGTGGTGCACCTAAGTATAAAGCCATGCAGATCATCGACGACAACGAAACCACCGCAAGGGGTTTTTATGGTGGTGCCATCGGTTATGTTGGCTTTGATGGGAGTTGCAACCATGCCATTATGATCCGTACTTTTTTGAGCAGGAATAACACCCTGGTCTACCAGGCGGGTGCAGGTGTTGTAGCGGCCAGCAAACCTGAGAGTGAGTTACAGGAGGTGAATAATAAACTGGGGGCATTGAAAAATGCAATTAAGATCGCGGAAACTTTAAACCAACCCGAATGAAAATCCTTGTTTTTGATAATTACGACTCTTTTACTTACAACCTGGTGCACCTGGTAGAAAAAATATTGCACCTGAAAGTGGATGTTTACCGAAATGACAAAATTCCCCTGGAAAAAGTGAAGGAATATGATAAAATAATTTTATCCCCTGGTCCGGGTCTTCCGTGTGAGGCAGGTTTACTGTTGCCGTTGATAAAAGAGTATGCAGCTTCCAAGTCTATACTGGGCGTGTGCCTGGGCCACCAGGCTATCGGGGAAACTTTTGGAGGAACATTGGTCAACCTCGACGCGGTTTTTCATGGTGTGGCTACGCCGATCCGGGTCTTAAATAAACAGTCGCCAATTTTGCAGGGCCTGGAAGACACCGTAGAAGTGGGCCGGTACCATAGCTGGATCGTTGACAGGAAAAATTTTCCGGGAGAACTGGAGATCACTGCAGTAGACGAAAATGATTATATAATGGCACTACAACATAAAAGATATGATGTGCAGGGGGTACAGTTTCATCCGGAGAGTGTACTCACTCCCTGCGGGGAAAAGATCATGAAAAACTGGCTAGGTGTGTAAACTATGGATCAATCAAATACCGGACTGTCAACCGGGTTATAGATAACCAGATTTTTGCAAATTATAAATTCAAGTTCCCCCTCAGGGGGCAGGGTCCAAATGAAAAAAATATTAAACTACCTTTTCGATTACAAAACCCTTTCGCGCCAACAGGCCAGGGAGGTATTGGTGAATATGTCCGGCGGACAATACAATGAGTCAGAGATCGCCGCTTTCATAACGGTGTACCTTATGCGAAGTATAACCATCGATGAATTGCACGGATTCAAAGATGCATTGCTGGAGCTTGCCCTGCCGGTTAATGTAAAAGATCATGATGTAATGGATATAGTGGGTACGGGCGGTGACGGGAAAAACACTTTCAATATTTCAACCCTGAGTTGTTTTATTGCTGCGGGAACGGGGAATAAGGTTGCCAAACATGGAAATTATGGCGCATCCTCTATCAGCGGTTCTTCCAACGTGATGGAACAAATGGGGTATTGTTTTACGACTGATAGCAGCCGGCTAAATGAGGAACTGGACCGGTCCGGGATA
This sequence comes from Chitinophagaceae bacterium, assembly GCA_043727215.1. Classification (GTDB taxonomy): domain Bacteria; phylum Bacteroidota; class Bacteroidia; order Chitinophagales; family Chitinophagaceae; genus Ferruginibacter. Next base: position 104 of record JAYSYY010000014.1, on the reverse strand, counting down.
TGTTTTCTCCACGCTCCGCTTTTTCACCCGGCGTTAAAGGCTGTTGGCGCAATCAGGAAACACCTGGGCGTGCGCACCTTTTTTAATATGCTGGGCCCGATGGT
>JAYSYY010000013.1:0-46608 GCA_043727215.1 Chitinophagaceae bacterium | reverse complement strand
TCCGCTAAACCTCTTTTTGACAAAACATCGGTTATAGCGGCTGTAAGTGTTGTTTTACCATGATCCACGTGACCGATAGTACCAACGTTAAGATGGGGCTTATCCCTCTTGAATGATTCTTTTGCCATTGTTTATATTTTAATATTTGTTTTGAAAAGTGGTTTTCTTTTAAAGTCTGTAAACCAGCGGACTTTTATGCTTTATACCAAAAATGGTAGCAACTACCGTTAAGACTCATTAGTGAGAACCCTGTTTTGAGCCATCAGTGAGAATCGAACTCACGACCCCTTCCCTACCAAGGAAGTGCTCTACCCCTGAGCTACGACGGCTTGTATTTTTATTACCTGTCCGCCGAATCGAACTCACAACCCTCCCGATTCCAATCGGGATGCGCTTCCCCTGAGCTACGACGGCTTGTATTTTTATTACCTGTCCGCCGGATCGAACTCACAAACCTCCCGAATGCCATCGGGATGCGCTATCCCTGAGCTACGAAGGTTTGTCAGCAAGCCGTTGAGTCAAGGTGTCAAAAAGTTATTAACCTCGAAAAATTTGAATTAATGACTTGATGACTAAATTTTGAGCGGAAGACCGGGCTCGAACCGGCCACCTGAAGCTTGGAAGGCTACCGCTCTACCAAATGAGCTACTTCCGCTAATCAATTTGATGATTTGATAATTTGCCAATTTGGCGATTAAAAAACATCAAAATTTAAAAGAACTAAACAATTATCAAATTACCAAAAAGGCTAATCATCAATTTGTTCCTGTGGGCAGAGTAGGTTTCGAACCTACGTACTCCGAAGAGAACAGATTTACAGTCTGTCGCCTTTAACCACTCGGCCATCTGCCCATTTTACGCCCGACCGTGATCGGAATCTATTTTAGAAAAAACAGGAGCCTGTGCTGCCTGAATAATTATGGAGCCGAAAACTGGAGTCGAACCAGCGACCTACTGATTACAAATCAGTTGCTCTACCAACTGAGCTATTTCGGCTTATTGCGTTATTTTACCAACTGACCTGTTTCGGCATTTTTTTTGAAGAACTCCCTTAAAATTAACTCCTTACTAATAGGATGTCTTTTTTTTCGGAAGGCAAAGGTAAGTGAAAATGGTTAATACAAAAATTTTGCAAAAGATTTTTTTAAAGAGATTTTGCTTCTGTCATTTATGAAAAAATCCTGTCGGTTTTGCCGACAGGATTTTCTATTTATGATTGACCTCTTTTCAGGCGGCTAATTTCTCCTTTTTTCTTTTTATCTGGGTGATCACTGCTCCAAGCGCATCATCAAAACTTTCCTCGAAGGATTTGCTGGATTGTTTTACAAAAAATTCATGGTGAGGTATGATTACTTTTATTTCTGCGATCTTATCTTTTATGTTATGTACAATATTGTCCAGCTTCAGGTAAACGTCTACTTTGGTAATCCTGTCGTGAAACTGGGTGAGTTTAGAGACCTTCTTTTCTATGTAAGTTAATAACTTGGAATCTGCATCAAAATGCACTGTTTGGATGTTTACATTCATAACATTCAATTTTAAAAGTGAAAGATTAAATAGAATTGAGTAGATTTTACAGCATAGGCATCATGGAGATTAATTCACATCTTTTAGATTAGCTTGTGATATTGAAGGTAGCATATCATCCCTGCTTTTCAAAATTAAATCTTGCTATTTTTTGTCCTGCAAATATCAGGCCTTGGGGTGCGCTTTTTTAAAGGCCTCTTTCAACTTTTCAATACTATTATGGGTGTAGATCTGGGTGGCAGCCAGGCTGCTGTGGCCCATCAGTTCCTTTACTGCATTGATGTCTGCGCCATTATTGGTAAGGTGTGTAGCAAAGGTATGCCTTAAAATATGGGGACTTTTTTTATTGATAGTGGTGACCAGGGAGAGGTATTTCTTTACCACATTGTAGACATATTTAGGATACAATTTTTTACCCTTATCGCTCACCAGTAAAAACCCGTGATCCAGCCCCGGAAAAAGGTCATTTTTTTCGCTTAAGTAACCGCCAATTTGTTGTGTAAGACTGTTACTGATCGGGATCACTCTTTCTTTGTTTCCTTTACCCAAAACCTTGATGGTAGAATTTCGCGCATCGAATTGGTTCTGCTGTAGTTGGAGTAATTCGGCCTGCCGCACACCTGCATTGTAAAATATTTGTAAAATGAGCAGTTCTGTTCTACCCTTCCAGTTGTCCGGGAATTCAACATGGGTAAACAAGCGTGCGATATCTTTTTGCTCTACGTACTGGGGAAGTTTTTTTCCAGATTTCGGAGAACTGATCACCGACATCGGGCTCGAAAGAATAACCGCCTTTTTGATATGGTATTTGAAGAAGGATTTAAGAGTGGAAATTTTCCGGTTGATGGTTTTGGAACTGATCCCATCTTCTTTAAGGCTTGCAAGCCATGTTCGGATGAAGGCTGATTTTACTTCGTTCAACAACAGGCTTCCGAACTGCTTTTGAAGAAACACTTCAAAAGCCTGGAGGTCATTCCGGTACGAAATGACCGTGTGGCGGCTATACCGTTTCTGGTATTGCAGGTATTCCAGAAATTCCCGGATATGAGATTCAAGCATTTTGGACATAAAAAAACTGATAACCAAAGTTAATATAACCGGTTATCAGTTGAATATGTTATTGGCTAAAAAGCTGATTAATCAAATTTTCCTGCTGCAAGTTGCTGCTTGTAGACAGCTTTAAGTACCTGGGTGCGGCGCCTGATCGACGGCTTAATGAAAGCCTGCCTTTCCCTTAACTGCAGCAATACACGACTTTTCTCAAATTTCTTTTTGTACTTTTTGAGCGCTTTGTCAATGTTTTCGCAATCTTTAGAATCAATAATAAGCATTTTATATACCTCCTTTAAGTGAATAAATTCTGTCTTTTTCATCAGACAGGGCTGCAAATATAATGGATTTCCTGAAATAAATAAATTCTCCCTACATTTTCCGAAATTTGTTGCCTATGTTCACAGGTATCATCGAAACCACAGCTAAAGTGCGATCTATTGAAAAGAACGGCACCAATATCAGCTTTTGGATAACATCCACGCTTGCGCCGGAGCTAAAAGTGGACCAGAGTGTAAGCCACAATGGCGTTTGCCTCACGGTAGAAGAAACCAGAGAGGACTCCTATCAGGTAACGGCCATTGCCGAAACGCTGGACAAAACAAACCTGGGCAGGCTTGTAACCGGTAGCCTGGTAAACGTGGAACGATGCATGGTATTGGGCGGCCGGCTGGATGGCCATATCGTGCAGGGTCATGTTGACACGGTCGCAGAATGTATTTCGATCCACGAAAAAGAGGGGAGCTGGGAATTTGGCTTTTCCATCCCGGAAAAATTTGCTGCACTTATCATCGAAAAAGGATCAATCTCGTTAAATGGCATCAGCCTTACAATCTTCGAAGTTGGCAGAGACCGCTTTAAAGTGGCCATTATTCCTTTTACCTACACCCACACCAATATTGAGCAGTTGAAAAAAGGCGACCTTGTGAACATAGAATTTGACATGGTGGGAAAGTACATCCAAAGGATCTCCGGCCTGCAACGAACAGATGACCATTAAAAACTTACGGTATACCCAGGAAAACACAACCCACTGTTATAAAACCCAGGAATGATTAAAAAAATAGTAACCAATCCCTTTTTTGTTTTCCCGGTTATTACCTGTATTTTTTTCTGGCCCCTCAGCTTCCAGCTACTTTCATTAAAAAATGATGCACTTACCTTTTATTACCCGGTCCGCACATTGATCAGCGATGCGCTCAATAATGGGGAGTTGCCATTATGGACACCCTACATAAACATGGGTTATCCCCTTCATGCTGATCTGCAAAGCGGCGCCTGGAACCCCGTTATCTGGGTGTTCAGCATTATTACTGATTATTCCCTGGCTGCATTTCACTACGAAATGCTTTTTTACATCTCATTTGCCGGTATTGGTTTCTATTACCTCTGCAGGGAATCCGGCAGCGGCAGGGCATTGGCCTTCTCACTGGCAATCGCCTACCATTGTTGCGGTTTTATTACTGACAGTGTTCAGTTCTTTCCCTGTATCAGTTCTGCCTGTTACCTGCCCTTTGTTTGTTTATTTTTCAAAAGAACATTGACGTTGTACAGGTGGCAGGACGCAGTTTATGCAGGCTGCAGTCTTTTCTTTTTTTTTACCGGCGGATATCCTGCGTTGTTCCTTATGGCCGGTTATCTTTCGATGGCCTATTGCATGTATGTTTTTTTTGTAGCAGCACAAAAATGGCCCTTCGCCCGCAAAACTATTCCATTGCTGCTGCTAATGCTGGCTGTATTTCTTTTATTGAGCCTTCCCGCGATCGTTTCATTTGTTGATTACCTACCGCTGATAAAAAGAGGACAGGGCATCAGCCTGTCTGTGGCCCAGGAAAACCCTATGCACCCGTTAAGCCTTTTATCCGTTGTAACGCCATTTGCCAACACTGCCAACGAGAACGTGCTTCCATCTTCGGTATTAATGCAAAACATTTATTTCGGCATAATTCCCTTGATTTTTTTGATCTTCCTGGTGATCAGCCCGGGTATTCGTATTGCAAAAAAAGCGGGGGTTTTGCTCGCAGGAGCCGTGCTGTTTTTGTTGTTATCATGGGGTGGCTTCCTTTTCCTGCACAAGTTTGCCTATTACAGTGTTCCTTTCTTCAATAGTTTCCGGCATCCGGGCTTGTTAAGGCTGCCTGCAATTTTTCTGGTATTACTGGCTGTTAATATTGCTGTTAATAACTGGTTGCTTGCAGGCCGGCCCGGCAAGCATTTTCTCTTAAAAATCGCTGGCGCTTTTTTTATTGTTTTACTGGCTTGGGGCATTTTCATCGTCGCAAAAGATAGGAGCCAGTTGTTTGAGGGTTTATCCCGGAACCTTAGCCCAGCAGAAAACTTTCAACAACTTTATTTTTCAGAAAGATACCTGCTGCAACTCCCTGTTCTGCTGGGATTGCTGGTACTTTTTTATAGAGTCATTTCGCGATCCCGCAGTTTCCATTGGATAACCCTGCTATGCCTTGCTGATATGTTTCTCAATGTGCAACTCCATATGCCTGTCACCATTGTGGGTTCCAGGTCCATGGATTTAATAGAGGCCCACCTGCAACGAAACCCGGAAAAATTTCCTAATCCCGGCAGCCAGTCTGTTTTTGAAAATTCAAAAGAAACAGAAGATAGTTTGCTGGTTACGGGCAGTATGCTTCCCTTTACCAAAAAGATCGGAAGAAACGATTATTTCATCAGCCCCGGAAATCTTTTACTTCAGGATAGTTTTTATGCCTCCTCTATTAAAGACGCTGTTTTTAAAAACCCGGTATTGTATATGGCGGACACGCTTATTGATAATAAATTTCTGACTGCGGCGTATGCAGGCCAAAAAAAATCATTTTTATTTACCGATCTGTTTAAGACAAAATTCCTAGCAAGGTCTGACCGGGACACTGGAGAAATTACAATTCTTCGTCTTTCTGCTAACCGTTTAGAGGCTCGATTAGCCCCATCAATCCAGGGTGCCCTTGTATTCCTCCAAAATGCCTACCCCGGTTGGAAGGCATTCATAGACGGGAATGAACGAAAAATTGAAAGGGGCAATATTACGTTTATGGCAGTAGAAGTTCCCGCAGGTTCAGAAAAAATAAACTTTGTTTACAAGCCGGCTAATGTGATGAACGCATTTTATTTAGCACTCATCGGCTTCATCGGGACAATTGTAATTATTATAGCTGATCTTTTTTTACGATCGCGAGAAGGGAGATTCCAGCCGGGAATTTGAGAAAGTGCATCAGACCCAATTCCAATCCAAATATTTTTTCCAGAAGTTTGCTTACTACCGGCCCGGTTTTATAAAAAGTGAAATCCGACTGCCCGCTCTTTTTTTGGTGGGAGAATAAATTAGAAATCTTCCTGGAGGCGAGCACAGGGAGGAAAAGCAGGGCATTAAAAAAACGAAGTTGCAGAATTTTTTGTTGGGGGAATTGTTCGAGCAGGGTCCGCAGGCTGCTGCTGCTGTATCTCCTGTAATGACCGTTCAGTTCGTCGTGATAGCTCCATAACATTTCCAGTGCAGGTACTGTGATGCATATTAAGCCGCCGGGCTTACAAACCCGGTTCAATTCAACCATGCCCTTTTGGTCATTTTCAACGTGTTCCAGCACATCCAATGCACACACCAGGTCAAAGAAATTGTCGGGAAATGGAAGTTGGTTAAGCGAGCCTTCCACTACATCTATTTTTCTATCCCGTAAGTATGAAAGAAAAAGCGGGTCTGTTTCCAATGAAATGACAGTACCCAGGCTGGCCAGCCATTCAGAAGATGCACCACCCGCCGCTCCAACATTCAGTATAGCCAACCGACTTGGCTCAGCGCCCGCAAGGTTTTGACGAATATATTTCAGGATGATTTTCTTTCTCACAAGGAACCACCAATGCTGCCGTTCCAGGCTGCCATACTTTTTTACATAATCTTCAGTCATACCCTGCCTCTCCTTTTATAATCCTGGACTTAACGATATAAAGCGGTCGTTGTTTCACCTGGAAAAAAATACGTAAAATGTATTCGCCTATAATTCCGAGAGATAAGAGTTGAACGCCGCTGAATAATACGATCGCAAAGATAAGGGCGGTGAACCCTTCGGGCACGGTTCCAAAAACCAGCTTTTTGTAAATAGTAACGCCCAAATAAATAACAGCAACAAGGACGGTCAGGATCCCAAGCCTCCCTATGAAACGGATAGGAAATTCGCTGAAATTAAAAATCCCATTGAAGGCAAGATCAAACAAAGCCCTTGCAGAATATTTAGAATTCCCGCCCTCCCGGCCCGCCCTTTCATATTCGATCCCAACCTGGTTAAAACCAACCCAGGCTCTCATACCTCGCAAGTAGCGACTTTCCTCGGGTAATGCGTTCAGGTGGGTTACTACTCTCTTGCTCAACAAACAAAAGTCTCCTGCATCTAACGGCATGCGGATGTTGGAAAACCGGTTCTGCAAACGGTAAAAAAGCTTATAAAAAAATCTTTTGGGGAAACCTTCCTTGCGGTCCTTACGAATACCATATACCACATCATTTCCTTCCTGCATTTTTTCCAGGAAAGCTGGTAACAATTCCGGGGGATCCTGCAGATCGGCATCCATGATAAATACGGCATCTGCCGAGTCTGCAATAAATGCCAGGCCTGCACTTAGTGCCATTGCATGGCCAAAATTCCTTGATAAAAAAATAGCCGAATAATTATTGCGGCCTGTAAGCGTATCCGATATGATAGAAGGGGTATGGTCGGTACTGCCATCGTCTACAAGTACAACATCCAGGGCCATGTCATTATTTGCCATAAGTACATCCAGTCGCTTTATCAATGCCGGCAACACGTCTGCCTCATTGTACAGGGGAATGAGGATGCTGATGGAATTCAATTGTTTCATGCCAGCCCAAGATACAACTTATGAGAATTTTAAATTATGGCTGTATAAAGTTTTCGCTAAATTGTTTTCCCTTTCATGGCAGACGCAATCGCTTTATCCATCACCCTTTCTGCGTAAGGCCTGGATACATCATTTAATTCCTCAATCTTTTTCTGGACCAGGTCTTTATCCTCCATTGTTAAAGCCAGTTGCAATGCCTGCATCGATCCGGCTGTTTGAAGCAATTCCTGTTGCGAAAGCAAGGAACTGTTTTTTTGTAAGAATCGCTCCGTTGTTTTCAAAAGCTGTTCACCTTCCGCCCTGGCTTCGGCCAGGGCTCTTGCCATAATATCTTCTTTTGCATGTGAAATAGAATCCATCAACATTTTTTCTACAACCTCGTCATTGATCCCTTCCTGTGGTTTGATTTCAATGCTTTGCTCTACCCCACTTCTTAGCTCTCTTGCTGAAACCGTGAGTATACCATCGGCATTTATGAGAAAGCTTACTTCTACTTTAGGCAAACCTGCAGGCATACCCGGGATTCCTTGCAGACTGAATGTACCTAATTGCCTGTTATCGGCCACAAGGTCTCTTTCTCCCTGGTAAACACTTATTCGCATAGATGGCTGCCCGTCTACCTGGGTGCTATATTGCCTGGCCGCTCTTGAAGGAATCTTCGCATTCCGCGGTATCAGCACATCCATCAATCCACCTGAGGTTTCTATGCCGAGGCTCAGGGGGGTGATATCGAGTAACAAAGTATCCTTGTTATTGCCTGCAAGAATATCGGCCTGGATGGCAGCACCAAGCGCCACCACTTCATCCGGATTCACTGAATCATGAACAGCTTTACCGAAAAATGAACTCACTGCTTTTTTAACAACCGGCACACGGGTGCTTCCGCCAACCATAACAACTGTGTCTATCTCACCTGGTTTCAGGGAGGCATCTTTTAAAGCGTTTTTGCAACTGGTGATTGTTTTGGTTACCAGCGGTGTAATAAGCGACTCAAAAGTGGCTTTGCTGATACTGAGAGTATCCCCGTTTAGTGCTTTTGTATAACTTTCATTTGCTGACAAATATTTTTTTGCTTCCTCCGCACTCAAACGCAGGGCCTGGGCGAGTGACTTATTATGCCTGAGTCCATCCGCTGAAATGCCGGATTGTTCTAACCAATACGCAACAATTGCGGCATCCATATCGTCCCCTCCAAGGTAGGTATCCCCGTTGGTAGACAATACTTCAAATATTCCACCTGCCAACCTTAAAATAGAAACGTCAAATGTTCCGCCACCAAGATCATACACAGCAATGATTTTATGATCTTCCTTGTTCATGCCCAGCCCGTAAGCCAGGCTGGCGGCCGTAGGTTCATTAATGATCCGGAGCACATCTAACCCTGCAAGTTTTCCGGCATCCCGCGTAGCCTGTCGTTGGGCATCATTGAAGTAAGCGGGCACAGTGATCACAGCTTTGTTCACAGGTGTTTTAAGAATATGTTCCGCTCTTTGTTTTAATTCCTTAAGGATATAAGACGACAGTTCTACGGGAGAATAAAATTTATCGCCCACCTGCACCTTTACCATACCTTCCTTTTTATCATCAATTATCTTATAGGTAAATGAGTCAGCAAGGGTTTTCAGGTCTGTGTATGTTTTACCCATCAGCCGCTTCGCGGAAAATATCGTCTGTTGCGGGGATGTCACCAGGTGTTCTTTTGCAGCTTCCCCAACTATAATGTTACTATGCTCATCAAAGTAAACGACCGAAGGTACCAGGGAACTACTGTTATGCTCTTTTAATGCAACAGGTTGTTTTGTCTCCGGGTGAATGATGGCCACAAGGCTATTGGTGGTGCCAAGGTCTATACCAACTATTATCTCCTCCTGTTGTAAACTTCCTGTCGCTATATTGATTGCTATTTTAGCCATAAGTACCACTTGTATTTGGGTGCAAAAGTAGAAAGAAAAAAGGCTGCCTGGTAAAAGCAGCCTTTTCTTATTTTTCGATTATAGGAATATTTAACGCATCAGGTACATTTTCCCATAACCCTTATTAAAATACTTATCTGTATTATTGCCATCAGATTTGTATTTGTCCAGCGACTTTCCATTTAGGTTGGTCAACACTCGATAGATATACACCCCGTTAGCGAGTTTTTGTCCATACATGTCCGTGCCATCCCATTTAAATTCAGTAATATTCCTTCCGATATGAATAGGGCCGAGTTCATTTTTAGTGATCTCCCGCACCACCTTACCCGTGATCGTAAGGATCTGTATTCGTATATTCTGGGGTACCTCGCTGCCGGTAACCTCAAACACAAATGCCGTAGAAGTTGTAAATGGGTTCGGGTAATTAAGCAGATTGGATATCATGGGTTTGTTGATAACGTTAAAGGTTACACGAAAATCCAGTTCACCTGCTTTGTTGCCATTCATGTCTTTCCCGGATACAATCAGTTCATATTCCCCGTCCTCCGGAAAATAAGGCTTGAACTCAATACTTGCCGTATTTTCACCGGAACTTAGGTTTGCCGGAATGAAGACCATAGTGTCACCGAAATGGTAATTATGAAGGCTCAGATCAGGGAACCTAACCTGCACTTTTATAAGTGATGTATCCTTTAGGGCCAGGAATGCACTTTCATCTTTAAGTTTCACAAGGATGTTAGGTTTAGAGGAAACCAGATCCGTGTTAAGAATATGCACACCATCAAACGTCACGTCCAGCAATGGATTAAAATCATCTTCCCGCACATAAAAATCTTTGTACAGGATATTATTGTAATGGTGCTGTTCTGCCTGGTCATTATCCGGGTTAAAATCAATAAACAAGGTATTATTGCCGGGATAATTGCGCGTATCAAAGCTATATTTTACCGTAAGGGTATCGCCAGATACGAGGGCTTTACGCTTGGGTATCTCAATTTCGTGCGGTACATTATTCCGGTCTGTGATGATGATCTTTACCCTAAGCAAACTGTCAAAAGCTGTTTGACTGATGTTTTTGAACGCAAGTTCAAAATTACCCATTTGCCCCTGGGCCACCGTATCGGTCATATTAAAAAGCACGTTCGGCACAACTGCACCTTCCGGTACTAGCGAAGCATTGATCCTCCAGTATTTCAGTTGGTAAGGTGTGATATGAACATCATCTTTTGTGTGCATTTTCAGTTTCAGGTAAGGATATACTTTAGCATCTACAAAGTCCAGCGTTGTATCGCGGGCAGGTGCAACCGTGGCAACAAGATCCTGGGTACCATCATTTTTTACACCCCAAACTTCCACTTTCACAGTGTCTGCTGCCGATCCCGGATCCGGAGTATATCCCCGCCAGTGCATCTCGCTCCATTTTTTTGCAGGGCCATAGGCCGGTGACTCTACCGTTCCATTTGGATTGATCGTAAGGAGGTTGATAGCCTCATCGATGTACGTGGTATCGCTGGTGCCCATCACCTGCACCGGGGTGAAATTTGTACTTCCCTTTTTATAAAAATAAAGGAATGGAAGGTTTCGGGTGAAACTATCGATCTGCGAAAACCCAATTGATTTGAGTTTATGGTACAACGAATTTCCAGCGCCAAGCGCAAGTGTATCGTTCTTCCAGTCATTGATAAAACTGGTATTGACATTGGTTTGGCCCAGGTTAGTGATGGCCACGTACATGCCGTCCGGAATAGTTTCCAGAAACTGCATTGCATTCCTGCGATACTGCACGCCACCGGGGTTTGCGTACGGGAATTCAAAGAATGCCCTGCTGCCATCTCCGCCATTGCTACAAACCCTGGAACTACCATAAAGTCCTTCTGTGGCAGAAACCGGGCGGTTTCTCCAGGGCTTCAGGGTGGCAGTATCAAAAACATAAAATTGCATTGAACTATAAGTACAGCCATAAAGCTCCAGCGGGTCAAAATCAAGATTCACATTTATTTTATCATAATTGTAGAAAGGGTGGAGCCCTGTCCTGATGATCAGATTCCGCGGTGTTTGCTTATACCTTACCACCCTATCAGCATCCAGGCGAAGGTTGTTATAAGCAGATTTCTGGTGCTGGAAATAGTGCGACTGGTTAAATCCGGTGCTGCTGTTTGGCAGGTAAACGAAGGAACTTGTATTCCAGATTGTGGCGGCGCTATTTATTGGTACGATGGAAACCCTCCAGTAATAAACGGTGCTGTCTGTAAAAGTGATGTTGGCTGGATTAAACTGCACAACCCCACCCACACCACTGGTATTATATACTTTCTTAAAAGTTGAGTTAAACAGTTCCGTGGTATCTATTTCCATCACATACTGTCGGTTTGTACCCAAAGGATTGGCCGTATTGGCAACGTAGGTAATATTCTGCTGGTTCACGATAGAGAAATTATATGGAACCGATGGGCGGAGTTCATCTTCAAAAATGTAAAACTCCTTCGTTATTGTGTTGTTGGTTTCGTATAATTCATCGACCGCATTCCTGTAATCCAGGTCCACTATTATCTTGTTCAATCCCTTGTCTATAATTGGATTGATTAGCACACTAAAATGCAACGAGTCTGCATTGCGTATTCCTGGTATCTTTTTATCGAAAAGTACCCTGATGCTATCGTTTGGAAGTTTTCTTTTCACAGAAACCCAGATGGAATCACCCGTGGCTTTACCGATGTTCTGCATTTTTACGTCCAGTGAAAAGTCAGCGTCGGCCACAGAGATGATGCTAGGATTTATCTTGATCAGGGGATCTTCAACCACATAGTCGGCTTTTTCAAAGTGGTTGATCCGGATGGCAGGATCACCATGTAAGGCTACCTCTTCCAGGTGTATGCGGGTATAGTAATCCAGTGTGGGATTGAGGCCTCCCATATTTTTGATGATCTCTTTTACCTGGTTCCCAACGCTGTTCCCATACATGGTTTTACTAAAGAGCGTATATAGGTTCAGGTTATAGAAATTGAGGAAAGGAGGTATACCATAATGTGTATCTGCCAGGAAGCCGATACTACCCCCCTGGTTTGCAAGCACGTATTTTTCCGATAACGATTTGTTACCTAAAAATCTTAACCGGTCAAAGTTGAAAAAGTTACCGGCACTACATCCACTCACATTGAAAAAAGGATATTTACCAGCATTGTTGTAGATCTCCGGGCTGCTCAGATTGAATTCAAAAGTATTTGCAGAGCTGTGCCCAAAATAACCGATCAACCCAAGGCCATTATTTATCATTTGCTCAATTCGTTGGCTGTTGGCCTGTTGCACTGCACCCGTGGAAGATTTAGAAAAGGTTTCCACGTACGCCCCAAAAAGGGTATCCTGGGCAATCTTGGCGTAGGACCTCATGTAATCTTTGAAGCTTTCATTCTCCGAACTATCTTTTCCTCCAGCAACATGAAGAATATTTTTCATCCACGCACGATCAGTAATTGAAGGACTGGGAGTTCGCTGCGCCTGTTCATATTCCTTCACTTTTTTCAGGTAATTATTTACCTCTGTTCCGGACACAGCTCCTAACCGGCCGATAGGAACCATTGGAAAGGTAGTGCCAGGTTCTGAAACCAATAAGATGTCGGAAGCCGGCCATCCGAAAGTTGGAATGAGGTTGAGCCTATCCTTTAAAGGGTCAGCCCTATGGTCCCAGTTTTCCATGTAGTTCACTCCGCGGCCAATAATAAATACATATTTAGGTTTCACCGGGAAAGTCTGATTGGCATATCTTACAAAATCCCTTACCAGTGCCGGATGATTCTTGATACCAAATGCAAATTGGTCTGTAAGCTCTTCCTTGTTAAAAATCTTTGCATTGAATCCTCCGCCAATCGCGGTGTTACGGTAAGCCCTGTATTGCTCTACGAAATTGTTGCCACTGCCATCGTTGTACAATAAGGGGTTACTTATGATCAGGTAATCTGCCTGGTTAGCCGCAGTACCAAAATTGATAAATATTTTTGAGCCCCCGATTGCGCCAACCGTGTTAATGCTGGCGGCTTCACTTGTCATAAGCCTGAATCTGCGGGTAGGCTGGGAAGAAGCGGGCAATACAAATTTTACCTTCCCGGGAGTAGACAATATTTCACCTGAATACCGCCGGCCATCAGTCATGTCGTAAAGTATAGGAGCTAAACCACCGTGATTGAAATTTTCAATTTCCAGGTAGTTACCGGTAGCGGATGCCGCCAGTTCGAAATAAAATTCTTTCTGGTTATTAAAGTTGAAAGTAGCTGGATAGGTAATTCCCAGCCGGGCCACCACTACCCGGTCTGAGGGAACAGACAGGTTAGTTCCGTTTGCTGAAATCAGGAGGCTACCTCCATTATTGTTCACAGGCAACAAGGAAAGCGGGAGGTTTGTGCGAACCATCTTGGTATAGTCAAAATAAGGCATGGCTACACTATCAATGGGGTTGCTATAAAACTTTATCAGAAAATTACGGGGGTTTGGCGAGTTACCAGCCGCATATGCCCGGAGTGTGAGGCTGTTTTGGGGGCCCGACCTATATACGTTTAATTGTGTAAAGACCTGAAAAAAAGCACAACACGCAGCGGCATCTCCCGCCGTCCATCCCTCTCCCGCATCATAACTGGAAGAAAATACGTATTCGCCTACCTGGTTGGCATAACCTTTATTCTGCTGCCTATGATAGAAGGAATCAATGGAGCGCATAAAATACGGATCGGGTGTGGCCGTGCTTGGGGCGGTATTTACAACTTGCTGGAAACGGAGGTTATTCCCTGCAGGGTTCACAGTAAGAAAGAAGGCGGCCGTATCTGTTTCCAGGCTGTACTTTTCGTTTAGCTGGAAATCTGACACCCGGTACAAAGGCAGGTCTGGTTTGCCGTCATTCATTTCTCCCCAGAATTCAATGTAGTCAGAAGACCCCAATGCGGCATTACTAACGGAAGTGTATAGTCGAACCTGGACACCATTTCTCCAAAGCTGGTAATGGTCGGCATTTACCGCTCCCAGACCCGCTGCCGCCAGCGTTGATTGTGGTATCCTGACCAACGAATCTTTGGCAATAAAAAATTTGTGGTAAGCTTTGCTGTAATCGATCCAGCTATTATTCAGCTGCGCATTGGCTTGCGATGCAACCATCATCAAAACAGCAATTAGTAATTTTTTCATCATGACAGATGTTATGGATTAAGTTAGTTTTCTCTTTTGATAAAATTTATACGGAGTGAAAATATGTGCGTGAACAGTGGATTCGATTGATTGGCAAGATTGGAAAAAGCGTAATCCAGCATGACATTGTTCACCTTGAACCCCGCTCCTACACTTGGTTGGTATATCCACACTTTTTTCTGGTTAAGCGTATCCCCGTCTGCCAGGGCCTTTTGAAAATTCGTAACTCCACCGCGCACAAAAAAAACATCTTTTACAGAGGCTTCCAGGCCCAGGTGGGGATCCATGCTGACCGTGTTACCACTTAATACGGTATTCCTTTTTCCATCGAAAGTGAAATCAACATTTGCTTCGGCAAGTAGTTTTACACTACTTCCGATATTGAACTGGTAACCCCCGCCCAGTACCACCCTGGGTGCGGTGAGTTCGGTCGATTTTACCGGTATTTCATTGTTAGTGAGGTACAAGACTTCTTTTTCCCGCTCCGTGAATTTAAAGGACCAGGCATTAAAAGTGGTGGTGATGTCCCGCGCAACCAGTCCTGCACGCCAGTTTTCCCCAACGATCTGTATACCTGCATCCAGCCCAAAGCCCCAGGCATTAGCAAAGCTGCCCACCTTGCGGTAAATAACTTTTGCATTGGCACCCACACTTATGCGGGTAGTTTCGGTTTCTTTCAAATTCTGGGCAAAAGAAAAGAGGAAGGCATAATCTGCAGATGAAAAAGTCTGGATATTGCCATAGTTGATATCCCCATCCGGCTCCACGAGGTAAAGTGTGTTAGGTATATCGTCCACCGCAAATCTTAAAAGGGAAAAACCGAGGGTTCTTTTATTATCCTGTACGGGGATAGCCACGGAAGCATAGTCGTATTTGGCTATTCCGGCAAAATAGTCTGCATGCATGATGCCAGCATTAGGGTAATCTTTTACCCCCATTAGTCCGGCGGGATTCCAGTAGCCAGCAGTGGCATCATCTACGGAAGCCACCTGGGCATTGCCCATAGCCAATCCCCTGGCTCCTGCACCGATATTCAAAAATTCGTTGGAGTATTTTCTAAACTGCGGTAAGGCTTCAGTAGGGCAAAGCAGTAATAGTAAAATAAAAGCAGTAAAGCTTTGTTTCATGTGTTTTCTGTTGAAATTAAGTAACGGGGTCTGTGTAATTACCTCTCAAACGTATTTATACTATACAAATTGTGTTAATATCAGTAAGCGCTATTATCCAAAATTACAGCATTGCCCTTATAATTACGGAATTTTCGCCCGTAAAGACTCCCGTGGTATTATAGGAGGAAATAATGACCCAAATAGCTGCAAACCCAGCTGATAATTCCAGCTGGAAGATGGTAATTACTTTTATTTTTAAAAATTTTCTACTCATTTTTGCAATCCGCACAATAAGCCGGGAAAAATAAATATGACCAACCCTTTTATAGAAGAATTACGATGGCGAGGAATGATACAGGATATCATGCCTGGAACAGAGGAGCAATTAAATAAGGAAATGACTGCCGGATACATTGGTTTTGATCCTACTGCGGACAGCTTGCACATTGGCAGCCTGGTGCCGATCTTGCTTCTCGTTCACCTCCAAAAGGCGGGACACAAACCTTACGCCCTGGTGGGTGGCGCTACAGGTATGGTGGGCGACCCCAGTGGAAAAAGTGAAGAGCGGAATATGCTGAGCGAAGAAACGCTCGCAAAAAACGAGGCCGGTGTGCAAGCCCAGCTTGAGAAATACCTTGACTTTGACCCGGTGCTGCCGAATGCGGCAGTTATGGTTAATAATTTCGACTGGTTTAAAAATATCAGTTTCCTGGAATTCATCAGGGATGCAGGCAAGCACATTACGGTGAATTATATGATGGCCAAGGACAGCGTAAAAAAAAGGCTCGAAAGTGATAACGGTATGTCTTTTACTGAGTTTACTTACCAATTGGTGCAAGGTTATGACTTCTATTGGCTGTACAAAAACAGGCACTGCAAACTGCAGATGGGCGGAAGCGATCAATGGGGAAACATTGTAACCGGAACAGAACTTATACGCCGCAAAGATGCGGGGGAGGCTTTTGCATTTACCTGCCCCCTGATCAAAAAAGCGGACGGCACTAAATTTGGAAAGTCAGAGCAGGGGAATATCTGGCTGGATCCAAACAAAACATCTCCTTACCTGTTCTACCAGTTCTGGTTAAACGCTTCTGATGTAGATGCCGCCGGCTGGATAAAGATTTTCACTTTCCTGGATAAGGCAACCATTAATGACCTCATTGCAGAAAGTGAAGGCAATCCCGCCGCAAGATTGCTGCAAAAAACCCTGGCCAAAGAATTAACCCTTTTTGTGCATGGCCCGGAAGAATATGATAAGGCCATTGAAACAACCGCCAAGTTGTTTTCAGATCAAAACGCTTCTGCAGAAAGCCTTACCGAACAAGACCTGCAGACGATGAAGGGAATCATTAAATCAGATTACCCGGCCGATAAAATTTCATCCGGAATTGACATAGTCAGTTTTCTTGCAGAAACAAACATTTTTCCGAGCAAGGGCGATGCACGCAGGAATGTGCAGGGGGGCGGTGTAAGCATTAACCGGAAAAAAGTGGAAACCCTGGATATGAGAATAGATCCCGCTTTATTATTACACAACAAATATATACTACTACAGAAAGGCAAGAAACACCATTACCTTGTTACTATCGTTTAAAAAAAAGCATCCTGCCTGGATGCTTTTTTAATAGTTTATTCCACATGCACTTGTTTCACGATTACCGCACCTTCTTCTACCTCGGGCAGGAATTGCCTTTCTTTTAATAAATAACCATTCCCTTTTTCACAAAAATGCACTTTGATATTTTCAATGCTGATGGGGCATCCCTCAGGAATATCTGCAATATTGCTATGCCTTATGTCATGACCGTCTACGATGATGACCAGACCGCTGCCGATTGCCTCCATTTTATTACTGTTTGTGATGAGCATACCAGTATCTTCTCCCAGGCCGATACCAATGCAGGAAGGATTTCCCGCTACGGCCTGTGCCAGGCGGCCAAACCGGCCACGCTTTTCAAAATGGGAATCAAATATCACGTCATCCATAAAACCCAGGCCCGTAGTGATCTTCACTTCTCCCTTTAGGTGGGCTTGTGTGGCATTTCCTTCATAAATCATCGTGTTACTCATTGCCATGGCCCCGGCGGATGTGCCTGCTATTAAAAAATGTTCTTCTTCTGCAAGGCGTTTAAGTAAAATCTCCAGGAACCGCGTTCCCCCGAAAATGCTAGACAGTCTCAACTGGTTACCCCCGCTAAACATAACGGCATCACATTGAAGGATCCGTTCAAGTAATTCTTCGTTGGTCACATCTGCCCGGTTCCGTATATGCATCACACCTACATTGGTAGAACCGATTTTGCCGAATGCATCCATGTACTTATCCCCTACTTCGTAAGGAATCATGCTTGCGGTAGTAATGACTTCTATCCGGGACATTGAACCGCCGGCCTCCAGCACGATCCTTCTCAAAATAGCCCTTTCAAAAAAATTAAGGTTAGTCCTTACTTCCCCGTTTTCTAAGTCTGTTCCTTTGTCTTCGGCTCCCCCAATGGCTATCAGTTTTCCTTTTGCAGCTTGCATTTAATCTTTTTTGTAATAGTTACAAAATTAAGGAATTCAATTTTGGAGGTTATCCGCGAGTTATCAACTATTGTTAATTAACCCTTTGCCTGCAAAATGGTTAGCCTTAAAAACTACAGATACTTCATTAAATTGTGCAGCCGGCCCTGTTTTTTTGTAAAGCAAAATGATTTGCCTAATTTCCTCTCCCCAACAAAAATTGGATAACATCAAATATGAAAATAGCAGAAATAAAAGTTTTAAGAGGACCGAACTATTGGAGCGTAAGAAGAACGAAACTAATACAGATGAAACTGGACCTGGAAGACCTGGAACAGCGGCCTACGAACAGCATCCCAGGTTTCAGGGAAAGGTTGGAAAACATGTTTCCCACCATGTATGGCCATCGCTGCAGTGAAGGAGTGCCCGGTGGATTTTTTTCGCGGGTAGAAGAAGGCACCTGGATGGGACACGTGATAGAGCACATAGCATTGGAAATGCAGACACTTGCAGGAATGGACACAGGATTCGGAAGAACCCGCGGTACAGGAGTAGAAGGCGAATATTATGTGTGTATCAGTTACATGGAAGAAGATGCGGGCATTTATGCCGCTAAGGCGTCCGTAAGGGTTGCCCAGGCCCTCACAGACAACAGCACTTACGATCTTGAAGAAGATATCATGCGGCTCAGGGAGATCAGGGAAGAAACAAGGCTAGGGCCAAGCACAGGTTGTATTGTGGATGAAGCTGCAAAAAGAGGTATACCCTACATCCGACTGAACAAACATTCATTGGTACAGTTAGGATATGGTATTCACCAAAAAAGGATAAGAGCTACTATTGCAAGCACCACCAGCAACATTGCTGTGGATATCGCCTGCGATAAAGAGGAAACAAAGGCTTTGCTGATGGCTGCGGAGATTCCCGTGCCCAATGGCACAGTCATCCGCTCGGAAGCCGGCCTGGAAGAAGCTGTTGAAAAATATGGCTATCCCCTGGTAATAAAACCCATAGATGGTAATCACGGAAAAGGTAATACCACTAATATTACCGACTGGGACCAGGCTTTGGTGGCACTTGTGGCTGCCCAAAAATACGGGCGGAGTGTGATCGTGGAAAAATTCATTACCGGTTTTGATTTCCGTATACTGGTCATCAACTATAAATTTATTTGCGCTGCATTGCGTACGCCCGCTTCCGTTACCGCGGATGGCAAAAGTAATATCCGGGAACTGATCGATGAAACCAATAAGGACCCAAGAAGAGGATATGGCCATGAAAAGGTTCTCACACAAATTACAGTTGATGGCTTCACCCAGAAAATGCTGGATGAAAAAAATTATACCCTGGATACAGTCCCGTCTGCCGGAGAGCTGGTTATGCTTAAACCCACTGCAAACCTTTCAACGGGCGGTACCTCCAACGATGTAACGGATGAAGTACACCCCGCCAATATTTTTATGTGTGAACGAATCGCCAAGATAATCGGACTGGATATTTGTGGGATAGACATTATGGCCAGCGATCTTCGTACACCCGTAACTGAAAATGGTGGCGCCATACTGGAAGTAAATGCTGCACCTGGTTTCAGGATGCATATCGATCCTTCAGAAGGTCTGCCAAGGAACGTGGCAGAACCGGTTGTCGATATGCTTTTCCCTAAAGGAAGTGCGGGAAGGATCCCCATCATTGCCATCACGGGCACCAACGGAAAAACAACTACAACACGGATTACCGCACATATTGCCAAAAGCGCGGGAAAAAAAGTGGGCTATACCACCAGTGACGGGGTGTACATTCAGAATCAACTTATGATGAAAGGGGACTGCACCGGCCCGGTCAGCTCCCAGTTTGTTTTAAAAGATCCAACGGTAGACTTTGCCGTGCTTGAATGTGCCCGGGGTGGGATTTTGAAAAACGGTCTCGCTTTCCAGCACTGCGAAGTGGCGATCGTTACCAATGTGGCCGCCGATCACATGGGCCTGGGAGGCATCAATACCCTGGAACAAATGGCCAAAGTGAAGGCTGTGGTTCCTGAAACTGTGTTTCCACATGGTTATGCAGTACTAAATGCGGATGATAACCTGGTGTATGCTATGCGTAAAAACCTGCGCTGCAATGTTGCCCTGTACAGTATGGACGAGCACAATCCCCGCATAAAAAAACATTGCGGGCAGGGTGGCCTTGCAGTGGTGTTTGAAAATGGTTTTATCAGCATCCTGAAGGGGACCTGGAAAATAAGGGTTATCAATGTAAAAGATGTACCCATCACCTTTGAAGGAAAGGCAGCGCATAACGTGTCCAATTGCCTGCCAGCTGTGATGGCCGCATACCTGTACCGCGATATTTCTATTGAGGATATTCGTTCGGCACTGATGTCTTTTGTGCCCTCTTCGTCTCATACACCAGGCAGGCTGAATTTTTTCCATTTTAAAAATTTTAGTTTCCTGGCAGACTTTGCGCATAACCCCCATGGCTTGCAGCTCTTATGCGACTTTGTGAGCAAGCTGGATTATCCTAAAAAAATTGGCCTGATCAGCGGAACCGGCGACCGCCGTGACGAAGATATCCGGGGAATAGGCAGTATTGCGGCAAAATATTTTGATGAGATCATCATCCGCTGCGATAAAGACCTCAGAGGGAGAAGTGCAGATGAAATCGTAAACCTGCTTAAGGTGGGTATTGCAGCCGGTAACCCTACCATTCCTATTATGGTAATCGCCAATGAGGAAGAAGCACTTGAATATATCTATGCCAATCCGCAGGACGGGGCATTATATACGATCATGTGTGATGAAGTTTCAAAGGCCCTGGAAAAAATTAAAGAATTGAGGGACCGCGAATTCAACACTTAAAAGACAGCGAAAGGAGCACGGAGTTAGCCCGGGAAACAGAAGTAAAAAATACTTTTGGAACATTTTTTTACAACCCCTATTTTTGCACTCCCAAATCAATAATGGTTGAAAGATTGGGTTATGGTGTAAAGGTAGCACAACAGATTTTGATTCTGTTTGTCTAGGTTCGAATCCTAGTAACCCAACAACAAAAGTCTTGACGGTTGTCAGGGCTTTTGTTATTTACGGCTGCGGGCAATATTAATGAATGACCTCTTCCAGTACTTTCCCCACGTTTCCGTTCGGCATCTGGATCTTTAACAGGGCTGCAACCGTCGGAGCAATATCGGTCATGTAGGTTTCCCGGTAAGTTTTGCCAGGTTTGATATGCCAACCAAACCAAATGTTAGGAATATGGGCATCATATGGGTTCCATAAACCATGTGTCGTCCCCTTGGTTCCCCCGTCAAACCAGGCAGGCTTTACGGTAAACATAATGTCACCACTTCTCTTAGGATTAAAACCGTTTGCCATCATGTATTTCTGCGGTTGGGGAAGCGTTGTTTCTTCCAGTTTATCCAGCTCAAAAGCATTGATCACAAAAGGCATTCTCTTCAGCGACCGTATAATAGATCGGGTAATCGCCTGCAAATCTTTGCCATTTTTTTCCACTTCGGGAGTGTTCAGGTAAAACTGGTAATTCTGTGCACCCTGGATAATATTATTCATACCAAATTCCAAAGCAAGGCTGCTGTTAAGCTCCTTCATCATGGTAAAGTCATCAAAAATTCCTGCGGGCATATGACGATCTTTTAAAAATCCTGGAATATGTGCAGCCCCGTGATCGGCAGTTAGGAAAAACAAGTAGTTTCCTTTCCCGAGTTTACCATCCAGGTATTGTAAAAAGGCAGCTATATCCAGGTCCAGGCGGTAGTAAGTGTCCTCCACTTCCAGCGAATTGGGGCCAAAGCTGTGGCCGATATAATCTGTGGTGGATATACTCAATGCCAGCAAGTCTGTAGCGGTCCCTGAGCCTAACTTCTCATTCTCTATGGCTGCTTTTGCGAAATTGAATGAAAAACTGGTGGAAAAGGGCGTGAATTTAAATGCGCTGTATTTGTTTTTTACAAGCGCAGGAAGTTTATGCGGAAAAGCCGGCAAAGGTTCTCCATAGATCGGCGATTCGTATGGATTATTATCTCCCGCGCTCTGCAAATACTTCTCAGCCGGGTACAGGGTATTCCATTCTTTACTCATCCAGCGGGAAGGTTCATCCCTGTCATTAAAATCGCTCACCCACTTCGGCAGGTCCTTCATGTAATAAGAACTTGTGATAAACTTACCAACCGATTCATCATACCAGTAGGCAGCATTTGCGCTATGGCCAGCCGCGAGAATAGCTCCCCGATCCTTCAGGGAAATACCGATCACTTTACTTTTAAAATTGTTGGAGAGGCGTAATTCATCTCCGATGGTGCTTGTCCACAAATTATCAGGGCTCATTTTCCCAGCCCTGGACATACTTCCAACTGTTGTCACTGTTGAGTCATCTGTACAATAAACATTTGCTTTTTTTGTTTTGTCGTACCAGTAATTGCCCATAATGCCATTCACGGCCGGCACACTACCGGTGAAGATACATGCATGCCCCGAAGCTGTATAAGTAGGTGTGTAAGGAATGAGGCTATTCTCAAAACTGTGGCCCTGGGAAAGCAACCTTTTAAAACCATTTGGGGTGTACAATCTGCTGAAAAGATACAAATAATCCCACCGCATCTGGTCGATGACCAGGCCTACCACTAGCTTAGGTTTTGTAACAGCCTCACTGTCGGCGGTTTTTGACGCATTCTTCAATTGGGAAAAAGCGCCAGGCATAAGCACTATGCACAGAGCAGTAAAGAACCATTTTTTTTTCATAGCACGTATTAAAAGTTTCGGCAAATATATATTTAACTGGCATTAAGTACCCTGCAACTGATTTATATCATTACTTTTTGTAACACCAAATCCTTAATTTTGCGGCAAAATTAAAGTTGATTTATTTAACAGGTTACTGTTTACAAAGACTTAATGTACCAACCCTGTCACAGGATCAACCGATAGACTAAAACTTATACTACAATGGATGTATTTGAAAAACTTGTGAAAGATGGCGGTCCTTTGGGGCAACACATGGACAGGGCCCACGGTTATTTTGCCTTTCCGAAACTGGAAGGGGAACTTGGTCCGCACATGCAATTTCGTGGAAAGGAAATGATCGTATGGAGCCTGAATAACTACCTGGGACTGGTAAACCACCCGGAAGTAAGAAAAGTAGATGCAGCGGCCGCAGCAACTTATGGCATGGGTAACCCAATGGGAGCCCGGATGATGAGCGGAAACACGGCTAAACACGAGGAATTGGAAAAGGTCATCAGCAAGTTTGTGAACAGGGAAGACACAATGCTATTAAATTTTGGTTACCAGGGTATCATGAGTTGTATCGATGCGTTGGTAAACAGGCGGGATGTGATTGTTTATGATGCAGAGAGCCACGCCTGTATCGTGGATGGTGTAAGGTTGCATATGGGCCACCGTTATGCATTTAAACACAATGACATCGAAGACTGCGAAAAACAACTCCAGCGCGCAACGGAAATGGCTGCTAAAAATGGAGGTGGTATTTTAGTCATTACGGAAGGTGTTTTTGGAATGGATGGCGAACAAGGAATACTGAAAGAAATCGTGGAATTAAAAAAACAATTTGAATTCCGTATCCTGATCGATGATGCCCATGGTTTCGGCTATATGGGCCCAACGGGTGGTGGCGCAGACCAGGCACAGGAATGCCAGGATGGAATTGACCTTTATTTTTCAACTTTTGTAAAAAGCATGGGAAGTATCGGCGCATTTATCAGCGGACCTAAAAATGTACTGAAATACCTGCGGTATAATGTCCGTTCCCAGATCTTTGCCAAAAGCCTGCCTTTATTGATCGTAGAAGGAATGCTCAAACGGATGGAAATGGTCATCAATATGCCCGAACTGAGGGAACAACTCTGGGCAAATGTTGAAAGGTTGCAAAGTGGTTTAAAAGAAAGAGGATTTGACATTGGCCATACCAACAGCCCGGTAACGCCAGTTTTTATGAAAGGGGATGTGCCCGAAGCCACACAGATGGTAATGGACCTGAGGGAAAATTATCACATCTTCTGCAGCATCGTTGTTTATCCTGTTATTCCTAAAGGAGATATTATCTACAGGCTGATCCCTACGGCAGCCCATAGTTTTGAAGATATTGATATTACGTTGAAGGCTTTTGAAGAAACAAAAAAGAAACTGGATGCGGGCTTGTATAAAGCCGCAGACATTCCGGACATGGCCGAAGTAATGTAAATAACAAGTCGCCAATGCCCCATCAGCCGATGGGGCATTTTTTATATCGTTCAGAAAGCAGGACAGCTACAATTATTTTCAATACTTTCATAAAAAATAACATCATGAAACAGATCTGCTTAATATTCTTCGTGTTTTTTTTAGGGATTGCTGGCAGCGCGCAAACAAAACCTGCGGTTGTCGATGTTGCGGCTGACACTATGAAGATCGCAGAAGCTGCCTGCGGGGAATGTAAGTTCGGCATGAAGGGAAAGGGTTGCAACCTTGCGATTCGTCTTGAAGGAAAGGGCTATTTCGTGGATGGAACAAAGATTGATGATCATGGTGATGCACATGCTGATGAGGGCTTTTGCAATAAGATCCGGAAAGCGAAAGTGAGCGGCACCATTGTGAATGACCGCTTTGTTGCGACGGGTTTTAAACTGCTGCCGGAAGAAAAAGTTAAACAGCAGAACTAAATTTCCGGAAAATTTAACTGCCATTTTCCATTCCCGGCCTAAAACCCTGGGCAATTCATAAAGCCATCTTTCAATGAGCAAAAAATTTTACTAATTATTTAAATCTTTCTTGTTTGATGCCCCCAGAGTCATTCCATCTTACCTGTTCCGACGGCCACCGTATGCCCGTATACTCCTGGCAACCAGCCAGAGAACCTAAAGCAATATTGCTCATAGCTCACGGGATGGCTGAATATGCTCAACGTTATGCAAACATTGCAGGCAGGTTTGTTCATGAAGGGTATTCTGTATTTGCATTTGATGAAAGAGCACACGGCCATGCGGTAGAAAACCTGGAAGACCAGGGTATTTCAGAGCCGGGTTGGTTTTACCAGCAGGTAGCCGACATAGGTGTTGCGGTAAATGACCTGAAAAAAAAACACCCCGGCAAGGCTGTCTGTTTGCTAGGGCACAGTATGGGGTCCTTTATATGCCAACGCTATTTTCAGATGCATGGTAATACCGTGAATGGGCTCATCCTTTCCGCAAGTAATGGAAAACAGGATCCCTTGATGGGTGCAGGGATTGCGTTGGCATGGTTACAGATGAAAATTTTTGGTCCGCGTTATAAAAGTACGCTCATAGACCACTTGTCCTTTGGCAAATTTAATGCAGCCTTTAAGCCCAATCGTACCAGCAACGACTGGCTGAGCCGGAACAAGGAAGAGGTAGACAAATATGTTGCAGATCCCCGGTGTGGTTTTGTATGCTCGGCTTCTTTCTACTACTATTTTTTTAAAGGGATCAGGGACGCTTTCAAAAAAGAAAATATCCAAATGACCCCTAAAGACATACCGGTTTATGCTTTTGCAGGTGACAGGGATCCCGTTGGCTTACAGGGAAAAGGTTTTTTACAACTGATTGAAAACTGGAAAAACGCCGGGGTGAAAGATATCACTTTTCACTTATACAAAGATGGAAGACACGAGATGATGAACGAGATTAACAGGGAGGAGGTCCTAAGAGATATTATCTACTGGCTAAACAAACATAGCTGACAGCTACCACTCTTTTTTTAATTTCTTGTTGAACTCAACAAAAGTCTCCTGTTCGCTTTTTCTTTCTGCAAAATATTTTAGCGGTGCTTCCAGTTCTTTAGGTTTCATATACCCGGAAAGTGGTGCAGGCCTGGCATCCAGGCTGGAAAGAAATATTGTATTGGGATATTCGAGCTTATTGAAACTTAAATACAAAGCCACTTCATTTGTACGGTAGCCGTTATTGTAACCAAACTTTTTATTGTTGAACAGCACACTATCTTTCGATTCTGCATTGTATTTTACGGCATAGTAGTTTTGATTGATATAGGCAACCACTTTTCCGTTCCTGTAGGTTGTTCGGTCCATTACTTTGCACCAGCCACACCAATCAGTATATAAATCCACGATTATGGGCTTTGGATTTTTTGCATACGCTTCATGCAATTGATCAAAAGTTAACCAGTTGATCTCCGGCTTTGGTTTTACACCAAAGGAAAAACCGATCACCGCTATCATTGCGATTCCTAAAACCCATTTAACCTTTTGCATCCGTAATTTGTTTAGTAGATTACACAATCTTAAACGGAAAAATAATGCAAAAAATTGTTGTAGCAATAACGGGAGCGAGTGGGTCGATCTATGCGAAGCTTTTATTAACAAAATTGTCGCAAATGACCGACCAGGTGGCTGAATGTTCGATGATAATGACAGCCAATGCAAAAGAAGTATGGCAAACTGAACTAGGCAACGAAGATTACAACAAGATCGGCGTAAAAAAATACGCCAAAACAGATTTCAATGCACCTTTTGCATCAGGTTCGGGCCAATATAATACCATGATCATTGTGCCTTGCAGCATGGGTACGCTTGGCCGGATCGCCAGCGGGATCTCGGACGACCTGATAACCAGGGCTGCCGATGTTATACTGAAAGAGAGGCGAAAACTTATTTGCGTCGCAAGGGAAACACCTTATAACCTCATCCATTTAAAAAATATGGAGGCCATCACGCTGGCAGGTGGTATTATCTGTCCGGCCACACCTTCGTTTTACAGCCGGCCAACAACTGTAGAAGAAGTCGCTGCCACAGTAGTGGATAGGGTAATTGACCTTGCGGGGTTGAAGAATGAGAGCTATCGGTGGGGGAGCCCCCTTGCCCCTTAAAAGGGGGAACTTCAAGAAAAGTTCATAAAAAATCCTTGCAGTTTACACTACAAGGATCTAACAAAGCTTAAATTAATACAGACTGCAAAAGCCCCCTTCAGGAGGTTTGGAGCCTGGCCTTACCTCAGGTCTACTACTTCTACCCCGGGGAACTTTTTTGCATCAAATACAAAGGTTGCATCAGGGATATTACCATTCGGTGTAAGAGTATTGGTGCTATACGTATACCTGTTACCTGTTTTTTCAAATATTTTAGTGGTGTTGATCGCATTATTGTCTACATAAACCAGCACTTTATGGAAAGGTTTTGTTTTATCTATAGGAGTTAGTTCAACCTCTTTCAGGCTTTTTCCATTCAGTTTCACAGGGCCATTTAATTTGTAAAGAAAATCGCGGTCGTAAAAGTTAGTGAATAGCTTTTGAGGCGTTAATGAATTTGCAGAGGGATCCATCCGGCTAATAGTAACTTCATTGGAAGCTTTGTCAAACGTCCACACGTTACTCCCGTCAGAAAATATCTCCTGGCCTGTAACAGTGATGCGGTATTTAACGCCCTTCATAAAGACAGAACCTGTTTTTAAACCAAGGCTCTTACCGGCTGCATTTTCTATTTTCAAAGAAAACCTGGCACTAACAGATTTGAAGGTCTTAAACTTTGTGCTCACTGCATCCAGCACCTTTTTGGCTTCCGGATCACTTTTGCCCATGCCTTTAGGTTGGGCGGATACAACGGAAACAACAGTAAACAGGAGAAAAAGTATTGTAAAGAATTTTTTCATATTAGATTTTACTTTTGTATTACGCCCTTAAAGGCGGGCAAAGATAAGCAATAGACGGTTTTATACAAGGAGAGTTTAAGTCTTTGACTAAACAAACTGTTAATGTATAGGTAAAGGAGAAATATTTGGGTTCACCGCGACGTTTGAATTGAAAAGAAAAGTTATTTTGCAACCCTTCAACTCAACTCCCCAATAGGTATTTTTTACGTCATCATTTGAAATACATCAATGGAAAGCAAAAATATTGCCTTATCCCAACGGGGAAGTTATGAGCCGACACCATTCACAGCATTTTTGTGGTGGTTATCAACCGCAGAAGAGGAGATCCTGGCAGATTCTGTAATTGACCGCAACCGGTACCGGATCATAGGAATGACCGTGCTGACAACATGGATGTTTGCAACTTTTGCCTGGACTTATTTTTTTATCACCATCGTAGATGCTGTTATCATAGCCATTGCGCTCGGTATTTTTATGGGATTTATTATCCTTACTATCGACCGTGCCTTAATAAAGGGAATCACCAAATTCAATAAAAGAAAATTTACGCCACTGCTCTTTCGAGGATTATTAGCCATAAGCATTGGTACATTTATGGCGCAGCCTGCTGTGTTATACATGTTTGATAAGGAGATAAAATTGCAAACTTCCCTGGATAACGAAAAAAAGAAAATGGTGAAGCGCCAGGAACTGGATGCCTTATATAAAAACCAGAAGGACGAACTGGTAAAGACCGCAACGGGCCTTCAAAAAGACCTTGCTGCCAGATATGATGCTGTGAACCAGGCAAGAACCAACTTCATTGCAGAAACGGATGGTAGTGGTGGAACTGGTAAGATCGGGATCAAGGATATTGCTATTGCGAAAAGAAACGAATACCAGAAGCTGGATGCAGAATACCAGGCGATGCTCAAAAGCGAACAACCCAAACTTGATAGCGCGGAAGCAGGTTTGAGAAACATTGAAACAAAAATAAAAACGGAGGAGGCGAATTTTACGAACTACCTGAACAATGGTTTTCTCACCCGCGTAGAAGCATTGGCCAACCTCCTGAAAGATAACAGCGCCCTCCAGTTCCGTTATTACCTGATCATTTTTATACTGATATTGATTGAATTAATGCCGGTCATCGCAAAAACTTTGTTGCCTTCCGGCAGCTATGATGAGAAAGTGATGCTTCGGGAAGAAATGGAAGTTGGCCTGGCCAATACTAATATGAAAAAAGAACAGGAGTTGAAAGAAATATATAACCAGATGGCCTTCGACAATGATAAGGAAGTTATCACCGCATTTTTCTCCCTTACCAAAGACGACAGGCACGAAAAGATGAAGGCCTTTAGTAAAAAGTGGAAAGAAGAAAACCACCAGACCTTCGACGGATTGTGGGAAAAGATGAAAAAAGAGATATTCACTAAACAGGAAAATTAGGTACCGTTTCCACGGAAGACCCAAAAAAATATACAGAGACAAAGCCTTATTTTTGCTGCCTTCCATCCTGCAGCACTTCTAAAGTTGGCCGCTGCAGGTTGATGAATTATAAGTATGGCAAAAGCTGCTGGAGACACCCCCTTAATGCAACAACACAATGCCATCAAGGCAAAATACCCTGATGCGATATTGTTATTCCGTGTGGGCGATTTTTATGAAACATTCGGCCAGGATGCTATTACTACAGCAGCGGTGCTGGGCATCACCCTAACCAAACGAAACAACGGCAACCCGGATGCCTCCGAACTTGCCGGGTTTCCCCATCATGCACTGGATACTTACCTCCATAAACTCGTAAAAGCAGGTTACCGGGTAGCCATTTGCGACCAGTTGGAAGATCCTAAAATGGCCAAGGGTATTGTAAAAAGGGGCGTGACGGAATTGGTGACACCCGGTGTGGCTACCAACGACAAACTACTCGAACATAACAGCAACAACTTTTTAGCTGCTTTGCATTTTGCAGACGCCCGCCTGGATGGCCCAACCGGGCAGGAAAAGATCGGTATCGCCTTTTTAGATATCAGTACCGGCGAATTTTTCATCGCAGAAGGCGATAAAGAATACGCAGATAAATTATTGCAAAGCCTGCAACCTGCGGAAGTTATTTTTCAGCGCAATAAACAAAGGCTTTTTAAGGAATATTTTGGCAATACCTTTTTTACCTATGCATTGGACGAATGGGTATTTGCTGATGTGTATGCACAGGAAAGTTTACTTAAACATTTTGGCACCCACAGCCTCAAAGGTTTTGGTGTAGACGGGCTCACAAACGGGATCATTGCATCAGGTGCCATCTTACATTACTTAAAAGATACCGAGCACCCTAACCTCCAGCACATCACCTCGCTACAAAGGATCAACAAGGATGACCATTTGTGGATGGACCGGTTTACTGTGCGGAATCTGGAACTCATCAGCGAACACAACAGCTTATTTAAAACGATTAATAATACCATGTCCCCGATGGGTGCCCGCCTGCTGAAACGTTGGATGCTGATGCCGTTAAATGAAGTATTGGGCATTAACGAAAGGCTGGATACCGTTGAATTCATGATCAAAGAAACGGATACCCGCAATAAGATTAACCAGCATATCAAACATGCGGGGGATATTGAAAGGCTTGCGAGCAAGGTCCCCCTGAAGAAAATTAATCCAAGAGAGGTTTTACAGGTGGCACGCGGCCTGCAACAGACGGATGCGATCAAGTCCATTTGTGCTGTGTCTGATAACGAATACCTGAAACGACTGGGTGATTCGCTTAATCCATGTTCTTACATTTTAGAGAAGATATTAAAAGAGATCCATGAGAACCCACCTGCAGCTGTGAACAAGGGAGGCCTGATTGCTACGGGTATTCATGCGGAACTGGATGAACTCAGAAACATTGCAAGTGGTGGTAAAAATTACCTGTTGGAATTGCAGCAAAAAGAAGCACACAGCACCGGTATTTCTTCCCTAAAGATCAGTTTCAACAATGTATTTGGTTACTACCTGGAGGTAACGAATCTTCATAAAACGAAAGTCCCTGAAACCTGGATTCGCAAACAAACGCTGGCAAATGCGGAGCGATATATCACCCCGGAACTAAAAGTATACGAAGAAAAGATCGTCGGTGCCGAGGACAGGATTTTACAGATCGAACAACAACTTTTCCAGGAACTGCTCAACGAATTGCAGGATTATATAGCCCCCATGCAGGTAAATGGACACGTGATGGCGGTGCTGGATAACC
This sequence comes from Chitinophagaceae bacterium, assembly GCA_043727215.1. Lineage (GTDB taxonomy): Bacteria > Bacteroidota > Bacteroidia > Chitinophagales > Chitinophagaceae > Ferruginibacter. The sequence goes on along the minus strand of JAYSYY010000013.1, from coordinate 15,621 downwards.
TGATCTGTTTTGCCAATAATGCATTGCAATTCGTATACAAAAAACCTGTGCTGCATGAGGGCTATGAGCTGGAACTAATAGATAGCCGGCACCCTGTGATAGAAAGAAATTTGCCTGCAGGCGAAAGTTATATAAGCAATGATATCAGTTTAGATGCCGATAACCAGCAACTGATCATCCTGACCGGCCCGAACATGAGTGGTAAAAGTGCTATCCTGCGCCAGACTGCCCTGATAACACTGATGGCACACATGGGAAGTTTTGTGCCCGCTTCCTCTGCAAAAATTCCACTCACAGATAAGATCTTCACGCGGGTGGGCGCATCGGATAACCTGAGTGGTGGCGAAAGCACGTTCATGGTAGAGATGAATGAAACGGCCAGTATTATCAACAATATCACACCCCGCAGCCTGATACTGCTAGATGAGATCGGCCGCGGCACATCCACCTACGACGGTATCTCCATTGCCTGGAGTATTGCCGAGTATATTCACCAATCGCCACATAAACCAAAGACCTTATTTGCCACCCACTATCATGAACTGAATGAACTGGAAAATAAATTCGACCGGATCCGAAATTATCATATCACCAACAAGGAAGTGGGTAACAAAGTCATTTTTTTAAGAAAACTCGCTGCCGGCGGCAGCACGCATAGCTTTGGGATACATGTAGCACGGATGGCCGGGATGCCCCCGGCCCTCATAGAAAGGGCGAACGAGGTGCTGGCACAACTAGAAGAAAAACATGATATAGATGAACCGGTAATGGCGGCTGCCGGCAAAAAACAACATATAAGTAATAGGGTCAAAGAGCTGAATATACCCAAAATGCAACTAAGTATTTTTGATGCACACTCTGCCACCTTTGATGAAATAAGAAAGTTACTGGAAGCGACTGACATTAACCGGCTAACCCCTGTAGAGGCTCTTTTAAAGCTACAGGAAATAAAAAATAAGATTCAATAAGGCGAATATACAGGCGGTATGCAGCAGATCGCGGCTAAAAAATATCTTTGCCTTTTAGAAATGAATATCAAAAAACCAACGATTCTCTTTATCGGGCTCCTTCTATTTGGAACACCTGCTGCTTTTGCCCAGGTTTGTGCGGCTTTGGGACAAAATCCTGAAACGGCATTCCCCGTGTGTGGCACTTCCACTTTTAGCCAGGCATCGGTCCCGATCTGTGGGAACCGCATGGTGCCTTCCCAATGTTCGGGCACATTATTTACTGATAAAAATCCGTTCTGGTATCGCTTCACCTGTTTCACTTCCGGCACACTGGCATTCGTGATACGCCCCACAGTTATCAGTGATGATTATGACTGGCAGCTCTTCGATATTACCAACAGGAACCCCCAGGAAGTCTACACTAACCCGGCTTTATTTGTTGCTTGTAACTGGAGCGGTGAAGGTGGTAACACAGGGGCCTCTATATCGGGCACTTCGCTCGTCCGCTGCGAAGGCCCGGGTGTACCCTTATTCAGTTCTATGCCCGCGCTTGTGGCCGGACGCACTTACCTCCTGCTAGTTAGTCATTTTACTGATTCGCAGGTAGGCTACACCTTGTCCTTTGGTGGAGGAACGGCGGTAATCACTGATCCCCTGGACCCGCACCTGCAGGCTGCAACTGCGAGTTGCGATGGGAAGATCATCCGGGTGAAACTCAACAAAAAGATGAAGTGTAACACACTAGCCTCCAACGGTTCGGACTTTACACTAAGCAGCCCTGCCAGCACGATCATTGCTGCTACAGGGGTCGGATGCAATTCAAGTTTTGATATGGACTCGCTCACGCTGACTTTGAATAATCCCCTGCCACCCGGGAACTATACTTTGACTATTGGTAATGGTGTCGATGGTAACACGCTGTTGGACAACTGCAATCGTGTAATACCATCAGGAGAAAATATCCCGCTGCAGATATTACCTATCACGCCAACGCCAATGGACAGCCTTACCAAAGTCGGGTGTTCTCCCTCCACCCTGGAACTCGTGTTCCGGAAACCGCTCATTTGTAGTTCAATTGCGCCTAACGGAAGTGACTTCCGTGTAACGGGGCCCTCGCCGGTGAATATAACCGGGGCTTCTGCTACCTGCAGCAACGGTATTACCACCAGGATAAGTATCCAATTAACAGCACCCATCCAGGCAGGTGGCATCTATACATTAACACTCCAAACAGGTACTGATGGTAATACCTTGCTGGATGAATGCAACCAGCAAACAGCCGCGGGCTCTGCAATCAACTTTACTGTAAGTGATACTGTAAATGCAGTTTTTACTTCCAATATTCTGTATGGCTGTAACCAGAACCTAGTGCAGTACAATCATACGGGTGGCAATGGTATAAACTCCTGGGCCTGGAATTTTGATAATCAAACGACAAGCCCACTTCAAAATCCGCTGGTTACTTACACAGACTTCAATGATAAGAAAGCTACCCTTATTGTTTCCAACGGAACCTGCAAGGATACGGCGGCCGCCACCATTAGTTTTGACAACCTGCTGGTTGCGGCCTTCGAAGGCCCGGAGTTTGCATGCCCCAGCGATCCGGCAGTTTTTTTAGATAAAAGTTTAGGAAATATAATTGCTTATAACTGGACATTTGGTAATGGCAATAGCAGTGTTTTACAAAACCCGCCCGCGCAAACCTACCCAGTTCCAGCGACCTCCCGGGAAGAAACCATCCTGCTTACGGTACGCAATAGTTTTGGCTGCGAAGATACGGCAAGCCAGAAAATAAAAGTGGTGAATAACTGTTTTATTGCAGTGCCCACAGCGTTTACTCCTAATGGCGATGGCCTTAACGATTACCTGTATCCATTGAATGCTTATAAAGCAAGAGAACTAAATTTCAGCGTTTACAACCGTTTTGGTCAACGCGTATTTTTCACCGGTAACTGGACAAACAAATGGGACGGCACGTTCAAGGGACAGGGTGCTGATGCCGGAACCTATGTATGGGTGCTAAACTATACCCATATAGAGACTAACAGAAGGGTGGAACAGAAGGGGACGTCCATTTTGATAAGATAAACCAAAGTTGGTCTGACTAACTTTATGCTTCATACTCCATCAGTAATGATATCCTATGGACTATATTCCATCTATCATGCCTGGTCTCACTGCAGGCCCGCTCCTATCACGTCCGTCATGTTTTAAAAAACAAGGAGTTTCCTAAGAACAGGGAGTGATTGATTGTTGATTATTTACGGGTATTGCCTACGCTACAGATAGCAAAATAATGAAGGAACTCTGGAAGGGGGAATCGCTACCGGCCATCGGCTATGGTCTATGGACCGGTAAATGAATTAAATTTGCAAAAAAATTGCAGATGCCACACAAACCGGTTTACTACGGGGAATATTTACAACTAGACAGGATAATCGAATCTCAACAGCCCGAGAGTTTTAAGGAGGGAAACGAGCCGGCACACGATGAAATGTTATTCATTATTATCCACCAGGCTTATGAACTATGGTTCAAACAAATTTTGTTTGAGGTTAATTCTGTTATCGGTATCATGAGCCAGCCACAATTAAATGATAATTCACCGGAAATGCAGACCGTGGTGCACCGGATGCAGCGGGTGGTCACTATCTTAAAAGTACTTGTGCAACAGATAGACATATTGGAAACGATGAGCCCGATGGATTTCCTTGACTTCAGGGATATGTTACGGCCCGCTTCAGGATTCCAGAGCTGGCAGTTTAAAATAATTGAAGCAAGGCTGGGACTAAGATTTGGAAAAAGACACGGCCAGGAATATTATATTTCCCAGCTTCAGCAGAAAGAGATCGATATTATTAAAGAAAACGAAGATGGCCAGTCAGTGATTGAGCTGATCAATAAATGGCTGGAACGTATGCCCTTTGCAGAAGATAACCAATATTGGGGGGACACAACATTCTGGACCGAATATGAAAAAATATATTCCGGCAGCCTGGCAGATGCAGAAAAAAATAACCTGGCAGGTTACCAAAAAATATTTTTTAGCGCAGAGAATGACACTGAAAGATCGCTTAGCCCAAAAGCCTGCAGGTCTGCGTTGTTTATTATGTTATACCGCGGCTACCCGATGCTTGAACTCCCATTTCAATTACTGGATACGCTCCTGGAGATAGACAACCAACTTGGAAACTGGCGATACAGGCACATTAATATGGTAAGAAGAATGATTGGCACGAGGATAGGTACGGGCGGCAGTACCGGTGCCGGTTACCTGCAGGGTGCTATGGATAAACATTATATCTTTGAAGAAGTCTCGCAGCTGAATAGCTTTTTGATCGACCGGAGGAAATTGCCTGTCTTACCCAGGCACTTATCAGAAAGATTGGGTTACAATGCCAAATAGACATGCAGAATTTTTTTAAAAAACCAAACCATAGGTTTGGCTTTGAATGCCCGTTTTTGAAACTAGATAAGTTCTTTCAATTTTTCTACCACCTCATCCACCTCGGCTTTTGTATTGTGTCTACTAAAACTAAACCTTACCGTCACCTGGTTTGGGTTATTATTGATGGCCCTGATCACATGGCTGCCCTGGTCGGCCCCTGAGGTGCAGGCACTGCCACCACTTGCGCAGATATTATTGATGTCCAGGTTAAACAACATCATTTCTGATTTTTCTGTTTTCGGGAAACTCGCACTAAGCACGGTATAAAGGCTGCTACCAAGTGTGTCACCATTGAAGGCAATACCTTGAATATGCTTTTTTAGTTGCTCGTGCATATAATACTTCAGTGTGCCAATGAATGCACTATCATTTTCATAATTGGCTGTAGCCAGTTCAAGTGCTTTTGCAAACCCCACGATGCCGTAGATATTTTCCGTACCTGCACGCATATTACGCTCCTGTCCGCCACCGTGAACGAAAGGTTTGATGCGCACATTCTCGTTGATATACAACATGCCCACACCTTTAGGGCCATGGAACTTGTGCGCGGCACCTGTTATAAAATGAACCGGCGTATCCCGGAGGTCAAAAGGAAAATGGCCGACTGTCTGCACAGTGTCGCTATGAAAAATAGCATTGTATAATTTACAGAGTTCTCCTACTGTATGAATATCTAAAATATTACCGATCTCGTTGTTGGCATGCATGAGCGATACCAATGTTTTTACTTCAGATACTGCCAGCAACTTCTCTAGGTCTTCCATATCTACATGGCCGTTCGGCAATAGCCTAACGTAACTGACTTTTACGAGATCCATATTGTCGAGGTGACTCACCGTGTGCGACACCGCATGGTGTTCTATGGGGGAAGTAATAATATGCCGGCAGCCCAGATCCCTTACAGAGGCCTGGATAGCGGTGTTACTGCTTTCTGTGCCACCACTCGTAAAGAATATTTCGGCCGGGTGAGCGTTGAGAATTTTGGCCACCGATTTGCGAGCCGTTTCAATAGCTATCCTTGTTTCCCGCCCATAGGAATAAATAGAAGAAGGGTTACCAAACTTTTGGGTGAGGTAGGGCATCATCGTTTCCAGTACCTGCGGGTCCAGCGCTGTGGTGGCTGCATTGTCAAAATATATTCTCATAAACAACCCCTGTCCCCTAAAGGGGAACTTGATTTCAAGGTTAAAAATTTATTCGGTCTCTTTCAAATTTGAAGAACTTACTTACAGAAGCAGGTCACAAACCTTGGAGCCTTCGCAGTTCCCCCTTTAGGGGGCGGAGGGGGCCTGGGCCCTTAAATCGCCTCTTTAATATCCTTCATTAAACGCATGGCGATATTATCAGCAGTTGTTTCAAAATTACTTTCTGCATAAATGCGGATAATGGGTTCCGTGTTGCTGGTTCTCAGGTGCACCCAATCATTATCAAATTCTATCTTCAGGCCATCAATTTCATTTACCGGGTTATGATGGTATTTATTTTTAATTTTTTCAAAAACTGTTTTCACATCAATGCCCTTTTCGAGCACGATCTTGTTTTTACTGATGAAATAATCGGGGTAGGTGTTGCGCAGTTGTTTTATACTTTTATGGCTTTTTGCAAGGTGGCTTAGGAACAATGCGATTCCTATCAAAGCATCTCTTCCATAGTGTAGATCCGGAACGATGATGCCGCCATTGCCTTCGCCACCGATCACGGCGTTGTTTTCTTTCATGGTGTTCACAACATTCACCTCGCCTACTGCACTTGCAAAATATTGCCCGCCATGCTTTTCCGTGATATCCTTCAGGGCTTTGGTAGAGGACAAATTGCTCACCGTATTTCCTTTTTGTATACTTAATACGTAATCCGCCACAGCCACTAAGGTATATTCCTCGCCAAACATACTCCCATCTTCACATACGAAACAAAGCCTGTCCACATCCGGGTCTACTGCAATACCAAGGCTGGCTTTTTGTTTTATCACTTCCTGGCTCAGGCCCGTAAGATTTTCGGGCAAAGGTTCCGGGTTGTGTGCAAATTTTCCATTGACCTCCCCGTTTAATACAACGATATTTTCAACCCCTATTGCCTTCAGCAAGGCTGGCACAGCATCGGCCCCTGTACTATTCACAACATCTACAACAATTTTAAAATTGGCTGAGGTGATCGCCTCCACATCCACGAGTTTATTTTTTAAGATGGCGCTGATGTGCTCGCCCAACATGCAGTCATCGGTTGTGGTGGAGCCAAGGCTGTCCACTCCCGCAAAAACGAATGCTTCTTCCGCCGCAAGCTTCAGGATCGTCTGCCCTTCCTCACCGCTTATAAATTCACCCTTGTTATTCAGTAATTTCAAGGCATTCCAGTCCTTTGGATTGTGACTTGCAGTAAGGATAATACCTCCATCTGCTTTATGAAAAACCACTGCCATTTCCACGGTTGGGGTTGTACTCAGGTCAAGATCCACTACGTCGATGCCCAGGCCGTTGAGGGTTGCGATCACCAGGTTTTTTACCATGGCACCACTGATACGTCCATCTCTGCCGACTATTATTTTTTTCCTGGATTTTCCGTTTTTCTTTGTACCCTGCTCCATGATCCATGTTCCATAAGCAGCTGCGAATTTGACCACATCCAGTGGGGTGAGGTTATCATTCGTGCTTCCTCCGATAGTTCCTCGTATCCCGGATATACTTTTTATGAGCGACATGTTCACCAATTTTAGGGATGGTAAAGATAAGGAAGAGTTGGCAGGTTTGCGTGCAAAGACCGGCTGCCGGAGCGCGAAAAAGAGACAAAACTACCAGGGACTGTTCTGCTTAATGAGGCCATAATAATTACAGGCGATGTATACGCTTATCAGCCATTGACTTATTGCGTTTCTCCAATTACCTTTGCTCCATGCAGCAGCCCTGGTTCAAAGATTGGTTTAACTCTCCTTACTATCACCAGCTATATTTTAATAGGGATAAAACAGAAGCCGCGGCTTTTATTAACCAGTTGATAGACTACCTGAAGCCTCCCCACGGGGCGCGTATGCTGGATGTGGCATGCGGCAAGGGAAGGCATTCTATGCAGCTGGCCGGCAAAGGCTATGACGTAACAGGTATAGATCTCAGCGAAGACAGTATCAAAGAAGCTTTGTTGAATGAAGGGGAAAACCTCCATTTTTACCAGCAGGATATGCGCCTCCCTTTTTGGATCAACTATTTCGTTTATGCTTTCAATTTTTTTACAAGCTTTGGCTATTTCCGAACGCAACGCGAGCACGATAATGCCATCCGCACCATTTCCCAGGCCCTGAAAAAGGATGGCATATTCGTGATGGATTACCTAAATGTACACTACGCGGAAGACCATACCGTGCACCAGTCCGAAAAAATGGTGGACGATGTAAATTTCCTGATTACGAAATGGTATGACGAAACACACTTCTACAAAAAGATCCTGATAGAGGATGAGGCCCTGCAGGAACCCTTTATTTACACTGAAAAAGTAGCGAAGTTTTCATTGGGCGATTTCACAGAAATGTTTGCCTACCAGGGGCTGCAGATACAGGAAGTTTTCGGCGATTATTCCTTTGCCAATTATGATGTCCGCAAGTCGCCAAGGCTGGTAATGATAGCAAAAAAAATAAAATAATAACTAGTTTTTCTGCTTTTTATTATTGAGCAAAAGGTAGCGGGAAGTATGGTACCAGGCTTCTGTGAGAGCAGCCATGGATGCCCGCACACTATCTGTTCCAGGATCTACCGGCACCAGCCTGTTATCTGTAACAGACACAAATTCATTTATCCCCGTGTTCAGATTTCTTCCGTAATAATATTGATTGCTCACCAGGCCGATAAACCTCGTATCCGGGTCGGCGATAAAAGCATACCGTTCTTTTCTATCAGTGCTGTCAAACAGGTTCCGCCCCAGGGTGGTATTGGTATAAGATTGTTTCGCAAGGAATGCAGCAGAAGGCAGAATATCGAGTTGGGAACACACCGCCCTTACCCGTTGCGAAGCTAACCTTCCCGGTGCATAAAATAAAAGCGGCACATGTTCGGCCGCAATACCCTGCCGGGTAAAACTCTGCGGGAATAATGGGCCTGCATCTCCTCTTAATCCATGATCACCCACAAAAATAAAAATGCTATTCTGAAAATACTTTTCCCTGGAGGCAGCACTGATAAATTTTCGAAAACTAAAATCCGAATATCGAAATGCATTTAACTCTTCATTGCCGGAGAATCCATATTTTCTAAGGCTGTCAGCGGGGTGTTTTGCGAGTTTGAATTCGTGCAGGTCTTCGGAGGGAATGGTATAAGGCCGGTGGTTACCAGCTGTCTGGATGATTGTAAAAAAAGGTTTAGACTGGAGGGCCATTTCTTTATTAGCCGCCAGGAAAAGGTCCTTGTCACTAATTCCCCACACGTCCACTGTACCCGCGTCGAAGTTATCTTCTTCCACTATCTTTAATCCCCGGATATTATTGGTAAGTACTCCACGGATATTAGCCCAGGTGGTGCTGCCCCCCAGGAAATAAAATTTGTTATACCCCGCAAAATCATTGATGATGCTATGCTGGTCTACGGCAGCAGGATTTCTGCTCGCTGTCTTCGGGCTTTCCACATCCGGCGTACCTGTGATAGTGGCCCACACGCCCCTTGCAGTACCGAAGGCGGGCGTAAAACATCGGTCAAAAAAAACACCATTCCTGCTAAGGCTGTCAAAAAAAGGGGTGGTATTTAAAGGGTTGCCATACATCGAACTTTTATGGGCGCTAAAACTTTCGCAGATCACTACGATAATGTTCGGCATCCCACCAGCAGCCGGGGGAAACTGGTAATACCTCGTAAAATTGAGGCGGGCTGCCGAAGGCTCGGGTACACCCAGGTAATCAGCCATTAAAGGATAAGCCGCCTTTACTTCTTTCAGATCATAAGATGAATTTTTAAATTTAAGGGAACTGAAAAAACTCTGGAAGGGATTCAGTGCCGCATTACTCTTAAAATCATCGTTCAATGAAAAGGCATCACTCCAGCGAAGAGGGTATTGCCCCAGCCTGCCAAAGATCAGTGCCCCCATTAATAGTCCTGCAGCGAGAAAAGGCCATTTCCGTTGTTTTCTGGGTCCAAGGGATTCAGCGCCGGCTATCCGATTGAGTATTTTGGTGCTGAGCCATGCATATACACCCAACAACAAGATGATCGCTATTGAGATGGTCACCAGCGGGTAGGTCTGCGCCATCATTGTGAAAGATATTTTTGCATCAGGCAGGAAATTAAAAACAGATGCACTCAAACGCTGTTGAAGATAGTCGTAGTGATAAAAATCGGCAGCATAGAACAGCAGGAAGATGAGAAAAATGAGTGTGAGGATACCCACCCAAATCTTCTTGGCGCTTTTATTTTTAAAAGGATCTAAAACAGGAATAAGACAAGTGAGCATCATAACCAGACCAACAACGGCAACCACCCGGGCATCGTACCTCGATCCTAGGAAAAAGGCAGAACCGGTGATGGGCCTGCCCGCTTGCCCGTAGTAATAGAAAAAAAATAAGCGATAAAAAAACATCAGTACAAGCAACAAGAACATGGTCATACTGATCCACCGGAGCAACTTAGGCATCCTGTTGAGTAAAAACATCGGGAATAATTTAAAACAGCGGCAAAGTTAGTTTAATTAATTTTGACTATATTTTGAGTATGGAACAGCTCCTGGAACTGGACAAACAACTTTTTATTCTAATTAATTCGAAATGGAACAGCGCTATACTTGATGGTAGTATGCCACTACTGAGGCACCAGAATATCTGGGGGCCCTTTTACCTGTTCATGCTGTTGCTGGTGCTCTTTAACTTTAAAAAAACCGGGATATGGTGGATCGTTTTTGCTGCAGCTACTGCCGGCCTCACCAATATTATCAGCAGTGACTTTATTAAAGAGAATATCATGCGGCTGAGGCCTTGTAATGACCCCGAACTAGCAGGTAACCTTCGATTTCTGCTCAGCTACCGGCCACAGAGCTCAAGTTTTACATCCTCGCACGCTGCAAACCATTTTGGCTTAGCTGCTTTTTTTTATTTTACGCTGAACCAACACATCGGAAGGTGGGTTTGGACTTTTTTCGCATGGGCTTTGCTGGTAGTGTACGCACAGGTGTATGTTGGCGTACATTTTCCCCTGGATGTAATAGCCGGAGGGCTGGTTGGCTTTCTTTTCGGATATTTGTCGGCAAATCAGTTTAACAAACACTATTCGCTTTTATAAAGAAAAACAATGATCGAAGTTTTTATATTATTATTCCTTATTTTTTTGAACGCACTTTTCGTGATGACGGAGATGGCCCTGGTGAGTGTACGGAAAGGGAAACTGGAAGCCCTCAAAAATAAAGGAAGCATTAAAGCTGCCACCGCCCTGAAACTCGCAGAAAATCCTGATAAATTTCTATCAACGGTGCAGGTTGGCATTACGCTCATAAGTATCCTTACGGGTTTGTATTCAGGTGAAAAATTCAGCAAGGACCTGCAACCTTCCATTGAGAAGATAACTTTCCTGCAACCGTACGCCGAAGCGGTGTCCACATCCCTGGTAGTGATCATCGTGACATTTTTATCCATCATTTTCGGTGAGTTAATCCCAAAACGAATCGCTTTGCTCCGGGCACAGCAAATCGCATTGTTTGTGGCTGTCCCAACTAATTTCTTATCGAAAATAGCCTACCCCATTGTCGGCCTGCTGGGTTTTATTTCTAACCTGATCTTCCGCATACTGAAAATTAAAACCCATAGCGACAGTGCCGTGACGGAGGAAGAAATAAAGGCAATGATCTCAGAAGGAAGTGAACATGGCTCGATCGAAGAAGGTGAAAAAGTGATCATTGAGCGGGTTTTTCACCTGGGCGACCGCAGTATTACTTCATTAATGACGCATCGCACAGACATTATCTGGTTCGATATTAGGGAAACCGTAGAAGAGATCAGGAACAAACAGGAAGAACTGACCTTCAGCACTTACCCGGTGTGTGACGGCACGGTAGACGATATCAAAGGACTGATCAGTATCAAAGACCTTTTTAAAGCAGATCCGGGTACACCGCTACAAGCTCTGGCAAAGCCCGCTTTGTTTGTGCCCGAAAATAACAAGGCCTACCAGCTACTTGAGAAATTTAAATCTACAAAAATTCACACCTGCTTCATCGTAAATGAATATGGCACTATGGAAGGGATGATCACCCTTAATGACATCCTGGAGGCAATCGTTGGTGATGTGCCTCAGAGCGGGCAGGAAGAATACGAGATCGTGAAAAGGGAGGATGGCAGTTTCCTCGTAGATGCGCAGATTCATTTTTATAACTTCCTCAGTTATTTTGAGCGCGCTGACTGGATGAACCAGGATGACCAGGACTTTGATACAGTGGCAGGTTTTGTGCTGCACGAACTGGAACACATTCCTAACACAGGAGAAAGATTTGAATGGAGAGATTTCAAATTTGAAATAATAGACATGGATGGTCAGCGGATCGATAAGATATTGGTGACCATTTCCGAGGAATTGAAAGAAGAAATGGAAGAAGTTTAGAAGTTCACAGCAACTTTGTCACTGGGATTCACCAACTTGGTACTTTTTCGTGTACCGTTTACCGTTATATGCAACAACCCCATCTGCTCCTGCTTATACTCATATAACAGGTCATTAAAGATCGTTATATTTTTTACCGCCGCTATATTTTCAGCCTCGAAATAGCTGTAGATCCCTTCCTCTACCTGTTCAAATCCCAGGTACTTTAAGGCAAGAAGACGATTATCTGCGGAGACTTTAAAATGCTTTTGAACATAATCATTGATTAGCCTGTCCATTGCTGGTTTGTCTTTTGGATTGATAAGGTCAACGGGAATCTTGTAAGTTGTTCTTAATACCTTTTCCAGGTCATCTGTAAAAAGCTTGCAACTGATTTCCAGCGTTTTACCCTTAGCGTTATGTTCTACTTCTATCACGCTCACGTATATAGGGTGGGTAGACACATTAGAAATAATCAAACTAAGACCAGCCGTCAAAAACCATTTATATAAAATACTTGCCATTGGGCACTGAGATGGGGGTTTACAATTAAATTTAAAGATATTTGTTCACAAACATAGCATAAAGCGATTCAGCGAAAAGGGCAGTATGAATGATTTTGCATTTTATTTTGATTTAGGTTGGAAGCATATTATTAGCAAGAATGCCCTGGACCACCAGTTTTTTATCATTACACTGGCGGCTATTTACCTGGCAGACAACTGGAAGGAACTATTGATACTCGTGACGGCTTTCACGGTAGGCCATTCCCTTACACTTGCATCGAGTACATACAATCTCGTACAGGCCGATCCTGTGTGGGTAGAGTTTTTAATACCGGTCACCATCCTGACTACAGCGGTCGTCAATTTTTTCCGCAGAAATTTTCACCCGGAGTCTTACCGGCTCCAATATGTCCTGGCGCTACTGTTTGGGTTGATACATGGCCTTGGATTTGCTAATACCATTCGTTTTATGTTGGTGGAGTCACAGTCAGTTACAGTCCCGCTGCTCGGATTTAACTCCGGCCTGGAAGCCGGACAGTTGGTGGTAGTAGCAATTGTGCTATTGCTTAGCTATCTCTTTGTGAACAAGCTGGCATTAAACAGGAAATGGTGGGTTTGGAGTTTGTCGGGGATAGCCCTTGTATTTTCGGTAGTACTGACCATTAAAAACCTGCCCATTTAAATTTATAAAGTAATTCAGCTCATCATTAGCATACTCAATTCAAATTAAACCAATGAAACAATCAATTTGTATTCTTTTTTTCTTTGTTTTTACCATCTGGAGCTATGCCCAGGATATTAAGAACAATCCCGGCAGTAACCATGGCAACCGGTTCGAACAATTAGGGACCATTTTGCCTACACCCAATGAATACCGGACAGCAAGCGGTGCCCCGGGGCCAAAATACTGGCAGCAGCGTTGTGATTATGATATTGTTTGCGAACTGGACGAACCGAATAGGCGACTTAATGGGAAAGAAACGCTTACTTTCTTCAATAATTCCCCGGATGTACTGACCTATCTCTGGTTGCAGCTGGACGAAAATCAACATAGTTCAGTGAACAATTCCGGTTTTCAGACGAGCAATTTCATGCAGAGAACGTTATCAGAAACGGATATTGAAAGATTGAGTGGTAAGAAAGACCGTGAGTATGGCCACAATATTACTAAGGTAACCAACGCCCTGGGTGCCCCACTGAAATATACTATCAATAAAACGATGATGAGAGTAGAATTGCCCCAGGCGCTGAAACCAGGACAGCAGTTTGTATTCAGGATAGAGTGGAATTACAATATATCCGACCGCTCAAAGTCTGGCGGAAGGGGTGGTTATGAATATTTTCCTGAAGACGGAAATGACGTGTACACGATGACGCAATGGTTCCCACGCCTTTGTGTGTACAGTGACTTCCAGGGCTGGCAAAATCACCAGTTTGCCGGTTCGGGTGAGTTTGCACTCATTTTTGGCAACTACAAAGTGGCGATGACGGTTCCGGCCGATCACGTTGTAATGTCAACGGGGCAGGGGCAGAATTATGCACAAGTGCTCTCTGCCACTGAAATGTCGCGGTGGCAGAAAGCCCAAACCGCAAAAGACGTGGTTGAAGTTGTTACCCTGAAGGAAGCCGTAGCAAAAGAAAAACAAAAATCAACCAAGAAAAAAACCTGGGTATTTAAGGCAGATATGGTGCGCGATTTCGCATGGGGCAGCAGCCGCAAATTTGTATGGGATGCCATGCCGGTGAATGTAGAAGGGAAAAAAGTGATGTGCATGAGTGGGTATGGCAGGGAGGCCTATAACCTTTATCGTAAATACAGCACAAAGGCAGTGGCGCACACGATTAAAACGTATTCGAAATTTACCATTCCCTACCCCTACCCGGTGGCACAAAGCCTGGAGGCATCTAATGGGATGGAGTACCCGATGATCTGCTTCAACTTTGGCCGGACTGAAAAGGACGGTACATACAGTGAAGGCACAAAGAACGGGATGCTGGGTGTAGTGATCCATGAAGTGGGCCATAACTTTTTCCCAATGATCATCAACAGCGATGAAAGACAGTGGACCTGGATGGATGAAGGTTTAAATTCTTTTGTCGAATACCTGACAGAGGAGTTGTGGGATAATAAATTCCCCGTCAGTAAAGGACCTGCATATAAGATAGTGGATTATATGAAAATGCCGAAAGATCAGCTGGAGCCTATCATGACCAATAGTGAGAACATCATCATGTTTGGACCAAATGCATACAGCAAACCTGCAACAGGCTTAAATATATTAAGGGAAACCATCATGGGCAGGGAGCTGTTTGATTATGCTTTTAAGGAGTACGCGAGGAGATGGGCTTTCAAACACCCCACACCTGCGGACCTTTTTCGTACGATGGAAGATGCAAGCGCAGAAGACCTGGATTGGTTTTGGAGGGGTTGGTTCTATGGAACAGATCCTTGTGACATTTCTTTAGACACCGTGAAGTGGGCCAACCTAAGCCTTGAGCCTGTGTCCCGAAACATTAACAGTTCCACTGTTACACAAAACGTGGCGAGACCAATATTGAACAACTTTGAAGATGTATCTAAAATCAGGAACCGACAGGATCGTAAAATCACCTTTGCGACAGATGCGGATACCAGCCTTAGGGATTTTTACTGGAATTATGCCCGTGGCCTTGCGAAAGTAGATGAGAAAGCTTCTTCACTTACGATTCCCGCTAATACTGATTTCTTCACCAACGCGGAGAAAACCCGGATCGCCGGCACAAAAAATATGTATGAGCTCACTTTTTCCAATAAAGGAGGGCTGGTGATGCCTATTATAATAGAATGGACTTATAAGGACGGTAGTAAAGACACTACCCGCATAGATGCCCAGGTCTGGAGAAAAAATGAAAACAAGGTTGTGAAGACATTTTTGAAAGACAAAGAAGTGGCTTCTATCCGGCTGGATCCGATGAGGGAAACTGCCGATACCAATGAGCAGAATAACAGATGGAATGTTCCCGCCGAACCTTCTAAATTTCAACTGTTTAAGTCCAGGTCCGGTGCAGCGAGGGGTGCCAGTGCAGGAGGCAATCCGATGCAGAAAGCAATCAAATAAATAAAGATCACAGGTCGATTAACGATAGCCGGATTAAAAATAATCCGGCTTTTTTTATAAAAAATGTTTGGTATTCTGAAAATTATG
>JAYSYY010000012.1:0-2251 GCA_043727215.1 Chitinophagaceae bacterium | reverse complement strand
AATAGTGGCATTTTTGACATTCGGTTCCGCCAATGTGCTCAACAGTAACACTGTCTAAGGTTCCTTTCTTTATATCATTATGAAACTTTTCATAAATGCCATAAAACTTGTTTCCTTCGCCACTCTCATTTACAAAATCAACTTTGCTTTCACGGTGACAGTTGATACACCATCCCATGCTCAGGTTTGAAAACTGATACACCTCAGGCATTTCCTGAATATTACCATGACAATTCTGACATTGTTGTTTTCCAACTTTTACGTGTTGGCTATGGTTAAAATAAACGTGATCAGGAAGGTTGTGCACTTTCACCCAGGGAATTGGCTGCGATCCATCAGGCATACCATCACCGTTGTTATCGGGATTGTAAGCTTGCGTATCAGGATTCCATCCCGCATATTTATATAATTTCTGAATTTCTGCTGTTCCGTTTACTGACTTACCGTCTTCTTTCACAATGGCTTCACCTTTATATTCTTTTACTGACATATGGCAGTTCATACAGACATTAACGGAAGGAATGTTTGCATGTTTGCTATCCTGTGCGCCTCCGTGGCAATAAAGACAACTGATCTGGTTTGTGCCCGCATGCACTTTGTGAGAATAATAAATAGGTTGTTCGGGCTGATAATTTTTGCTCCTACCTAACCCCACTAAAGCTTCTACTGTAAAGAAGCCACCAAGGCCTGCTAAAAGCAGAATACCCATCATCAGGTAGCTTTTGTTGCGGTAAAAAGGGACAGGTTCACCACGTAAAACACCTTCTTTTTCGTCGGTTAGTTTACGGAGGTTACTGTTGACTTGTAATAAAATGAAGGCAACTAATGCTAATACGAGCGTAAGGATACCAAACAGCAGGGAGTTATCTGATTCCGGCTGTGCGGCTCCTCCGCCTGCAGCAACTGCAGCAACCGGCGGTGCGTAATTATCAATGTAAGCCATTATCAGGTCGATCTGCGCGTTGTCAAGCTGTGGGAAAGCGGTCATTACAGTCTTCCATTTGGCCTGAAGTGCTTTAGCATACGGATCACTTGCGATCTTTGCTCCCGGATTATGTACCCATTCGTAGATCCAATCGCCCGCAGGCACTCTGTCTTTCCATCCTTTCAATGCCGGACCGGTAAAGTCTGCATCAGGCTTGTGGCAGTTGGCGCAATTTGCCTTGAAAAGGCCTTCACCATCTGTCTGCGCGGATGCATTGAAACTAAGGAATATAAAAAAAAGGAAAAGAAGATTTGGAAAGATTGTGTTAATGATTTTTCTATAGCGACTCATACTTATCGGGGCTAATGTGGAAAATTTCCTGAATTGGATGCAAAAATAAGACAGGATGTTGACATAAAACCAACAATTAAATATTTTTTTTTCGTAGGACTGGCGTGGCTTTCAAGAGATTATAGAAGATTGAATATTATTATTGTCATGTATTTGTAAGTCAAAAAAGTTCGGGGGTTATCCCCAAAAAATGAAAAGTGTTAAATCGTTTCCTTTCCGCAAATTTGCAACATGCTAGAAAACCTTCAAAGGAAATGGGGTGTCAGGGGATGGCAGTTTTTTTTAATATTATGCACCTTCGCGGTCACCGGAACGTTCACGGCCTGGGTTAGCAGGGGGATAACAGATTGGTTGGACGTTGAAAAATATTCCGCCGGATGGTGGGGTTTAAAAGCGTTGGTTCTAGTCATTGGTTACCAGGTTTTCATTTTGTTTTTTGGGTTTCTTTTTGGTCAATTTGCCTTCTTCTGGAAATTCGAAAAAAAGTTCCTTCGGGCGGTAGGCATATTAAAAATGAAATCCAGCTATAAGATTGCCATTTTTGCCTCAGGTACTGGAAGCAACGCTGAGAAGATCATATCTTCTTTTCACAATTTGGGTGATTTTAAAGTAGAACTCATCGTCAGCAATAGAAAAGATGCAGGCGTCTTAGGTATAGCAGAAAAAAATAATATACATACGCGGTTGATCAGCAAAAACCCAGCTGATGAAAAAGAGTTGCTTGCCTATATCAAAGAAAAACAAATAACTCATCTGGTACTCGCCGGCTACCTGTGGAAAATACCGGACACTTTCATAAGCGCTTTTCCCGAACGTATTATAAATATTCATCCGGCATTACTCCCAAAGTTTGGTGGGAAGGGTATGTACGGTCTTCGTGTACACGAAGCCGTTATTAAAGCAGGCGAAACCGAAAGTGGCATCACCATACATTATGTTAACGAAGAGTATGATAAGGGGGAGATCATATTCCAG